>NZ_JBITUJ010000001.1:0-672098 GCF_044542435.1 Marinomonas sp. NPDC078689 | reverse complement strand
CTTGTTTTTAATCACTTCTGTTTTCGTTCGTTGACCTTTCCTGTAGCGTTTTTTTCCTTGTCTCAAATGGCGATAAAGCGTCCCTTTGTTTTTTTTGTCATCATGGATATATTGATAAATCCATTCATGACTAACAGGAACGCCACAGTTTTTGAGTACGTTGGAGATTTGCTCAGGACTCCAGTCGATTTCAACTAAAATACGAATAAAGTCAATCGTCTTTGATGGTATGCGATATTTAGCGGATGCCTTTCGCCTTATCAAACAAGCTTGTTGAGCTTTGTCAGGACAATATTTTTTTGTTTTTTTATTCCGTTTTAACTCACGATAAATCGTGGCTCTATGACAATTCAGTGTTCGTGCAATATTTGTCACTGATATTTCTTGCCCTAAAAGAGCCGAAATCTGGTATCTTTTGCCTTCGGTCAACTGCTGATAATTCATGTTGGTACTGCTTTGTTCTGTGGTAAGAAGAATCATACCAACTTCAGCAGTTGGCTTCCTCTACACCTGATTAGCAGTGTCGCACTTATTATCTGAATTTAGGTGTCACCATTACTTCTTATATTTTTCCCAACTACCAAAGTTTAAACGTTCAATATCTCTTATTTCAGCTAATCTTGGAGGATAAATTTTTCTAAGCACATATGGTTTAGTCGTTGTTTCAGAAGTTCTTTCAATTAGATTTTTCAATGAAATATTGCTGGCTACATTTATCAGATCTAAAATATCAAACCATAGTGTTTCAACTCTAATTAATTCTGGCGTTATACCTTTGTGAGCTAAATCATTACGAGACCTTCTAGATTTATTTAAATTTGAATGTAGATTCTTATTTAAATAATCTGCCTTTTTAGCAAGCTATAGCTTATTTATCATTGTATTGCATTTATAATCCGATTTAATTTTTTTATATAAATTTTGTGTTTTTTTAGATTTCTCTCTGATATTTGGCCCTATTTTTTTATCGACTATAAACTGAATTATTTGTTCAACTACAATCCATAAATTGCTAAGAGCATCAGATAAGTTCCACGAAACAAGCGCTGAGTGACCTTTAACAATAAAATCTGGTATCAAATTATCAATTATTTTTAATATTCCACACCCTTCAATATAAGAAGAATTTATCGTTGAAACATTAATATAACGTGGGTTAAGGAGCAAAATATTTTCCGAGGTTGTCAGCTCATTATTTCTTAATCTATTGTGATGGCTTGATATATTAGACTCTATAAGATCATCATCAATAGACAACGATCCTACCTCAAGGTTCTTATAATCAGTTGCTTCTATTTGAGTAAGACCACCGAGAAATAAAGCCCCCTTTATACGATTAATTTTCTCTACAGCTTTATCTGCAGATATAGTTTGAGGGTTTAATGCTAAAGCTAATGCTCCATCATGAGAAATTAAGACAGGAAGTTCATGATCGTCATCTATTTTCAGTGACATTGAAACTCTTTTATATCTCCTCCTATCACATCTATGCATATTAATATCATCAAGAGTATAATTTAATAAATCCTCATCATCTGGCCAAACAAAAGTTCCTAAAGGAAATAAAAATGCAACCCAAGCCGGATTGAAAATAGGAGCTTTGGTTATTGGCTCTTGGTAGCCTTCTGGTAATTCTGACATGTGCACCCACTCACCTAGATACCAAAAGTGATCATCACTTGGTTTTTCAATAATCTTATCTGTTAAAGTTTTCGGAATTCTTGGATTATCGTAGGTCGAAAGGTCAATATAATCAGCTAGACCATAAAGTTTTCCTGTTTCAGTGTCCTGATAAGTTGCCATACTATATTCCGTCTATTTGTTATTTTTTATAGAAGTTTCATTTCTTAACTATTTACAATAAACCTAGTCCACTCTTGTTCCGTTAGGATGATAAGCGGATGCCCGCTTTCTGAGCTCTATCACCTTTTGTATCTTACGCCCAAAGTTGGTGTGCTTCCAATCTGACGATACTTGGGAGCCAATCACAGCGTAATAAATCGATTGGCTCGGCTCTTTACAAGGCGATGGCAGTCGCTTCTACTTCTTTGCGGTTGCCAGTTTTGAATGACCCCCCCTAGCCAGTCCTTTTTTAAAAGCATAATGAAGACGAAGTTTAGTTCGATGCTAGGCCAGCTCCACGGGGAGTTGGACGTATTCGAAGATATTAGAGACTGCCAATTCAATAAAATTGCTTGTATGCGCTCTCTGAGTCATTTACGACTTAGGTTGGTATGAACCTTAAGGTAGAAATAATCAGTTGGATGTTTTGAAGAGTAACAAGGAAACACAAGAAGGATTAACAAGAGATAGGGATTTAGAATTGAGAGGGATAACAAAATTTGGACAAAAAAAAGGCACCATAAATGGTGCCCGGGACCGGAATCGAACCGGTACGCTTATTCAGCGCAAGATTTTAAGTCTTGTGTGTCTACCAATTTCACCACCCGGGCATTTCTGATATGGAGGCCGGAGTCGGAATCGAACCGGCGTTCACGGAGTTGCAGTCCGCTGCATGACCACTCTGCCATCCGGCCTTCAATATATCAGACATCTTTTAAGTGGAGCGGGAAACGAGGCTCGAACTCGCGACCCCAACCTTGGCAAGGTTGTGCTCTACCACTGAGCTATTCCCGCGTCTCAAAAGATGGTGCATATTCTATGCATTTGAACTTTCACGTCAAGGAAAAAATCTAAATAAATAGCTAACTTAGCGACTTTTTTTCATTTAGATTATTTTTTGTCCGCTTTCTTAGGCACCAAGTCCGGCCACGCGGCTTTTAAGTAAATATACATAGACCAAAGCGTTAATAACGCCGCGACAACCAACACAGATAGGCCAAATACTGACCACATGGTTCCCGGCGGGCTACCTAATAAAATAAAGATCGCCAACATTTGCATGGCGGTTTTCAACTTACCAATATAAGACACCGCCACACTGGCGCGCTTGCCCATTTCAGCCATCCACTCACGCAGCGCTGAAATCACAATCTCGCGACCAACAATAACGGCCCCTGCAAGTGTCATTAATGGATCTGAGTAACTCGCTACCAACATAACCAAGGCCACCGACACCATAAGCTTGTCAGCCACGGGATCAAAGAAGGCGCCAAATGGCGTTGTCTGATTCAGCTTTCTTGCTAAATAGCCATCAAGCCAGTCCGTCCAAGCAGCCACAGCAAACACCGCTGCACACGTGTAATAACGCCCTTCCCACGGCAAATAATAAATAGCCACCAAAATCGGGATCATAAAAATCCGCAGGGAGGTTAATATATTCGGTATGTTCATTTTTTTCCTATTTCAGTCTGTAAAACGTACAACAAAATCAACTCTTATGCAGGTGCAAATAAATTTCTTCGGCTTTCTTCACACCTATGCCTTTTACCTTAGCAATATCAGCTTGGCTGGCGGCTAATAACTCTTGGTAACCCCCAAAAGTAGACAATAATTCTTTACGTCGACTAGGGCCAATACCGGGAATATCTTCCAACACCGAATGCCGCCTTTTCTTATCTCGACGGCGACGATGGCTTTTCACTGCAAATCTGTGCGCCTCATCTCGTATGTGCTGTATCAGGTGAAGCGCTGAAGAATCTGGTGGCAATACCACTTCGTCTTCTTTAGAGCCTATGTACAAGGTTTCAAGGCCTGGTTTACGAGTATCCCCTTTGGCAACACCCAATAAAAAGATATTAACCAACCCTAACTCTTTTAAAACCTCTTCCGCTTGCGTTAACTGACCTTTACCGCCATCAATCAACAACACGTCCGGTGTGTCTAGCTCACCACTTTTGACCCGCTTATAACGTCGGGTCAGGGCTTGCTTCATGGCGCCATAATCATCGCCCGGCTCCACGCCTTCTATATTAAATGAGCGATAACGTTTTTTATCCGGCCCATCAGGACCAAACACCACACACGATGCGACAGTTGCCTCACCACTTGAGTGACTGATATCAAAACATTCCATGTGACTTGGCGGATCGGTAAAGCCTAACAATTTTTGCAATGCGGTCACGCGGCTAAAATGATTACGTTTATCCGATAAACGTGACTGCAAGCCTTGCTCAGCGTTGAGTTTTGCCAGATCCATCCAACGTGCACGCTGACCACGAACATTATGCAACACTTCTATGCGTTTTTGTGTCGTTTCAAAAATACCTTCGACCAAGGCGTCGCTGTCCTCCAGCTCATGGCTGGTAATAATCACCTTTGGCAACTCTTGAATGCCGCCCAAATAGAACTGCGCAATGAACGACGATAACAATTCCCCTTCGGCTATTTCAATGGGCATTTTTGGATAATAACTTTTGCTACCAATGACTTTACCGTGTCGCACCATCATCACATGGACACACAAACCACCAGGCTGAATGATCGCTGCCAATACGTCTGCATCCCCAGTTTGACCGTAGACATCCTGCTGCTCTTGTATATGCTTAAGCTGGATCATTTGATCGCGTAGCTCTGCCGCCCGCTCAAACGCCATATCCAATGCGGCGGCTTTCATCTTCTCAGAAATTTCGCCCGTTAACTCTTGGCTCTTACCTTCAAGAAACATCCTAGCATGTCGCACATCATCCGCGTATTGAGCATCGTCAATTAAGCCAACACACGGCCCTGAGCATCGTTTGATTTGATATTGGAGGCAAGGTCTGGATCGGTTCGCATAGGTGCCATCTTCGCATTGGCGAACTTTGAACACCTTTTGCATGGTGCTCAAACTTTCTCGAACAGCGGTTCCACTAGGAAAAGGCCCATACAATTTACCTGAATCGGTTTTGGTGCCACGACGAAACAATAGAGCCGGATGATGGTGATTGGAGAGCAGAATATAAGGGTAGGATTTATCGTCCCGCAACAGGATATTGTAAGGCGGGCGATGCTGTTTAATGAGTGTTTGCTCAAGCAACAGAGCTTCGGTTTCACTCTTGGTGACCGTGATTTCAATGTCGTCTATACGACTCACCAACGCCATGGTTTTGGTGGTAAGCCCGGTTGCCCGAAAATAACTGGATACGCGACTTTTTAAGTTTTTCGCCTTTCCGACATACAGCAACTCTCCCTTGCCATACATTCTATAGACGCCAGGTCGAGTTGTTAGATGGCTAACAAAGTGCTTTGGATCAAATTCTGAGTGAGTCAAACAAACCTCGTTTACGACCCCATACCAAGGACATTATAACGCACCGCCAGATGAATAAGCTCAACATCACTTTCTATATTCAATTTGGAAAAAATACGTGTTCGGTAGGTACTAACGGTTTTAGGGCTAACATTTAAATGCTCTGCGATCTCGGTCGACCTTTTGCAGTCTACGATCATTTGAGCCACTTGCAATTCTCTATCTGACAAAGACTCTAATGGCGACCCTTTGCTATCAATGGAGTATTTGGCCAGCGCCATTTTCTGAGCCACGCTCTTAGCAATATAATGACCACCTTTGTGGACCGCATGCAAAGCTTCTAACAGCTCTTCTGTATTCGTACCTTTTGTTAAGTAGCCAGAAGCGCCCGCTTCTAACAACTTTACTGGGTATAGGCTGTCTTCTAATGCCGACAACGCAATGACTTTTACTTTTGGCGTCAGTCGTTTAATTTCTTTTGTCGCTCCTAGGCCGCCAATGCCTGGCATATGCACATCCATTAACACAATATCAGGAAGCAACGCACGCGACTGTACAATAGCGTCTTCACCGCTGTGAACAATGCCCACAACATCCACACCTGCGACATCCTGCAAGACACGGCTAATACCCTGCCCTACCATATCATGATCATCAACTATCAGGATTTTCAACAAAGAAACCACCTTACCAACTAGTTAACTTAGTCCTCTTTCACTATGTTAACCAGAATGACACCAGTCTCATAGCACTGAGAACATTTATTTATCTAACAAAATAACTGTTTAATGAAATGAATTTTTACTCAGGTAGTATTCCGTTATACCCCATTAACTTAAGTTTCTCCTGCGCTATAAGGCGATAGCGCTGACGAATGCCTGTTCCCAAGGTCTTTTGAGTGTAGTAAAGCACCGGAGCAACCTCTTCTTCTGGCAATTTTAATGCCTTGGCAATGTCACTAATAAGCACATCGATTCCCTCGGAGTGCTTATTTTCGATCATAGCAACCCTTGGGATAATAAGACGTTCGCCAGAAATAACCCGATCAACCACCTTGATGTAGTTTTCTTCGTAAAGCGGCCATGAAACACGTTCCTCTTCAGACTTAAGTTTGTACCAGCCGGTTTGCGAGCCTGCAAAGTAAACCGCAGGGTGCGACCAAGCATACAAAAGAGGGTCTGAGCGACAAGCACAAGCTTCTAAATACGCCGAACGTGGGTCCAACAAACCGTACGCTTTGTAAGCCGTGTTGATCAGTTTTAGAAATTCAGAAATGGTCGGCGGCCATGCATACACTTCTTTGGTACGTTCGACCGCATACGCCAATAACGGTTCCTGAAAGCCTTTTAAAGCAACAGCCCACTCTCGCTTCGCCAATTTCACTTCGTCTGGGTTACTGTAAGCAGAGGCAAATTTATGTGTGTAGATCGCTTTAAAACGAGCAAACAACATATTAACCAACACGCGAGTTTGCTGTTGCGCCTCGTCACGTTGGGTATCCTGCTGAGTATTACCAGTCTGTGTCGTGGATGTTGGTGAGGGCGTCGCTAACTTGCTCTCGAGAGGTTTTATTAAATTTTGAACTGCCTGAGGTTCCTTCATATGAAGACCGATCCGATTGTTTGTACTGCCACTGACGTTTTACGTATTTAAAAAATTCACTGTTCCAAGTTCTGACATTTTTACGCTGCTCTTTGATGCGCAGTAAAAATTCCGCCTGCAGCGATAAAGCAAACTCTCTGCCGATACCTGCTTGGGTAATTTGCTCCAACGTTGCTTCTTCCGGCTGCCATTGATCCGGCTGTCGAGAACGTTCTTTCTGCTCTAGATACAAATCAAAATCCGTGATGCCACGACGGTCATTAACCACTGGCGGTTGCGCAGAAAAATCATTATGTCGAGCAGCAGGCCGTGGCGCATAGTTCGCTTTAGGCGACGACATCTGAGGCGACTTCGGCGTAAAATTCGATTGCGATGAAGGCTGCATTGGCGCGCCCCTACTGCCGCTGGCGTTGTCGCGCGCCTCTTGTTGCAAACGGTTTACTTTATTCATCAAGGGATCGTCAGCTTCAGGATGACCAAGCTTGTCTTCTTTTACCGCGCTCTGTGCTGGGATCACCTGAATTTCTAACGACTGATCTTGTCGCTGAAAGCTAAGCAGTTGGCTAATCTGTAAGTTGGCCAGTAAGCGCATCACCATAGGCACAGTCCAAAAAGGAAGCTGCGCACTAAGATGCGCAATGTCCATTTTCAAAACCGCAGAATTCAGCACATAAGACTGTTGTTTTAAAAAGGTTAAAAGTACCGTCTCTTCAAGGCCAACCTGAGCCGCCATTGAAAAAGAAATAGGTAATAAATAATCGTTGTTCAACATCGTTCTCGCTTCACACGTTTAGCCCCTCAGTCTAACAAAAGCTCGCCCCATAAGCACGATAACCTGTAAAACCATTGGCCTGCAAACAATTGCTTTTTTTCGCTAACAAATAATGATGACAGTCACATTACCGTTACATTAAGCCTCATTGACACAACCAAAAGGGGCTTCTATGCTCAGGCGGTAGGTCACTAAAAATACCTACCTAAAATCAACTTTACTGAGGAGAAAAGTTGTATGCATACAATTAACATTACTGGACATCACCTGGATGTCACCCCCGCTATCAAAGATCATATCACTGAAAAATTCAGCAAGGTGTCAAAACTTACCGATCAAATCACCACGGTAAACATCATTTTATTAAAAGACAGCAAAAAACAAAAAGCAGAAGCCACCCTTCATCTTCCCGGCAAAGAGATTTTCGCAGCCGCCTCCTCGGAAGACAGGTTATTTCATGCTATTGACGCTATGGTAGACAAGCTCACAAGGCAAGTTGAAAAACACAAAACCAAGCAAAGCGCGGTGATCCATAAAGCAGCGGTCGTCGCATAAAGCGTCAAAAACACCAAAAAGTCATTTATCCACTGTCATTAAAAACACCGAGCCTAGCTCGGTGTTTTTGTATCAGTTTGTAACTATCTCAAACACACCTTGAGTTTTTGAACTAACGGCCTCATATTAAGTCATAAGGTAGACATAAACTTTAAGGAGTACCACTCATGCGTTATACCGAAGCCCTTTCGACACACACGTCCAAATCGGCCAACAAAACGCTCCGCAACACATACGGGTTGCTATCGCTAACATTGTTGTTCAGCGCCTTCACTGCGGGCATGAGCTTGGCCTTTAATTTACCGCATCCAGGACTGATCATCACTTTGGTCGGTTTCTATGGTTTGCTGTTCCTAACCCATAAATTCAAAAATAGTTCACTTGGCATTTTATGTGTTTTTGCTTTAACTGGTTTCATGGGCATTACGCTTGGGCCAATTCTAAATGCTTATTTAAGCATGGCAAATGGCGCCAGCATGATCATGAGCGCACTAGGTATTACAGGCCTATCCTTCTTAGGCCTTTCTGCTTATGCGCTGGTTTCTAAGAAAGACTTTAGCTTCTTGAACGGCTTTATTACAGTAGGCTTCTTTGTTCTATTGTTTGCTGTGATCGCGGGTATTTTCGTTCAAATGCCAGCTTTACAAATCTTCATCTCAGCGGGTTTTGCTCTGTTTTCAGCGGCCATTATTTTGCTACAAACCAGCCAAATCATTAATGGTGGTGAAACCAACTACATCATGGCAACCGTGAACCTATACGTTTCTTTGTACAACATGTTCTTAAGTGTTCTATCACTATTAGGCATGGCAAACGACGATTAATCACTGCCAAGTAATACAGAATAAAACAAGGCCGCTGCATGCGGCCTTTTTTATTGGTAAACTCACCCCTTACTTGCAGCAAGGTACCAGATTCAATGCACTACGCCCTCTTGATCACAGGCTCTCCTTATCAAACAAAAGCCTGCCATAGCGCCCTCAAATTTCTCAAAGCCGCCCTACTTAATCCAGAGAACACACTCGATGGTGTGTTCTTTTATGAAGAAGCGGTACTGATTGGCAATGCGCTATCTCAACCCCCAAGAGACGAGATCGACCTAAGGAAAGAGTGGGCTGATCTGGCAAAAACACACTCGATCCCACTTTATTTATGCATCGCTGCGTCTGTTCGTCGAGGCATTATTAATGAAACAGAAAGCCAACGCTATGAGCTCTCACAACACAGTCTCTCTGAAGGGTTCCAACTAGAAGGGCTCGGCACACTGATTGAACTCATGAGCACCACAAGCAAAATCATACAGTTTAGGTAACCACTATGAACAACACCTTAATACACCTAAGCAGCTCCCCTTACTCAAGTCTTGCCTGCAAAGAAGGCTTAGACCTTGCACTGGTGCTGGCAACCTTTGAGCAGCCGGTTGACCTTTGCTTGTCCGGTGCGGCTCTTGCCCTCTTGTATGATAACCAAGCCCCCAACAAGACAGACGGCAAACAATTGCACAAGCTACTTGATGGGCTTGAGTTCTACGACATTGAAAACATCTATGTCGAAAAAAACAGCGAACTAATGAGAGCGGGCAATATCTGGTCTGGCACTAAAGCCCTTGATTCAGAAGACTGGCACGCACTCTTTTCACAATACCAACATGTATTTCGGTTTTAATCATGCAACTACATCAAATAAATCAGTTAGCGTATCCTTCCGATATTGAGCAAACTTGGCGTAACGCCCTCCAATTGGGCGATTCCGTACTGCTGCTAGAAGAAGCCATCCTGCGCAGTACCGCTCAGCATGGCATTCTCGAAGCCCTAATCGAAGCAAAACAACTGTCGCTCTTTTACTTACAAAGCGATGCTTTAGCCTATGGCGTAACGCCGACACTAGGAACAGCATTAAGCGATGAAGAATGGGTGACTATCACTCTCTCTGCTGACGCAAACATAAGTTGGTAAACCATGAACAAAGATATAGATAATATTGCTTTGGACGAAGAAGGTTACTTGCTGAACCTCGACGATTGGACAGAAGAGCTCGCCTTGTCCCTTGCTAAAAAAGAGTCACTAGAGCTGACCGAGCCGCATTGGGAAATCATACATTTACTCAGAAACTTCTATCAAAAATTTGAAGTGTCGCCCGCCATGAGACCACTGGTTAAAGCCGTGACTAAAGAGCTTGGCCCTGAAAAAGGCAAAAGCATCTACCTAATGAAGCTATTCCCTGGTAGCCCACCCAAACTCGCCGCCAAGATTGCCGGTTTGCCTAAACCCGCCAACTGCATATAAAGCGATCATTCAAGTAACACCTTACTAGAAACGCAAAAAGCGCCTTCTTCATTTGTGAAAAAGGCGCTTTTTTAAAGACATTACAGTGATTTTTTTGCGAAGAATCTTAGTACTTTCCGTGCCATTCCAGCTTATTCTGCAAGGTCACAACATCACCAATAATGAGCAATGCTGGCGACTTCACGTCATTTTGCTTAGTAACCGCTAGAATATCTCGAATCGTGGAAGTAAACACTCTCTGCTCAGAGGTCGTGCCCTTTTCAACCACAGCCACCGGCATAGAGGGCACCATACCAAAGCGAATAAGAGATTGGCTAATTTCTTCTAAACCGGTCAAGCCCATATAAATCACTAGAGTCTGCGCAGGGTGAACCAACTCATCCCATGGCAATTCGGTACTTCCGTCTTTCAAGTGCCCAGTAAGAAAACGCACTGATTGCGCATAATCTCGATGCGTCAGCGGAATGCCAGCGTAAGCGGCACAACCCGCTGCTGCCGTAATACCTGGTACCACTTCAAAAGGTACGCTTTCTTGCACCAGCTCTTCCAGCTCTTCACCACCACGACCAAAGATGAAAGGGTCTCCACCTTTAAGGCGTACCACCATTTTCCCTTCTTTGGCTTTGACAGCAAGCAGGCTATTAATTTCTTCCTGGGGCAAGCTGTGCATCGATTTTGCTTTGCCGACGTACATCTTTTCCGCAGCCTCTGGAATCAAAGCAATAATTTCTGCGCCAACCAAACGGTCATAAAGCACCACATCGGCCGATGTAATCAATCGATGTGCTTTCATGGTCAACAGCTCTGGATCACCTGGTCCAGCGCCTACTAAATACACTTTACCTGTCATAGATTATCTCGTTTTACAAAAAAAGCCCCAAAGAGGCTTTTTTTAAATAAAGCTTATGCTTTTTCCAAAACTGTTTTACCGCCCATGTAAGGCTGCAATACGGCCGGAATAGTCACAGTACCATCGGCATTTTGGTAATTTTCCAATACGGCCACCAAGGTACGACCTACCGCTAAACCAGATCCATTCAAGGTATGTGCCAATTCTGGGCGTCCAGTTTCAGGGTTACGCCAGCGAGCTTGCATACGTCGTGCTTGGAAGTCCCACATATTAGAACAAGAAGAAATCTCACGGTACTTACCTTGCCCTGGCAACCAAACCTCAATGTCATACGTTTTGTGCGCAGAGAAACCTAAGTCACCACCACACAGAATCACAGTACGGTACGGTAGCTCTAGCTTTTGCAGAATGGCTTCCGCATGACCAACCAACTCTTCAAGCACAGCTTCAGAACGGTCAGGACGGCACACATGAACCAGCTCTACTTTTTCAAACTGATGTTGGCGAATCATGCCGCGAGTGTCACGACCGTAGCTTCCTGCTTCACTACGGAAACAAGGTGTATGAGCAACAAACTTCTTATGTAAGTCTGCATCATTCAGAATTTCATTACGCACCAAGTTGGTGACTGGCACTTCCGCTGTTGGAATCAAATACAGGTCGTTATTGCCACTTTCTTTGTCTACCGGCACTTTAAACAAGTCTTCTTCAAACTTCGGCAACTGACCCGTGCCTTTTAAAGAAGTCGAATTCACTAAATAAGGCACGTAAACTTCAGAGTAACCGTGTTCATCAGCATGAGTATTAATCATAAACTGAGTTAAGGCACGGTGAAGTCGCGCTAAGTCGCTGCGCATAACCGCGAAGCGTGAACCCGTAATTTTAACGGCGGCTTCAAAATCCAGCATTTCCAACGCTTCACCAAGATCAACATGATCTTTTGCTTCAAAACTAAATTCTTTTGGTTGTCCCCAACGACGAATTTCGATGTTATCGTCTTCGGTTTTTCCTTCCGGAACAGAAGAATGAGGGATGTTTGGGATGCCTTCTAATAAGCTTTCAAACTCTTCTTGAACTTGGCTAAGCTGCGTTTTTGCCGCCTCAAGATCATCACCCAAGGTTGCTGTTTGCGCTTTTAGCTCAGCCGCTTTGTCCTTGTCTCCAGACTTCATCGCCTGACCGATTTGTTTAGAAACTGCATTGCGAGACTGCTGTAGTTGCTCTGTTTCCACCTGAATCGCTTTACGACGCTCTTCTAAAGAAGAAAAACGAGCAACATCTAATTCGTAGCCTTTTTTCTTAAGCTGTGCCGCAATGGCTTCTGGATCAGCGCGAAGCGCTTTAATATCTAACATCGGTGCAACAAAGTCCTCTAACAAAATAATCAATATGAGAAAGCACAAACAAAACGTGCTTAAAATCTAGATAAAATATCTCTATAACAACCTAAACGAAACGCGCCAAGGCTATTCCTGCCGCCACACCGGCAATACCCAATCCACAACTTAATAATAAATAGCTTGCTGCACTTAGCCAAGCCTGCATATTAATAAGTGAGATAATTTCCAAGGAAAAGGTAGAAAAAGTCGTAAAAGCGCCTAACAAGCCCACCATTATAAGCGGTCGATAAGGTTCTAAGCTCGGTATTCTCTCACTAATCACCACAAAAGCCACGCCCATTAAAAAGCAACCGAGTACATTAATTAACATAGTCGCTAACGGAAAGTGATGGTGCCAATGGTTATTGATGAATCGAGTCGCTCCATAGCGTCCCAGTGCGCCTGTCGCGCCGCCTAAGGCAATCATAAAGTAAAACATTATTAACTCTCTTTATTGTGTCTTTGAATAGCGCTGAATAAGGCTTTGGCTGTCTAACTCTGACAACCAAGCTAATTTATCGGCAATCTTCTTTTCTAAACCGCGCTCTGTAGGATGGTAGTAACGAGCCCCAGAAATAAGCTCTGGCAAATAATTCTCTCCCGCCGCATACCCATTCTCTTCATTGTGCGCATAACGATACTCTTCACCATGGCCCATGCTTTTCGCCAACGATGTGGGCGCATTGCGCAAATGGTTAGGCACCTCATAGCTTGGCTGAGAGGCCACATCGCTCATCGCTTGTTTGAACGCCATATAGACCGCATTACTTTTCGGTGCACACGCCATATAGACCGCCGCTTGAGCGATGGCTCTATTGCCTTCGCCGGGACCGACGCGTTCGAACACATCCCAAGCATTGAGACCAATTTGCAGCGCTCTAGGGTCCGCGTTGCCAATGTCTTCTGAGGCAATCGCCAATAAACGGCGCGCTATATACAAAGGATCGCAGCCGCCATCCAACATGCGAGCCATCCAATACAGAGCACCATCAGGAGATGACCCTCGAACCGACTTATGAAAAGCGGAAATCTGATCGTAGAAAACATCACCACCGCGGTCGTAGCGACGCACACTGCCGCCCAACACATCTTCTAGATGATCGTGCGATACCGCCGTACCCGGCTCGACCAAATCCGATAATATTTCCAGAAAATTCAAGCCACGACGAATATCACCGTCGGCCGCCTGCGCCAAAATAGCCAGGTCGTTATCGCTCAACAGCAACCCAGCACTCGCTAGGCCTTTTTCGCTGTCTGTTAACGCGCGCTGCAACACTTGCTGAATGTCATCTGCCGTTGGTGTTTTTAGTCGATACACTCGCGCCCGTGACAACAAAGCAGAATTTAGTTCAAACGCAGGGTTTTCTGTGGTCGCACCAATAAACAAAAAAGTACCGTCTTCAATATAAGGCAAAAACGCATCTTGCTGAGACTTATTAAAGCGGTGCACCTCATCGACAAAAAGTACCGTTTGAGCCCCTTTCATCATACGCAACTGCTGGGCTTGTTCGACCGCGGCGCGAATCTCTTTGACCCCTGACATTACCGCCGAAATTTCAATAAATTGCGCGTCCAATGCATGGGATAACAGCTGTGCAAAAGTCGTTTTCCCAACCCCTGGTGGGCCCCACAAAATAAAAGAATGGCAATGTCCAGTTTCGACCATTCTACGTAATGGTCGACCTTCTCCTACTAAATGAGACTGACCAATGTATTCGGACAAATTAGTAGGACGCATTCTTGCTGCGAGCGGCTGGTACCCTGTAGATTGCTGATCGGCGAATAAATCGTCCATTACTGGCCTTCTACAATGACATCCACATCATCAGGAACCGCCATTGAGAAGTTCGCGTTTGCTACTCCCTTATGCTGCTCCACTTTCTTAAACTCAATTAAAGTCGTTTGGCCAAGACCATCAATAATACTCATCGCACTCACTTTAGAGTTTTTAAACGCCAAGGTCAGTGTTTTGAACATCTCTTCTTTGTTTTTTGGCTCAAGACGGTATTTATGATCACCCAGCTTAGTCACAACATAGTGTGGTAGAACACTTTCTGCGGGCTGACCCAATAAGGCCGCTGGAGAATTACTGGCGGTTCCTGCAAACGGCTTTTTAGTCGCTTGCTGTAAGTCTACGTCCCACACCAAAATAGTTTTGCCATCGGAGATAATACGTTGAGCGTAAGGCGATACGCTGTCCCAAACGAATTTATTCGGCTTAGACAGCAAAAATATGCCATTACTTACCTGAACCTGATTACCTTTCTCATCGTATGTTGACTGACGAAACTCACCTTCAACATTACGGTTTTGATTCAGCAACTGGGTTAATTGAGCCGACGCACTACTTTCAGCATTCGCCGCACCCGCGAACAGAACCAACAACACCAACATCATTTTATACATCAAAATCACTCTCCTAGACCCCGACCTCTGCCACTGCATTATTCAGGAATTAATACGTCACGCTGACCGTTTGTCCCCATCGGGCCGACTAAGCCTGCGGCTTCCATTGCTTCCACCAAATTGGCAGCACGGTTATACCCTATTTTCAATCGTCGCTGAATCGACGATATCGACGCTTTACGCGTTTCTATTACTATTTGTACCGCATCATCATACAAGACGTCTTTATCTTCACTATCGTCCCCAGACACAAGATCTTCAGGGTTGGTCACAACGTCATTAATGTAATCTGGCTCGCCTCGCTCTTTCCACTCTTCGACCACCGCGTGCACTTCTTCGTCAGACACAAAAGCGCCATGCACACGAATCGGAGTCGGTAACCCAGCCGGCAAATAAAGCATATCGCCCATACCGAGTAACTGATCTGCGCCACCTTGATCCAAGATGGTTCGCGAGTCTATTTTTGAAGAAACCTGAAACGCCATTCGCGTTGGAATATTGGCCTTAATCAGACCCGTAATCACATCCACCGATGGACGCTGGGTGGCTAGAATCAAATGAATTCCCGCCGCCCGTGCTTTTTGCGCGATACGGGCAATCAACTCCTCCACTTTTTTACCAACGATCATCATCATATCGGCAAATTCGTCAACAATGATGACAATATAAGGCAAAGGTTCTAAGTGCGGCACAGTTCGCGCCACTCCGTCTTCCGAAAACATGGCCATTTCAGGTTGCCACAATGGGTCTTCGATAGGTTTTCCTGCCTCAATCGCTTCGCGGACTTTTTTGTTGTAACCAGCGATGTTTCGCACACCCAGTTTGGACATCAACTTATAACGGCGCTCCATCTCATCCACCGACCAACGCAACCCATTTGCGGCGTCTTTCATATCCGTGATAACCGGCGTCAACAAATGTGGTATGCCTTCGTAGATGGACAACTCAAGCATTTTAGGATCGACCATGATCATTCGCACTTCATCCGGAGTGGATTTCAGCAACATACTTAAAATCATTGCGTTCACCCCCACCGATTTACCAGACCCTGTCGTACCAGCCACTAGCACATGCGGCATTTTGGCCAAATCCACCACCACAGGCTCACCGGAAATATCGTGCCCAAGAGACAAGGTCAGCGGCGAAGTTGCGTTGTCGTACATCTCACAGTTAATCACTTCAGAGAAATAAACGGTATCACGCACCTGATTCGGAATTTCAATACCTATGGTGGACTTACCAGCGATCACCTCAACCACGCGCACACTCATCACACTCAAGGAGCGGGCTAAATCTTTGGCAAGGTTAGTGATCCTTGACACTTTCACACCCGGTGCCGGCTGAATCTCAAAGCGTGTAATCACAGGTCCAGGGTTCACTTCTACCACTTCCGCTTTAACACCAAAATCTTGCAGACGGCGCTCTAATAATTCAGACAAGGCCAATAACTCGTCCTCAGTATAACCACCTTGCTTCGGTTTCGGCTTAGTTAGCACGCTACGATCCGGTAGCAAATAGGCAGGCTCTGCACGGGTGTCACTGTCAGCCGCCGAAACGGGGCCGCCCAACGAATCAAGCTGCTTAGCTTCAGACAAGGTTCGAAAAGCAGGTTTATGACTGGGAATTGTTTCTACTTTTTGCCCAATCGAGTCAGGTTGCGCTGCTTCAGGCTTCACCGGTGGTGAAGCCATCAAAGGGTCTTCTTCAACTGCCGTCGCTGGCGTTCTTGTCTTAGCTGGCGCTGGCGGCGTGGAGGCCACTTTTTTCGGCACTTCCTCATCAATGTATAAGGTGTCACCGAAAGACATATCGACCTCTTCGATCGCGATGTCGTCTAAACCAGAAAAACTAGGGTCTTCATGGGGCGTTTCAACAAGCGTTTCTGGCTCAGACGCTGCCGCTTTTTTACTTTTAGACAGCAAGCCAAATAGCGCAAATGGCTTTTTCGTGGCTTTTTCATCTTCTTCAAGCGCAACACTAGGTTCTTCTTTAAGCGCTACCGTTTCTTCTTTAGCGGCCACTGGCTCTTGGCGACTTTTACGACGTTTGCGAACAATTGCAGGCTCTTCTGGTTCGTCTTGAACCTCTGTATCGGCTAATTTTTCTGTACGCTCACGCTTTTGCGCCTTTTTCGACTGCCACTTCTCTCGTATCTGCATGACTAAATTAAAGGTTTTTTCACCCAATTTATCGATTAAAGCTAACCAGTGAACTTGCGATAAAAGGGTAAATGCCAACACCACAAATGCTAATCCAACTAAGGTGGCGCCATCGTAACCAATAAATCGATTTAACAGATTACCAAGCCCTCGACCTAAAATACCGCCGGCGCCATACTGTAATGACGCAGACCCTACGGTGTGGAGGTAACATAATACAGAGCCAAAAGAGAGGTATAAGATGCCCCCAATCGTACACAGCAAGGTGTTATTAAGAGGAAGCAGTTTGTGCGGATTACGCCATAAAATAATCGCTACCCATAAGAACAAGGGCGGCAACGAATAAAACAATGACCCAAAGAAGCCCGAAAACAAATCGGCTATAACGGCACCTATCGGCCCCATCGAGTTATGAATAGAACCATCGCGCCCAGAGTAAAACCAACCTGGGTCATCAGGACTGTAAGAATAAATCGCCAAAGCAAAGAAAAACAAAAAAAGCAGAGCTGCAATAAACGCGGCCTGTTTGGCAAACATATCCCATATCGGTGATCGTCCAGACTCACTCATTTCTTCTGCCAAAACACGTCCATCCTATTCATACCAAATCAGAGATCAATACCCACCCAAAATTGAGCGGCAAGTGCCCATAGCTTACCATAAAAAGCCCTTGTCAAAATATTACACCCTTGCTTTTACACAGATAATAAACTCTAAACAGACAGAACTGACACCTTTGTAAAAAGAATGCGTAAAAACACCGTTTTATTGTCATTTTAATTCACGCTAAAATGCGCACCACTGTCATGTCGCCATTTTACCCTCAAAGGCTCGCCTCTCTTATGCAAGAACAAGAAAACACGGAAAAAGAGCTCGTTTTGCTCACAGAGTGTATCGACGATACCCCAGACCCAGACAAAGCACTGGATGATCCAGAAGGCCTATCTGCGGTTGGTGGCGACCTTTCTCCGGCTCGCCTTATTCATCTATACAGCAAAGGTTTCTTCCCTTGGTACAGTGACCCAGACCCTATTTTATGGTGGCACCCACAAGAACGGTGCGTTTTACGACCGCCAGAGTTCCATGAATCTCGCTCTCTTCGCAAAGCTCGCAACAAAGAAAACTGGTCGTTTACCATCAATCAAGATTTTCAAGCAGTTATGGAACACTGTGCATCACTGCGTGAAAAAGAAGGCACCTGGATATCCAGCGACATCAAACAGGCTTACCAAGCATTGCACGCGTTAGGGTACGCGCATTCAATCGAAGCGCGAGTCGACAACCAACTCGTTGGGGGTTTTTATGGGGTAGCTATGGGGAAAGTGTTTTTTGGTGAGTCTATGTTTTCACTGCGCCCTAACGCATCAAAAATGGCGCTGAATGGCTTCTGTAAAATCGCTTCAGAACTCGAAATAGAACTCATTGATTGCCAAGTGGAGTCTGAGCACCTGCTTACTTTAGGTGCTCAATTGATGCCGAGAAAGTCTTTCTCCTCTTCGCTTGCAGAACTCATCATTACGCCAAATAAAAACCAATTACTCGCCAATTTAGGGACATTCGACTAAAAAAAGGGCAATTGTCTAAAATAAGCACAGCGCATTACCCTTCTGGGTTTGCCTTACGTCGTCTTTTTAGGCAAAATATGCCTCGATCAAAATTCAGACGTCGCTAAACAACGATAATCCATTTTTTAGCGATCAATCGGCCGAAGTAGAGACCACTCCTCTCCTTGTCTGCAGACCGTCAAATAGGCATGGTCGGCGTCTACTAATTTAAAGTTAACACCATAGGACACATATTGTGGCAAAAGAAGACAGCTTAGAAATGGAAGGCACTATCATTGATACGTTGCCAAACACCATGTTCCGTGTCGAACTAGAAAACGGACACGTTGTAACCGCACACATCTCCGGAAAAATGCGCAAAAACTACATCCGCATCTTGACTGGCGACAAAGTAAAAGTAGAACTAACACCTTACGACCTAAGTAAAGGCCGTATCGTTTACCGTTCTCGCTAAGGCATTCGCTCTTCTTTAAGAGCTGAGTGCAAGCATAAAAAAACCGGACTCAGTCCGGTTTTTTTATATTTCTCGATAAGTTAATCGATGAAGGTTTACATCAATACAATGCCAAAGACGTCGTCAAATTAATGAACGACCGCCTCTTTCACCACATCAAATTTCAATTCATCAAGTTTCTCATCCAATATCACTTTAACATGACCGCCTTCATTCAAGTCGCCAAACAAAATTTGATCTGCTAATGGCTTTTTCAAATGCTCTTGAATCACTCGCGCCATCGGGCGTGCACCCATTTGGCGATCGTAGCCTTTATTAGCCAACCAACCTCTTGCCATATCGGACACTTCAAGCAACACGCCTTTAGGATCCAACTGAGCCTGCAACTCAACCAAGAATTTATCCACTACGTTAAAGATAATTCGCTCATCCAATTGCTGGAACTGAATAACAGCGTCTAACCGGTTTCTAAATTCTGGCGTGAAAGTACGATTAATAATTTCTAAGCCATCGGTGGAGTTATCTTGACTTGAGAAGCCAATTGAACGTTTCGCCAATTCCTCGGCCCCAGCGTTCGACGTCATCACAAGAATGACATTACGGAAATCCGCTTTACGACCATTATTGTCCGTCAAAGTACCGTGATCCATAACTTGCAACAGCAAATTAAAGACTTCTGGATGCGCTTTCTCAATCTCATCTAGCAAGACAACACTGTGTGGATTTTTAGTCACGGCTTCCGTCAAAAGACCACCTTGATCAAATCCCACATAACCCGGTGGCGCACCTATCAAACGCGACACCGCATGACGTTCCATATACTCAGACATGTCAAAACGAATCAATTCCAAACCGAGCTGCTTAGCAAGCTGCTTGGTGACTTCCGTTTTACCCACCCCTGTCGGACCCGCCATCAAGAAGGAACCTATGGGTTTCTGTTCCGCTTTTAGACCGGCTCTTGATAATTTAATCGCAGACGACAAAGAATCAATCGCTTTATCCTGCCCAAACACCACCATTTTCAGGTTGCGCTCAAGGTTAGACAGCATCTGACGATCATCCGAGTTCACCGCTCTAACAGGAACACGAGCAATTTTAGACACAATCTCTTCGATGTCCGCCACGGTGATAACTTCCTTACGCTTACCTTCTGGCTGTAATCGCTGGAAAGCGCCGGCTTCATCAACCACGTCTATGGCTTTATCCGGCATATGACGATCCGTTACATAACGCTGCGCCAACTCCGCCGCCGCCAATAAGGCAGGCTCTTCATATTTGACTTTATGATGCTCTTCGAATGCGCCAATAATACCTTTCAAGATCTGATAGGTATCATCAACACTAGGCTCGTTCACATCAATTTTCTGGAAACGTCGCGCCAAGGCATGATCTTTTTCAAACACACCTCGAAACTCTTGAAACGTCGTGGAACCAATACAGCGCAATCCACCAGAACTCAACACAGGCTTCAATAAATTGGAAGCATCCATTACCCCACCGGATGCAGCACCCGCACCAATGATGGTATGAATTTCATCAATAAACAGAATCGCGTTAGGTTGCTTTTTGATTTCACTTAACAGGTGTTTCAAACGTTTCTCGAAATCACCACGATATTTAGTTCCCGCCAACAAAGCACCTAGATCAAGTGAATAAACCACTCCGTCTGCGATCACATCAGGCACTTGACCATCAACAATACGCTTTGCTAAGCCTTCAGCAATGGCGGTCTTACCGACACCCGACTCACCCACTAAAAGTGGATTGTTTTTACGGCGACGCGAGAGGGTTTGAATAACTCGCTCTACTTCGTACTCACGACCAATAAGCTTATCAATTTTGCCTGCTTTGGCCTCTTCGTTTAAATTGGTTGCGTATTTTTGCAAAGGGGCAGCAGAACTGTCTTCTGCTTCCTCTTCTTCTTGTTCCACACCTTGGGAGGCATCACCCAATTTTGAAATACCATGGGCGACATAATTCACCACGTCGATACGGGCAACACCATGGCGTTTTAATAAATAAACAGCTTGGCTTTCTTGCTCACTAAAAATAGCCACCAAGACATTAGCACCAGTCACTTCACGTTTACCCGAAGATTGCACATGAAAGACAGCACGCTGCAGCACTCGCTGAAAACCTAAGGTTGGTTGAACTTCACGCTCTACATCGTCTTCAGGAATAAGCGGCGTGGTACTATCAACGAACTCTTCAAGCTCTTTGCTCAATGTTTCTAGGCTCACACCGCAAGCCGCCAAAACACCTGATGCAGCACCATTTTCAACCAATGCCAACAATAAATGTTCTACCGTCATGAATTCATGGCGCTTGTCACGCGCCGCTTTAAAGGCATTATTCAGGGTTTGTTCAAGTTCTTTATCTAACATTGCTATTCCCTCACTCTGAATCAGTCGACTTTTTGTAAGTCACACATTAAGGGGTGCTCATTCTGTTCTACGAACTGTTGTACCATTGCTACTTTGGTTTCGGCAATATCAAAAGGGTAAATACCACAAACGCCTTTCCCTTTTTGATGCACCTCTAGCATTACCTGATTGGCCTTCTCTCCATCCATTGAAAAAAAACGTTGAAGAACAAATACGACAAAATCCATTGGCGTAAAATCATCATTAAATAACACCACCTGATACATGGATGGTGGTTTTAATTCCGTTTCTTGCGGAGCAATAGCGACATTAGAATGCCCCGCTTCATCTTCTTCTGATATTAGTCTAATTTGTTGATTTACAATCATCCTATGCCTCTGAGGCTACACTTTTTCACAAAATTCACCAAATACGGTTTGTTTCGACTTAATAATTACACATATCACCACTTAAATTTTACAAATAACAAAACGACTTCTACGCTCAATAATAGTGGATCAAATACGCAATCAATGTTTATGAATATAATTCTAACATTGAACGCTTGAGAACACTTTGAACCTATTTAGCAATCTCGTTCATATAGATGTTTTAACTACGTTGCAACAAAACTCGAATGACAGTCAAGGTCTAAGAGAGTTTGCAACTAATTATTGATTATTAACGACACTTGAGAGTGGATAAGGAGTGACTCATGCATAGTGGATCAGTGAAGTGGTTCAACAACGCTAAAGGCTATGGCTTTATCGTTTCTGAAGAGTTTGATGAAGATTTATTTATTCATTACTCGGCTATTAACGTTGAAGGCTATAAAACCCTAAAAGCCGGCCAAGCCGTCACCTTTAAGGTCGAACCGGGGAAACGAGGCTTACATGCCATCGACATCACCCCTGTCGCACCATCTGACAGCGACAATAATAACGAAAGCAAAGAAACAGCAGAGCCTGCGCAACTCGCCGAACTCTAACTGCTTCATCGCTATCGTCTATTGATTTTGCTATCTTACGCTTCTATGGAATTGTGAGGAGCTTTTTATCGCCTGACAATTCAACCTCTTAACACAGCAACTTTACGATTTAGATTTGCCCATACATGCCCTCAAATTTGATTTTATTTAATAAACCTTTTCGAGTACTGAGCCAATTTTCCACTGACGACGGAAAAAGCACACTGGCAGATTTTATCAATGTGCCAGAATTTTATGCCGCCGGGCGACTAGATTATGACTCTGAAGGGTTAATGCTTTTAACCAATCAAGGAGCGATTCAACACATTGTCGCCTCCCCCAGTTTCAAATGGCCGAAAACCTATTGGGTACAAGTCGAAGGTGAAATCACCGACGCCGCACTGCAACAACTCAGACAAGGCGTTGAACTAAAAGACGGCCTAACAAAACCCGCTCAAGCGGAGAGAATGTCTGCGCCAGACGTTTGGCCAAGAGTCCCTCCTGTTCGTCACCGTGAAGCCATTCCTACTAGCTGGATCAGCCTACAAATCAAGGAAGGAAAGAACCGACAAGTGCGGCGCATGACGGCATCGGTAGGGTTTCCCACTCTGCGTTTAATTCGCTACGCCATTGGCCCTTACACACTAGACAAGCTACCCTCGGGCGAATGGATACACACAGAACCAAGCACAGAATTACTGAACGAGGTGACACATTTTGAGCAACAAAGAAAGAGGAAGACTGCCGCACCTGACCGTCGCCGCTCTAGTCAAAAAAGACCAGCAGTATCTCATGGTGAAGGAATGGCAAAACGGAACACTCGTCCTCAATCAGCCAGCCGGACACGTAGAAAATAACGAAAGCTTGTTAGACGCCGTGATTAGAGAGACAAAAGAAGAAGCTGGCTGGCTCGTCAAACCCATTGGCTTACTTGGCTTTTACGCCTTCACGCCTTTTGAAGGCGCAGACACCTATCATCGTGTCTGCGTTTTGTGTGAACCCGTTGCGCCTACCAATACAAGCCTTGACCCAGACATAGTGTCGTCCCATTGGCTCACGTACGAAGAGATACTGTTAGAGCCGCATCGCAGCCCTTTAATCAAAACCTGTCTTGAAGATTCATTAAATAACCCCATTATCTCCTTATCTTTCTTGTCAGATCAGCACTTGGTGGCTGTGCCCAGATAAGAAAAATACAGTACAATGATGACATCCTTTTCATTGAGGCAATGCCTCTTCACAGTAGAGTAAAAATAGGTCATGACTGAACAACGAACCCCCGTAGACTCATCGACTAACCACGACAAAAAAGTCATCGTAGGTATGTCTGGTGGTGTAGATTCATCCGTATCAGCGCTTATCCTGATGCAGCAGGGGTACCAAGTTGAAGGCCTATTCATGAAGAACTGGGACGAAGATGATGGCACCGAATACTGCACGGCAAAAGACGATCTAGCGGACGCTCAAGCGGTTTCTGACAAGCTGGGCATCAAGCTCCACACGGCCAATTTTGCAGCAGAATACTGGGACAACGTTTTTGAGCACTTTCTTGCAGAATACAAAGCAGGCCGCACTCCTAACCCAGACATTTTATGCAATAAAGAAATCAAATTTAAAGCCTTTCTTGAGTACGCAATCGAATTGGGCGCAGACTATATTGCAACCGGTCATTACGTACGTCGTGGCGAACGCAATGGCGAACCCGTGCTATTGAAAGGCTTAGATGCCAACAAAGACCAAAGTTACTTCCTGCACGCGGTTGGTAAAGATGAAATTGCCAAAACCCTGTTTCCTGTTGGTGAACTAGAAAAACCAGAAGTTCGTCGTTTAGCAGAAGAATTTGGCTTAATCACCCACAACAAAAAAGACAGCACTGGCATCTGTTTTATTGGTGAACGTCGCTTTAAAGATTTCTTAGAGCAATACCTGCCTGCTCAGCCTGGGGACATTGAAACACTCAGCGGCGATAAAATTGGCCGCCACTTTGGCTTGATGTACCACACCATTGGCCAACGCCAAGGCTTAGGCATTGGTGGCTTATCCAATTACCCTGACGAACCTTGGTATGTAGTAGAAAAAGACTTAGATAGAAACGTATTGCTCGTCACTCAAGGCGGCCAACATGAGTCTTTGTTTAAAACACACTTGATTGCCGACAACTTTGACTGGGTTGCGCGCACCAAACCAAGCTTCCCACTGACCTGCAAAGCAAAATGCCGTTATCGCCAAGCAGATCAAGATTGCACCATCACAGAATTAACCGATGGCCGAGTTGAAGTGTCATTTATTGAACCGCAACGCGCCATTACACCAGGACAATCCGTCGTTTTTTACCTAGACGATTTATGTTTAGGCGGCGGTATTATCAATGTCGCTTTTAACAAATAAACCATGCCTATTACTGTGAGAGACCGTTTATTGTGAGTCAACGAGAAAAAGAGCAAACCATTGCCCTATCCGCTATTTTTCAGGCGGCCGAACTTGTGGCTACTTTAGCAAAAACAGGCCAGATAGATAACGATGGCTTAAAGCCTTTGATCAACAGCATATTACTCGTCAACGCAGACGCGACAGAGGATATCTATGGCGGTCAATGGGATTGTCAGAGCAACCTTGCCTTGGGCCGACGCATCACTCGCCAAGCCCTAGGTAAGGAGCGCAGCAGTGTGAACCCAGACACTTTGCGTTACGCACTGAGTCTCATACATTTAGAAAGTAAGCTGCAAAAGTCCCCTGATGTGTTATCCGCTCTAGGGCAAGGCATCAGTCAGTTAGATCGCCAAAAAGCGCATTATGAAGACATTCTTCATGAAAATATGATCGCGGCCATCTCTGGCATTTACCAAGATTCCTTGAGCAAGCTGTCATTTCGCATTCAAGTTCATGGCGACAGCCGCTTCTTACAGCAGCCAACCATCGCCAACCAAGTACGTGCAACTTTATTGGCTGGCATCCGTGCCGCCATGCTTTGGCGTCAACTTGGTGGCAAACGCTGGCATTTGATTTTTAAAAGAAAATCCTTACTAAATGCGCTAGAAGCGCGAAACTAGCATCCAAAAAAAGACCGATTAAGGTCTTTTTTTTGCTCTGCTTTTTTCACGCTAAAAAAGCCAAAAGTTAATCATTGCAACACCTTGATTAAATGAGAATAACTCACATCTATTATGAGTATATTTTTATCCAATATCTCTGCCATTTATTTTTAGGTAGTATATTGGCCAAAATAATCATTAGCACATCGATATATTTTGAGAATGGAGACCATAAGTCGCCTTCTTCTTTTAATTTGCCACATAGCCTTAAATGTTAGGGGAATTACATGTCTACAAAACAAACTATTTATTATACCTTCACCGATGAAGCGCCAGCACTGGCGACGGCTTCTTTGCTGCCTATCTTTGGCGCCTTTGCAAAAGAAGCAGACATCGAATTGAAACTGACTGACATTTCTTTGGCTAGTCGTGTAATTTCCGCTTTTGCTGATAAGCTACCTGCTGACAAACAAGCAGAAGACGGTCTTAAATTTCTTGGCGATTTGACGGCTGACCCTGAAGCAAACATTGTTAAATTACCTAACATCAGTGCCTCTCTGCCTCAGCTATACGCCACTATCAAAGAATTGAACGCAGAAGGCTACGGTCTTCCTGAATACCCAGAAAACCCACAGACTGAAGAAGACAAAGACGTACTTGCTCGCTACTCCAAAGTACTAGGCAGCGCAGTAAACCCTGTATTACGTCAAGGTAACTCAGACCGTCGCGCACCAGCAGCGGTTAAAAACTTCGCTCGTAAGAACCCTCATTCAATGGGCAAATGGAGCAAAACCTCTGTTTCGCACGTTGATTACATGCGCGACGGTGATTTTTACTCTTCTGAGCAGTCCGTTACTATGGATTCCGCGCAAACCGTTAACATCGAATTCGTGAAAAAAGACGGCTCTGTTGAACTGAAAAAATCTTTGCCGCTTCTTGCTGGCGAAATCATCGATAGCATGAACATCAACTGCACTAAACTGCGTGCCTTCTTTGAAGCTTCCCTACAAGAAGCAAAAGAAGACAACATCATGTGGTCTGTGCATCTAAAAGCCACCATGATGAAAGTGTCTCACCCTATCGTATTTGGTCACGCGGTAACGGTTTTCTACAAAGACGTTTTTGAAAAATACGGTGAATTGTTTAAAGAAATCGGTGTTAACCCAAACAACGGTCTGGGTAGCGTTTACGATAAAATCCAAACTTTACCTGAAGCGAAACAAGAAGAAATCAAACAAGCGATTCAAGACGTTTACAAAACTCGTCCTGAACTGGCCATGGTTGATTCAGACAAAGGCATCACTAACTTGCACGTACCAAGCGACGTGATTGTTGATGCTTCTATGCCTGCGATGATCCGTAACTCTGGTAAAATGTGGGGCCGTGACGGCAAAGCACACGATGCTAAAGCGGTTATTCCTGACAGCACTTACGCACGTATTTACCAAGAAACCATCAACTTCTGTAAAACCAATGGCGCATTCGACCCAGTTACCATGGGCACAGTGCCAAACGTTGGCCTAATGGCTCAAAAAGCAGAAGAATACGGTTCTCACGATAAAACATTCGAAATCGCCGAAGCCGGCACTATGCGCGTTGTTGATGCACAGGGTAACGTCCTAATGCAGCACGCGGTAGAAAAAGGCGATATCTGGCGCGCTTGCCAAACCAAAGACGCTCCAATCCGCGATTGGGTGAAACTGGGCGTGACTCGTGCTCGTCAATCTGACACACCTGCTGTGTTCTGGTTAGAAGAAGCTCGTCCACACGATAACGAACTTCGCAAAAAAGTCGAAAACTACCTAAAAGAACATGACACTGACGGTTTAGACATTCGCATCATGAACTACAACGAAGCGATCCGTTTCTCTATGGAGCGCATCATTCGTGGCCAAGACACTATTTCAGTAACAGGTAACATCCTTCGTGATTACCTAACTGACTTGTTCCCTATCTTGGAATTGGGTACTTCTGCGAAAATGCTGTCTATCGTGCCAATGCTACAAGGTGGCGGCATGTATGAAACAGGCGCTGGCGGTTCTGCTCCTAAGCACGTTCAACAGCTTATGGAAGAAAACCACCTACGTTGGGATTCTCTTGGTGAATTCTTGGCAGTGGCTGTCTCTTTTGAAGAATTGGGCATCAAGCACAATAATGAAAAAGCGAAAATTCTTGCTGCCTGCCTAGACAAAGCAACCGGCAAACTTCTAGACACCAACAAATCACCTTCTCGTAAGGCGGGTGAATTGGACAACCGTGGTAGCCACTTCTACCTAGCGATGTACTGGTCACAAGAATTGGCGGCGCAAACAGACGACGCAACATTGGCGGCGAAATTCGCCCCTCTTGCTAAGCAATTAGCAGACAAGGAAGCAGCGATTGTTGCAGAGCTTGCTGCTGTTCAAGGCAAACCTTCTGGTCTATCTGGTTACTACCACATGGATCTTAACGAAGTAGCTAAGATCATGCGCCCAAGCACTACCTTTAACGATGCTTTAGCAACGCTATAAGCTGAGTTAACGAACAAGAACCAAACGCTTTCAGTTGCGACAAGCAAAAGAAAGCCTGTTCTAACAAATCCCAAGCAGTGCTACTGCTTGGGATTTTTTGTCTGTTCGCCTAACCAGCAGCAACAAAAGCTTACGAATCTCCCCCCTGCCATAGAAGTACGCCCCCCTTTTGCCTATAATAGCGGCTCCCTGAAAACCATGGTCGAGGCGTTATCTCAATGGAATTAACTAGCTTAAACGCGATTTCCCCAATAGACGGTCGTTACGGATCGAAAACCAACGTATTACGTCGCTCAGTAAGCGAATACGGCTTGCTTCGTATGCGTGTCATTGTGGAAGTACGCTGGCTACAGGCTCTTGCCAAACACCCACAAATTATTGAAGTACCAGCACTGAGTGATGAAGCAAACACCTTGCTAGATCAATTGGCTGACAACTTCAGCGAAGCAGACGCTCAAGCGATCAAAGACATTGAGAAAACCACGAACCACGATGTCAAAGCGGTAGAATACTTCATCAAAAACAAAATGGCTGACAACGCTGAACTAGCGGCCATTTCTGAATTTGTTCACTTTGCTTGTACCTCAGAAGACATCAATAACTTGTCTCACGCACTGATGCTACGTGAAGCACTGGAAGAAGGCATTGCTCCAGAGCTAAACAAGGTCATCACGGCGATTCAAGATCTAGCGATTGAGCACGCTGAGCAACCTATGTTGTCTCGTACTCACGGCCAAACAGCCTCTCCTTCTACTGTTGGTAAAGAAATGGCCAACGTAGCAGCACGCCTTAGCCGTCAGCTTAAGCAAATTGAAAGCGTTGAATTTTTAGGCAAAATCAACGGCGCAGTAGGCAACTACAACGCTCACCTTTCTGCTTACCCAGATGTAGATTGGCAAGCCCATGCAGAAGCATTTGTTACTTCTTTAGGCTTGTCTTGGAACCCTTACACAACGCAAATCGAACCGCATGACTACATTGCTGAATTGTACGATGCGATTTGTCGCTTCAACACCATTCTGATCGACTTTGATCGTGACGTTTGGGGCTACATCTCAATGGGCTTTTTCAAGCAAAAAACCATTGCGGGCGAAATCGGCTCTTCTACTATGCCGCATAAAGTTAACCCAATCGACTTCGAAAACTCCGAAGGCAACTTGGGCATTGCGAATGCCATCATGGGCCACTTGAGCGCGAAATTGCCAATCTCTCGCTGGCAGCGTGACCTAACAGACTCTACGGTTCTGCGTAACCTAGGTGTTGGTCTAGCGCACAGCTTGATTGCTTACCAAGCAACACTGAAAGGCATCAGCAAATTGGAAATCAATGCGCCGCGTCTTGATGCAGACTTAAACAACGCTTGGGAAGTGTTGGCTGAGCCAATCCAAACCGTTATGCGTCGTTACGGCATCGAATCACCATACGAGAAGCTAAAAGAACTAACCCGCGGTCGTACCATTGACCAAGCGACCATTGAAGCTTTCGTTGATACATTAGAAATGCCTGAAGAAGCCAAAGCGGAGCTTAAAAAGCTAACGCCAGCGACTTATATTGGTAACGCGGTTGCTCAAGCAAAAGCCATTCGCTAACGCTTAACAACGAACTTACCCAGTAATTCCTTTGTGAAAAAAGAGCCGATTTATCGGCTCTTTTTTGTCACCTCCCCCGACGATTTTCTCTTTCATTAGAGTGAGTGATTTATGACAGATTTAGACACGCCATTAACCCTATTAGGCGGCATGACAGCCCGTACTTTTCTGGCCGAATATTGGCAGAAAAAGCCTCTTTTAATTCGCTCAGGTTTGGTGGATTTTACCCTTCCTCTGGACGCCGACGAATTAGCAGGCATGGCCATGGAAGAAGATGTCGAGTCACGCATTGTCATCGAAAATGGCAAAACACCATGGGAATTACTGCAAGGTCCGTTTGACGAAAGCACTTTTGCCAACTTACCAGAAAAAGAATGGACGCTATTGGTTCAAGCCGTTGATCATTGGGTTCCTGAGGTTCAAGCTCTTAAAGAGCAATTTCAGTTTTTACCCAGCTGGCGCCTCGACGATGTCATGATCAGCTACGCCACCCAAGGTGGCAGCGTAGGCCCTCATTATGACCAATACGATGTGTTTCTCGTTCAAGTCGCTGGCAAGCGCCGCTGGCAAGTCTTGGCACCAGATCAATATCAAGACACTGCAATAAAAGACATCTCTCTACACATATTGGACAACTTCCCTGTGGACGACTCTATGGACTGGGAGTTAGAAACAGGTGATATCCTTTATCTGCCACCTAATTATGCGCACAACGGTCGCTCATTAGACAACGATTGCATGACCTACTCGATCGGTTTTCGTGCGCCAAGTATGCAAGATGCACTAACAGGACTGCGCGATAAAATCTGTGACAACGTCAATGAGAAAGACCGCTTTGCAGCGCCTGAGTCAGGCTCACGCACTCACAGCGCACAAATCACCCAGGACGATATCCGCTATCTACAGACAGAACTTACCCGCCTGATCAAGCAACCAGACAAGCTGGCTCAATGGTTGGGCGAAACCATGAGTGAAAGCAAATACCCTGAGTATTTAGCCCCTCTAAATCAACAGGAACTGGAGCAGGCTTACGCAAACGCATTGGCCGGCAACACCTTTATTCGACCTGGCGACGCGCGCATCAGCTATTATGATCCTTCGGCGCTTTATTCTGGTGAGCAACAAACCTTAGAAGGGGTTGACTCAGAGCCACTTGAAAACCCATCTATTACGGTTTTTTGTAATGGTGATAGCCTCTCAGTTCATCAACAATTGGCTATTTTCATTCAAGCCATTTGCAACCAAACTGAGTTTGATTTCTCTGGATTAGATCTAGAGCAAGACAGTGACTTACCCCCTTTATTACGCTTTTTGATTCGCCAGCAAGGCTTAATCGAGCTCACTGCTTCTGAAGAATAAAAGGACGGCACTTTGAACGTATTAACCTCAGACTGGAACAGTAGCAAAGCCCAACTCGTCTTTGTCAGAAAGCAGGTCTTTATTATTGAACAAGGCATTCCGCCAGAAGATGAATGGGATGAACACGATCAAGATGCCGTGCATTTTGTCTCTTTCGGAACGACCGCGGTTCCCACAGGCGTGTGCCGCTTATTAGCAGACGGTCATATCGGTCGCTTAGCGGTGTTGCCCGCTTATCGTCAGCAAGGTTATGCCAGTATGTTGCTGCGCAAAGCCATACAAGTCGCACGAGAGATGGGCATCAAAAAAGTATTTTTAGACGCGCAAGTAGAAGCACAAGCTTTCTATGAAAAACACAACTTTACCAGCGATGGTAAGGTTTTTTTAGACGCTACGAAACTGCACGTACACATGGAAAGAGAGATTTAACGCCGATAGGAAGCTAAATCGTGACTATATCGTGTTAAAAAAATTCCATAAAAAAAGCGAGTTGCCCTATTTAGGCCAACTCGCTTTTTTATGTTCTTTTGCTTAATTACACCAAACGGCTAATTAAACAACAGCAATCAATTCAACATCAAACTGAAGAACAGAATGCGGCTGAATCATAGCGCCAGCGCCTTGTGCACCGTAAGCCAATTCAGCCGGGATAGTCAGACGGTATTTCGCGCCTTCTTTCATCAACTGAAGACCTTCAGTCCAACCAGCAATCACACCCGTTAGAGGGAATTCAATTGGCTCGCCACGAGCAATAGAGCTATCAAATACTTGACCGTCAAGCAGACGACCTTCGTAATGTACACGAACAGTAGACTCTAGTGCTGGAGTAGCGCCAGTACCTTCTTCAAGCACTTCGTACTGAAGACCGCTTTCTGTTACTTGAATGCCAGCTTTTGCTTTGTTTTCTGCAAGGAAAGCTTCACCCGCTTGGATGTTTCCTTCAGAAGCAACACGGCTCTTCTCTTCCATTTTTTGTTGAAGCTCTGCAAATGCCGCTTCAAGTTCAGCACCAGGAACACGCATTTCAGCACCGTTCAACGCATCTTCAATCGCAGCAAAAAGATGAGTTAGAGACAATTCACCAAGATCACTACCACGTAGTTGGTCACCAATTTGACGACCAATGCCGTATGCGATTTTAGATTCGTTTGAGTCGAACGACAGTTCAGACATAGTTAGCTCTCTTATCTGTTAAAAATTTGAGGCCGTATCATAACATAGCCCTACCAGCAGAACATTACCCCGAAACACGCAAACCGTAAGAAGTTAAAATAGAATTTGCAAATGATAGTGATTATCATTTATTATTGGCATATCGCAATGGACTAAAGGAAGCGGCGCCATGAAAGCCAAGATATTTATACCGCAAATCATCAAACACAAAGACGCAAAAAGACCTCGAGATTATTGGGGAATGCTATTTGTCGGGCTGGTTTTTGCCGCATTGATGGGCAGCTTCTTAATCGATAGTCACAGAGACAACGCCAACTTAAAAATCGCTCTCTCTTCCACCGCGTCACTAAGCATTGATTCAGGTCAGCATTATAAAAGCTAACAAGCCTATACTTTATAGATATTAAAAAAAGGAGAATTACTATGTTGGCCCCCATTAATACCATCCTTTATGCTTGCGACCTAGAAGGCAACACACAATCAGCTCTAGAGTTGGTCATGAATCTTTCTCTGGCACACAAAGCAAATGTCATCATCATGCATTCTTTAGAACCGCTCAATGCTCAAGCCAGTAATATGGTTTACAACTATGTCTCCGCTGAAACCTCTAAGAAAATGCAAGAAGAGGCGATAAGAAGCGTAAAAGAACGAATGGATCAACAACTTGACCGCTTTATGGATGACCACAAAGAAGAGCTTGCAGCCCTCAAAACGCCACCAGAAAGACTCATAGTCCACGCGGTTCCATCAGACGCAATCAAACGAACTGCAGAAGAAAGAAACGTTGACCTTATTGTCATGAATAGCCGAACACACAGCCGTATTGGACAATTACTGATTGGCTCTACGGCCAATAACGTTATCCATCACAGCAACATCCCAGTCCTAGTGGTACCAATAAAATAACCCTAACCCTAGTCAGATCGCACTATCTTGGATACACTTACTGTATATATAAACAGTAAGTGTACTCATGATTCTTTATATTGCCGAAAAACCCAGCTTAGCTCGCGCCATTGCTGCCGCCCTTCCTACTCCACAAAAGAAAGAAGATGGCTGTATTTGGCTTCCCAATGGCGATTGTGTCAGTTGGTGTATTGGTCACTTGCTTGAGCAAGCAGAGCCGCATCAATACAATCCTGCGTTTAAGTCTTGGAACTTAGAGCACTTACCTATTATCCCCACAGAATGGAAATGGCAAGAAAAGGCCGCCACTAAAAAACAGCTTTCTGTGTTAAAAAAATTAATTAAAAAAGCCTCTGTATTGGTTCATGCTGGCGATCCGGATCGCGAAGGACAGCTGCTTGTGGATGAGGTCTTACACTACACCAAGGTGCCAGCGCAAAAGCTTAAAAACACCCAGCGTTTACTCGTCAACGATTTGACGCCTTCGGCGGTCAAAAAAGCCCTTGGCAACTTACGCCCCAATACGGAGTTTTCAGCCCTTTCAAGATCCGCCCTAGGACGTGCCCGTGCCGATTGGTTATTTGGCCTCAATCTCACGCGTGCCTACACCATTAGAGGACGTCAGGCTGGCTATCAAGGCGTGCTGTCTATCGGCCGAGTGCAAACCCCTATTTTAGGGCTAGTGGCCGCCAGAGACAAAGAACGAGAAACTTTTGTAGCAAAAGATTTTTACCAAGTCTGGGCCAACATAGAAGATAAAAAAGGCAACCGATTCCGTGCAAAATGGTTACCAAGCGAATCATGCCAACCCTATATGGACGAAGAAAATCGAGTATTAAGCCGACCTCTTGCTCAAAATGTTGCGACTCGCATTACGAATAAACCCGCGATCGTGAGCGCGGCAAATTACCAGCAAAAAAAGCAAGCCCCACCTTTGCCTTATAGTTTATCTGCGTTGCAAATTGACGCGGCGAAAGCATTTTCTCTATCCGCCCAACAAGTGCTGGATATCTGCCAGACACTCTACGAGCGCCATCAAATAATCACCTACCCAAGGTCCGATTGTCGCTACCTGCCTAATCAACAGCACAAAGACGCTCCAGCCATTATAAAGGCGCTTAGCAATGGCGAAGGCGAGCTTGCTGAAGGCGCTCGTGCCGCGGATTCTGCTAGGAAAAGCAAAGCCTGGAATGACAAGCAGGTCAGCGCACACCACGCTATTATTCCGACTACTCAGTCTTACAAAATGGCGTCTTTATCCAAAACAGAAGCGCTGGTTTTTTCACTCATTGCACGCCAATACTTAATGCAGTTCTACCCTGATTACGACTATCTATCATCGCAAATAAAATTAATCATTGAAGGCGGGCAATTTGAAGCCAAAGGAAATACGCCCATTGCCCTAGGCTGGAAAGCGCTTTTACCCAGTAAGAGCAAAGCCAAAAGCCAGAGCGACGAAGAGCAGAGCGAACTCCCAAAATTGACTAAAGGGGAAGAAACTTGGTGCTATGAAGGCTCCGTTGATGAAAAAGTCACCACACCGCCTGCCGCGTTCACCGATGCGACACTGCTTGCGGCAATGACAGGGATCAGCCGCTTTGTGACCGATAAGGACATTCGTGCTATTTTGAAAGAAACCGATGGATTAGGTACAGAGGCCACTCGAGCCAGTATTATTGAGCTGCTTTTCAAACGTGGTTTTCTGACCCGACAAGGGAAACAAATTCATGCCAGCAAAACTGGCCGCGCCTTTATTGACTGCTTACCAGAACAATTAGTGACGCCTGACATGACCGCGAAATGGGAATCTGCTCTAAACGCCATCAGCTTAGGGGAAGCCAGCTATCAAACCTTTATGGAGAGTCTGGAAAAGAATTTAGCGGAGTTACTCGATAAATCACGAGAAATGCCAACAACAGCACTCAAAAACTTGCCTGCTCCGACCAAAAAAGCCTTCACCAAACGCAAAAGTACGCGACAAGCAAGCACCAAGAAAGCGGCAGGCTCAAACGCAAGAAGACGCTCGAAAGCGTCTTCTTAATCTCAGTTTGTTAACCGCTTTTTAGCGCTAAAAAAGCAAGCCAATCCACCGTCATCAAGTATTAACCAATGGCCAACCAACCACCGACAAAAATCATTAAGGTGCCCGCTACACGGTTCATGATTCGCACGTTTCCGCTTTTCATTAACACAGATCTCAATGTTCGACCTCCCATGGCATAAATAACGAGGCAGGTAAATTCAAGGCAAAGTATGATCGCGATTAACACCACTAATTGGCTTGCTAGTGGTTGTGATGAATCTAGAAATGGTGGCAATAATGCCACAAAAAACGCCCACCCTTTCGGGTTGGCTATCGCAGTAACAAAGCCTTGAGAAATCAGCTCAAATGAGGTGGCAGCGACACCACCCTCTTCTTGCGCCTTGATCGCCATTTTGCCTTTAGACAACCACATTTGAATACCAATATAAGCAAGATAGAGACCGCCCATGGCTTTCAGGACGGAAAAAGCGGTTGGATAATTGAGTAATAACGCTGCGACACCAATCGCCGAGAGTGTCGCCACTGTCGCAACCCCCGTTAGCTCTCCTAACATCATCCATAATGCGCGTTTCACACCAATTGTCATTCCCAATGTCATAGCAAGTGTCATGCACATACCAGGAGTAATGGAAACAAAAAAGAAGGTTGGAATAAACGCCGATAAAAGAGCTAAGTTCACACAATATCCTCACTAATTAATAACAACAGATGCCCCTGCTTCACGCGTATAAGCAAAGCCTAGGAAGATGAAAATAACAGGAAAAGCCTCGTCTAGAAATGTTTCTTTTTCTTAAACTCCGTCTCATCAATAAACTTATCCCACTCTTGGTTCAGTGCACCTTCTGCAGGCTCTGGAGCCGTTCCTTTTAAAGCATCTTTAATGTCCCCCCCTGAAGAAGCTTGCTGGGCACTTTCTACTTCATCAATCAGACTGTTATATTGTTTAATGGCGGTTTTGGCTTCCACCGTTCCTTTAATAGGCGCTAACTGTATTAATGCCTCTTTATAAGAAGCGATCGCTTTTTCATAATTACCAGATAAAAAGGACTGACGAGCAGCGTAAGCATGTAGATCCGCCTTCACCTTATATTTGTAAAAACGAAGCAAGTTTGAATAACGAGTGACCACGTCACTGTTCAAGGTTTTGTCTTTTTCTGATTGTTTCAAAAACAGGTGAAAAGAATCAAACAGACGTTTTAAGTCCATAATCATCAACTCATCATTAATAGGTTTTACTTTGCGCTTTTGTTTGCTCGTTTGGAATTCTGAAGCTTCTTCTGCTGTCAGTTTGCGACGCCGTATTAAGGTCGCATCAGGTTGCAAAGCAATCAAAGCATCATAGATAACGATTAGCCGTGAAAACAACCACAAGCGCATGTCTTTAGGCTGGTATTGAGGGGGAATGTCATCAAGGTAGCGTCGTACCTGTCGAAGCTGATTATTCAAAGCCGCTATTTTTCTGACTTTTTCTAACCGAGCTTGCTCTTTAAATTGGAGGTAGATAGCAAATACAATAAAGCCTCCAATAACCACTAAAAGAACAGAAATGATGATGACAGTCATACTCTACCGTTTACTCTTTTTATTTAAAGATAAATATTTTGACTCGCGACAAAAGCACTTTTAGCGGGTTAGTCATCTATGCATGCTTCTGATCCATCTCAGTATCAAGTTGGCTAGATGCCGTACTATGTTTAAATAACATATCCTCAACAGTAGAAATGTGCGATTTCACCACACAAACCTCTTCAGATACATTTTCAATAACCGCCACTTTCTCAATTTCAGCCAGCGCCGTACGGTAATTTTCTAGAGCCTTGGCTTTTCTATCAGCCGCCAAATCCACCTTGGCCTGATGCAACAACCAATCATAATGCACCAAACAATGAGAATAACGAACCAATTCAATTTGCCGTTTGGCACTTCTGTGATCTATAACATGCTGAATTGAAAATTCTCTTAATAGCGTCGGTAAAAAACGCAGCGAATTTTGTATTTTTGTACAATGCGTTGCACTCGCCACCTTCTCTCTTTTGCTATTTTGAATATCTTCTTTCAACTGCCTTCTTAATTCTGCGAGCTCTGGCAAGGCAGACATTAACTCGGGCGCTTCAACACGCTTATTAACAATACGAGGAACAATAGAGTGCAAATAATCAATTAGTAGTATTTTTGTTTCAATCGGAAAATACCGATCGGGCACCGATTCAAGAGTTGAAATAAGGCGATAGCTTCTAGCGATAAGCTTATCCACCACTTTATTCTTACTAAGATTCTGTTTCTTTTGCCAGGAAACCAATGCAAAGGCCGTTATTAGAAACACAATTCCAACAATAAAAACAATCGCGAATACAATGCTGACTTGATACATTTTGTCTGGCCTGCCGATTAATCCCTATCACCCATACTTTTTTATATCATAGAGCCAGAGTGAGAGACACAAAAAAGGCCAGTTAAACTGGCCTTTTTATTGGTAGGGTTAAATCGTTTATGAAGACAAAGTCGCTAGCGCCTTCTCTAAACTGCACGCTATTTACTAACGAGACACGGAGAAACCCAGCAACATATAAAACAACATAGCAGAAAGCAATGCTGAAGCAGGTACGGTAATGACCCAAGCTGCAGCAATTCGAATCAGCGCAGAACGCTTAACCAATTCTTTCTTAGTGGCTTTTTTAAGGCCTTTACGCTCTTCTTTAGAAATTGGCGAATCGGCTCTTGCTGCTTTTAGCTCTTTAAGAATAAGGCGCTTCTGGTCAACATCGGCTTCGGTAAAGCGTTTTACAAATGCCTGAGTCTCGTCAACACCCAATCCCGCATTTTGAGAATGCTTAATAATGGCTGCAATTTTCTTATCGTAAGACTGCTTCAAGTATTCACGTAAAAAGCCTACACCAAAAATACCACCAACAGCGATATGCGTAGAACTCACTGGTAGCCCTAGCTGCGATGCAATAATAACGGTAATGGCAGCGGCCATAGCAACACAAAAAGCACGAGTTTTATCCAGCTCAGTAATTTCACTACCAACGGCTTTGATCAACTTAGGACCAAACAACGCAAGACCAATGGCAATACCGATACCACCTACGGCCATAATCCAAAGAGGAATCGGTGCTTTACTTGAGACAGAGCCCGTCATCAAAGCGTCGTTTATCGCAGCTAAAGGCCCAATAGAGTTGGCGACGTCATTCGCACCATGGGCAAAACTTAATAAGGCCGCGGAAGCAATCAATGGAATAGTAAATAAGCTGTTCACAGCGTCTTTATTGTTTTGCAACGAGGCAGCGGCTTTATCGACCATAGGACGCACAATAAAGTACGCCGTTAATGCGATCGCAAACCCGATCAAACCCGCCGTCATTATGTCTAGCTTCCAAAGGTGCTTTAAGCCCTTCATTATCAGGTAAGTAGAAAACGCCCAAACCATCAAGCCGACTAATAAAGGCACGGTTTTTTTCGCCGCTGCGATCATGTCGTTCTTATAGGTAATGGAACGCTTAATATAAATTAAGAATAACGCGGCTATTACCCCTCCCAGCACAGGAGAAATGACCCAACTTGCGACAATCGCCAACAATTGACTCCAGTTGGCGATATCCCAACCACCTGCTGCAATACCTGCTCCTAATACACCACCAACAATCGAGTGGGTTGTAGAAACTGGCGCGCCTAAATAAGTGGCCAAGTTAAGCCAAATAGCACCCGCTAACAAAGCGGCCATCATAATCCAAATGAAGGTTTCTGCATCCGCAATGGCATTCGGATTGATAATGCCTTTTTTGATCGTACCAACAACGCTGCCACCAGCGATGAGAGCGCCTGCGGCTTCAAATACTGCGGCAATTAGAATCGCACCAGTCATCGACAGCGCTTTCGAACCTACCGCTGGACCGACGTTATTCGCGACATCATTAGCACCGATATTCAATGCCATGTAAGCCCCAATCGCCGCAGCGATAGCGAGAATTGAAAGGTTAGAAACCCCAATACCTTGCCATGAAGCATAAAAGCCAGAGACGAATACAAAAGCTAATGCTAGCAGTATGCGGATAAATTCGTTTCCACCCCATAGGGTAGTTTCTTGTTTCGGGTTATTTGTAAGATCCATATAGGCTCATCTTTACTGATTAATCTATGCCAAACCGCTTTCCACTGAACCCAAATATAGTGGAAAGAGAAATGCCTACCTTAGCAATATTAGAATTCGGCTCTGGGGTCATCCTGTCACATTTTGTTCATAAAATGCCTTTCGGGCGCCATTCTACACCGAGGTACCCAATATAAAAACCCTATAAATATTACAATTTTGTGTCAGAAAGTATCCGTAAAAAAAGTGCCCCTATGGGCACTTTAAAAAAATTATCACTTCTCGAAACAACAATGATTGCTTGCCATCTAGAGCGCGCACTAACGAAACCTGTATACACAGCAGATTATTCGCTCACAGACAAACCATATTCATCCGATGCATCCACCAGCCAACGCCAAACGTAATCCGCAAAGCTACGACGAACAACCATAAAGTAACTGCCTTCTACCTGATGATGCAGAACGACCGTTGCCTTAGCAAAATGCGTAGTAATGACTTTCCCTACAGGAAATTCCGCTTCTATGTCGTATCCGCAGCTCTTTTGTAAGACTTGCTGAACGGCACGACCAGATAAGGTCATCAGTGTTTGACCACCTGACACATCCACCACGGAAAAATGCCCAGTAAGCTCGGCGCGTAACGAGGTTTCAATCTCGCCAGGAGACAAGTTCGCTGCGAGAATCAACCATTCGTCCGGACCAATCCAAAAAACATGGCAACGTTCACAAGCACTGCTTGTTAGTGGCGTCAAAGGCAAGGCAGTGCCCAGCACTTTTTCAACGCCGGCGACAAAATCAGCGTTTTCTGGGTTGCCTCGTAAGGTCAGGTGCGCATAAAAAGACGCTTCGCAAAAGCGCACGCCAGCATCGTCGACATTTTTATGCGTAACATGGTGCAAAGGTGTCTCACGTCGAGTGATACCTTGAGTATTTTTAGCCCGTGCTGAAAAATCAAACGTCGCTGAATTAGACATTTTGGCGCTCTCCTTTTGGGTCGTAAAAGACATAATCACAAATTTCAGCTTCAATAACTCGACCATCAGCCAAAGGAAAATATACGGTATCGCCTTTATGACTCTGACCTTCTTTAATAACCGCTAACGCAATCGAACGACCAACCACAGCACTGTAATAGCTCGATGTGACATGCCCCACCATGGTCATTGGAATCGCTTGCTCTGGGTCCCACACAGCTTGTGCACCTTCTGGCAGCACTTCATCAGGGTTCTTCGTTTTCAACCCCACATACTGTTTTCTTGCGGCCTTTTTCGTATCTGGGCGATCGAAAGAGCGCTTGCCAATAAAGCTGAACTCTTTGTTTTTTCCAACACACCAGCCCATATCCATATCATAAGGTGTGACTGAACCATCGGTGTCTTGACCCACAATAATGAAACCTTTTTCAGCGCGCAGCACGTGCATGGTCTCAGTGCCATAAGGCGTAATATCAAACTCTTTGCCAGCGGCCATCACCGCTTCCCAAACAAAAAGTCCATCGTTTGCTGGCACATTGATTTCGTAAGATAATTCGCCAGTGAAACTGATCCGGAAAACCCGCCCTTTCACCCCTGCTATCGTGCCTTCTCGCCAATCCATGAACTTGAAAGCGTCTTTATCAAGGTCAATGTCATCACACACTTTGGCTAACACTTTACGGGCATTGGGTCCCGAAATAGTCATGGTCGACCAATGGTCGGTCACCGATGTCATAAAGACATCTAATTCCGGCCATTCTGTTTGGTGCCACAGCTCCAACCACTCCAGTACATTGGCCGCACCACCCGTTGTGGTCGTCAAAATAAAATGATCGTCCGCCAAGCAAGAAGTCACGCCATCATCCATGATCATGCCATCTTCTTTCAGCATCAGACCATAACGACACTTGCCAACCGCCAGCTTAGACCAAGCATTGGTGTAGACACGGTTTAAGAACTCACGCGCGTCTTTGCCTTGTATATCAATTTTTCCTAAGGTGGACGCATCCAAAATACCCACACTATTGCGCGTGGCCAAGCATTCACGATTCAAGGATTCCTGCATAGTCTCACCCGGTTTTGGGTAATACCATGGACGCTTCCATTGACCGACATCCTCAAACAAGGCGCCATTTTCAACATGCCATTGGTGCATTGCGGTATAACGCTCTGGATCGAATAATGACTCGGCGTCACGCCCTGCTAACGCCCCAAAAGTAGAAGGCGTATAAGAGGGTCTGAAAATGGTCGTGCCAGTTTCCTCAATACTTTTGCTTAGCGAGCGAGCCGCGATCGCCATACCATTAACGTTACCCAGCTTACCTTGATCGGTACCAAACCCCATCGCGGTATAGCGTTTAACGTGCTCGATCGATTCAAACCCTTCGCGGGTTGCCAATTCAATGCCTGCCGCCGTCACATCATTTTGCAAATCAACAAACTGCTTAGGCGCTCGACTGACTGGTTTTTTATGTGGCACCAAAAACAGAGCTTGCGCTTTACCTTCCGCAATCCGCTCAACAGAAGGCTTATTCGCTAACACCTCGCCTTGGCCAAAACCTGCCGCTGACGCTGCTTTAGCACCGACATCAAAACCATGATCAATGCAATCAACTAGCTGATGATCACCCAGAATAGAACCGACACAATGCTGTGCTTGCAAGGCTTTACCGGGAACAAAGCCGATAACCTCCTCACTCCAAGTCGGGCGTGAGCCAGTATGGCAGCTCAAATGCACCACAGGACTCCAGCCGCCCGATGTGGCGACCGTATCACAGTCGTACTGTTTAACATCGCCCGTTACCTTGTCGCCTTGTTCATTGATTGGCGCCACAGAAGCGGAATAGACTCGACGTCCGCCTTTCACTTCGGTGACCGCATGACCAAACCAAACGTTGATCCCTAACGCCTTAGCTTCGGCGACTAATGCGCCATCCGAATGCGTACGAGAATCGGCGATTCCCACCACATGACGGCCCGCTTTTGACCACTCGATCGCCGCTAAATAGCCGCTGTCATTGGCCGTAGAGACGATTAAATTATGACCAGGCACGACCGCGTAGCGTTTAATATAGGTCGCTACCGAAGACGCTAACATCACCCCAGGCACATCATTGTTAGCAAACACCAATGGTCGCTCTTGCGCGCCCGCCGCCAAAATTACCTGCTTAGCACGTATTCGATGCGATCGTTGACGTGTTCCAGACACTGCCCGCTCGCCAAGGTGATCCGTTCGGCGCTCAATCGCCACTAAGAAATTATGATCAAAGTAGCCCATGACCGTAGTTTTAGGCAGTACTTTCACATTCTCCATTGCTTCCAGTTCAGCCACAATTTCAGCCAACCACAAGGACGCCGACCCGCCATTAATAGGCTGATCAAACGTTAGAAGATGCCCACCCATTTCACTTTGCTCGTCCGCAATAATAACGCGCGCACCCGTTTTGGCCGCGGCATAGGCCGCACTCAAACCTGCTGGACCACCGCCTACAACCATCACATCGCAATGCTGATTAAACTTGTCATAAGTATCTGGGTCTGGCGCAGTTGGCGCTTTACCCAGACCTGCGGCCTTACGAATAAAATGCTCATACGTCATCCACAACTTTTGTGGATACATAAAGGTTTTATAATAAAACCCTGGTGGCATCAGAGCACCAGCTTTGCCCAAATAGGACATCAAATCGAAATTAACATTCGGCCAACCCGCGACAGGGTTAGACACTAGACCTGAGTACAACTCCTGTTGTGTGGCTCGAACATTGGGCACCGTTGTGTCGCCAGTCCCCAGTTGAACCACACCATTGGGTTCTTCACTTCCGTGACCAGTAATGCCGCGAGCACGGGAATATTTAAAGCTACGACCGACTACGTCCACGCCATTTGCTAATAAAGCCGACGCTAAGGTATCGCCTTCATAACCTTTATAGTGCTGACCTGCAAAGCTAAAGTTTAATGCTTTATTACGGTCAATCCGGCCCCCTTGGGCTAAGCGATTCTTCTGGCTCATTCCGTCTCTTCCTTATCGGTAACCGCTGGCATCTCACCTATCTTGTAGGTTTCGTAAATATCATAAGTAACGGTATTGCGCGTCACGTTAAAAAAACGTCGACAACCGCTTACGTGGTACCACATTTCATGATGGATACCTTTGGGATTCTTACGGAAAAATAAGTAATCCCCCCACTCCTTATCCGATAAAGCGTCAGGATCTTTGGGACGAACAATGTGCGCTTGGCCACGATAATGGAACTCGTCTTCTTCACGATGTTCCTGACAATAGGGACAAAAAAGATGCAACATAAAACAGATCTCCTAGTGAGCTACGCCAGCGGCGCCGTGTTCGTCAATAAGGTGCCCCGAATGGAAGCGATCAATGCTAAAAGGTTTCGCCAGTGGATGAGGTTCATCCTTGGCGATGGTGTGCGCAAACACATTGCCAGACCCAGGTGTGGCCTTAAAGCCACCGGTTCCCCAACCACAGTTAAAGTACAAACCCGGAATGTGAGTCTTGGAAATAATCGGGGAAGCGTCAGGCGTGGTATCGACAATACCGCCCCAAGCACGGTTCATGCGCACTCGTCTAACGTCTGGAAACATTTCACAAATCGCCGCTAAAGTGTGCTCAATAACGGGAAAAGAGCCACGCTGCCCATAGCCGGTATAACCATCAATACCCGCACCAATCACCAAGTCGCCTTTGTCCGATTGACTCATGTAGCCGTGTACTGCATTGGACATCACAACCGTGTCTAGAATCGGCTTGATTGGTTCAGAAACACAAGCCTGCAACGGATGACTTTCGATAGGCAGCTCCATGCCCACCATTTTGGCTAGCAAAGAAGAGCTGCCCGCGGTCACACACGCCACTTTTTTAGCGGCGATAAAACCACGATTGGTTTCTACGCCACATACAGCGCCTTCATGACGACGAATGCCGATAACTTCCGTTTGCTGCAACAAATCAACACCCAGTGAATCTGCCGCGCGAGCAAATCCCCATGCAACAGCATCATGACGTGCCACACCGCCACGAGCTTGCCAAGAAGCACCCAAAACTGGGTAACGAGCGCGATCTGAACAATCCAATAGCGGGCAAATGTCTTTCACCTGTTTGGCGTTTAATACCTCGCCATCAATACCATTGAGTCGGTTAGCATTGACGCGACGTTCAATGTCTCTCATATCCTGTAAGTTGTGACCAAGATTTAACACACCTCGTGGTGAATACATCACGTTATAGTTTAAATCTTGGCTCAAGCCTTCCCACAATTTCATCGAGTGTTCGAATAAATGAGCCGCTTCGTCCCAAAGATAATTAGAACGAAGGATCGTTGTATTACGGGCGGTATTCCCTCCGCCTAAATAGCCTTTTTCAACCACGGCAACATTGGTAATACCATGCTCTTTAGCAAGATAATAAGCCGTTGCTAAACCGTGCCCTCCACCACCAATGATCACCACATCATAGACATCCTTCGGAGTCGGATTGCGCCATACTTTCTGCCAATTTTCATGATGACTTAACGCATGTTTAAACAGACTAAACACTGAATAACGACTCATAACACCATCCTATAATCTCGATGACACAGTTCTAAAATTGATTGTCGCTAACCCACAAGGTCAGCACTCAATGACATTAACAGCGAGTCCCCCACGAGAGGTTTCCTTGTACTTATCATTCATATCACGTCCGGTATCACGCATGGTGCGGATCACTTTATCTAATGAAACATAGTGCGTTCCATCGCCTCGAATCGCCATCGCGGCGGAGTTAATGGCTTTCATTGCCCCCATCGCATTGCGCTCAATACAAGGTACTTGAACCAGCCCTCCTATCGGATCACAGGTCAGCCCCAAATTGTGTTCCATGCCAATCTCCGCGGCATTTTCTACTTGCTCTGGGGTGCCGCCAGTCGCAGCCGCTAACCCTGCTGCGGCCATCGCACAAGCCGAACCGACTTCCCCTTGGCAACCGACTTCAGCACCAGATATAGACGCGTTTTCTTTAAACAACATGCCTATTGCTGCGGCCGTTAAAAAGAACTCAATAATGCCGTCTTTGCTGGAGCGCGGACAAAACTCCCAGTAGTAATGCAAGACCGCAGGGATGATGCCCGCCGCGCCATTGGTTGGCGCTGTGACGACTCGCCCTCCGGCCGCGTTTTCTTCATTGACCGCCAAGGCGTACAAATTCACCCAATCCAGTGCCCCCAGCGAAGGCGTAATCATGTCCATGCGTGTTTTGCTGGACAAATCTCTATATAAGCTGGCCGCGCGGCGTTTGACTTTTAATCCGCCTGGCAAGATACCTTCATGTGTCATGCCATTTTTCACGCACTCTTTCATGGTTTTCCAAATACTTAGAATGCCTTCTCGTATGGCCTCTTCACTGCGCCACACTTTTTCATTCTCCAGCATGATCTGAGCAATGCTCAACTCCTGTTCTCGACAAAGAGCAATTAAGCTTTCCGCACTATGAAACTCAAAAGGCAGTACGGTACTGTCTTCAACCAACTCTACGTCGCCTTGATCGTTCTCTTGCACAATAAAGCCACCACCGACGGAATAAAAAGTCGCTTTATGCAAGGACGACCCGTCTGCATCAAAGGCTTCTAACACCATGCCATTCGCATGAAAATCAAGGCGATCGATTCGGTGATAAATCAAATCTGCTTGCACATCAATCGCGACAGCCTGCTTAGCCAGCAAACGAATCAGCGAAGTCGATTCTATTTCTGCCACGCGATCATTAATCATGTTTGGGTCAACTAAATCGGGGAATTCACCCTCTAAGCCGATAAGCACAGCTTTACCGGTACCGTGCCCTTTACCCGTTGCCCCCAAAGAACCATACAAATCGATCTTTAGGCGCGCGACTTTTGACATTAAATGCAATGTCTCAAGTTGGTGAGCAAACTGGTTCGCCGCCACCATTGGCCCCACAGTATGTGAACTGGATGGGCCAATACCTACTTTAAAAAGATCAAACAAACTGATTGCCATGATTACGCTTTCCTCTTTTCTTAAAACACCAAGACAATGAATAAAGGCCTCACTGTCTGGCTCTTTTTTATTTGTCATTACAAGAACAAAGACCCGTTCAGAGAACAACTAAATATTCTTGGTTACAAGCATTTTTATTATGCGTTTCAAACAGAGGTAGCAGCAAAATGCATCGCGATACATCAACCAACAAAACAACGCACTCTCTATGTCGATATTGTGTGTGTCACGCCATCAAGCCATTTACCTGAAAACGACACTTTTATGTCCTCATACTCCCAAATTCATTTAGACCTTCTAGCCATGCTGTGTTTTTTATCTAACACCCGTAACTTCACTCACCTAAACAGTAAGAACAAAGTTGAGAGACTCTTTTTTTGACGATGTTAAGACGCTGAAAATGGTCAAAAAACGCACACCTTATTGCTGTCCCTTGAAGCCACTAAAGCACGCCTTTCGATCCTTTTCTTCTATTAAGTTTCCCTATCAATAAGCCGTTGTGGATTTGTTATATTTATTTTGTGCACATTTGTTACAAAGTATGCAAATGATCATGATTTTTTTGTATAGTATCAACAGGCTTCATAAAGAAATTAAATTCTATTTTGATGCTGAAATGGCGCTATTGTTTAACTGGTTAGCCTTTCTTAGAAAGGTTTTTTAAAAATACGCCCAATAAAAATCAAAATACGGCGACTTACCCTTCACACCCAAAGGAAGAGGATTAATTATGTCAGCAACTATTATTGTCGGAGTAGACGGAAGTGAGGCAGGCAATCGCGCACTTTCCTACGCCAAGCGACTAGCAACCCTAATCGGAGACGAATGCGTTTTAGAGCTTGTTTGCATTGTCGAATGGTCTCCTTACACTTTTCAAACCCACGAAGAAAATGCCCTACGTAAGAAAAACCGCCAAGAAGAATTAAACAACGCTAACGCCCGCGTTATCAGCCCAGCTCTTAAAGCACTCGAAGAAGCAGGCATTAAAGGGAATGGCCGTGTACTGCATGGCAAGGTTGCCCATTTACTTAACAGTATTGCTGTTGAAACAAACGCAGAACAGATTGTCGTGGCGCGCTCCACTGAACACGGCTTAAGCACACGTGTCTTTGGTAGTGTGACAGCGCACCTTGTTATGAGTGCGAATGTCCCTGTTACCGTTGTAAGCTGAGGAGCTGCTATGAAAAATTTTACGATATTAATAACGGCCTTGCTTTCACTGCTAATGATGAGCCTAAGCTCCACGGTTCAAGCAGCAGAAGGCATTGATGCCGCGGTAAACGAAGTTTTTGGTGCCGCAACAGGTTGGTTCGTTGCCCTTATCTTTGCACCCATCCCAGGGACGAGCTTTCCTTGGATTGTGCTTTGGTTAGTAACAGGCGCCAGTGTATTCACTCTGTATTTTGGTTTTGTTCAGTTTCGCAGCATCGGGCACTCTATTGCCTTGGTCAAAGGCGACTACTCAAACCCAAATGACGCAGGTGAAGTAAGTCACTTCCAAGCGCTTGCTACCGCACTTTCCGGTACGGTTGGACTGGGTAACATTGCGGGTGTTGCGGTAGCGGTTTCCATTGGTGGCCCTGGTGCTACTTTTTGGATGATCCTTGCCGGCTTACTAGGCATGGCATCGAAATTTACCGAGTGTACCCTGGGTGTGAAATACCGAAATGAATACAAAGACGGCAGCGTGTCTGGTGGTCCGATGTATTACATTTCTAAAGGTTTCGCTGAAAAAGGCATTCCTGGTGGTAAATTGCTAGCGGGCTTGTTCGCTGTGTTCTGTATTTTGGGCTCTCTTGGTGGCGGCAACATGTTCCAAGCCAACCAAGCACACGCTCAATTAACACAAGTTATCGGTGACTACCCAGGTTGGATTACTGGGGTTGTTTTTGCCACGCTCGTATTCGTCGTTATTGTCGGCGGCATCAAATCGATTGCGCGTGTTACTGATAAAGTGGTCCCTTTCATGGGTATCCTTTATGTGGGCGCTGCACTGATTATTTTGATCTTCAACGCAGACAAAATTGGTTGGGCATTTGGCCAAATCTTTACCGGCGCATTCACAGGTCTTGGTGTTGCAGGTGGTCTAGTAGGTGCCTTGATCCAAGGTTTCAAACGTGCCGCCTTCTCGAACGAAGCCGGGGTTGGTTCTGCCGCGATTGCTCACTCAGCAGTACAAACAAACGAACCTATTACCGAAGGTTTTGTTTCTTTGCTTGAACCATTTATCGATACCGTTGTGATCTGTACCATGACAGCCCTTGTGATCATCATCACAGGCCAATTAGTATCTGACCCACAAACAGGTCTTTATATCCTGAATGAAAGTGGCTCTATTTTGACCGCTGACGGTTCATCTGGTGTGGCGCTAACGTCTGCCGCATTTGGCTCAACAATCAGTTGGTTCCCGTTTGTCCTTGCTATTGCGGTTATCTTGTTCGCCTTCTCAACCATGTTGAGCTGGTCTTACTACGGTCTAAAAGCATGGACTTACTTGTTCGGTGAAAGCAAAAAAATGGAGTTGACCTTTAAAATCATCTTCTGCTTGTTTGTTGTTATCGGCGCAGCGTCTAGCTTAGGTCCTGTCATTGATTTCTCTGACGCCGCGATCTTCGCCATGGCCGTTGCCAACATCATCGGCTTATACTGCTTGATGCCTATTGTAAGAAAAGAATTAACGTCTTACTTAGCTCGCCTGAAAAGCGGTGAGATCAAGAAATACAAAGACATTAAGAAATAATATGTTTCGATAAAATCGAATATTAGATCCATAAAAAACCCCAAAAGAGTCTTCTCTTTTGGGGTTTTCTTTTTGTCGCAAATAAAAAAAGGCCCCGAAGGGCCAAAATGTTGTCTCAGGGGATTAAGACACTTTCAATAACCTAGAAAAAGCCTAACGGATTAACGTCGTAGCTTACTAACAAGTTTTTCGTTTGTTGGTAATGCTCTAACGCCACTTTATGCGTTTCACGGCCAACACCCGATTTTTTATAACCACCAAACGCTGAGTGAGCTGGATACTGATGATAGCAGTTCATCCAGACTCGTCCCGCTTGAATATTTCGCCCCATCCGGTACGCCAGATTCGTGTCACGAGTCCAAACCCCCGCACCTAAACCAAACTCACTGTCATTGGCAATGGCCAGCGCTTCTGCTTCATCTTTAAAGGTCACGATACTGACGACTGGGCCAAAAATTTCTTCTTGGAACACACGCATATCATTGGTGCCTTTGAACAAGGTCGGTTCCATATAGAAGCCGTTTTCAAAGCCTGGCACTGTCGCCACACCACCACCGATTAATAATTCAGCGCCTTCTTCTTTACCGATGTCCATGTAGCTAAGAATTTTATCAAACTGTTGTTTCGATGCCTGAGCCCCCACTTGAGTATCGGTATCGAGTGGGTCACCACGTTGGATGGTTTTGGTACGCTCAATCACCAACTTGATGAATTCATCATAAATAGATTCATGAACCAGGGCGCGAGATGGGCAAGTACAGACTTCGCCTTGGTTAAAGAAGGCTAACACCAAGCCTTCAACACACTTACTTATGTAGGATTCTTCTTGTTGCATGATGTCAGCAAAATAAATATTAGGGGATTTGCCACCCAACTCAACAGTAGATGGAATAATGTTTTCTGCGGCACAATGCAAAATCTGAGAGCCTACTGGGGTCGATCCTGTAAAGGCAATTTTAGCGATACGTTTACTGGACGCCAACGCTTGCCCCGCCTCTTTACCAAAACCATTAACGATATTTAACACACCGGCAGGCAGCAGATCGCCAATCAGTTTGACTAACTCAAGAATAGACGCTGGTGTTTGCTCGGCCGGTTTTAGTACCACACAGTTGCCCGCTGCCAACGCAGGTGCCAGCTTCCAAGCGGCCATTAAGATAGGGAAGTTCCAAGGAATAATTTGACCAACCACCCCTAAAGGCTCATGAAAATGATACGCCACTGTGTGTTCATCTAGCTCAGCGGCCGTGCCTTCTTGTGCTCGTAAGCAACCAGCAAAATAACGGAAGTGATCAGCGGCCAAAGGAATGTCTGCATTTAACGTTTCACGCACCGCTTTACCGTTATCCCACGTTTCAGCAACGGCCAAGAGTTCTAGATTTTGTTCGATGCGGTCTGCTATTTTGAGTAGAATATTTGAACGCGCCGCGACGGATGTTTTTCCCCATGCTTCTCGTGCCGCATGAGCCGCATCCAACGCTAGGTTAATGTCTTCCTCTGTAGATCGTGGAATTTGGCAGAATACGTCACCAGTAACAGGACTTACATTATCAAAATACTGGCCTTTCACTGGCGCAACCCAATCACCGCCGATGTAGTTTTCATATTGTTCTTGAAATGAAATGACGCTGCCTGCACTGCCTGGTTTTGCATAAATCATAATCTATCTCCACTCTTGTTGTTTTTGTAATGAGTTTTAATGAAGTTCAGAAGTCATTAGTGACTCTCCCTCTCACTTTAGAACAAGCGCCAATAAAAACTTGTCTAGCAGTCCACGATACTTGTCTGTGTATCCATTTATATTGACCTTGACCCACTCAAGGTAGATGATAAATGCTGAAAACATAAACACCGCGCCACCATACAAAAATAACTCAGAGGTGTGTTAATGAATAAATCCTTCATGGCGGATAAACCGCTTGCTTGGCAAAAACGAGCACCAAGCAAACTGATAGAAAACCGTGTTTGCTTTGCTGGCCCCCATGCTGAGCTGAGTATTTATGACACCTATGAGCAAGCTCAGAAAGTCAGCCTGAAAGCCAGCTCCCTGCTTTACTGCGGCATGGTGACTGGCGCAAAAGTCATGCACACTAAAAACCGCGAGAACATATCTTTCCTACCCCATGAATCCTTTATCTTATCCCCAGATGAAGAAGTATTGATCGACTTTCCCGAAGCCCAATTGGATTTACCGACAACCTGTCTTACCATCGAAATATCCAAAGAACGTGTCGCCCAAATTTGCGATCGAATGAACGACATCATGTCCTCGTCCCCGATTCCAACTAAAACGCCCATTGACCCAAACCAACCCTTGCACACACTGCACACCCAAGCCACTCAACAACTGCTCAACCGACTCACCAGCGATTTTGTGCAAAATGACCCAGATCGCGACTTATTGGTTGATTTTGGCGTCAGTGAATTAGTCACTCGCATTTTGCGCCATCATGGTCGTGAAGCGCTGCTGAGATTCACTCAACACAACCCTGACGCGAACGGCTTAACCTGCGTTTTGCATTGGATCGAACAAAACCTCGCACTGCCTTTAGACGTCAACGAACTAAGCAAAAAAGCCTGCATGAGCCGCAGCCGTTTTTACGATGCGTTTAAACGCCAATTAAATTGCACGCCTGCTGAATATCAGCATCAACGCCGCATGAGCCGTGCTTATCAGCGCTTACAAGAACACGTGTCTGTGACGGAAGTCAGTTACGAATTGGGCTATCAAAGCCTGAGCCATTTCAGTCGACGTTTTCATCAACATTTTGGCGTGTCTCCCCGACAAATCACTCAGGAAAAACTAAACTAATCATTCAAAGTTAAGCCTAACCCTGTGAGTTTCAGACGCCAAAAATTTGACAAGTAGATCTAGTCAACCAAAGCACACCTAACGTATAGTTAAGCCAACTATGTCTTGGTACTCCGACACTGCGATTTTAGCCAATTTAAAAACCACTCACTTTATGACTTCATCAAAACAGTAAGGCTGTTATGTCTCCGCTTTTTAAAAACCACAATTTCGTCCATTATTGGATCGGGCAAATAGCCTCCTCTTTTGCCTTTCAAATGCTCAGTGTTGGTGTTGGCTGGCAAATGTATGATCTTACCAATAGCCCGCTTGCGTTGGGCTTGGTGGGACTGTCACAGTTTCTCCCTCAGCTATTATTAACCCTGGTTGTGGGGCATGTAGCCGACCGTTACAACCGCCGTCTAATTTGTGTTTGTACTCGATTTGCCATGGCGCTGACGGTGGGCATACTGGCCTTTGGCAATATTACCGATACGATTTCGGCTAATATGATTTACTTTTGTGCCGCCATGCTTGGCACCGCACGCGCCTTTGAAATGCCGGCAAATCAAGCCATTTTGCCAAACCTAGTCCCTAGCGAGATGTTGTCTCGAGCCATGAGTGCCATCGCCTCTGCACGAGAAATCTGTGTGATTGCTGGCCCAGCCTTAGGCGGATTGATCTATATTTTAGGGCCAACGACGCTTTATGTTTCCAGCATGAGTTGCTTTTTTGTGGCCTGCGGCATTATGTTTTTCTTGCGCTATAACTTTTCAATTAAAAGCAAAACGCCAATAAGTCTTGATCATTTACTGGGCGGATTTTCATTTATCCGTGGCAATAAAGTCATCTTAGGGTCGGTTTCTTTAGACATGTTTGCGGTGTTATTAGGTGGGGCAACGGCTCTGCTACCGATCGTCGCCAAGGACATTCTTCATACTGGGCCTTGGGGCTTAGGTCTATTGCGTTGTGCGCCAGCACTCGGTGCACTGCTTATGTCGATTTATCTCGCACGCCGGCCATTAGAGCACAGTGTTGGTAAAATCATGTTTGCCGCCGTCGCTGTTTTTGGCGTCGCGACCATCTTATTTGGCCTGTCCGAAAGTCTATTCTTATCTATGTTTGCCTTAGTATTATTAGGCGCCTCAGACATGATCAGTGTGGTCATTCGCTCGACTTTAGTACAGCTTGAAACCCCGGACGAAATGCGGGGGCGAGTCAGCGCGGCCAATTCTGTGTTTATTGGTAGCTCTAATCAATTAGGGGAATTCGAATCCGGCGTAACCGCAGCATGGTTTGGTGTGGTACCAGCCATAGTGATAGGAGGAGTGGGGACCATTGCCATTGTCGGTATCTGGATGTATTTATTTCCACATCTGGTTCAACGTAACCAGCTAGAAAAAGCCAACGATTAAACGCCAGCCCTTCGCAGACAAGGCAAAAAACGGTTATTTAGACTTTACTTAAATAACCGTTTTTTCTTAATGCGTTTCCATTTCCAGCTCGGGGGATCCCCTTTTACAATATAGACAAGGATAAGTAAGCTGGTGAGTACCGCCACCCAAGCACCCCACCGCATGAGCACTACTTTCGGGTCGTGCATGACACTCACTAAAGCAATCGATAAAAAGTACACAGCAAGCACAACCCAGCCTTGCCAAGCATGAGGTTTACCCCAGCCCCAGCCATTTTTCTTGGCTGGAAACCATGTGTTTTTTTTACCTATCGTCATCCTATCTCGCTCAATGAATGCGCAATTAATGAATCCTAGCCAAGACATTAGGCTTAGTTGGTAAGAAACTCGCCTCGAGTCTTATCGCTGCGCTTAAATAAGCCGCCTAATGCTGTGGTTTGTGTGGATGAACTCGCGTCCATAACACCACGGGCTTTCACACAATAATGAGTCGCATTGATGCTGACGGCGACATTGTCTGTTTCTAACAACACTTGCAAAGTCACTAGTATCTGTTGCGTTAAGCGTTCTTGAACCTGTGGACGTTGTGCAAAAAATCGCACAATACGGTTTATTTTTGACAGGCCAATAATTTTATTTTTTGGTAAATACGCAACCTTAGCAAAACCGTCGATGGTGACAAAGTGATGCTCACATGTGCTGGTAAAACTGATATTGCTGACTTTTACCATTTCATCGACTTTCATTTTATTGTCGATGACAGTGATTTTTGGAAATTGAGCGTAATCCAAGCCCGAGAAAATTTCCTTCACATACATTTTGGCAATGCGATGAGGGGTTTCTGCTAAGCTATCGTCAGTCAGGTCTAAGCCTAATGTGCTTACCACATCTTCGAAAGATTGCTTGATGCGCTGATACTTCTCTTCACTCGTTAGCCCATTATCAATCATCGGCGTTTCAAGACCATGACTGATCAAGGCATCACGTACTTTTATCGCCTCTTCAGAAAGCACTAGGCTACCTACATTTGTTTTTTCTACTACGGCAGTGCTCATATCTATGTCCTAAGTTGCTATACCTTGTCTAACGACATAAAGGCTTCTATCAAAAAGAAGTAATCTTTTATTTACCCTTATAACTTGGCTAGACCAAATGCCTACCCCCATCAAGAGAGAGGGTTCGCCCTGTCATATAGCGGTTGGTTAATGCATATTGTACCGCTAGTACGCCTTCTTGTTCACCCGGCTCTTGATGTAGAAGCGATTTATTCAATGCTTTTTCGCGGTAATCCGCATCATCTTCTGGGTGAAACATTAATAATGATGGTGCTATCGAGTTAACATTCACTTTCGGCGCGAATCGTTTCGCAAAAGAATACGTCAAATTTGCCAACCCAGCTTTGCTGGAAGCATAAGCTATGTGCTTATCACTGCCCTTTTCCGCACTGTAATCCGTCATGTGAATAATGTCCGCTTTCCCCAGACACTCAAAGCCCGCATATAATAAAGCTTCAAAAGCAATATTCATACGGTATGGCGCAAATACATGGACTTGCCACATTTTTTCCATCAACTGACTTGCCTTTGGACAATCGGCTTCTGCCTCCCATTCCGACGCATTGTGAATAATGCCTCGTAGTCCAGAATAGTCTTGTTTTATCTGAGCAATAAAAAGGTCAACGCCTTGCTGCGAGGAAAAATCCGCCCGCACACAGCTAACGCCCAACCCTTCTAACACCTCAATGCTGGCTTTGGTATGACGATAGGTCACCACTACGTCATGGCCTTCGGCTCTTAACCTTTTGGCGCAGGCTAACCCCAAACGCTGGGCTCCGCCGGTAATAATAATGGGCATTTTGCACGTCATATAAAGTTATTCCTATTAAGTTATTTTTATCGCCGGCATAGGGCAGCACAATCGGGCAAAACAAATAACAACGCCGTTCAAATAGTCACTAGTAAAACGGCGCCAAGAGTGTCTATTATTAACATGGAACTAATTGGAATACATTCACCTCTAACAAAAACGCAATAGCGATATATTCGTTGTGTTATCACCTAGTATCAAGAAGGATTAACAATGACTGCAACAACGGAACATTCAATACCAACGATGTCAGCTAAAGACATCCCTCAAGAAGCGTTTGATTGGTACGACGAATATGCTCATGGTGATATTGATCGCCGAACGTTTTTGTCTCGCCTTGGCTCACTTAGCATAGCAGGACTAACACTTCCTGTGGTTGCTGGCGCCTTATTGCCAAATTACGCACTCGCGGAACAAGTGTCTTTTAATGACTCAGATATCCAAGCAAGCTACGTAACATTTGACACGCCTAATGGTCATGGTCAAGGTCGTGGCTATCTCGTTATTCCCAAAGGAGTAGATGCGAGTAATAAAGCACCGACTGTCTTAGTGGCGCATGAGAATCGAGGTCTGAATCCTTACATTGAAGATGTGGCTCGACGACTGGCAAAAGCCGGCTTTATCGCTTTTGCACCTGATGCGCTTTTTCCGCTGGGCGGCTACCCAGGAAATGACGATGAAGGTCGAGCAATGCAAAAAACACTGGATGGGGCAAAAATAGAAGGCGACTTTATGGACGCCGCCAGTTTGCTTGAAAAGCACGCCTACGGAACAGGAAAGGTCGGCATGGTAGGCTTTTGCTATGGTGGCTATTTAACCAATACCTTAGCCGCCAATATGCCAAACACCATTGCCGCTGCGGCGCCATTTTACGGCACGCCAGCAAAAGCGCATATAGAGCAAATCAAAGGCCCATTACAACTTCACTTTGCGGAGCTAGACAAACGCGTTAACGCCACTTGGCCAGCTTATGAGGAGGCATTAAAAAAACACAAGGTCCCCTATACTGCCTACGTCTACACTAACGCAAATCACGGTTTTCATAACGACTCTACGGCACGCTACCAAGAGAAAAACGCAGAGCTTGCTTGGTCTAGAACCCTTGAGTTCTTTACTCAAAACCTAGCCAGCTAAACGCTTATCACGTTATTCCTAAACTGAAAAAGCCTCTTTAAACGAGCAGTCGTCTAAAGAGGCTTTTTACTTGATCATGGTTTATCTAGGCTGACAATTTGCCAAACGCTGGCGTTTTAGTGCGCGATGTACCGGCTGCGCCTTCTTTCCAACCGGAAAGGTAAAGTCGATTCCAGCGGTATTCGGCGTTTGCGCCCATAACCCAGCACACAATTCATCCACCGTTGTGTCATTGTCTGCCTGCAACCAACGAACAACGGCTCGCGCCACGTTAGGGTAAGATATTTGCACAACTCGACTGCTTTCAAGCCATTGCTGAATAACCTTCGCATTAAGCACTTCACTGGTTTGAGCTAACCCCAATGTTTGCAGCGCTATCATATTAGAAAGCTGTTCAATTTGCCCTTGCATGGGCTTAGCCAAAATACGCCGCCCTAATTGCAAAGCCTCTGAGTTCAACTCAAAGCCAGCATTACAAAGTACCGATTCACATTCGCTGAGGTTTTTCTGAAACTCACTCAAGCTAAAAGGGAACACTTCTATATTCCGATACACTCCAGGATCAATGTCTTTACAGTGTAATCGAAAACGGTAGTTCGGAATGTCTTCAAGCCATTCCATCACCTCTTCGCTGTTTTCAAAAGGCAAATAAACCAACACGGTTTTCTCATAAGGCGCGCGTTTCTTTTCGTGTAAGTGCTCATCTAAGTGCACAAGCGGCGGTAAAATAGGATAACCAAAATGGTGCCAATGAGCGCCTAGCTGGGTCGTTGAGGGCGCGAAATTTGATAAAATCCATTGCGATAAACGCTTTCCTGTATAGCGCGGAATATTATGACAAAAGGCATATTGATGCCCAAAGCCAAGACAAGGGGTGCCTTGGCGCTTTGCCGCCCAGGCAACAATGGGCTCAAAGTCGGTAATGACTAGGTCGTATCCCCGTGTGTTTAGCTGACGTATGTCTTTAAACAAGGTCAAAAAACGGGCCTTCTGACAGGTCGCCAAAAGGTCTAGCTGACCATTTTTAGCAACAAAGCTCAGCCCATCGAAAACACGATAGTCCCCAAACACATCCATATCAAAATAATCTGAGGCAGGCCGCCCAGAGAACACAAAATCGACCTCAACACCCGCTAACGCAAACTCCGCGGCCATCGAGCGCGCTCGTGTAATATGACCATTCCCTGTGCCTTGAACACCGTACAGTATTTTCACACTAACACCCCTATCATCAAGGCCGCACAGCCTGTGCCAAGTAACGCGCCCATCACGGTATCGGTCGGAAAATGCACGCCTAAGAAAATACGCGACAAACCAACTTGAGACGCCCAAACGTAAAGGTAAAGAGCAAAATCCGGAAAGGCGTCACAAAGACAATAAGCAACAAAAAAAGCCCCTGAGGTATGACCAGAAGGAAACGAGAATTGATCCGAAGGCACGATGAAACTTTTAAAGTTATCGAGCGCATCCGCAGGTCGATTCCGCTTAAAACCACGCTTTAAAATAAGATATAAACTGCGCTCAAGAAGAAACCCTAACGCCAAAGCTGACGCGAGCGCCGAAAAGCCAAATGCCCACAAAACGATGGCAATCAATACATAAAGGGGGCCATCAGCGCTAAAGGAAATCGCTCTGCTGACTCTAGCCAATGCAATGCGATGCTTACGCGCCATACACCAAGAAAAGGCATGTACATCGACGGCGTGTATGTTTTGAAGAATGTTCATTTTTCCACCTCTCTTGTTGATCATAGTTTCAACATAAGGCAGCAAAATGTCATTTACGCTTCAGTTAGATGACAACTTTGTGACGACATAAAAACGCCCTGCTTTATGGCAAGGCGTTTAGATCATCGAACAAGGCAGGTATTGATAACGATTAAAACCAATTGGTTAACATTATGCCGACACCCAGCGTTTGAGAGGACTCATCATAGCCAAGTAACGATTGGCCGTAGCCATTAAAATATTGCACATAACCTCTCGATTTCCCCCACAAAGGAAACGTAAAGCCAACTTCTATTGCCCCTTTGTTCTCGGAAGATCGTAGATTATTACGCAACATCACATCGATACTGTAATCATCAATGGCATGAAAGACTCTGAACTCACCATAACCTAGGTATTTTTCAATATCAGGGTTATCGTCTTCCTCTTCGCTTTCAGGAATCCGATACCAAGGCTTGATTGAGTATGCGGTATCGCCATGCTCAAACGTAATATCCACATACAAACGGTTCCAAGAGCGAGATAAACTGTCGGATTGACCATTAGATTGGTGATCAAAACCGTAACTCACATAGCTTGGTTTGATATTAAGAAAATCAAAGCGAGGTTGGGTCACTATGAACACTTCTGGCTCATAGTTGGTATCACGAAACGGCGCGGAAATAGCCCCGTTGTATGCCTGCCAATAGGACTGCTGAGTATAAGCAAACCATAGGCTGGTGTTTTTTCCGACTATATTATAGGCGACGGGAAATTTGAAACTGAGCTGAAACTTAAACTCAACTTTATCTAAGTCTTCATCGTCCGCTTTATCCCCCAAAAATGCCGTTTCATTCGGATGTGGATTAAAAGTAAACGGAAGAAAGTAATTGGGCCTATGTGGCGTTAATACAAAGGGATTATTAGAAGAGTCCCTTTCCCGGGATGTTCGCTGTTCCACCAGCCCATCAGACGCTTTGGCTCGCTGGGTGATCGTATCAGGGACTTTCGGCTCTTCAGGCGTATAATCGTCATCATTTTCCGCTTCACTAGCCTGCTGGCTAGCTGGCTGTTTGTTGTCGATATTTAATGCCGCACGTTCTTCATCAGACTCAACAGAATCTATTTGTGCATAGAGCATAACGGGGAAACACAAAACCCATAACAGCATAACTTTCATGAAATACTTCCTTGCCCCATAACAACCAAGCCAATGTCTTTGATTAAGATAAAATCACTTTACGGGCGTAAGTATCACGTTCCATTTCACAAACTTCAACGGTAAAGCTAACATCCACTAACGAAAACTGAGTCAAAGCGTCTAAAACCAAATGAGAAAGGGCTCTTTTTTGCTCGACTGGGCGTCCAGATAACATGCGAATTGTGACATGCACAAACGCATCTTCTTTGCCTGCAGTCATAAAGTTTTTATACGGAAAACCACGTAATTTAACATCCGATTCAGCAAAAATCCCAGACTCTAAACAGGCTTTTTTAACGGTTTCCAGCCAATCTGCTGGCGGTACTTCTTGGTCCAAATTTTGGCTGTATTCAACAATACAATGTGGCATTTTCGCCCTCTTCTTAGCATTATATAAGACGGATAACGAGGCCTCTGATAACACATCAGAAACAACTCATTGCAAGTTAATAACCTATGTTCACATCCACTATTTGAGGCATTTCTCCCCGCTCTCGGTATCGTCGAATATTGTTGGCGACGATCTGACTCGCACTGGCCGGATGAGTAGGTGCAGATACATGCGGCAGCACACTGATATTAGGATGCTGCCAATAAGGATGATTCTGAGGCAACGGTTCTTGTGTAAACACATCTAACACAGCATGAGACACTTGTTTATCCAACGCAGACAACAAAGCTTGCTCATCAATAATGGCACCACGAGCAAAGTTAATAATACTCGAGTTTTGCGGCAAATAAGCAAGAGTGTCTTGGTTCAGAATGCCTCTGGTTTGCTCTGTCAGTGGCAACAAGCAGATAAGAATATCACTTTGGCGCAATAATTCATAAAGCCCTTCTTGACCATGAAAACAGGAAACACCTTGAATGGTTTTAGGACGGCGACTCCAGCCTGATACTTCGAAGCCGTTTTCTTTCAAACGTAAGGCGCTGGTTTTCCCTAGCTCCCCTAACCCTAGCACACTGATACGACGATCCTGAGCGCGCACCATAGGTCGTTGCCGCCAGTCTTTTCGTTCCTGCTGTTCTTGATAAGCGTACATTTCTCGATGTAAAAACAAGCTCCATGCTAACACCGCCTCTGACATGGTGCTGGCCAACTCTGGATCGATTAAACGCACAATCGAAAAACGCGGCCGATCCAGCTCCATCACCATTCTTTCCACACCTGCCCACACACTGTGAACCCATTTTAGCTCAGGCAATGCCAATAGTTCACTAGGATCTGGGTTCGCTACAATGGCCAGTTCACAAGTGTTTTTTTGCTCTTCACTCAGCTCAGCAAACGGCATGATGTGCTCTTCTGGCAGCGCTTTGGCGAGGGCCTTTACCCATAACCTTTGCTCCGCCTTTGGCGCTCGGCTAACAAAAGGAATCATTTGACGTGCTCCCGAGCGGTCTCTTTAAACCCTTTGCGCTTAATGGCATGACCACTTAGGGTTTTAAAGAACAGCCTGGATTCTAATGAGGTAACACAATCTGCGTAATGACATAAAACGCACATATTGACTCCTAGCAAAAAAGAAATGGCTGAGATGTCTCTCAACCATTTATAAAAATATTACGCTAGAAAATACAGTACTGAGCTAAAAAGTAAATGCCCGTAGGCTAAGTCGTGGAGCCAGTAGCAGCAACATTACTAGGAGATGATTCAGCGGCCTCAGTCGTCATATTCTCATCGATCAAGCTGGCATTGCGCAATGAACGAAAGCCTATAGACATCAATGCTGTTAAGCCCGCACAACCAAGTCCTAGTGCAAGCACACTGTTAATTGGCGTGAGTACCTTAGCCAACACACCTACCCCTAAGGAGCCTACTGAATCCCCTACCACATCTTGGGCTGTCCAAAAGCTACCAATACGGCCAAGCATATGATCCGGTGTATGCCCTTGAACTATGGTGTATTGCAGCAAACCACCGATCGACCCAAAATAACCAAACACCGCCAACATCACCAGCATAGGCACAAAGTAACTACTCACCCCCAAAACTGCCACACTGATAAAGGAGCCAAATGCCATGGCTAACATCACCAACCCTGGACGCTTTACATTGCGCACCCAGCCACTGGTCAAAGCGGCTATAATCGCTCCGACTGGTACCGCCGAGTACATTAGTCCAACTTCAAAAGCACCGCCGCCAAATGCAGCAAGGGCAAGTGCTGGAAACAAAATTCGAATCGACTTTGTCATCGCCTCTAGCGTGCCAAGCAATACCACACTGCGTATGACTTTGTGACGCAAAACAAACTGAAAGCCGCCCAATAAAAAACGTACTGGATGCTGTTCCTCTGTTTCTTTCTCAGGCTTCATGCTAGGTAAAAACACCAAGGACAATAACGTACACAAGGTCCCTGCTGCCGCTAAACTGTAATTCCATGTGACACCCCAAGCGACAATCACTAAGCCCGCCAATGCAGGGGATATCACCGACCCTATGCGCACAACCAACATACTTAAAGCCCCAGCGGTGGGTAAGTTTTCACGGCCAACAAGGTGCGGAATAGACGCCAATAAGGCGGTCATCCCCAGGGCGCTAAAAAAGCCATCCCATAATGAAATAGCATAAACCGCCCATACGGAGGGGGCAGATAAGTAACTATTAAGCGCTAAGAAGATAAAACCAACCCCACAGATCCCTCGAGAAAATAGGATCAATTTTCGTCTGTCATACCGGTCGGCCAACACCCCGCCTAACATCAAGCCCACAAACATACCTATGCCATCCAAGGCGACAGCATAGCCTACTTGTAAACTGGAACCGGTTAACTGGTAAATTTGAATCGGTACCGCCACATTCAACATACCAATACCAAGTACCGACATTAGCCGTGCTATAAAAATAGCGCGAAAACTTTTGTTGGTTTTTAACAAACTAAAATCCAACAAAAAATGCTTTTTCGTCATCATCACTCTCAAAACAATAACGCTATCATTAGCATGATAGCGACCTAGTTAGGCACTAGGTGGTAAAAGTGCGACAAGCCCTTTTACCAAACTAGAGCGCCATGCGAGCCAATCATGCCCGCCACAAAAGCGATCATAAATAAGCCTTGCTGGTTGGTTAGCGAAAGTGACTAAACGATCCGCTTCTAACGCGGCCAGCATATTCTCGTTATAGCGATTCATATCGCCTTCGCCACTGCCTACACTCATGAAAATGTCTAAATGTGAAGCCGCTAACTGGCCCAATTGAAGCTGAGCAGATAGGCTATTTGGTGGTGTATAAGACAGCAGCGTCGGGTCACAAGGTAACGCTCGATTAACGTCTGGCCACCAAAATGATCCTGATAAGCTAATCACCTTTTGCACCCTCTCAGGCCAGTTCAAGCCGACGTATAACGCCGCCAAGCCTCCTAAGCTTTGCCCTGCAACCAAGGTCGTAGAAGCCCCACCCAGTGACACCCCATGCTGCTGCGCCAGAGGAAACAGTTCATCAAATACCGCCTGCCAAAAACCTTCATGACAAGAAAGCTCAGACCAACGAACCTTGCCATCGATAGAATCAATCAATAGATATTGAGCGGGCGCGATGTGTTGTTGCTGAGTTAAAGCCTCTAGTACCGCAGGCGTACCTGATGGTGTTGCCCATTTTTGGCCGTCTAACAAAATAACCAATGGTTTAGAGCCAGAGTCCTCACCGGTTTGGAAGGCATAAATTGACCGTGAATTTTCTAATCTGGTGCTGTCCCAGGTGAATGTTGTCATTCGCTCACGAGGAAAAGTGAGCTCACCGGCGTCCCATTGAGGCCAACCAAACTCTCTTTGCGCATTAGGCAAATGCAATGCAGATGTTTTGCCATCGATTGAAGCCGGAAAAGGGTTTAATACATCCGGCAATGCCTGATCCATTATCGATATGTACCAACGTCGCTGCGCTTGTGATGAGCCGTCACTCTCAGAAAACGCAAGGTGAGGCATTTGTTCCGCCGTCAAAGGGATAAAGGAATAACTGCCACGCCAGCTGGACTCAATACTGAGTTGCTTATGCCAAACATCAGTGCCCGCTACGCGCGATAAGGATACCGGCTCCCAACTATGATGATCGGTCACTGAATTTATTTGCAGTAGAACTTGCGCCACACAAGATTGAGACTCGTCCCCTGAAGGGTCTTGCCAAAAGAAATCAACCACGGTTTCCCCTGAATAATTTCCAAACATAAGCGGGCAACCCTGCTGCTTTAGCCTTTCCCACCAGGCCTTCGTCCCAATATCCGCTGCGACTAAATACTCACCTGCCGCTAATTTAAGCGCTAAATCCACACTCATTTTGATCCTTAACTCATCGTCGGAAAGATGTTTTTTTAAAATAAATAGAAATAATTAATAAATGGTATTGCGAATCATTTTCATTATCAATAAGATTACACGACTTTTACATAAGGCTACAAAGTAGCAACACATTTTAGTAAAACTGCAATTTGGTCACATATTGGTGCGAAATAGCAGTGTTTGAGTGGGTTTATGTAAAACAAAAACAAACACGTCAAAGGACGCTGTTTGATTTCAATAAAACTAACTAAGGAATGTTCTTCAGATGGCTAACACAAACATTATCTCTCGCGTTAATGTGCCTTACCGCTTATCCGTAGTCGCTATGGCGGTTATTGGTATCAATGCAGCAACTTTATCAAACAGCGTTTGGGCCGAGGATGCGATTAATCTTGATGCTATTACCGTTACTGGTGAGAAAGTTGATAAAGACATAAAAGACACAACAACAGCGGTGACTGTTATCACTGAAGAACAGTACGAAAGCGGTAAAAAGAAAGACATTAACGATGTTATCGTAGAAGCACCAAACGTGACGACCGGTGCATTCGGTACCGTCAACATCCGAGGCGTGAACAGTGCCGGTGCCGCAATTGGCGCGAACGCCTTTATGACAGGTGGCAGCCCTCGTGTGTCCACTGTGGTTGATGGCATCACTGAAACTTGGGGCGGCTATAACTTCAACCCAACAGATGTTTGGGACTCTAAGCAGGCGGAAGTATTACGTGGGCCGCAATCTACATCACAAGGCGATAATGCCATTGGTGGCGCTGTGGTTCTGGAAACCAATGACCCAACCAATTACAACGAAGCCGCTGTTCGTGCCGGTTTAGAAAGTTACGATAACGGTAATATCAAACATAACGTAGCGGCTATGGTTTCTGGACCATTAGTCAAAGATGAACTTTCCGCTCGCGTCGCGATAGATCACACTAAAGGGGATGGTTACATTGATTATGAAGATGATGACGGTGATGGTGAAGATCTAAGTGAATCAGAATCTCTAAATGCTCGAGTCAAACTATTATGGACACCAAGCAGCATCGAAGGATTGAGAGTTAAAGTCACAGGTGTACACCGTGAAAACGATGGTGAATACTTGAATTGGGTGAATAATAGCAATTACGGCACCACAAACAGAGTACGTGTTCTTAATGCTGATGATAATGAAAATACTCGAACCCAAGACTCTCAAGTTAACAGTATTAGTACTAATATTGATTATGATATAAGCGAAGAAGTTAAAAACCAGCTTCAAATTAGCTACAACGATTACACAGCATCATTCCAACAATACCCAGATGACTTAGAGCTTACATTAACAGAGAAGAAAACAACGATGGAAAACAAGGTGATCTTCTCACCAAATGATTCCAAACTTTCCGGTTTTTTTGGCTTCTATGTATCTCAAGCAGATTCTACCCTAGAAGTTCTTTCTGAAGGCAGCTCAGCTTATGATTCAGATGGGACAAAAACTAACGTAGCTGGCTTTGGTGAAATCACTTATGCCGCAACAGATAAGTGGGATATAACAGCAGGTTCACGCCTTGAGCATGAAAAACAAGATCGCGATCTAACTGTTTACACCAACCTTTTAGAAGACAACACGGAAGACACTTACTTTTTACCTAAAGTTTCCACGACTTATGACATCACTGAAGCAACAACATTAGGTGCTTCCGTGACCAAAGGTTATAACTCTGGCGGCGCAGCCCTTCAGTGGTGGGACGGTACATCCAGTTCATGGGAATACTACACATTTGACCCTGAAACCGTCATTACTTATGAATTAAGCAGTAAAACACGCCTTAATAATAACCTTACCATTAACGCCAGTGTTTTTTATAACGATTACAATGACTACCAAGCTTACACAGATTACAAGCTAGAGAACGTTAAAAAGGCTCACACTTACGGCGCTGAAATTGAAGTCGTTGCACTAGCAACGCAGACGCTAGAGCTAAGAGCATCTGCTGGTACATTGAAAACAAAAGTAGATGAAACTAGCAGCGATACAACCAGCTGGCAGGGTAATGAATTGTCTTACGCACCTGATTTAAACCTTGGCTTAGGCTTTACCAAGTACATTGGACAAAGCTGGTCAGTGGGTGCTGATTCCACTTACGTAACCTCTTACTACTCAGACATGGATAATACAGCCAGTCAAAAAGCCGGTAATTACGTAACAACCAATGCTTTTTTACAATACACATATGACGATCTAACGATCAACGGTTACATCAACAACTTAACCAACGAAGATATTATTTACCAAAGAAATGATACAACAGCCTCTATCGGTGCTTCTCGCACAATCGGTCTAAGCGCAACTTACCGCCTGTAATAGATTTTTAGGAGGTAAAGGGATTTAGGAGGTAAAGGGATTTAGCCTCCTAATTTGTTCACTCACGCGCCAACCAATTGCCAACGCACGCCGTAACCATCGATAAAGCAAACCTGTACATGACTATCTTGTTCATCTGGTAAGGATTCAAAGACGACACCAAAACCAGAAAAAGCATGGTAGTCATCCCAGAATTGTTCACTTTTCCATTCAATCGCTGGCATAGGTTTTATGATTTTCAAGGCGTCGGCGGCGGCGCTTTCATCCTCAACCAACAACAGAGTTAATCCCTGTTTAATTGACTCAGTAGAAGATAAGCAGACGGATAAAGCCGACTCACTGTGGTTGTTTTCAGCGTTTGCCAGCAGACCAAATACAGAGTGATAGTAGCTGCTCGCATCCGTTAAATTTTCTACAAAAACAGTGTGTTGGCTCATTGTCTTCCTTTATTGTAAACGCTCTTCTATAACTGAAGGCTCATTTTGAAAACCGACCATATTAATAAACTCAGGTCTAACATTAGGGATCGGATTTACTTCAGAGAATAGCGCAGATCGACTTTGATTTTCAATAATTCGCACATGGGATCGATTTAATTCTCTAGGCTCTTTCACGCCGCAAGAATGCGCAATCAAACCAATGCCATGCAGTAGACCATCTGCATAATTGGCCACACGCACAGACTTTTCTTGTGCAACCAGACCTTTTTGTAAATCTGGATTATGCGTGGTAATCCCTGTTGGGCAGGTGTTTTTATTACACTGCAACGCTTGAATACAGCCCAGCGAGAACAAAAATCCACGTGCACTCACCACAAAGTCAGCGCCAGCACTCAACGCCCAAGCCGCTTTACCAGGTACGATTAACTTACCAGACGAAATGATTTTAATATAACGGCGTAGGCCATAAGACGTGATGATGTTCACCACCAGCGGCAAACTTTCTCTTAGTTGCATGCCCACATAGTCCATTAAGGGTTGTGGAGCTGCTCCCGTTCCCCCATCAGAGCTGTCTATGGTGATAAAGTCAGGGCAATAATCAATGCCTTTTTTATGAATCAATTCGCACATTTTTTCAAAAAAGCCAAGATCCCCAACCACCATTTTAAAACCAACGGGTTTAGAGGTCACTACGCGTACATGACGTACCATGTTCAATAGGTCATCGATCGATTTGATATCAGTATGACCATTCGGGCTAATGGAATCTTCGCCTACTGGGATTCCCCTAGTGTGGGCAATTTCTTCAGTCACTTTCGCGCCTGGTAGCATGCCTCCTTTCCCTGGTTTGGCACCTTGACTCATTTTAATTTCGAACATACGAACCGTTTGATGCTCAGCAATCTTCGCCAATTTAGCATCATCTAAACGCCCGTCCTTATCTCGTACGCCGTATTTCGCAGTACCAATTTGAAACACCAGATCACAACCGCCTTCCAAATGATAAGGAGATAAACCGCCTTCTCCGGTATTCATCCAAATACCAGCTTGGCGCGCCCCTTTCGATAACGCTTGCACAGCAGGTTTAGACAAAGCGCCAAAGCTCATCGCTGAGATGTTCACAACCGAGTTTGTTCGATATGGGATCTTTGCGGTGAACTCACCAATGCACACTTCTTTTGGCTGCGCGGCGTCTTCTTCCAATGTTGGAAACGCGCAATTTAAAAAGAAAATATCCCCAGGGGTTTCCAATGAACGAGTCGAACCAAAGGCGATAGTTGTATCCACTTTTTTCGCCGCGCGATAAGCCCATGAACGCTCAGCTCGATCAAAGGGGCGCTCTTCACGATCCAAGGCAAAAAAATACTGACGGAAAAATTCACCAAGGTGCTCAAAAAGATAACGAAAACGACCAACAACAGGATAATTTCGGCGAATAGTATGAGAGGTTTGATGCACATCAACCCAATACATAACACCAATGGAAATAACCGCAGCCAACAACAAGAAGAGACATATAATCGCTCCCCATTGAATGGTAAACGTCGCTAATGAGGACAACACATCCATTTCTGAGCTCCTAAGATGGATAGCTAACAAAACGATAATAAAGTAAACACTACTTTAAAATAATGTTGCTTAGGTTACGCCATCTCCTCAGTGAAATCACGACGCAAGCATGAAGACTTTCCGCAATAAACGGGGAAAAAAAAGCACGATTACTTATCTGTGGAAAATCGCCGCCATTTTTCCTATACAAACCTAAGAATGCGACTACGAAAAACTAATGACTTTCTGAAAGAGGCTGAAGCACAGGCTTAGTCAGGCGGATCAAACTAACGCCAGCGCAGGCAACAAATACTAATACAATCCACGAGCCAACGACTACGCCAAGCCAACCTTCAGCACGCCAAAATGGGTCAAGATAATAGCCACCAACACTGGCTCCAAGGTAATAAAAAACAAGGTATAAAGAGGAGGCGCTGGCTTTCGCAAACTTAGCATTACGACTGACAAAACTGCTCGCCGTTGAATGACACAAGAAAAAACCAAAACTGTTGATTAACAAACCTAAAATAATCGCCCAAAGCGTGCCGCCCAAGGTAACCAGAGACCCCAACATTAGAATGCAGGTTCCTAACACCATAATATTAGGTTGCGGCCAACGTCTCGCTAAGCGGCCTGATATAGCCGATCCTAAAGTGCCCGATAAATACGTGAGAAACAACATGCCTATGTATTTCGAGGTTAAATGGTAAGGCGCTTCTTCTAATACAAAGGTGATGTAGCTGTATTGATTAATAAAAATAAAAAAACTAAAGCCGCCGATAAAATAACAGGTGACCAATCGACGATTTTTTAAATGGTTCCACATATTGGAAACAATATGCGATACCCGTAGAGGTTTGGGATCAAAACGTTTGGAATTGGGTAATAAAAGGATGAACGCCGTCATACAAATAAGGCTGATCCCGCTCATCACCGCAAAAGTAGACGACCGCCCCAACCATTCCCCGACAAAACCACCAATCAAGCGCCCACCGATACCACCTAAAGTGTTACCACTGATATACAAACCGACGGCGACCATCAAGGCTTCAGGTGTGTATTCGTCGCCCAAATACGCCACCGCGATGGCGGGCAATCCGGCGAGAAAGAAACCTTGTAAGCCCCTAAGCAACAACAAGGATTCATAACTTTGTACGAAGGACAACCCCAAGGTGGTCAGCGTGATCCCCACCATGGTCATGATCATGATGCCTTTGCGCCCAAAAGCGTCGGAAATGGGACCATAAAAAAGCAACGATATGCCTAACGTTAATGTGGTAATGGTAAAACTGGCGGTGGCCTGTAAGGGGCTGATATTGAATTCATTGGCGATCATTGGCAGCAATGGCTGTGTCACATACACATTGGCAAACACCATAAAAGAGCCCAACACTAACGCGAGTGTTCCTCGCCAGAACACACCACTGCCCACCTCAATCACACACTACCCCAAATGATTCACTGCTGATAAAAGAAAACGAATAGAAAAGCACCCAGATCCATCCGTTATTTGCCACTATACGCCTCGCCACTTTATCAATAAAATATATCTTAGTTATCTATAGGATCAATAATATTGATGGATATTAAACCACTGCGTTATTTTCTGGCGATAGCCAAAAACGCCAGCTTTACCCGTGCCGCAGAGCAATTGAATGTGGCTCAACCAGCCGTCAGTATGGCCATCAAAAAACTGGAAACAGAACTTGGCTTGACCCTACTGCACAGAGCAGACCGTAAGATCAGCCTAACCGACGAAGGCAAACGCCTGCTGCTACACGCAGAGAAAATCATTCAAGCGACCGACGATGCATTATTAGAAATGAATGAGCTAAAAGGCCTAAATCAAGGTGAAGTCCGCGTTGGTATTCCGAGCATGCTGGGCTCTTATTACTTCCCCCCTATTCTCATGGCATTTCGACACCGTCACCCAACGATCAATTTAAAGGTCATTGAGGGAGGCACTTGGCAGCTGCAAAAAATGCTCGAAGACGGCGAACTCGATTTAAGCGTCATTGTTGCGGAAACCTTACCAGAAGGCTTAGAAACTCACCGTTTACTTAAAGAAGAAATGCGCGTCACTGTGGCCAAAGATCACCCTTTTAGTCAACTAGAAAGCATCACACCCGATGCCTTTTTTGATGAAGAGTTGGTGATGTTTAAAGAAGGGTATTTTCATCGACGAGTGGTAGACAGGCTTGCAAGAGAAACCGGCAAAAGCCCTAAAATTGGTTTTGAAACTAACTTAATCCCCCTCATTAAATCCATTACGCAACAAGGCTTTGGCGTCTCGACCTTGCTTAGCATGGTGGTCGAGGGTGACGATCAACTTATTTCACGCCCTTTTAACCCACCCATTTGGCTCGACCTTGGCATTGCATGGCGCAAAGGCGCTTACCTTTCTCAGGCAAACCAAGCCTTTTTAGACTTTGTCTGTAAGCAGGGGCACGACTCAGAAAACCGTTAATCCATCCGCTATCACACTGATTGTTCAACCAGAGACAAAAACGCCTCTTCTGAGGTATAAGAAGAGGCGTTTTCAAAGAAGGCGGTAAAACAAAGAACAGGATTATGAGTTAAAAAGACGCTGCTCTACCAGAGGAGAACGCTTCACTTGTTTCATTCCTTTAGCGCCTGCCAATATAGCCAAATCAATAAGTGGCTCAATCAATACAACGCTTAAATAAGCCACACCAAAACTCGCCACAGCAGACAAGTTAGAAACGGCAAAGCCTTGACCATAGAATGCCCAAAAAGCAACCCATAGTACAATGCCACCTTGGTAAGTTAACGACAGTTTCAACGCCTGTGCGTAACCAATATCCACATACGCCGTACGCTCAGAAATAACCCGTCGCGACACAGCCGCCATAGCAAAAAGAGGCAATAGCAAAGTTGTTACGTTCATACCGTATTGCGGCAAATCAAAAGGAGCGAAAAAGACACCTTGAATCAACAATCCCATAAACAGACCGATAGAGGCGGCTGCAGGGCCAAATATCAAAAACAAAGTAGAGCCTAAAATAAGATGAACTTCTGACACGCCTACCGGCTGATGCGGCAACACCTGGAAAAAGAACAAGACCAATGCGCTGGTGATGATGCTTCGCCCCAATAAGGTCATTAGACCATGTTCACGAATCGCATCGATGGACGATTTTGCAGATAACCCTAATGCCGCAAATGCCGTTGCATAACTCAAAACAATTTTAGCGCCAGTGACAACGCCTGGTTCAATATGCACTATGTGCCTCCAATAAATGTTTCATACTCACCCGTATGATTTCAATTAATCGTTTTTTGCTTGGCAAAAAACATAAAAAATAAAGGCCGGTCTCCGGACTCATAAGCAGCGACTTGTCCCTTCCCATTTTCACAGTGGGAGCAAGCATGGCTTCCTGACTTATTTACCGTTGCGGGGGCAGTACCAGATTAGCTTCTTCCTGAAGCGCACTCGTTTCCCGTTTCATCAGTTACACTGACACCTTTATTCGTACTACCCTATAAAAGAGTAGATTCGCAAAGCCTATGAAGTTACTCACTAATAAGCAACCTAAAAAGTAACCTTTCTAGACTCTGAATGAAAATACGTCAAGTCGACAATATCTTCATTCAATTTCATGATACAACGCGGTCAAAACTAGCGAAAAATACGTTTAGCCCACACCGTAAGCCCAGCGGCAACACTGCCAAAGTGGTCACCATCAAGGACTGGAACATCGCCTATTCTGTGCTGGATCGCTTCTCTAATAACTGGAGATTTCGCAGAGCCACCCGTCATATAAATTACATCAGGTTGCACGCCCGCTTGCTTGATCGCCTCACTCATTAAGGACAGCATTTTTTCTAATGGCGGTTGAATCGAATGTGAAAACTGATCGCGAGAGATGGAGCGGTTTAACCCTTTTTCAATGTAATCCAGCGACACCTTGTGTTCTTGCTGATCTGACAAAGCGATTTTGGCTTCTTCTGCATTGCGAACCAAATGGTAATTATGCTTTTCTTCACGCAAATGCAAAAAGCGTTCAAGCAATTTCGGTTCAGACGCATCTAAACGTAACTGTTCGATTTGCAGCTTGGTTTCTAGGCTATTAAATGTTGCCAACGCCGTGACATCGTTGGTAGTCACAGCATTCCAATAAAGCTGCGTCGGCATTGGTAACCCAGTCTTTAGGTTCGAGTCCATACCAAAAAGCGGCATCAGGTGCTTACCTGCCACTCGAATATCTAGATCGTTACCACCAATCCGTTCACCAGTATGTCCTAGAAAATCAGCGCTTCTGTCTTCTTTTGATGCGAAATCAGGGCCCATTTTGACCATAGCGCAGTCGGTGGTCCCCCCCCCTATGTCCACCACCAGCACGGTTTGGTTTTGCGTCATCTTGGCTTCAAAATCCAAACCTGCCGCTATCGGCTCGTACAGAAACTCAATCTCTTTAAAACCAGCCCGTTTACCCGCTGTCGTTAGAATGTCCAATGCTTGGCGATTGCTCGCTTCAGAGTCAATGCCTTGAAAGTTAACCGGACGACCAATTACCGTATGAGTGATTTCTTGTCCTAAGCTTTTCTCAGCTTGCTGCTTGATGTTTTGCATCATCGCGGTAACCACATCTTCAAAAAAGTGAATATGTTGCTCACGCAGTCCGCTGCCACCTAAAAAGGACTTAGGAGATTTAACAAAATACCCGTCTTCAGGCCATTGATAATATTCAGAAAAAGCGGCTCGACCAAAAAATAAGGCCTGCTCATCACTGGCAATGTCTTCTTCTCGACGTACTCTTTGTGCGCGCGACAAAATAAGACGACGCTGCTCAACAAATAATGCTCTTGCTTGAGGGTCGGTCAAGTTTCTTGCAACGGACTCTGATATCAGATCCCGGTCAAGCGCATAAAGCGTTGATGGCAAAAAGGTGTTTGTGCCTTCAAGAGGCACTAATCGCACTTTGCCATCTTCTTCAATACCGATTGCGCAGTTCGATGTACCGTAATCAAATCCACAAATCATGTTCAATCTCTGCCTATCTTAATAACCAAAAAGGCCGCGGAAGATAACACATTCCCCTTAAAACTGTCAGCACTCAGGGCGCTTAGCCATACTATTTATGCCGTAAACCATTTTTTATTCGTCACTCAGATGAAAATCTCTATAATGACGGTGCTACTTTTATGCCAACAATAAAATACAACAAAGAATACGCGTAGCGCCTTATCTCACTCTCGACTTTGGCTTAGCGTTTTATCAGCAAAAAAACGCCCACATACAAGCCACCACTGAATTATAAATGGAGTTATTATGAGTCTTTCGCTACAAGCCAAGATTACATTACAATCAATTATCGTCGCGATTATCGTCACCCTTAGCGTTGGCTTTCTTTCATATTATGAATTCGAATCCTCCAGCTCATCCCGCGTAGAAGCGGAAGCGACTTCCCAAGCCGATGCTATTTCTACCTATATTAATAGCTGGTCAGAAGACCGTCGTAATGCCTTGGTTGCCATGCGTAACAAAGTAGAAGCACAGCTACAAGCCAACCCAAATCTAAGCGAGCAAGCGGTACTAGACATTCTGCAACAGGCACAAACCAGCCTGCAGTTTGGCATGACGTTTCTTGGCTTAGAAAACGGCAATATGTATCGCCATGACCCCTCGTTAAATAGCGCCTCTTACGATCCTAGAGTCCGCGGCTGGTATAAAGACGCCAAAGCGAAACGCAAAGCGTTTGTTACCGCCCCTTACATCTCTGCTTCAACCAAAAAACTGTCGATGACCTTCGTGGAACCCATCCTTGTCAATGGTCAGTTTAAAGGTGCATTAGGGGGGTTGGTGTTTTTAGACACAGTGATGGATCGCATTTTAGCGCTGCAAGTACAAGGCGATGGTTACAGCACTTTATTTGATGAAAGCGGTAAGATCATTGCGACCCCAAATGTCCAATTGATTTTAAAAAATGCAACGGAGTTATCCCCTAGTCTCAACAAGCAATTTTTTAGTCAGGTTAACCAAGCCCCTCAGTTCAAGACCTTTAGCCTAAAAGGTCAAGACACCCTAATGTACACCAGTAAAATTGAAGGCAGCCCATGGATTTTGGGCATGATAATGAAAAAGTCGGTATTGGATGCTCCCGTGAAAAGTCTGGGCATCAAAACCATTATTATCTCTCTAATAATCATCCTGTTGGCCGCCTTAATCGTCACCCAAGTCACGCGCTTCTTATTAAAAGACTTGCGTCGAGTGTCTGACAGCATGGCGCAAATTGCCAACGGCAACGGAGACCTAACACAGCGTTTAACAACCCGTTCCAAAGATGAAATTGCGCTATTGGTGGCGAACTTTAACAACTTCGTAGAGTTGCTACACGGCACCATTTCACACCTTAAAAAAATCGGCCAACAACTCTCTCAACAAGCGACCTATGCCCACGACAGCTCGGGCGATAGCAACGCAAAGTTAGCAGAACAACAACAAAACATTTCTATGGTGGCTACTGCAGTTCATCAAATGGCTCAAGCCACACAAGAGATTGCTAACAATGCCACTAATACGGCAAGCAATGCAGATGAGACCGTTGCCGCAAGCCGACTTGGCCAAAACCAAGTGATTAAGAGCCAAAACAGCATTTCAGCTCTGGCCACAGAAGTTCAAGAAGTTGCCCATGTTATTAACAACGTTAGCAGCAACGCCAATGGCATCAGTGCCATCTTGACGACCATTTCCGGCATCGCCGAACAAACGAATCTGTTAGCCCTTAACGCCGCCATTGAAGCCGCTCGTGCAGGAGAACATGGCCGTGGCTTTGCGGTTGTTGCAGACGAGGTACGAGAACTTTCACAGCGCACTTATAGTTCGATTGAAGAAATTCAAAAAATGATCGAAACACTGCAAACCACAACCAAAAATGCCGTATTTAAGATCCAGAAGAGCCATGAGCAAGCAGAAGGCAGTGTCCTTGATGTAAATGAAGCTAAAATCAGCCTAGACAATATTCAACAGTCTATTAGCTTAATCAACGATCGCGCTGCGCAAATTGCCACCGCCACCGAAGAGCAAACCAGTGTCACCGCTGAAATCAATCAAAACACCAATGACATTCAGCAAGGCTCTGTCGAGCTGGTTGAGTTATCAACGCTCAGCGCACAACGCGCCGAAGAACTAAAAGTGTTGGCACAAGACCTAATTGATAACATTAATATTTTTAGAACCTAAACGTCGATTTTACTAAGCAAAAAAAATCCCCAACTGGCTTAGCCAGTTGGGGATTCTGATTGGTGCCTAGATTGCATTAAACCAAAGGAGAAACACCAATCAACATTTTGTGTAAGAAGAACACCATGGCGAACCAACACACAATACATACGACAAACGCGGCAAGATCCATGTGCACGCCAATGTATTCAGGCTTCTCTACGCCAGCGGCTCGGTCACGACGGCGAGCCACAGCAAAGCTAACAATAGACCAAACCAAGAAACCACCAAACAAGACAAGGTCGGCTAACGTGCCATTACTGATTAAGTGTGCAAAGGCCCACAATTTAATCGCCAGTAGAAAAGGATGCCCCACCATGGATTTCAATTTGGTGCCTGGAATCAGCGCCGCGGCTGCAAAATAAAAAGACACTAGCACCAATAAAGACGCTATTTGGTGAGTCCACATTGGTGGATTCCAAAGCCACACAGGCGCAAGACGGGCCTGCATAAAGCCCATCACAATAGACGCAATGGCCAATAAGCTAATCAAACCAAAACGCATGCGCCAACGCACAGCACCGTTTTTCGCCATACTGCGAGCACGCCACTCTGGTGCAAAGATATGCACCGAATGCAAACCAAAGAAAATAACCAGACCGATTACTAAATTCAACATAGAACAGAGTTCCTTAACCATCTAGGTAAATCAGGGCTGCATTCTATCATCATGAAAAAACAGCCACGTTAAAAATGAAAGCCCCAAGACTCGAGTTTCACGCTAGCAAAGCACTACCCTATGCTCTATTGCCCTTTTAAAGCACTAAAGAAGCGACCCAGCCCATCACAAGAAGCGGTAAGTTGTAATGCAAAAATGTTGGAATAACACTGTCTCTAATATGATCATGTTGCCCATCTGCATTCAGACCAGAAGTAGGCCCTAATGTAGAGTCAGAAGCTGGTGAGCCAGCATCGCCAAGCGCCGCCGCGGTTCCCACCAAGGCCACAACTGCAATTGGGCTAAACCCAAGCTGCATCGCAAGGGGAGTATAAATGGTTGCGATAATAGGAATGGTACTAAACGACGAGCCAATCCCCATTGTCACAATCAAACCAACCAACAACATGCTAGCAGACGCAACGGCTTGATTTGAGCCAAGCCAACCACCCAATAGATTAACCAAGGAGTTAACCTCACCGGTTGCACGAATCACCGCGGCAAACCCGGCGGCACTGATCATAATAAAACCAATCATCGCCATCAACTCAACCCCACCAGACAGCACTGTCTGAGATTGCTTCCAGCTAATTTGACCTGTAATAAAGTAGACCGCTAAACCACTTAACGCCCCAAAGATCATAGACCCGGTATAAAGCTGTGTCGCTAAGGCAACCACAATGGCCACAAAAGACACCATAATAGCATTACGACTTGGCAAGGTTAGAGAATCCAAATTGAACTCATTTTCTGAGGTTACGTATTCGCGAGGCTTACGGTAACTAAAGAAAACGGCAATCAGCAAGCCAATCACCATGCCGGTTGCAGGCAACCACATCGCTGGCGCAATGGCGCTCGGGTCAACGGTCAAGCCATTAGCCGCTAGATTACTCGCTAACAGCTGATGCAAAAAGACACCACCAAAGCCCACAGGCAACACCATATAAGGCGTCACTAAACCAAATGTTAAAACGCAAGCAATCAAACGACGATCAAGCTTTAAATAAGTCATGACGTGTAATAATGGCGGAACTAAAATAGGAATAAAGGCAATGTGTACTGGGATTAAATTCTGACTGAAAATGGCCATAATTAATAATACCGAGCACACCAAGGTACGCATTAGAGCAACATGATTAGGCGTTGGTGAACGGTTAATTAAGGCAATAATTTTATGCGCAAGCCAATCCGTTAAGCCAGAGCGAGAAATGGCCACGGCAAACGCCCCTAGCATCACATAACTTAAGGCGATAACAGCCCCTTCTCCAAGTCCTTGCTCAAATACCTGAGTGATTTTTAATAGGCTCATACCGCCGACCAGACCGGCAGTGATTGCACTAACGCACAACGAAATCACCACATTTAAACGCGCCACACTTAATATCAACATTAAGGCAACACCTACAACAACCGCATTCATCTCAATATCTTCCTAACAGCATAATGTGCTCACCGACAAATAAGCACAGGGGAATTCGCCAAAACGGCAATAAAACCCACAAATAAAGCCACATTAAGTGACAAGCGAAGGCGGCATTGTAGGGGAGCAAGATGATTTCTCAAGGAGAAATTAGAAGATGGCGACATTTTGTCTTATTTGTTCGATTGGATCCTTGCTAAGCATCGTCCTAAAAACTCGAAACCGAACTTCCATTCGACTTTGATTTTCCAAACAATTTTTGAGAAAAAATGAAGTGGTAAAATAGCAAAATCTTGCTAGAAAACGCCCCCATTTTTGCTCTAGAATACGCCTTTTCAAAAATGGGCCGTTGCCATGATCAAGACACCATATTATCTCATTGATAAAGCCAGTCTTCTAAAAAACTTAGAGAAGATTGCTTACGTGCGCCAACAGTCCGGAGCCAAATCCCTTTTGGCGCTTAAATGTTTCGCAACCTGGTCTGTGTTTGACTTAATGCAAGAGTACATGGACGGCACCACGTCTTCTTCTTTGTATGAAGTGAAATTAGGCAAAGAGAAATTTCAAGGTGAGACTCATGCTTACAGCGTGGCTTATACCGACGATGAAATTGAAGACGTCCTTGCGAACAGCGACAAAATCATCTTTAACTCCATTGGGCAGCTCTCCCGTTTCAATGAGGTTAGCCGCGATAAAACTCGTGGTTTAAGAGTTAATCCTCAAGTCAGTACCTCTGACTTTATTATTGCGGATCCTGCTCGCCCATTTAGCCGTTTAGGCGAATGGGACCCAGAAAAAATCGCAACCGTGATGGAACAAATTTCTGGCTTTATGTTCCATAATAACTGTGAGAACGACAGTTTCGAACGCTTTGATGAGATGCTCACTCACATTGAAAGCCGTTTTGGTCATTTGATCAAACAAATGAAATGGGTCAGTCTAGGAGGCGGCATTCACTTTACCGGTGAAAACTACCCTATTGACCTTTTCTGCCAACGTCTAAAAGCCTTTGCAGATCGTTACCAAGTACAAGTTTACCTAGAGCCTGGTGAAGCCGCGATTACCAACAGCACCACATTGGAAGTGTCTGTCTTGGATACCTTATTTAACGGCAAAAACTTGGCCGTTGTAGACAGCTCAATTGAAGCCCATATGCTGGACTTATTAATCTATCGTGAAAACGCTAAAATGGCCCCTTGCGATGGTGAACATGAATACATGGTGTGTGGTAAATCTTGCTTAGCTGGCGATATCTTTGGTGAATTCAAGTTCGACAAAGCATTGCAAGTAGGGGACCGCTTGTCTTTTCAAGACGCGGCAGGTTACACCATGGTGAAAAAGAACTGGTTTAACGGTGTTAAGATGCCGTCTATTGCCATACGCCAATTGGATGGCAGCATCGAGGTTGTGAGGGAATTCGACTATAACGACTTTGTGCAGAACCTTTCTTGATCACAAGTTAAGGCGGTTCACACTTTTTATTTTGGAGAGAGCGTTACTATGAAAAAAAATGTCCTAATTATCGGTGGCGGAGGCGTGGCTCGTGTTGTAGCCCACAAATGCGCCCAACACAATGACACACTGGGCAATATCGCAATTGCCTCCCGTAGCGTTGCAAAATGCGACGATATTGTAGCCAGTGTCCTAGAAAAGGGCAGCATGAAAGTCGAGGGTCGCATTCAGGCATACGCTCTTGATGCTCTTGATGTACCTGCCACTATTAAGCTGATTAACGACACCCAGTCTGAAATCGTCATTAACGTAGGTTCTGCGTTTATCAACATGTCGGTACTAGAAGCGTGTATCGAAACTGGCGCAGCTTACCTAGACACAGCAATTCATGAAGACCCAACAAAAATCTGTGAAACACCACCATGGTATGCAAACTACGAATGGAAACGCCGCGAATTATGTAAAGACAAAGGCGTGACCGCTATTCTTGGCGTAGGGTTTGATCCAGGTGTGGTGAACGCATACGCAGCACTTGCCTACAACGATTATTTTGACAGCGTTAGCGACATCGATATCATCGATATCAATGCAGGCAGCCACGGCAAATACTTCGCGACCAACTTCGACCCAGAAATCAACTTCCGTGAATTCACCGGACGTGTTTACTCTTGGCAAGACCGCGCGTGGCAAGAAAATAAAATGTTCGAAATCAGTCGAACAGATGACCTTCCTGTCGTTGGTAAGCAAACCGCTTACATGACTGGACACGACGAAGTTCACTCTATTTCTCAAAACCTAGACGTGCCGAATGTGCGTTTCTGGATGGGCTTTGGCGAACATTACATCAATGTTTTCACCGTACTAAAAAGTCTAGGATTATTGTCTGAACAGCCAGTGAAAACAGCAGAAGGCTTAGAAGTAGTGCCGCTTAAAGTGGTAAAAGCCGTACTTCCTGATCCTTCTTCTTTGGCGCCAGATTACACAGGTAAAACCTGCATCGGCGATGTTGTTAAAGGCATCAAAGACGGCAAAGAAAAAGAAGTCTTTATCTACAACGTTGCAGACCACAAAGACGCTTACAACGAAGTGGGTAGCCAAGGTATTTCTTATACCGCAGGTGTTCCTCCTGTTGCAGCCGCTATTCTCGTTGCCAACGGCACTTGGGACGCAAAAGAAATGCGCAACGTCGAACAACTTGATCCAAAACCTTTCTTAGGTCTATTGAATGAGATGGGCTTACCTACTCGTATTAAAGATGAAGACGGCGATCGCCCTTTCACTTTTAATCAATAACAGCGCATTGTTATCATTCTGATGAATAAATAGCCTCGCCCTCGCGAGGCTATTTTTTTCCTGCCCCTTATCTTCGCTTTCTTTGATGGAATCTGGCACCACCACCTATACTTGCTCGCTGCAGGTAGCTACTATTACGCACTTCAACAAAGCGTCAGTATTTCGAATAGAAACTGACAGCAAAAGACGATTTTATGCATTTATCGATAACGACGAGCGATCACGTTTTCTACTATTCTGCAATAAGGATTATGTAATGAAACACCAGGTTAAAATAGTAGCCATGATGGCTGCAATCACCCTAACGTTAGCTGGCTGTGCCTCTTCTCCAAGTAGCTCATCTGCACCTAGCCAAGCCGATACCGCTGCTCAAACACAGTTATCTGCAGACATAGAAGCCGTCAAGGTAGCCATCGACAACGCCACGACCACACTGACATCAGCAAAAGACAGCAAGCTGGATTGGTTCGCCACAGAGCAGGTCAATCAGGCACAACAGGCGCTCGACAAAGCCAAAGAATACTACGCAGAATTTGCCTCTGACCCCAGCGAAGCAAACGACAGTATTGGCTTTTTTAATTCTCAAACCAATATAGAAGCGGCGCAAGAAGGCCTAAATAACTTTCATGCCAAAATAAGCCAAGCAGAAGGCATTCGTGAGCAAGCTTTGACCGCACTCGAAGACGCTTTTTCAAACCGCAAACAATTGCAAGAAATTGGGGCAGACACACTCTACCCAACAACCTATAAGCAATTGGATAACGAGCTAAAAAACCTTGTCGATCAAGTCGCGAATGGCAAAGTTGATGCGGCCATCACGGCTCAGCCAAGCTTAGTAGGCAAACAGCGTGGGTTAGAAATAAAAACCGCCATTAAAGTGTACTTGTCAGACGCTAAAGACAAGTTGAAAAGACTGGAACTGGCACTAGTGAAAAACTATGCCCCACAAACGTTAGCACAAGCCTCAGCTGCGTTAATGGACGCTGAAGCATTCATTGCCGCCGAACCAAGAGCCACTGCAAAAATTAAAGAAAAAGCCGATGCGGTGATGTTTGCCATTAATCATGCAGAGCAAGTGTCCATTGCGGTGAAAAAACTTCGAGCCATGCCGCAAAGTGCCAATGAACGCTATATTTTGAACTTCGAGAAACTCTTGCTGGCGATTTCTAATGAATTGGGCGCCGTCGACTCTCGTGATCAAAGATTGAGTAAACAGGGGCAGCTTATTGTTCAATTTATCAAAGACAGCATGAAAAACGAGCAAGCAGTACAAACGGCCCAGCAAGACTTAAAGGCCACTATTGTTAAGCAAAATAACAATTTAGACATACTGAATAAACAAATTGATTCGCTCAATAGCAAGCTTGCTGATAAAACCGCATACATCACCTCGCTACAGAATCAAGTCGCTAATTTAATGGCGCAACTTGAGATGGCTAAAAAATCAGCCCAAAAAACAGCTGACGTCACGACAACACCCGCTAAAGACAGCGGCGTAACGGACGAAATGGCAACAGACACGACCACATCCACATCCAGCATTGAGCAAGATGCTGGCGACGCAATGATGGATCAAGACCCATCAAGTTCACCCAGTACTGACAGCGCTCTTGACTCGTCAGAGGAAGCGTTAGAAAAATAATCAGTCCACAGACAACAAGCAGTCGGATCAATCGGATCTGGCTGTTTGTTCCATTCAGCATTTCCCTCCCCCCCCTAATTCGCGCATATTTTTGCTATAATACTTTTATCAGGCCACCCCTCTTTTTCTTGGGCTACCAGATGCGCTTTTCGGTTTTCATCACTGCCTTTTTACTTCTTTAGAGCCAATATTATGTCCGCGACACACACTTTCTCAAGCCTAGTTCCTGACGTTATTTTAGACGCCGTTGAATCCACAGGATTATGGAGTGATTCGCGTATTTACCCGCTCAACAGTTATGAGAATAGAGTGTACCAAGTGGGCATTGAGGACAGTTCGCCGGTCATTGCTAAATTTTACCGACCAGAACGTTGGACTGAGGCACAAATCCGCGAAGAACATGACACCTTGCTCGCATTGCAAGAACAAGGTGTTCCCGTCGTCGCCCCCTTGGCATTCGAAGGTAAGACACTGTTCTTGCATAACGACATCTACTTTGCGCTTTCAGCAAAATTGACAGGGCAGCACCCAGAGGCAGATAACCTAGATCAGCTGTATCAGCTTGGTGAACGGATGGGGCAACTTCATCAAGCCATGCCAACCCCTTTCACGCACCGCATTAGCGTGTCTCCATTGGAACAAATAGAACAAGCTGGCGCACAAATATTGGCAGGAGAACATTTGCCACAACGGCTTAAAACAGACTATCAAAAGCAAATTTCCCGCCTTCATGAGATGAGCGCAGCCCAACTCAATGTCTATTGGCCAACACAATTACGCCCAGTTCATGGCGATAGTCACCGTAGCAACCTGATGCTTCATAATGAACAATTTCATCTTCTCGACTTTGATGATTGCCAAAACGGTGTGGCGGTTCAAGACCTGTGGCTACACCTAACGCAAACGGAAAACCCAAAACAGCAGCTCAGCGAAATGATCGAAGGATATGAAACCTATTTGCCTTTCGACACACGTGAGCTAGGTTTAATTGATGTGTTTAAAAGCGCTCGAATAATCCACTATGCCGCTTGGTTACAACAACGCTGGCATGATCCTGCTTTTATCAAAGCTTTCCCTTGGTTTACCAGTGATGAATACTGGATCAATCACCTAAATGAGTTAAAAAGCTGTGAACTAGAATGGGGAAACATATCTCGATGAATCCATTAGAATCAAAACTCGACGCCTTGTTTGGCTTTAATCAATTCCGCCAAGGTCAAGAGCAAACCATTCAGCAGTTACTCGCTGGACACTCCTCATTAGCGGTATTCCCAACTGGCTCAGGCAAGTCATTATGTTATCAATTTACGGCGACCCAGCTACCTAATCTGACCTTGGTTATTTCACCACTGATTGCCTTGATGCACGATCAATTAGATTTTTTGCGCAGCAAGGGCATCGCCGCTGCCAGCTTAGATTCAAGCCAAAGTAAAGAAGACAGCCAAGCGGTTATGGAAGGCGTGCAAAACGGTTCCATTAACATTTTAATGATTTCTGTTGAGCGCTTTAAAAACGAACGTTTTCGCCGCTTTATTAAGCAAGTCCCTATTTCCATGTTGGTGGTTGATGAAGCCCATTGTATTTCTGAGTGGGGACACAATTTCCGCCCTGATTATTTAAAACTGCCTCATTACCAACAAGAACTGCAAATCCCTTTGGTATTATTGCTTACGGCAACGGCAACACGTCGTGTACAAAGAGATATGGCACAGAAGTTCAATATTTACCCTGAACACATCACTCAAACTGGCTTTTACCGCGCCAATTTGGACATTGAGCTGATTCCAGCACAAAGCGATGGCAAAATATTTGAACTAAAGCGCCTCCTTAAGGAGGTTTCAGGACCAAGTATTGTCTATGTGACTCAACAGAAAACAGCGGAAGACATTGCCAATACACTGATGACAGAGGGTTTTCCAGCGAAGGCTTATCATGCGGGCTTAAAGGACGATGTGCGGCGCCAGATTCAAGCAGACTTTATGTCCGGTCAAACGCCAATAATTATCGCCACCATTGCGTTTGGCATGGGTATCGACAAAGCGGATATTCGTCTTGTCGTCCACTATGACCTACCCAAATCCATTGAAAACTACAGCCAAGAAATTGGCCGTGCTGGGCGTGATAATTTACCTAGCCGCTGTGTCATGCTCGCAAGCTTAGAAGGCCTTCATACCTTAGAAAATTTCGTCTATGGTGATACCCCACAACGCCATGAAATACAGAATCTACTCGACCAAATCAAAGAACACACAATTCATGATGAACAGTGGCATACAGATCAATGGGAAACCCAGCTTTATGGCCTTTCCAACCAAACAAACATTCGCTCTTTACCGCTAAAAACGCTGTTAGTACAGCTCGAAATGCTTGACGCAATAGAGCCAAAATACAGCTACTACGCAGAAGTTCGATTAAAATGGCAAACGGATCGCCATGCTTTTAAAGCGCACCTTCCAGCTGAGATGCAATCCACTTATGATGCGATATTAAACGGTATTCAGTATAAGAAGATTTGGGGAACACCCAACTTTGATACCATGTATCAACAAGCGGGCGTGACCCGAGGTGATGTATTACAAGTGCTAGAACATCTTGCTGATCAAAATATAATCACACTGGAGAGCAAGGGGCTTACTGAGGTCTATCAAGTGAATACTCAGGTTTTTCATCAGGAAACCCTGCTCAACCAACTCAGTCAGTATGTTGAAGAAAAAGAAAGCTCTGAAATAGAGCGCATCGCTACCATGATTCGTTTTTTCCAACTTGACCGTTGCCTAAATCACAACCTCGCTAAATATTTTGGTGATCAGAATGCACCACAGCACTGCGGCCACTGCTCGGTGTGCAAAGGTAAGGTATTGGCTTTTGCCGCACCAACCTCAGAGAAGGATAATTGGCAGCAAAACTTGGCTTTTTACATCAATGAATTCGTCTCTCATATGCAAAATAAAAGCCCTAATAGTCTAATCACAGAAGTGTTAGTAACACGATTTTTGACGGGTCTTACCCAACCTATTTTTACCAAAGTAAAAGCCCGCCAATTATCAGGATTTGCAAAGTACGAACAACAGGCTTATCGAGAGGTGCTTGATGCCGTTTCTCTTACAACAAACAGATAACGAATACATTTTAAGGTTAAACAATGAATCTAAGAAAAATTGAAGGCTTAAACATCGCATTAGTTAATCTATCAGGGATAGGTGACGTCATCTCCAGTTTATCCGTTGGATCACCTCTCTCTGAAAAAAACAAGGTGACATACATCATACCAAAGGCGTACCAAGGGCTTCTTTCCGATAGTGGTTTTGAGGAGGAAGCATCTGACAGTCCAAACTTCAATCGGTTTGATATAGTCATAGATTTAACGTCAAACAAAGAAAGCAGAAAGTTAATAAAATCAATTTCTGCAAAGTATAAAATAGGAAGATATAAAAACAAGATTCAAAAACTGAAATACAGTTTCCTATACAACAAAATGGTTGAAAAGTTTCCTAGTTATGACAACATAATAATGGACTACAAGCCTATTGTAGATTTATTCAACCTTCACTTCTCAAATATAATAGAGTTACAGAGTTTAGAAGAAGAGATAAAAAAAGAAATCATTATTCATATTGGTGCAGATAAGGAAATTAGACGCATTCCAACAAATCTAATAGTAGAGATATGCGATTATGCTAAGCAAAACAACATTACTGTTAGACTAGTAGGCACTGAAGAAATCTTAGCCAATGAAATACTGTCGAGAACAAAAAAATACCCTGTATATGAGAAAGGAAGCTTAAAAGATGTGAAAAGCTGGCTTAACGAATCAAGCTTAATAATTGCACCAGACAGCGGAATTTTTCATCTAGGGTCTGCTTTAGGGAAAAAAGCCATTGGGCTTTATGGACCAAATACATCATTAAGAGCAGGAGTAAAATCAGTCAATAGCCAACACCTTGAGCTAGATTATGATTGTAGACCATGCAATCAAAATATAACCTGCCCATATAATAATAAATGTATGAATGACATTCCATTCAATGAACTCAAGCACAGTATTGATGAGACATTTGGAATAAAAGAAAATATCTAAAATTGTTTTTGATATTAAAGGGCTAGAGGACAATGGCTGCGTGTAGTCCCATACACCAACCAAAAAACAGTCCTCTTTGGCTCTGTCCCTTCAATCACCTTGCCCCCCAAAAACACGAAGTTTGTCATCTAAGAGCAAACCACCCCCAAATCTGCTGACCACTCTTTATTTGTAGTATTATATTATGGTAAGTTACGATTCATGACTTGCTACTTGCCAAGATAAGACCTTCTAAAAGCCCTCTTATAAGCACTAGCTTGGAATAGAAATACTCAAATCACCATGATAAACACACCTTCTAAGGATGGGGGCTTGTCATGAGGAACTAACAATAAAAACTTGAGCATAGGGAAGAACGCTCGACCTAACGAGTAGGAGTTTGACATGGCAAGAGACCATAAACAGCTTGCTAAAGACGCGGTTGAACTGGTTAAACCAGCGATAGACAAGCTGTTTGAACAAACCAACCGAAAAGAACTGCATATTGTCATTATGGATCCCAGAATAAAGCCTTGGGAGTCAACATTTGAAGAGGCAATTCTGTATCAAGAATCTATTAAGAACTCATCGTGGAGCACTCCCTTTGATGTTCTTGCTAGAAACAAAGCGGCCCAAGCTTGGCGAAACAAAAGCGCCAACCTTCATCACCAAGCCGTGCACCCCTCTTCTCTACGTGATGATGATGTTCTCTTTTATGGCTCATTTGTCTATGGGGATGTTGTGGTTGCCTGCAGTGGTGTTCAGCAGTGGTTTGATATGCTTATTAGCGGCTGGATAGCCCTAGCATTTGAACAATTAGCCATCAGTGATTACCAACAAAGGAAGCTAGACCAACCTACTCAAATGTACAGAAACAACAAATAAAAAAGAAAACGACAATAAATATAAAAAAGGATTATGTAATGAAAAAAATAATTAGAAATACCATTGTTCTTGCTGGAATTTTAGCTTCTGCTTCTGCGTTTTCCGCTGATTACCCAAGCAAAAATATCCGTTTAGTCGTGCCATTTGGTGCTGGTGGCGGTACTGATGCGGTTGGTCGCACCTTGGCTAACAGCGCAAAAGACATACTTGGAACTAACATTTCTGTGATGAACCGAACCGGAGGCTCTGGTGCGGTAGGCATGAGCTATGGCGCGCAACAGCGTGGTGATGGCTATACCTTAACGGTTGTCACCCGCGAAATCGCTTCCTTACCTCAAATGGGCTTAATGCAACATACGGCCAATGATTTCAAACTCATTCGTATGGTCAACTTAGACCCTGCCGTTGTCCTCGTTAACAAAGACAGTAAGTTTAATAACATCAATGATTTAATTAAAGAAGCGAAAGCCAATCCAGGAAAAGTAAAGTTTGCCTCAACCGCAGCGCCAAACTTTTATTTGATCGCTTTGCAAAAAGATCAGGGCATTCAACTTAATGCCATCCCATACAATGGTTCATCAGAAGCCATTCCATCCGTCTTGGGTGGACACACTGCCGTGACCATGGTCACACCAGGTGAAGCCATTTCTCAACTCCGATCAGGTCAATTAAAAGCCTTAGGGGTGATGTCTAAAGAACGTATTTCATACATTCCTAACGTCCCTACTTTGATAGAACAAGGCGTTAATGTGACCAGTGGCACATGGCGTGGAATTGGCGCACCGAAAAGCACGCCAGATGAAATAATTGTTACCTTAGGAAATGCATTCGATCAAGCCATGGCATCCGATGAATTTAAAACCTTCATGGCCAAAGGCGCCATGACAATTCACAACATGAATGCCGCTGAGTTTACTCAGTTTGTTAAAGATGATACTCAATCTTTAGGTGCATTAATTAAGTAATAACACACAAACAGGGTTGCTACTGCTGGCAACCCTGTTTGTGATTACTGAGTTCAGTTTATTTCAAAAGGATTTTTCTATGTTAAATAGAAATATTGTTTTTCCTATATTAATCATTGTGATTAGTGCTGTTATATTGTCGTTAATCCCGCAATTTACTGTACCAGTCTATTATCAGCAAGACGCTAGCGTTGGGGCAAAATTTTTCCCTACGGTTTTGGTCATCGCACAAATCATCATCTGTATTGCATTGCTCGTTCAACACCGAGCCAAGAAGCATAAAGCACAAGAATCCGACGGATTATTTTCAAAAATGTCTTTCTTTGGCCTGTGTTTCTTAGTCGTGTATGCCGTACTAATAGGCCTTCTTGGCTACCTTATTGCCAGCTTAACTGCGTTTACCTTGTATTTGGCCTATTTAAAAACAAAGAAGCTTTCTTACTACCTTTTCGCCTATTTTTTTGTTGTTGCTATTTATTATCTATTTAGCCACGTGTTTGTTATTTCCCTTCCTGAAGGCATTATTTTTTAGAGGCTTCTATGATAGATCATTTATTTGTCGGCCTTGGTGCTGCATTTAGCTTAGCAATATTCCCTGTCCTTATATTTGGCGTTCTAGGGGGCATAATTCTTGGCGCACTGCCAGGCTTAACAGCAACAATGGGCGTGGCAATATTGTTGCCATTTACCTTTGGCATGGAAGCGACTGCCGCCATGGTGATGCTTATTGGGGTGTACATCGGTGGTATTTTTGGCGGTTCCATCTCTGCCATATTGTTAAAAACACCGGGGACACCCGCATCCGCAGCAACGGTTCTGGATGGTTATTCTCTGACTCAGAAAGGCGAAGCGGCACGTGCTTTGAGCATCGCGGCGGTCGCCTCTTTTGTAGGCGGATTAATTAGTACCATTATATTGATCGCTATTGCGCCTATGTTGGCAGAATTTGCATTGCGATTTAATGCTCCCGAATACTTCGCATTGGCCCTGTTTGGCTTGACCATTATCGCCAGCGTGGCATCAAAAAGTATCTTGAAAGGCTTATTAGCCGGTACCATTGGTTTATTGATTTCAACCGTGGGTCTCGACCCTATCAGCAGTGTTCCAAGATTTACTTTTGGAATCTTAGACCTCTACAACGGCATCAATGTCATCCCGGTTTTAATTGGTTTATTTGCGATATCAGAAGCCTTAACCCAACTAGAAAAACTGCATGCAAAAGAAAAAATTGCTGAGAAATTCAGTAATAAACTGATGAGTTTAAAAGACCTTAAAAGCATTCTACCTACGTCGATTAAAAGTGCTTTATTTGGTACCTCTATTGGTGCGGTTCCAGGTGCTGGTGCCGATATTTCAGCGTTTGTGTGCTACAACGAAGCCAAACGAGTCTCTAAGAACCCTGAAGAATTTGGTAACGGCTCTATTAGAGGGCTCGCAGCCGCAGAAGCAGGCAATAATGGAGTCACAGGCGGTTCACTCGTTCCCCTATTAACATTAGGTGTACCGGGCGATGCGGTTGCCGCCGTATTACTAGGGGCTTTGATTGTTCAAGGGCTGACTCCTGGACCACTCCTGTTCACTCAAAATCCAGAAATTGTCTACGGTATTTTTAGCTCTATGCTAGTGGCAAATATTGCCATGCTGTTAATTGGTCTATTAGGCATTCGCTTTTTCTGTCAGATCTCAAAAGCCCCTAAATTACTAATGATCCCCATCATTATTTTCTTATCGATTGTTGGGGCTTATGCGATCAATAATTCAATGTTCGACGTAGGCATTGCCATTTCATTTGGCGTACTTGGTTTTGTATTGAATAAATTAGAAGTGCCCACTTCGCCGATACTGCTTGCGATCATTCTAGGGCCAATGGCAGAAACCAATTTAAGAAAATCCCTATTGATGTTCGAAGGTAGCTGGTCGTTCCTATATGAAAGGCCTATCGCATTGGCTTTTATACTTTTGGCGATTTTCTCACTGTGGTCAACCATAAGAAGGCATAGAAAAACCGCTAGTTCCACTTAGCAAACTCACTTCAACTCTTGCTTTAGGCTTCTCAGAATGCACATCTGATGAAGCCTAAAAGCCCTTATTTATCTTTCCCTTGTCGCAATCTCTAGCTCGAACCACTCCCTCGCCAGAGCGCTTCCCTGTTCTCCAGTACTCCCAAGATAACGCTTGAAAAGTGGCCTTATGCGGGCAAAAAAAAAACGCCTCTAAAAAGAGGCGTTTTGACCATAACGGCATTAGATATTGATGGCTAACAGTTACGCATTCAATTTCATGAAATAGTCGAATATTTCAGGAACATTGCCATTTCCCATATCCAAATCCACGCCTGCTTGAAGGTTCGCTGACGTTCCTTCTGCAATTTGCGAGCGTGTTCCAAGGTCTTCTACCATCTTCAAAAAATAACCTAAATCTTTGTTAGCATTAGCTATCGAGAAGCCTAAATCACTGTTGTTATCAATCGCGTAGTTTTTACAAAAATGCATAAACGGCGAGTTAGAAGGACCTGTCGACATGATGTCAAATAATTGCTGGCGATCAACACCTGCGCGATCCGCAACAGCAAACGCTTGAGACATAGCCGTTACCGTTGTCATGCCCATAAAATTATTGATTAATTTAGTGGTGTGGCCTGCTCCCAATGCGCCTAAATGGAAAACATTTTCACCTTGTTGCTCAAGAATAGGCTTAACTTTCTCAAAGGTATCTTTATCGCCTGCGGCCATGATGTTCAATAAGCCGTCTTTGGCGTGGGCAGGTGTACGACCTAGAGGAGCATCAATCATACCCGCTCCTTTTGCGGCCAAATCGGCGCCAATTTTACGTGTAGATGCAGGGATAGAAGTACCGAAGTCAATTAATACGGCGCCTTCTTTAATGCCCGCTAAAATACCATCTTCAGCATAAACCAATGCTTCAACGACGTTTGAGGTCGTTAAACAAAGCATAACAATGTCACTTGCGGCCGCTAATTCTTTTGCGGAAGTCGCTTGTGTCGCACCACGTGCAACACAAGCAGCAACGGCGTCTTTATTTAGATCCATTACATTAAGCTCAAAACCTCTTTTTTGAAGGTTTTCAACCATGTTGCCGCCCATTAAGCCTAGCCCGATGAACCCAATAATAGGTTTCGTCATTTTTATTCTCCTAATGATTCAAATGCCAATATGCGTTTAATAGCACCAATTTAATTGTATGATTATATTACCATATTGTTTTTTAGTAAAAAACAAAAGATCACGCTTTACGTTTGATCAGACAAAAGAAGCGTGTTGGAAGGTATGACAAAAGAAGCGTGACCTATTAAGCAGGTCACATGGAAGAAGTCACCATGACTCGATTTAACGTCAAAGTGAGCTAGTCTTTATTAAGGAAGAGACACAAAGTTGGCCGTTAACTATCTGTAATTTCTGGCGTTTATTAAGTTGTTTAACACGATACTCTAGTACCAAGGCATCACTTCTACTCCCAACAACTTGATGCCATAGGAGCTCTAAGGGGCCTTTTCCTTTTAAATATCGTGCACCGCTTTTATTCGCACCTGAGTGCTCTTTAAAACGGCGCTCCACATCGGTGGTAACGCCAGTATAAAGTGTATCAAGACGGGTTTTGATGATATAGAGACTCCACTCATTCATAGTGATCTCCTTTGTCCTTGCTGCAAAATAGGGATTATCTAACCTCCCACCATTAACAGCAAGGTCGAAGCCGTGGCCAATCCCATGATGTAATTAAACGCTCGCTGGCGTTTGTCATCCGTTAACCAACGGCGAATCGCAACACCCGCCCATGCCCAAAGAGTAATCGCAGGAAACCCCATGCACGCAAACAAGACGATAATCCAAAAACCGGATTGCACATACAAGTCTCCGGCCAAAGAAAAGGAGCTGACACAGCCAACCGACATCATCCAAGCTTTAGGATTCACATACTGAAAAAGCGCCGCCTGCCACCATTGCATGGGCGAAGCCGACTGTTTGGCGTTAGACAGTTGGCCTACTGGGGCGCTGGCCACTTTCCAAGCAAGCCACAATAAATAAGCGCCGCCAACCCATTTTAAAACGGAGTAAATAGGAGGATAGAGTACAAATAATGCCCCCATCCCCAGCAGCACAGAAAACAACAAGGACGCCATGCCTAATACAATGCCAATCATATGGGGCAAAGTACGGCGAAAGCCAAATTGGGCACCAGACGCCAATAACATCATATTATTGGGTCCAGGCGTTACCGACATAATAAAAGCGAACAAAGCCAAAGCGAAAAAGAACGAAGCGTCCGTAATCATGATGAAGTTTCCTTGGTTTTTTTGCGCATAAGATCGCCAATAAATCCGCTAAAACTGGCCTGCGATAATTCTGCTTGACGAATCTCATGAGTCAGCCCCATATCCTGCATTTGCTGCTCACTTACCTTAATCAAAGACTTACGTGTTTGATAACGCTCAATGCAATATTGAACATGGGTCAATAAAGAAATAATTAGCATCACTCTATCTCCTTTTCGTCTCTGACTCACCTTAGCCTGGGTTGGTATTAGGCGTTTATTAGAGCCAATTCGGCACTCAATAAAAAGAACCACTGTGTATGAAGGTCAACTATAGAGAGAAGATCAAATACAATACAGACTCAGAAAAACACTTTATTAACAATACAGAAAACCCTAATTCTGTCTGTATGGCAGCAAACATAATAATCTGTATGGTCAATTTTGCGTCTTTATTCGTCTACAATAACGTACCCCCTGCCACTGACTTAACAGGACGCTACGCTATGACGCTCTATCAAGATTTGTCAGAACGCTTAAAAGAACACATTGAATTAGGTTTCTATAAACCTGGTGACAAACTTCCATCGGTACGTCAGTTATCTCAAGAGCATGGCGTGAGTATTTCAACCGTTCAAGAAGCCTATCGGCAATTAGAGCAAGAAATTTTAGTAGAGGCTCGACCAAAATCAGGCTACTTTGTTGTCCAAAAACAGCGCATTGATAACCTCCCCAGCATCTCTCGGCCACCTCAACGCCCATTGGAAGTCTCACAGTGGGAAGAAGTGTTCAACTTACTCATGATCCGAGACAATGCTAACGGAGTACAGTTACAGCACGCCATGCCTGATATGACGGCGTCAACTTTAAAACCTTTGCTAAAAACCTTGGCGGATTTAACCAAACAAAACCCTGCATTAGGCTTAGGCTATGGCGACCTAAGAGGCTCAGAAGAACTGCGCACGCAACTATGCCGTTTAGCCGGTGCCTCTGGCTGCCAACTGCATCCAGACGACCTGGTTGTCACATCAGGATGCCAAGAAGCACTTTCTGTTTGCCTACGGGCAGTGACAGAACCCAATGATATTATTGCCATCGAATCACCCAGTTTTTATGGTTCTATGCAAGCCATCAAAGCGGCTAACTTAAAAGCGATGGAAATTCCCACTCACCCAGAAACTGGCATCAGTTTAGAGGCTTTAGAGCTGGCGCTCGATCAATGGCCAATCAAAGCCATTTTAGTCACGCCAACCTGTAACAACCCTCTGGGCTACACAATGTCGGACGACAAAAAAGAGCGCTTATATAGATTGGCGCAAAGCTATGATATTGCCATCATAGAAGACGACATTTACGGTGACATCGCTTATCAATTTCCTCGCCCTAGAAGCATCAAATCGTTTGATGAAGATGGTCGTGTCTTACTCTGCTCATCCTTTTCTAAAACCGTCGCACCAGGGATACGCGTAGGCTGGATAGCCCCTGGGCGTTATCGAGACAAGGTTACTCACATAAAATACGTCAGTAGCTCCATGTGCCCTACGCTACCGCAATTGGCCATTGCCAAATTCATTCGCCTTGGTGGGTATGACAAACACATTCGCACTATGCGCCAGCGCTATGAAAAGCAAAGAGATCATATGTTAGCCGCCATCAAACGCTACTTTCCAAGCAACACCCGTGTTAGTTTTCCTGATGGCGGTTTTATCTTATGGGTAGAGCTTGATAAAGACATCGACAGCATGAAGTTGGTGGAACAGTGCCGTTTGGAGGGAGTTGGATTCGCACCTGGGCCTCTGTTCTCCGCCACCGGAAAATACCGCCACTGTTTTCGTATTAATTTCAGCGAACAAGGCATGGAACAACGCGAAGCTGCCATCAAAACCTTGGCGCAAGTCTTACTGAAATTCCAGCCAGTAAATTAACCTTATCTTTTATTAACCAAGATCGACTTTTTTGGCGATTTTGTTGTCTATGGCAAAGCGGCCTAACATTGGGTGAATTCACAAAGAGGAACGGCATGATAAATAAGACGCTTTGGCATTGGGGATGCTTATGCCTAAGTCTCTCGCTGACAGCCTGCAGTAGCGACATGCAACGTGGTAAAATTGCGGACAAAGCACAAAAAGAAAGCGCGGCACTTATTGACAAGAAAGAGACCCAATGGCGCCAACTAAACGAAGTAGCCCCGATCAGCTATTTGACGGATCTTATTCAAGATGCGCAATTAGACCTACTTATTCAACAGGCACTAACCGCAAACCCTGACTTACAAAAAACCTTGCTCACCCTAACAGCCAGTACTTGGCAATTAAAAAGCATCCATGGGGACCGCCTTCCTAGTCTCGACGCTGGATTTTCTCGCAATAAAACAGAAAGCGTCGAAGCCAGCTATAACGCAGACATTAGCATCAGCTGGGAAGCGGATTTCTGGGGAAAATTAGCGAACAGCGAAGCAGCCGCCGCAAAGAGCCTAGCGGCCGACCAAGCCTTGTATCAGGAAAGCCAAGACGTACTAGTGGCCAACATCATTAAATCTTGGCTGGCCATGACCTCAAAACAGCATCTGATCGATATTGAAAGCCACCGCTTAGCGGTATTAGAAACCAACGAAAATCGGCTTTTACAACGTTTTAAAAATGGCTTAAATGACCTAGAAGAACTTGATGAAGCGCAAACTGCCAGCTCACAATCAAGGGCGGACCTCGCGCAATACAAAGAAGATCTCGCGATAGAGCGGCGCACATTACAACGTTACTTAGGCAGTGAAAATACGCTAAACATAGTACCCAATACGGACTACCCTAGGGTCAATCTGACGCTCGATTATTTACCAGAGCAAAGCCTACAACGCCGCCCTGATTTAAAAGCCGCCTATTTGGCCATTCAAGCTGCGGACTTAAACGTATCGGTTGCCTATAAAGACATGTTACCGACCATTAGTCTGAGCGCCACCTTAAGCGATACTGCCAGTTCTCCAAGCAGCGCCCTATTTGCGTCGCCGATATGGTCTTTATTGGCGCAACTCACCCAACCCTTGTACCAAGGCGGTAAACTAAAAGCCGCGGTTGAAATTGCCAAAATAAACACAGCTGAAGCCTATCAAGACTATCGAAGCACCTTATTAACCGCCATCAACGAAGTCGAAACCACCATAGGACAAGAAAAGCTCTTAACCCAACAGCTGCTTAACATCCAACAAGCCTTACAAAGCTCGCAAAAAAACCTCACTCGCTATGAACAAAAATACCGTACCGGCTTAGTCGAACTCAGCGATTTAATTCGGGTGCAAGAAACCACCTTTAATTTGGCAGCAGAACTAGACAACTTACTGTACTTACACTTAATTAATCGAGTCGATTTAGGGCTCGCCCTCGGGCTAGGAGTCAAAGAGTCATGAAACGCCTTTATCAATGGATTACCTTGATCCTTGCTTTGCTCGTTATCGCCTGCGTTTATTTTTACATTACCAAGGCGTTAGAAGCGCAAAAAAACAAGGTTCGCCAACCAAGGCCTGCGGCGCCTGAACAAGCCATGGAAGTCAGTGTGATTCGCGTATCACCAGGTAAACACGCCGCCATGGTGCAGGTTTCAGGCATCGCCAAACCACATTATGACTTAACCCTAACCACCCAAGTCAGCGGCGAAGTGACTTACCTTGCCGAGCATTTCGAAAAAGGCCAGCGAGTCACCAAGGGGCAAGTGTTAGCCCGCCTGCACAATACTGAACTGGCCAGTTCAGTCGCCACCGCAGCAAATACAGTAGCCAGCGCGACCCTTGCCTTAAAAGAAGAAGAACGCCAAGCCAAACAATCCAAAGCCGAGTGGCAAGCAGCAGGGTTCAGCGGAGCACCCGACTCAGACCTAGTCTTACGAAAACCGCAATTAGAAGCGGCTAGAACGCAACTCGAAGCGGCAAAAGCGGCCTTATCAGACGCCAAAGACAAGCTAAAACACGCTCAATTAATTGCGCCTTTCGATGCGCTTGTGGTCGCGCGCTTTATCTCTCCCGGTTCCTTTTTAAATGCTGGCAACGAGGTTGCAACACTTTACAGCACCGACCGACTGGAAATCGAACTGGATCTGGCACACAGTGATTGGCAGAAATTGCCCACAACAACGGCATTAATCAAACAGCGCTGGCCGGCTCGTATCGAATCTATGGATGGGCGCCAACATTGGGCAGGCAGAGTATTGAGTGCAGATCTGCACATTGATGAAAGCACTCGTATGCGCAAACTTGTTGTCGGTCTAGCCAATCCGTTAGAACAGTCTCCTGCCTTACTTCCTGGTGCATTTGTTAACGTCATACTTGAAGGAAAGCCCATCGAGAATCTATGGCAGCTGCCCAATTCTGCACTCAGTCAAAAGAGTGAGATTTGGTACATTACAGACGACCAACGTCTCGCTAGTTTTGCGACATCCCCTGAGTTTGTTGATGCAAACTACGTCTACATTAGCGTACCAAAAGCCATGCAAGACAAGCCTTATCAGATCCTAACGCACCCTTATAACAGCTATCTCCCTGGCCGTTTGGTTACCCCTATAGAAAACCAAGCCATGCAGGCTGAAGGTATAGCGCCATGACACCACTGGATCAGCCTAAAGGTATTATCGCCTGGTTTGCTTGCAACCCCGTAGCCGCCAACTTGTTAATGTTGTTGATCATTACTCTGGGTGTTATGAACATGGGGGCGCTCAATAAAGAAGCCTTCCCTAGCTTACCGCCTAACAGCATTGCTATTTCGGTCAGCAATGAAAGTGGTTCAGCAAAAGAAAACGAAGAAGGCATTGCCATTCCTATTGAAGAAAAATTGCAAGACGTGATTGGCATCCAAGACATTACAACGACTTCTACCGCAAACAGCACCAGTGTTAGCATTGAGATGCAAGACGGCTACAACATAGACACCTTAGAAGACGATATAAAAAATGCGCTCGATCAAATTACTTCTTTTCCCGATGAAGCGGACCCACCGGTTGTCACGAAATCCACCAGAGAAGAGCACGCTATTTGGTTGCAACTGCACGGCACCACTGACCGTCGCACCTTACAAAAACTCGCTTACGATTTAAAAACCGATTTATTAGCGAAAGACAACATTAGCTCGGCGAATATTTCAGGGTGGATTGACCCCACCATGATAGTCGAAGTCGACAAAAATACCCTGCAAGGCTATGGCCTTACCTTGTCTGAGGTTGCAACCGCCATAAACCAAGAGTCGTCCCCTGCGAGAGTAGCCACATTACGTGATCGGAATATTTACCTGCACATCAGTGCGTCAGAACAGGCTTACTTCAAGCAAGAGTTTTCCAACATTCAAATTAAGACCACAGCAAATGGTGGTCGTATTCGTCTCAGCGATATTGCAACCATTCGCGATGCTTTCGACGAAGATGACTTTGTGTTGTCGCGGTTTAACCGACAAAACAGCATTGCAATACAGGTCATCACCACCGGGCAAGACGACATATCTAACTCTGTTTCCGCCGCCAAAGATGTTATTGATGAGTGGTATGCAGACGGTCGTTTGCCACCCAATGTTCAACTTTCTACTTGGTATGACCGCAGCCAGTCTATCAATCAACGCTTAGACTTAATGATTGAGAATGCCATCACGGGCATTTTACTTGTGTTTATTTTGTTGGCGGTTTTCCTCAATGTCACAGTCGCATTTTGGGTCGCCATGGGGCTGCCTTTTATCTTCTTTGGCACCTTGTATTTCATGGGCACCCAAACCATTGGTCTGACGCTAAACATGTTTACCACCTTCGGTTTCATAATGGCATTAGGCATTGTGGTGGACGATGCCGTGGTGGTTGGAGAAAATGTGTATAGCCTTAGATCAAAAGACGGGGATACGCTAAACAATACGATCAAGGGCACGTTGCAAGTTGCCGTACCGACCCTATTTGGTGTTTTCACAACCGTTGCCGCCTTTTGGGCATTAGCCAATATCGACGGTCGATTGGGGCAACTTTACTCTCAATTCGCCATCGTGGTTGCCATCTGTTTAGTGCTTTCTGTCATCGAATCTAAAATCATACTGCCCGCGCATTTGGCGCACATTAACACCCGCAAATCGATCAATAAAAATGTCTTATCACGCTCCTGGGGGATGATTCAGCAGGGTGCTGATGCTAGCCTTCAATGGTTCAGCGACAAAGTTTATCGCCCTCTTATCGACCTTGCTTTACGCTATCGATACGCAGTTCTGGTGCTGTTTGTCGCTGTGTTTATGCTGGTGATGTCGATGCCTTTTACTGGCGCGCTACGCATTAGTTTCTTTCCTAAAATCCCTGGCGACACCGTACGTGGTGAGCTCGCTATGTACAACGATGTTAGCTACGGGCAAACCAGCAAAGTACTCTCTTTTCTGGAAAAAACCGCCTATCAAGCCGATGAGCAATTACGCCACAAAATGGCCCGTGACACTCATCAAGAAAACACCAGCGCCAATCAAAAAGACACCAGCGCCGATCAAAAAAGTACGGCTTCGTTTATTAACAACATTCAAGTTACTGCCACGAATGACCAAAGTGGCCGCTTGCGCATTGAACTAGACACGGTTCGCCCTTACAGCGCCGCGCAATTTGTTCAGCAATGGGAGCGGCTGGCAGGCACGCCAGAAGGCGTTAAGAGTCTGCGCCTTAGCAGCTCAAGAGCGCTATTAGATGATCTTAAAATCGAATTACGAGGCAACGACAACAGCGTACTCAGTGCCGCTATGCACAATATGCTGGCGCAACTAGACACCTTACCGGCGGTGTCAGGCATAGAGCAAAACGATGAGCCAACAGAGTCACGCCTTGCTTTATCCCTCAACGAACAAGGCCGTTTATTAGGCTTAACCACGGCTGGATTGGCCACTCAAATAAACAATAACTTTGACAGCATTACGGTACAAAAGTATCAGCGCGACAACACGGAAATCGAAGTCCATTTAGGCTACCCAAAGGCGCAACAAGAGTCTCCTGCGGCGGTGCTGAATACCAAAATAGTCTTATCGGATGGCACCTACGTTCCCCTGTCCTCGGTGGCCACGTTAACGCAAGAAGAGGCACAAACTCGCATCATTCGAATCAATGCGAAACGCTCTTTATTTCTCACCGCCGAGGTGGATAAAGACACCATGTCCGCCAGCGAAGTAGTCAGCTACTTACAGCAAGCTGTGGTGCCTCAGATGAAACGAAAATACCCAGGCGTCGACGTGTATTTCTCTGGGGAAGCAGAGCAACGCGCTGAAACTCAGTCCTCCATGTCAAACATGTTTTTGATCGCCTTATTGATCATTTATGCTCTGCTTGCCATCCCACTCAAATCTTACTCACAGCCGCTCATCATTATGATGGCAATTCCCTTTGGGATTATTGGCGCACTGCTTGGCCATTGGATCAACGACTTACCTTTGGGCATTTTTTCTTTAAACGGCATCTTGGCGCTCAGCGGCGTGGTGGTCAACGACAGTCTATTGCTTGTGTCACGCTTTAATGCGCTTCGCAAAGAAGAAACCAGCCACGTGCAAAAGGCCATTAATCTAGCCTGCCGTAGCCGGTTACGCGCAGTACTATTAACGTCTTTTACCACCTTCGCAGGGCTTATGCCGATCCTCGGAGAAACCTCAAGACAGGCTCAGATGCTGATTCCTGCGGCCGTCTCTTTAGGCTATGGCATCATGTTCGCCACCATAATCACATTGGTTCTTATTCCTGTCCTCTTAATGATTAAAGAGGACATCCAGCGCCTTCTAGCGCGACTAAAACGGCGAAAGCCTGCGCTTCAAGAACCCTTTGATGGCGTCTTATAAAGGCGCTCTTCCCCAACCACAAAAAACAGAATAAAACCGCCTTAGCTCGCTAGCCAGTTAGATGCCCTAGAGGTTTATAAGCCTTAGGGCATCACCAATCGAGACAAATTTGTCGTGATTTTTGACCATAGACACCATAGAATACGCCCATCAAAAAGTTAACAATAACTATTATCACTTCAATTATTAAACTGTATTGCCAAGCAAGATTAAAACCGCTTTATTAGGACATTCATCAATGACCGTTTCTTCACATGGCCAAGCCGCCCCACTCAGCACTCTCCATCTTGATGCTGGCCATGGCTCCAAGCAGATTTTAAAAGACATCAACCTTACTATTCCTGATGGCAAAATGACGGTCTTACTGGGCCCAAATGGATCAGGAAAATCGACCTTACTGTCCACTTTGGCGCGCTTAATCTCGCCAATGAAAGGACAGGTTCTGCTACAAGGCAACAACATTGCACAACTCCCCACGCGGGAGGTGGCACGCCAATTAGGCCTGCTTCCGCAGCACCCCATAGTGCCAGAAGATTTAACCGTCAAAGACCTTGTCTCCCGCGGTCGCTTTCCCCATCAAGGCTTCTTAAAACAATGGAGCAAGCAAGACGAAGCCGCCGTAGATCATGCGCTGGCTGTCACCGGCACTCAAGAATTGGCAGAACGACCCGTTGATAGCCTGTCTGGTGGGCAACGCCAACGCGTCTGGATTGCCATGGTGTTAGCCCAAGAAACCAACCTCATATTGCTCGATGAGCCAACAACATTTTTAGACATGCGCCATCAAGTCGAGCTACTGGAAATGCTGGTTGATCTGGTTCAACAACATGGCCGAACCATTGTTTGTGTATTGCATGATCTCAACCTTTCACTGCAATACGCCGACCATTTAATCTTCTTAAAAGAAGGGGAAATTCGCCATACGCTAAGTCACCCATCACACTGTAATAGCAAGATGGTAGAAGAGGTTTTTGAGACCCAAGTTCTGGCCGTCACCCACCCTGAAACAGGCTTACCCATTTTTCTGCCTAAGTCACAGCAAACCCCTAAAGCATCGGCTGTGGCATGAGCAGGAGCTTACTTTCACGCGCTAGCAACACTCAACCATGGTCCAATAGATCACGCTTTGGGTTCATGTTGGTTCTCGTTATTGCGTTAAGCGGACTTCATTTGTTGCACGGCGCACGCGCTATTTCGTTAACGACCTTAACCCAGGCCTTGTTTTACTATAACCCTCATGATTTTGATCATAGGGTGTTGATATCATTACGATTACCCAGAGTATTGGCAATGTTACTCGCAGGCAGCTGCTTGGCTATTGCGGGGTATTTATTGCAAGTGACGCTGCGCAACCGTCTGAGTGACCCACAACTGCTTGGGTTAAATTCTGGCGCCAGTCTTGCCGTCGTATTGGTTACCGCTTTTCCTATCGCCCCTATGTTTACCCTAGTTCGACCACTGGTTGCGAGCGTTGGTGCTGGCCTACTTTTCAGTTTGGTTTTGCTGATTTCTTCAGCCGGGAGAAAAGGTTTGCAGCCGCTTAAATTGATTTTTTGCGGCATTGCGTTTTCAGCCTTAGCCGGTGCGATCACCTCTACTGTGTTAATTCTGGATGAAGACACGCTCGATCAACTGCGTTTCTGGCTTATTGGAGATGGCGCAGGCTCAAACTTACACTCGGTGTTAATCAGTTTGCCTTTTGCTGGGGCTGGACTCGCCCTGAGTCTGCTCATTATGCCGCAGTTAAGCGCCATGTCGTTAGGCGACGCCATGGCAAAAGGCTTGGGAGCATCGATCCAAAAAGTCCGCTTCTTCTCTCTTTGTGCGGCCGCTTTACTCACCGGCAGCGCGGTGTCTGTGGTCGGACCCATAGGGTTTATCGGGCTCATTTGTGCCTCACTTTGGCGCGGCATACACTCACGCCCAAGTGTCTTCTCCCTTCTATTGGTGGCATTCACTGGCGCGGCGTTATTAATGGCGGCCGATATCGCAGCCATTAGCTTATTCGCCCCAAAAGAGTTACCCACAGGGGCATTAACCGGCCTAGTCGGCGCGCCTGTTTTTCTCTGGATTTTTGTGAGGAGAATGCGATGATAGCCAGCTCACCGCTGTCCCTAAGATCGGGGCACTATTCGATCCGTATTCATCTCGCGTCTTTGTTGACGATTGGGCTGTTACTCACAGCCTTAATGGGCGTCATATTCTTCGCCCTAACCACTGGAAGCGAGGCCATTCCATTGCACTCTGTGTTGGCTTACTTGCACCTAGAAACGCCAAACACATCAACAACAAACCTCTCTCATTTATTGATTCTAGACGCATTTCGCGCCCCTAGAATCGCTCTAGCTGTATGCTGCGGGGCAATGTTGGCTTGCTCGGGTGCCGTGATGCAATCTCTCACACGAAATGGATTGGCTGACCCTTCTATTTTAGGGGTTCGAGAAGGCGCAGCTCTGTGTGTTGTTGCGCTAATATTGACCGCTCCTGGACTCTCATTGGCGTGGCGTCCTCTGGTGGGCATGATTGGCGGATTGGCCAGCGGCGTCTTTGTGTTATTGCTTGCTCGAGGCAGTTCAAGCATTCGATTTGTCATGATCGGCATTAGCTTATCTTGGTTTTTGTCGGCGCCATGATGGTGTTGTTAGCCGCCACCGACACTAAAGACCTACAAACCGTGTTGATCTGGATCGCGGGAAGCCTACAAGGCGCCACTTGGCAAAGCGTTCAGCTCGTAGCCATCTTGTTTGCTATCTGTCTCATTGCCCTCTTGTTCAATGCGCCCTCCGCCGACATTGAAGCACTTGGGGACGCACTATCCACCAGTTTGGGAGTGCGCCGGAAATGGGTCAATATCATTCGCTTTAGCGTCGCTATTTTTCTTGTTGCTGGCAGTGTGTCTGTGGCTGGCAGCATTGGCTTTGTCGGTTTGATTGCCCCGCATTTGGCGCGTTTTTTACCGAATTACTCAAGCCGTTATCATTTAATTTCCACCAGCTTAATCGGTGCTATTTTGGTATTGGCTGCTGACACGCTAGGCCGTGCCGCCTTTGCACCAGTCGAATTGCCGACCGGTGTTGTCATTGCCGTGATAGGCGCGCCCACGCTGATTATTCTTCTTTGGACTCGTAGGAACCAGCTTTGAACCGACTACTGCTTATTTTGTTCATCACCCTTGGCTGCCCCTTTTCGGCAGCCAAGGGCCTCTCCGCCACAACCGTCTCCTTCACCGATGATCTAGGCCGCCAAGTGACCATTCCCAGTCACCCTGTGCGCATTGTCTCTGTGTATGACATCGACATTACCATCCCTTTGATTGAGCTCGGTGTCATGCCCATTGGTAGCCATGGTCGAATTTCCAAAAATGGCACACCTTATATTCGCTCTAGCGCATTATTAACTGGGGTGGATTTTGACAACAGCGACATTACTTTTATTGGGGCGACTAACGTCGATTTAGAAACCATCGTAGGTCTAAAGCCTGACCTGATCATCACCGCTAATTCGCGTCCGACGCCGGTGGATTTACTGGCAAATATTGCCCCGACCATCTCACTCGACAGTGGGTTAGACGCTGCCCATGTCTACCAACAGCTTGCCACAATCACCCACACAGAAAAGCGCTTAGCGATTCTTGAACGACGCTATAAAGAGCAAATTAAAAGCCTCAAAGCTACCATAGACACACACAAGATCACCGTCTCTGTGATGCAACCATTACGAGGTAAAATTAGCGTTTACCACAGTTACCGCTCCCTCGGCCGTGTCTTGCGAGATGCAGGATTTCAGTTCCCTAGTATTATCAATCAAATCCCTAAAGGGGAACGCGTCGACTTTAGCGCTGAGCGTTTACCTGAATTAGACGCAGACATTATCTTTGATCCTTATTTTTCTGCACAAAAACCAGAAGTAGAAATAGCCAAGATGAACGCCATTTTGCCAGGCTTTTGCCAATTTTTAAGCGCCTGCAAAAAAGGTCACTATGTGCTGGTTTCCCGGGATGCGGCGATATCCAATTCTTACGCAGGGCTCGAAGCCATGACCATGGCAGTACAAGCACACCTCACACCTAAACCACACTTAGATGAGCCCATTAAATAAGCGAAAATGTCATCATTAAGGCCGTTAGGATTAAAAAGTGATGAGTCTTTAATCAAATCTTGTTAACATCCTTAGCATCATAGTCGGGGGGCATTTTTTTGCTGAGATCGTATAACACGAGACCCGTTGAACCTGATTCAGTTAACACTGGCGTAGGGAACTATTGTGATAACAGTGCTAGTCACTGTGTCCCATATAGCAATTTGGGCTTCTCGATAAAGCGTTCAAAGAAGCCTTTCTAATCAAATTTGCTTATGTAGTTCCTTGCACCACCGTTAGGAGCTCATATGTCTAGTCCATCATTTACTTCGTCTCACATTCGATCTCAGCAACCGCAAAATCTTGCTACGCCGATTGTATTAACCATCGCAGGCTCAGACAGTGGCGGTGGCGCTGGCATCCAAGCAGATATAAAAGCCATCTCGGCCACCGGCAGCTTCGCTTGCTCAGCCATTACCGCGATCACCGCGCAAAATACCCTTGGTGTTTCTGCTATTTTTCCGATTCCATTAGACCATGTTGAAAACCAACTAGACGCGGTGTTTAGCGACATCAATATCACCGCGGTCAAAATAGGCATGTTAGCGGACAGCGACATCATCAAAACCGTGGCCAATAAACTGCTGCAGTATCAACCTAAGTTCATCGTGCTAGACCCTGTCATGATCGCTACCAGTGGCGATTTATTACTGCAAGAAAACGCCATCAATACCCTTAAGCAAAGGCTCTTTCCTCTCGTCGACATCATTACGCCAAACCTGCCTGAAGCGGCGGCGTTAACCGGTTTGCCACTGCCTAACAACGAGGATGACATGCTCGCCATGGTGGCGGCTCTCAGGGCTCTCGGTGCTAAAGCGGTATTGTTAAAAGGCGGACACTTAGACCAGCAGGCAGACAGCCTTGATCTGCTCATCACGGCAACCACAGTAGACAGACTCTCAGCGCCGCGCATTGACACAAAAAACACCCACGGCACAGGTTGCACCCTCTCTTCTGCCATTGCTTCTTACCTTGCCCAAGGAAACACCTTACACACTTCCGTTCACCAAGCTAAAAACTACATTAGCCAAGCAATTGCCCACGCAATCCAGCTAAAAATTGGCCAGGGTCATGGCCCTGTAAATCACTTTTTCGCGCTGAACCAGAGTGACATAAAGCAATGAGTAACGCACCGCTGGGGTTATCCATCCAGCAAGCCTGCCTGCATTACCATGGCGCAGACAAGGCCACATTGGAAAAGCTATCGATGGAGATTCCCCCTGGAGAATGGACCTGCTTGCTGGGTCGCAGTGGCAGTGGCAAAACCTCACTGTTGCGTTATTTAGCGGGTTTACTGGACGATAAAGTAGACTGGCACGGCGAGGTAAAATGCAGCGACGGCCTCCCCTTTCAGCATAGAATTGCTTATATGGCGCAACAAGATTTGCTGCTCCCGTGGCTATCAGTCGAAGACAATGTGTGCCTAAGTTATCGCTTTAACAAGCAAGGAGTAAGCGATGAGGTTCGCAACAAAGCCTTATCTTTATTAGAAAGCGTTGGCTTACTTGACGTTCGAAAAGCACTGCCTCAAACACTGTCTGGCGGTATGCGTCAGCGTGTCGCGCTTGCTCGAACCCTAATGCAGGACAAACCTTTTGTGTTAATGGACGAACCTTTCTCGGCGTTGGACGCGGTAACACGACATAAATTACAGCGCCTTTCCTATACCCTATTAAAAAACAAAACCGTCGTGCTCATCACCCATGACCCACAAGAAGCGGTACGCCTAGCCGGACGTTTATACATTCTCACCAATTCACCCGCGCAAGCAGAGCCATTAGCCTTACCCAAGCTTTTTCCACCAAGAGAATTAGACCCAGAGTCGGCCCATGTTCAGCAGCAGATTTTTCACAGATTGGAGCAAGACAATGATTAATTTGACGCCTCTTGCCAGTCCGCCTAAAAAAAGCCGTCGTGCACGCAATGGCACCCCCGCCTTCAATAAGTCGTTTCACACACTGCTGCGCGCCATCATCATAGTATTCGCCATACTGGCCACTTGGCAGGGGCTTATTGTCGTCTTTGATTTGCCCTCGTTTATCTTGCCCACACCACTGTCAGTATTGGACCGTTTATTCGTGCGCCATGACGTACTGATGCGCCACTCCTGGGTCACTGCCCAAGAAATTGTTTTAGGTCTATTGCTCGGGCTTAGCATGGGGCTATTTTTTGCTCTGCAAATGCTGCTGTTTAAACCAGTAAAACGCTGGTTATTGCCAATATTGATTGCCAGCCAAGCCATCCCTGTTTTTGCCATTGCCCCAGTATTAATGCTTTGGCTAGATTACGGCATTGCGTCCAAAGTCGTGATGGCGGCCATCATTATTTTCTTTCCCGTCACGACCTGTTGTTACGACGGACTCAGCAACACCCCAAAAGGCTTTCTCGACCTAGCTCACACAATGCAAGCTAGCCGCTGGCAGCAACTGATCCATATTCAACTACCGGCGGCATTACCGGCATTGGCCTCAGGCATTCGTGTCGCTGTCGTGATCGCCCCCATCGGGGCAGTGGCTGGAGAATGGGTCGGTTCTAGTGCTGGCTTGGGCTATCTCATGTTACAGGCGAATGCTCGAATGATGATCGACGACATGTTTGCCGCCTTATTTATTTTATCTCTGTTGTCTGTGGTGCTGTATTTTGCAACGGACTTTGCTCTCAAAAAAGCCATCCCTTGGGAGCACTAATGTTATCGATAAGCCACAAGGCCGAGAAAAACACTTATCTATCCTCACTAATAACAAAAGGAAAACACGTGAAAAAACTGATCGCAAGCACACTATTAACCTTGGCGTCTTCACTGCTGGCAACACCTGCCCTAGCCGAGACACAAAAAATCACGCTCATGCTGGATTGGTTCGTCAATCCGAACCATGGACCCATTGTTATCGCGCAACAGCATGGTTACTTTAAGGAGCAGGGGTTAGCGGTCACCATTCAAGAACCCGCCGACCCGAGCACCCCTTCTAAACTGGTTGCGGCAGGGAAAGTCGACATGGCTGTGTCCTACCAACCCAGCTTGATCATGGACATCGCTCAAGGGTTACCATTGGTTCGCTCTGGCACCTTAATCGCCACACCGCTTAACTCTCTGATCACATTGAAGAAGAGCGGCATCCACTCTCTCGCCCAATTAAAAGGTAAAACCATTGGCATTTCGATCGCTGGCAATGAAGAAGCCACGGTAGGAACCATGCTCAATAGTGTCGGCTTAACCATTAATGACGTGAAAATAGTGAACGTTGGTTGGGCGCTTTCTTCTTCATTGGCTTCTGGGAAGGTCGACGCTATTTGGGGCGGGTTACGTAACTTTGAAAAGAACCAACTGATCACAGAAGGTTATCAGCCTGTTCTCTTCTACCCTGAAGAAAACGGCGTGCCAAATTACGATGAATTGATTTTTGTCACAAACGCAAAAGCACACAATAAAAAAGCCATTCGAGCCTTTAATACCGCCATTGAAGAAGCCACCACTTACATAGTGAATCACCCTAAAAAAGCGTGGCAAGAATTTGTCACTTACGCCCCAGACACCCTGGATAACACACTTAATAAGATGGCTTGGCAAGACACACTTTCTCGCTTTGCATTACGTCCTGCTGCCGTGGATTTAACCCGTTACGATCATTACGCTCGCTTTTTATTCGATCATAAAATCATTAGCACTTTACCAGAAGCCAAACACTACCTTCTTACTTTCTAATCAGGTGATTTATGCAGTATCAAGATTTAATCGACGCCTGCCAAACAGAATGGCAAGCCTACACAAAGCATGACTTTGTTACTCAATTGGCGTCTGGTAACTTGCCCAAAGACAGCTTTTTACATTATCTAAAACAAGATTTTTTGTTTTTAAAACAATACGCCAGAGCCTATGCTCTGGCGGTGTATAAAGCCAATTCATTAACCGATATGCGCCAAGCTTTGCCAACATTAAATGCTCTGCTAAGCAGTGAAATCAGCCACCATGTTAACTTTTGCCAAGACTGGGGATTAACTGAAAACCAAATGGAGCAAGAAAGAGAAGATTTCGGCACCCTAGCCTATACTCGATACGTTCTTGATGCTGGCATGAGTGGCAATCTCGTAGACCTTTACGCCGCCCTAGCGCCATGCTCTATTGGTTACGCCGTGATCGGCGAACAAATCAGCCTAGATGCCAATACCCAGTGGGAAAACAACCCATATAGGAGTTGGATCGAGCTGTACGCTGGAGACGACTACCAAGGTCACGCCAAACAAGGCGCGCTGTATTTCAATACATTACTGAAGAATATTGATATAAACAGTGAACGAGGCCAACAGCTGATTGAGGTATTTTGTACCGCCACCAGAATGGAAGTGGCTTTTTGGCAGCAAGGTCTAAACGCTTCACGTTAGGAGAATCATCATGCATAAGCACATTATTCTCAATGCACTGCGCACCCTGAGAGAACAAAAACCCTTAGTGGTGAACATCACCAATTACGTGGTGATGAACAACACAGCCAATGCTCTGCTGGCAATAGGAGCCTCGCCTATTATGGCGCACTCTCGTCAAGAAATGGCTGAGATGATGAGCTTTGCTGGCGCTCTGGTGATCAATATTGGCACCCTAGACAGTGACTGGATTGAGCGCATGGCCTTTGCAATTGAACAAGCAAATCACCATCAAAAAGTCGTCGTCCTTGATCCTGTTGGCTGTGGTGCAAGCACCCTTAGAACCCAAACATCTCGTCGTTTTGCTGAACTCGCCGAGCGCTTGATTATCCGTGGCAACGCCTCTGAAATCATCGCGCTGGCGGGTGAATCCTCGCAAAGCAAAGGCGTCGATGCGATGGACAGCAGCAGTGCCGCTATTCAAGCCGCTGTCACCTTGATGGAGACCTTTGATGCGAGCGTGGTGGTGTCTGGGGAAACCGATTTCATCGTCAACCCCCCCTTTATTCAGCAAGAAAAAAACATCCTCGCATTAGACAACGGACACCCCATGATGCCGCAAGTCACAGGCATGGGGTGCTCGCTTTCGGCGCTGACAGGCGCCTTTGCCGCAATTGGGGAGACCAGTGGTTTGGCCGCAGCCGCGGTGTTTGGGGTTGCGGGGGAAATCGCCGCTGAACAAGCAAAAGGCCCAGGCAGTTTGCAACTGGCTATTTTAGACGTGCTCTACACACTCGATGAAGCCACCTTGGCACAGCGTTTGAAACTCACCGCGATCGATACCTCCGACCGAATCATAGGTTAATGCAGCATGAACCCTTACCAGCTTTATCTTGTAACAGATGAACAGTTAGATCTAAAAGCCCTGACTCACATTGTTCGAGAAGCCGTCAAAGGTGGCGTTACCATGGTGCAAATTCGTGAAAAGCACCATGACGTGCGTGCCTTTATTGAACGCGCAAGCGCCGTCAAAGACGTCCTAAAAGGCTCTGGTGTGCCCTTGATCATTAACGACCGGGTGGATGTGGCGTTGGCGATTGAGGCAGATGGCGTTCATTTAGGGCAATCCGATATGCCAGCTCGCTTAGCGCGACAATTGATCGGTCCCAACAAACTGTTAGGTTTGTCCATTGAAAGCCACCAGCAATTGGCCAGCGTGCATGATTTGCCAATCGATTACATTGGACTCAGTGCCATTTTTGCCACGCCGACCAAAACCGACACCCGCCATCATTGGGGGATTGACGGTTTAGCAAGCGCGCTGCAAACCACATCCTTGCCAATAGTTGCCATTGGCGGAATCAATATAAACAACCTGAAAGACATAGTGGCAACAGGTGTCCATGGTGTGGCATTAGTCTCGGCTATTTGTCAGGCCGACGACCCTAGGGCTGCCACCGAGCAAATCAAAACCTTACTTCAATACAATCATTCCCAACGCGTTCCGGCTTAACGTTGAGCATAAAAAACCCCAACCGCTGATGTTATTCAATGATTGGGGTTTTCATCGCAAAACGACTGTATCGCTTTTGCGATCACGTATCCCAGACGGCTAATTTGCCATTACAGAGATAATGTTTTTTCGCCGCGAGCCACACCAGAAACACCAGTACGAACCACTTCAAGTAGATGTGCACCACCTAACGCTTGAAGAAAGCCATCCAGCTTGTCGGATTCACCGACAATTTGTACCGTGTAAATAGACGGTGTCATATCAACTATGTTGCCACGAAAGATGTCCACAGTACGCTTCACTTCTGCTCGCTGAGCGCCGGTAGCACGGACTTTAACCAGCATCAATTCGCGCTCAATATGCTGCCCTTCCGTTAGATCAACTAACTTAATGACATCAATAAGCTTATTAAGCTGCTTAGTGATTTGCTCAACCACTTGATCCGAACCAAAGGTCGTAAGCGTCAAACGAGACAAGGTTGCATCGTCGGTCGCCGCCACGTTTAGCGATTCAATATTGAAATTTCGCTGTGAAAACAAGCCAACAACACGTGACAAGGCACCTGGTTCATTTTCCATTAATACAGAAATAATATGTCTCATGTTAGGTACGCTCCGTCTTGCTCAAGAACATATCGCGCATAGAGCCACGAGGCACTTGCATCGGATAAACATGCTCTTCTGGGTCCACATAGCAATTGATGAAAACCAACTGGTCTTTCATTGCAAACGCTTCTTCCATCTTGGCATCTAGCTCATCTTTACTACGAATTTCAACGTATTTATGGCGATATGCATCCATTAATACTTTGAAGTCAGGCAAAGAATCCATATAAGAATTAGAGTAACGACCTTCGTAGTTCATGTCTTGCCATTGGCGAACCATGCCGAGATAGCCATTATTCAAACATAAAATCTTCACTGGCAAGCCGTATTGCAAGCAGGTGGAAAGCTCTTGAATATTCATTTGAATACTGCCTTCGCCTGTGACACAAACAACCGTTTCTTCAGGAAAACTCAGCTTCACGCCCATTGCCGCTGGCAAACCAAATCCCATGGTGCCAAGACCACCGGAGTTAACCCAACGATTCGGTTTATCAAATTTATAATATTGCGCAGTAAACATCTGATGCTGACCCACGTCAGAGGCCACGTACGCGTCCCCTTTCGTTGCTCTCCAGCACGCTTCTACCGCGGCTTGAGGCTTGATCTTATCGCTTGCTGTGTCGTAACGACCGCCATGCACAAGACGCCACTCATTGATCTGTTTCCACCAATTAGAGACGGCGTCGACATTGGTGCTTGCGCCTTCAATAAGCGACAGCATTTCTTCCAACACCTGGTCAACTGGGCCCACAATAGGCACATCAGAACGAATGGTTTTTGAAATGGCTGCTGGGTCAATATCGATGTGGATAATTTTGGCACCTGGACAAAATTTGTCAGGGTCATTGGTCACACGGTCGTCAAAACGAGCGCCAACAGCCAGAATCAAATCACTGTGATGCATGGTCATGTTGGCTTCATAAGCGCCATGCATACCTAGCATACCAACAAATTGGCGATCGGTTCCTGGGTAAGATCCCAATCCCATCAAGGTATTGGTAACAGGAAAATCTAATGTCTTAGCCAGCGTTGTTAATAGGTCAGATGCGCCACCTAAAATAACACCACCACCGGCATAAATAACCGGGCGTTTCGCGGCAAGCAATAGGTCAACGGCTTTTTTGATTTGACCACTGTGGCCTTTTGCTGGCGGTGTGTAAGAGCGCAAAGAAACAGATTCAGGGTATTTGTATTCGAATTTCTCACCAGGCATTGTCATATCTTTTGGAATATCGACAACCACAGGACCTGGGCGACCTGAACTAGCAATGTAATACGCTTTTTTGAGAATCATTGGAATCTCAGAAGGATGCTTAACCGTAAAGCTGTGTTTCACGATAGGTCGTGACACGCCAATCATATCGGTTTCTTGGAAAGCATCTTCACCGATCAGGTAGCTCATTACCTGACCACAAATCACGACCATAGGAATAGAATCCATGTACGCCGTCGCAATCCCAGTTACGGTATTCGTCGCGCCTGGACCTGAGGTCACAAGAACGGTACCCGCTTTACCTGTTGCGCGAGCATAGCCATCGGCCATGTGCGTCGCGGCTTGTTCATGTCTAACCAAGATGTGCTTTACATCAGACTGACGATGCAAAGCATCGTAAATATGAAGCGCAGCACCACCTGGATAACCATAGATATACTCTACTCCCTCATCTTTGAGAAAGCGGGCGATCATTTCACCACCGGATAATAACTCCACCTTGTTACCCTCTATTGTATTTATCTGTCTGCTAGTGTTATGCCGCTATTGTAACCGCATACGCCAAGCAGATAAAAGTTGATAGCACGAAGTTTGCAAAACTAATGAGGTCACCTGAAACAAAGGGAAACTCAAACGCAATAAATCGCAGTGTTAACACTGTCCGCGTTTTTCGCGAGGAAAAATACAATATGGCGAGAATTTAGCCTTATTCTATTTGTGCTTATCAGATATAGATCTGATTGGAGGGGCTGGTGGCCCACATACAAGGAAGTAATCGGCATGGGTAGCGCCGAAAAATATAGACCTAGCATTCTCGCAATCAGACAAAAAACTGTCAACCAAAACCCTCAATTTTGCAGGATAAAACTTGCTCTGACGCACACTTCGTGGTGTTATAGCGACATAATTTGATTAGGAGTTTTAACCATGGCGAATGAGCTCAACCAACAGCGTATTATTGATGAATTTCTGCGCTGCTTTCGTAAAATGTTGATGGATCCAGAGCTAGCAGGAGAGTTAGTTCGTATCGCAAAAGAGAACATCAGTGAGCCCAATGCTTACCAGCGTATTGCCGAAGAAGTTTCAAATCAGACGACACTGAAAATCCAAGAAGATCATACCGAAGCAGATCGCATGTTTATCAAACTTTTGATGGACGTCGTAAAAGGTGATTCACAGCTCTATTGATTTATTCTTCAGCTAGGTGCCTGCTGTTTCAGTCGCCTAGCTAGACCATCATTCTGGTAATACGTTTGCTTCCTTCTTCTCTTTCAGATCCTCAGCGTTTAACCGCACTGGTAAGTGATATCAAATCATGGGCGATTGACTTTGGCTTTGCTGAGGCCCGTATTGTCGAGCCTGATTTAGAGCAATACCGGGACGATTTTAATAACTGGCTCGCAAACGATTATCACGCCGGCATGGACTATCTTGCCAATCATGGGGATATCCGCTTTCAGCCAGACAAACTCCACCCAGGCACTCGACGCATCATCTCATTGCGCATGCATTACTTGCCGCAATCGGTGGCGACAGTTGAACGCCTGAAAACCAAAAATCAAGCCTATATCGCGCGCTATGCATTGGGCCGTGACTACCACAAATTGATTCGTAAGCGCTTAACACAACTGGCTAAAAAGATAGAAGAGCAAGTCGGCGAACACGGCTATCGTGCTTTTGTAGACAGCGCTCCCGTATTAGAGCGACAAGTGGCAGAACAAGCTGGCATGGGCTGGATCGGGAAAAACACCTTATTGCTCACCCCAAAAGCAGGCAGTTGGTTTTTGCTGGGCGAGATTTTCACAAACTTGCCGCTGCCAGTTGATCCACCGACAACCACTCGTCATTGCGGCAGCTGCGACGCCTGTCTTACTCAATGCCCAACCGACGCCTTTGTTGAACCTTGGGTTCTGGATGCCGGTAAATGCATCTCTTACCTAACCATTGAACATAAAGGCGCAATCCCCGTTGAGCTAAGGTCAAAAATGGGCAATCGGATTTTTGGCTGTGATGACTGCCAACTCGTTTGCCCATGGACAAAATTTGCCAAGCACACCACAGAGCAAGACTTTCAACCCAGACACAACTTGGATTCTGAAGAACTTGTCAGTTTATTTCTGTGGGATGAAGAGACCTTTTTGAAAAATACCGAAGGCTCACCGATTCGTCGCACAGGTTACGAAAACTGGCGCAGAAACATTGCTGTCGCACTAGGCAATGCTCCGACGGAAAAGGCGATTATTGACGCCCTTGAAGGTGCGCTAGCGTCCACATCAGAACTGGTAAGCGAACACGTTCGCTGGGCACTTGAGCAACATCAATCACCTCATATTTAACCCACTCAAATCGCAGACGCACATCGAACAACGAACAAACGCTAAGTCATCACAGACATAAATACACTTTCCCAAAGCCTGTTTTCTACGCTTTTTTGTTATAGCGAATCAAGCCTTCCTGCGCCGTCGAGGCAACCAGCTGGCCTGATTGATTAAAGATCTGACCTCTCACAAAACCACGAGATTGGCTTGCTGACGGCGAATCTGCCACATACAGCAACCACTCATCCAAACGGAACTCACGGTGAAACCACATGGCATGGTCTAGGCTCGCAATATTCAAGTAAGGATTACCGATCGACACCCCGTGAGGCATCAGGGCGGTTTCTAAAAAACCATAATCTGTCGTATACGCCAACATGGATTGATGCACCAAAGGTTCATCCGGCAGTTTATCTACGCTGCGTATCCACATGTGTCGTTTGGCGATGCCTGGGCGAGGTCGAAATGGGTTTTGGTTTTCAACAATACGATACTCAATAGGCCGATCTGCGGTGAAGAGCTCTCTCACCTTCTGTGGAATTTCATTCGCGTGTTCTTGATAAAGCGTCAACTCAGACTTAAAGGATTCAGGCCCGGGCACATTAGGCATGGCGTCTTGATGATCAAATCCACGCTCTTCAATTTGAAACGAAATTGTCATGACCAAAATGCTTTTTCCAAATTGAGAAGCCGTCACCCGACGAACACTAAAACTGCCGCCATCACGCACAATCTCCACATCATATTCAATGGGATGATTGGAGTCCCCTGGACGAAGAAAATAGCAATGCAGCGAATGAGGGTGCCTCGCCTCGACGGTTTGGGTCGCGGCACTCAAACTTTGACCAACTACTTGGCCACCAAATACTTTAGGAAAACCCAAGTCCTGACTTCGACCAATAAACTTAGTTTCTGATAAACGCTCAAGTTTTAATAGGTCAATCAGGTTATCTACTACTTGCTTCATATTGGAACCTTATTGGGTGAAATATGGGCTATTATGTAAGTAATCAGGGCAGAGAATCAGTGATAAATATGCAGTTATCTAGGAAGCTTGCTCCTTAGTTACCTATCCCTTGAAATTAGCCTGTTTACGTTTTGCCAAATGGGCGTTTTTTTGCTTTGATGGACGCTCACTTATATAGGTATTTCTCTAAGCAATGTCATCTTTAATTGATCCATACGGCCGTAAAATAGATTATCTTCGCATCTCGGTAACCGATAAATGCGATTTTCGCTGCACCTACTGTATGGATGAAGATGTTACCTTCTTACCAAGAAGCCAAATTTTATCTTTAGAAGAAGTGGTGAAAGTCGCCAAAACTTTTATCGCAATGGGCACCAAGCGCATTCGCATTACGGGCGGCGAACCATTGGTTCGTAAAAACCTTCTTTGGGCATTGGAGCAAATCACCAAGCAACCCGGCCTAGAAGAATTGACGATGACCACTAATGGGTCGCAATTATACAAGATGGCCAACGATCTTTTAAATGTTGGCGTGTCTCGAATAAACATCAGTTTAGACACCCTAAAAGCCGATCGCTTTTTCGCGTTAACCCGACGAGACAAATTCCAACAGGTGATCGATGGCATTGAAAAAGCCGCGTCTTTGGACTTTAAAAAACTGAAAATCAACAGCGTCATGTTGAAACACCATAATGATGATGAGCTACAGGATTTGGCTCAATTCGCACTGGATAGAGACATGGACATCAGTTTTATTGAAGAAATGCCGCTTGGCGTTATCACCAGCCATGACCGCGCCGCCTCTTATTTATCGAGCGACGACGTCATAGAGCAGCTGTCCACACAGTTTACCTTAAATGAAAGCCAGCATGTCACCAGTGGCCCAACGCGTTATTACGACGTCACTGGCTATCGCGGAAGAATTGGCGTTATTTCTCCACACAGCCACAACTTTTGCGATACCTGCAACCGAATTCGATTAACCGCTGAAGGCCGACTACTGCTTTGCTTAGGCAATGAGCATTCAAAAGACCTTAAACCTTTTTTACGAGAGCCTCAGCAACAGTCATTAACACTAGAGGAAGGCATTATTGACGCCTTGGCTCTAAAACCCCTTAAACACCACTTTAATCTTGATGAAGCCCCACAAATACTTCGCTTCATGAGCGCGACCGGAGGCTAGATAAGGACCCCTAATGAGTAAAATCCCAACGCCATTTCGACCATTACAAATAAGCGTATTAACGGTTTCAGACACCCGATCACTTGCAGAAGACACGTCAGGTGATGCTCTCATCGCGAACCTCAGTGCTGCCGGCCACTTCCTTTACCAGCGTGAACTGGTCAAAGATGATGTGTACGCCATGCGCGCCGTGGTGTCTAAATGGATAGCAGATGACAACAATCATGTCGTACTAATCACTGGTGGTACGGGTTTTTACTCACGCGACAGCACACCAGAAGCCATGATTCCACTGTTTGACAAACAAATAGAAGGTTTTGGCGAGCTATTTCGACACATTTCCTATGAAGAAATTGGCACCTCTACGATTCAATCAAGAGCGGTAGCCGGATTGGCGAACAACACGCTCATCTTCTGCCTACCAGGTTCAACAGGAGCCTGCCACACCGCTTGGAATGGCATTTTGAAAGAGCAGTTAGATTCAACTCACCGCCCATGTAATTTTGTTGAGTTGCTACTTGGCGCCTATCACTCCAAGCTACATGAGGTATAAACAAAATGTCTGAACTACTGCCTTTCGAAGAGGCACTGGATGCCATTGAGAACATGCAAAGCGTTCAAGTCAATGAAGAAACAATCGAGATAAAGAGCGCGCTAGGGCGCATTGTGTCACAAGACATAGTAGCCGACGCTTTTGTTCCTCCTAACGACAATAGCGCCATGGACGGTTACGCCTTGCGTTTCTCTGACTGGAGCCCTGGCAAGGTATTGAAAATCAGCCAACGCATCCCTGCAGGCTACGCCCCTACGCCTTTAGAAGAAGGCACTTGTGCCCGTATTTTTACCGGAGCGAATATTCCCGAAGGCGCAGACACCGTTGTCATGCAAGAAGAAACAAAGCGTCACGAAGACGGCGTTTCTTTTTTGGACTCTCTGCAAGCTGGGGGCAACATTCGCCCGAAAGGACAAGACATTCAGCGCGGCCAAGTTATTGTTAAAAAAGGCACGAAAATTAGCCCAATGCACATTGGTCTACTATCAAGTCTTGGCATGACAAGCCTTTCGGCTTTTAGTCGACTTAACGTCGGTATCCTAACCACAGGGGATGAACTAATTGCCCCAGGTAATACCCTGGCTGAAGGGCAAATATTCAATTCAAATGGCCCTATGCTGGAGGCTCTTGTTACTCAAGCTGGCTATTGCGTTTCCCAACGCCTTCACGCCAAGGACTCTCCTGAAGAAACTGAAACGGCGATCAGCACCTTGCTCGCCTGCAGCGACGTTATTCTTTCATCTGGCGGAGTATCGGTAGGGGAAGAGGATCATGTCAAAGCCATTTTAGAAAAAATGGGCGACGTTCATTTGTGGAAAATAGCCATTAAACCAGGCAAACCCTTGGTTCATGCGACGCTTGGAACAACCCCTTTCTTAGGGCTTCCGGGGAACCCGAGCTCCACCTTGGTTACTTACCATTGGTTTGCGCGCCGTTTACTCGCTCGCTGTGCAGGACAGGACAATATATTCGACCTATCCTATCCAGTCGATGCAGGTTTTAGTCGCACTAAAACCATTAAACGAGATGAGTTTTTACGGGTTTCTATTAGCGAAGATGGGCTGGCTTATGCGCATCCCCAACAGAGCTCAGGAGCCCTAATGGCCGCTTGTGAAAGCCAAGGTTACCTGCATATCAAGGCGCATACTTCCATTGAATATGGATGTTCTTATGCCTTCTACCCTTTCTCAGGGTTTTAACTTAATACGACCTAACCAGTAAGACACGTTTTTATTCACCTTCTTCAATAAAGGCGTGTCTTAATAGCCCTCGAAACCATTGGTGAGCAGGATCATGCTGAAAACGCTCGTGCCAAATCATTGAATAATCAAACGAGCGGCTAGCAAAAGGCAGCTCATAAAGCGCCAACCCCGACGCGGTTGCCACCATGTCTTCTGCAAAAAGGCGCGGTACAGTCAGCAATAAATCACTGTCCATAACCACTCTTGCGGCTGGAACAAATGTCGGAAGTTGCACAGTGACATGCCGCTTATGCCCTAACCGATCCAGCTCTTTATCGACTGCAAAATACGCCCGACGCCCCAACACCACCTGCACATGATTCGATTGCAAATAGGCTTCTAATGTTAGATTGCCTTGGATCTTAGGGTGATCTTTGCGAGCAAGACACACCATGCAATCACTTTTTAAGCGCATCGCGCGAATGCCACCAGGAGGCTCTTTCGACAATACCGCTACGGCTAAATCCACATCCATATGGTCCAACTCGTTCGCAGTTTCTTCATCCCATGCTTTCACATCCAAAATGGCATTCGGAGCAGCCTGCTGAAAACGATCCAGCATCTTTGGCAATACGGTTAAGGTGCCAAAATCTGTGGTCGATAGGACAAACCGACGCTGGCTCGTTAAAGGCTTAAATTCACTTGGCTGAATCAGGCTTTCCAACCCCTTTAACATATCAATTAACAAGGGCGTCAATGATTGTGTTTTGGTGGTAGGCGACAAACCGTGAGACGTTCGAACGAACAAGGGATCATCAAAGATATCCCTCAGTCTTGACAGCGAGCGGCTGACCGCAGGCTGAGAGACATCAAGTCGAGCCGCGGCCTTGGTCACATTTAATTCTTCGATCAATACACGAAAAATATACAGTAAGTTTAAGTCGATATCCGACAGTCTTATTTCTGACAAGTGACCACTCCAGTCAATAGATCCAACGACGCATCGCCACTTTCACGCTAAGCGAGGGTGTCACGTATTTGCGCAGAAGAAGCGCCTAATAAGTATAAAATGCCATCCAACCCTAAATTATTCATGGGGCATGGCGCCTGCTCTCTAACCAAAGGCTTTGCGTGCAACGCTACGCCCAGAGCCGCTTTATTCAGCATAAGTAAGTCATTGGCACCATCGCCACAAGCGATCGTTTGGGACCAATCAACCCCTGTATTGTCGACAATATTAGCCAACAAAAGCTGCTTACGTTCAGCATCGACAATCGGCCCTAAATGCTTACCCGTTAGCTGCCCTGACTTAATTTCAAGCACATTCGCATGCACTTCCGATATCCCGTACTGGCTTTGAACTCGATCTGCAAAATACGTAAAACCACCAGACAGTATAGCAGTGTGCCAACCAAAGTGATGCAACACCTTCATTAACCGTTCAATGCCATCCATATGAACAATACGTTGGTAGACACCATCCATTACATCGCTACTAAGGCCATCAAGTAATGACAGTCGCTGTACAAAGCTCTCAACAAAATCAATTTCACCGCGCATAGCACTGGCGGTGATGGCGGCGATTTTTTCACCTATGCCCGCTTCCACCGCAAGCTCATCCATCACTTCTGCTTTAATCAATGTCGAATCCATATCAAATACCGCCACCCCTTTTTGATCAAGGCAAGGCGTTTTAGATTGATAAATATGGTCGATTTTGGTGTCATCAGAAAGAGCCAGCAATGCCTTCTTCATGGAGGCTAATTGGTCATTGGAAACCGCCTGTTCAAGCGCGACTCGAACCACAGTGTAAGCATCTAGCTCATCTGTTAGTGTCTGAAACGTTCCGATAAGATGATGATCATCTAACCAAGACTCGAATTGACTCAGATAAGATGGTTGAAAAGACCCCATTAAAGTGATGCTGGCAGACATAAAAGCTCCTAATACAGTAATCACGCTACTATACCAAATAGCCCAATAGAAACTAAGTATTGCTTGCACTTTAAAGAACCAAGAAAAACAACGATACCCTGTGTATACTTTAGCGATTGTTTTTATTGGTAAGTTTGAAGGACGTAAATGGAGACGAACATCAAAACCAACGCATTAACGCTTTTCCTTAAGAAAAAGCTGACGGCCTCTGCCATTATTATCACGGCGTTCATGTCTCTGATGGCGATTACAGTCTGTCTTATTTGGTTTACCATGACACAGGCCTTAGGGAACTATTTAAACCAACAGACCGAAGTGTTGGGAAGCAGCTTAGCCACCCAAGCGGCATTCAATGCAACCCAGTCGATCCTAACCAATGATTTATTAAGCCTAAATGTTCTGCTTAATCGACTGGTCGTAGACGACAATATTCTGAGTGCGCGCGTCTACAATAAAAAAGACGAATTGTTGGCAGAAGCCGATAGCGGCAATTCCGATGTGTCTAAAGACATCGACTTAAGACCTTCAGACAAACACCGGGTATACAGTTCCAGCATACGCTTTCGCGATGAGATCGTTGGGCACGTACTCATAACACTAGACAGAACCCCAACTCAGACCACACTTAAGCACCTGAACAATTTACTCATTGGTGTTTCTATCTTTATTTGTGCCATCGCATTATTGCTCGTCATACTGCTAACACGCTGGCTTTTTTCCCCTATCAATGAAGCGACTGACGCACTTAATGCACTGGCAAAAGGCCATCAAGACAGCCCGCTACCAACGCCATCGTTCAAAGAGGGTCGAAATCTGTGCCAAGCCATTCAAGACGTACAAACATTAGATTGGCCTAAAGTGGAAGAGGTTCCTGCTGCTGTGCCGGTTGATGTTGAAATACCAGCCAAAACTCAACTTGAAATGGATTTTGATAAAATCCTTGAAGAATCAAACAAGCGCAGTTGCCTGCTCTATTTTGACATTCTTAACCTCGACAATTGGCACAACGAGATGACACAACTGCAAGTAGCCAACTTGTTAACCCCCATCTACCGAGCCATTTTCCAAGCCAGTGAAACCTTCATGGGGCAGGTTCATCAATATGATAATGACTCTGTGGTTATTTTCTTCAGCGCTCAAACCAGCAAAGACAATTTATACATTAACGCCATAAGCACGGCTCAGCTCTTCCTAGGACTCATGGAAGAACTTTTAGAGAATGATTTGTACCAAGACACGCCAGCGCTTGATTTTCATCTAGGCCTGCATAACGGCGGTCCGGAAATAACAGAGATGATGAAAAACAATGAGTTCGACACCCAAAGAATCCAAATGCTACTAGAAGAAGTCTCTCAACTAAGTCATTCAGAAAGCGTCAACAAACTGGTTATTAGTGACGCCATCTTCACTCTAAACGACATTCAAAATCGTGTTTTCACAGGCCTCCCTGAAATCATTGACATCGAAGGGGAAGAAATACTCGCTTACGAAGTAAAAGGCATGGCAGAAAAACACCAAGAGAAGGTAAAACAGAAGATTATCGAAATGCGTCAAAACGGACTTTCGCAGTAAACACTCTTTATAAAAACACCAAAGCCAGTATAGAAAAGCGCGTCTTTAGACGGAACACTTCTCCTATACTGGCTTTGTTTTTCAATCAAACATTAGCTATCGAAACGAATTACATCATCCAATGCAAGACCTTCTTTATCCATCATAATTCTTAGCTTGCGTAAGGCCTCTACCTGAATTTGTCGAACACGCTCACGCGTCAGACCTATTTCAGCACCAACATCTTCAAGGGTACTTGGCTCATATCCACGCAACCCGAAACGTCTGGCAATGACTTCACACTGCTTTTCATTAAGCTCGCTCAACCAACCTTCTATACTGTGAAGAACATCGCCATCTTGACGGTCTTCCTCTGGCCCTTGATGCTGAGTATCCGCGAGAATCTCTACTAAGCTTTTATCGTTATTCTCCCCACCTACTGGAGAGTCAATTGAGCTTACCCGTTCATTTAAGCCCAGCATTTTTTGAACATCTTCTACAGGACGATCTAACATCTCTGCAATTTCTTCTGCACTGGGTTCATGATCCAGTTTTTGAGTCAGCTCACGAGCCGCTCGAAGGTAAACATTAAGCTCTTTAACCACATGAATTGGCAGACGAATGGTTCGAGTTTGGTTCATTATCGCCCGCTCAATGGTTTGTCGAATCCACCATGTGGCGTAGGTCGAAAATCGAAAACCGCGCTCTGGGTCAAACTTTTCTACCGCTCGAATCAAGCCCAAATTGCCTTCTTCAATTAGATCCAATAAGGACAAGCCACGGTTCAAATAGCGACGTGAGATCTTCACAACTAAGCGCAAATTACTTTCAATCATGCGTTTGCGAGCTTTCTCATCACCTTTTAATGAAAGCCTCGCGAAGTACACTTCTTCCTCTGCAGAAAGCAAAGGGGAAAAACCAATTTCACTCAAATATAACTGCGTAACATCTAACACTTTACCGCTGTCTTCACTAGCGTATCTGGCACTAACAGCGGACTCAAATTCTTCATCGGTTGAATCAACTAATTCGTTGTTATCAACTTCCTGATCATAATTGGACGTGTCTGGAATTCGTTTTGCCGCACTATTATTCGTTTCAATTGCTTTCATATTTCCTCCTTGTCCCCTACCGAGCTCTATTTCCGGGGGAGTACTTTTAGCGGATCTATTGGTTGCCCATCACGACGAACTTCAAAATGCAGTAATGATTTCTCACTACCTTTTCCACCTATTACAGCCAATGCATCACCTGCACGAACCGTTTGCTGCTCCTTCACCAAAATCCTTTCGTTGTATGCATAAGCGCTTAGGTACACATCGTTATGTTTCACTATTACTAAGTTGCCATAACCAATCAGACCACTGCCTGCATAAACGACCACTCCATTGGCCGCTGCTTTTACTAAATTGCCTTTTTGCCCTTTAATGTCTATACCTTTACTACTAACGCCACCACTTGAAAACCCCTTCACTACGGTGCCATCAATTGGCCAGTGCCAAGAAGAGACTTTTTCTGAGTTCACAGGTGACGATTTCGATACAACTTTAGGTGGCGAACTGCGCTTCTGAAGCTGTATATCCGATGCTGATTTTTTCACGACAGGCGCTTTATTCGTCGACCTTGATGGAGCGCTACTGACTCTTTTAGATACTGAATTGGTTTTCTTTCTCAACCAGATTTTTTGCTTCGGATAAATCGTATATGGTGAACGAATTTTGTTTAAATTAGCCACTTCTCGATAATCAAGACCATATCCAAACGCAATAGAGAACAAGGTTTCACCACGTTTGACACGATGGTATCCAGAAGCAGGGACCGAAGACACACTGGCATTATTAGAACGATAGGATTGACTGTTTTTGTTAGGGAAGTTAATAACCTGATAAGAACAACCTGAAATAAAAAGACAGACGAAAATTCCCACCATAAGACCCCAGGAAGGAAATAACGACAACGTCTTTTTAAATGCAAAATTATTGATAACCTACTACCTCAAAAGTCACCTGAAAAACAAAAAAATTATTTGTCTGCTTTTAGTAAAGAAATGTAAGAAATGAGAAGCACGCTCAACAAACCAGCAAAAACAAAGAACAACGGAAGCAGCAAATCACTTCCTATTTGGTAATTTATTGATTGCCAAGGCAGTATCAAATGTTCCTCTAAAGGCAATTTTTTATGCCCTACTGTGATCCAAGTGTCCGTCACCTTCCAAGGCCAAACTTTAACCAGCGCCCCCAACATAATGCCGGTTAACACAGCAAGCGTTGTTTGCTTTGCATGTTCAAGCAATGCATTAAGCACTTTGGCAAAACTTAGCAACCCAATCAAGGCACCGCCAGCAAAAACGGCGATAACCATTAGATCAAGGCTTTTCACCGCACCCATAATAAAACCGTACATTCCTAGCATCAGTAGCAAAAAGCTGCCTGAGATACCCGGCAAGATCATCGCACAAATAGCAATCATGCCTGATACAAAGATCATTGTATAAGAAATACTCAACTGAGTGGGTACGATCAAGGAAACAGCCGCGCCGATACAAATCCCTATGACTAAGAATAAAAAATGGCGCACTGAAAAGCCTTTTATCTGACTAATCAAAAAATACGCTGATGCCAAAATCAACCCAAAAAAGAAACTCCACAAATACGCTGGATAGGTGGCCAACAAATGAGTAATCAGGCCAGCTATAGCAAAAATACTGGTTAATATGCCAAGTCCCAAAGGCAATAAAAAGCGCCCATCAAAATGGCGCCATAAACCTTTCAAGTCCCCCTTACAAAGCAACATGAGACTGCTTTTATTCACCCCACTTAAAGCATGAAGCAAGCGATCGTATAGACCTAAGATAAAAGCGATAGTACCACCAGACACACCCGGGACGACATCGGCAGCCCCCATCATTACACCACCCAAATACACTTTTAGCCAATTAGGCATATTCTTTACCTTCTAATAAGGGAACAAAGTGCGCAGGCGCTGTTCCTAAACATTTCCAATGCTGACCTTTCTTTTGCCAACACCCAATACATGATACAGGCGTATCTATCGGCATAATAAGTATGCCGTTTTCTTTCAGGCAATCCGTTAACGCAATCGGTACCTTACTCGCCATAGCGGTAATAATAACGGCATCCATGTCGATTTTTTGTGGCCAACCCGCCTGGCCATCACCAAAATGAAATTCCACATTATGAACGGACATCTTAGCCAATCGCTCTTTCGCCAAGCGATAAAGCGACTCTTGTCGCTCAATGGTATGCACCTTATTAAAAAAGTGAGCCAGAATGGCCGTTTGATAACCAGACCCTGTTCCTATTTCCAATACTCGGCCACGGCGAGCATAGTCCAACAACCACTGCGTCATCCGCGCAACGGTTAAAGGCTGGCTAATCGTTTGGTTTCGACCAATAGGTAACGGTGTGGCAGAATAGGCAAGGTGAGAAAAAGCAGGTTCAACGAAGTCATGGCGCGCAAGACCGCCCATTACTGCCAGCAATTCCAAATGGTGAATTCCCTGCTCTTTTAATTGAGCCACCATCTGAGCAGTTCTAGGCTCTGTGTGTTTCACCAACCAATTCAGATCGTATGGGCTCATAACGTCAATGAAACAACCCAATCTTCTAGTGGCTTTTTCGCTTCATGACAGGTCATGTCTGTATGAATCGGCGTAATAGACACATACCCTTCCTCAACGGCATGAAAGTCTGTTCCTGGTGACGCATCGTGAGGTTCAGACAAGGCACCAATCCAAAAACTGGGCACTCCTTTTGGGTGTTGGGCGCTGATCGCTTCTTGTGCTCGCTGGCGATAACCAAGACGCGTCACCTTTATTCCCTTAAGCTGTTCATAGGGCACGTCTGGCACATTAATGTTCAACAAGATGCCGGGCGCTAAGGCAAGGCGAGGAGAATCTTCAATAAGCTGCTGCACCACTTTTGCAGCCGTCTCAAAATAAGTATCCCCCACCAAAGAAACCGCCAATGCGGGGCGACCAAGGTGACGCGCTTCCATCGCTGCTGCGACTGTGCCTGAGTAGATCACATCATCACCCAAGTTTGCACCATGGTTAATACCAGACACCACTAGATCAACCTGCCCTGCAATCACACCAGAGAGAGCCAAATTAACGCAGTCGGTTGGCGTGCCATCCACTCGATAACTGTTTTCAGATACTTTGGTCGGTTGAAGCGGCCTGGTTAAGGTGAGAGAGTTACTCGCACCACTGCGATTTCGATCCGGAGCGACCACCAAGACATCGTAGTTAGCCGCTAAGTTCAGCGCCAATGTCTGGATGCCTAAAGCATCAATTCCATCGTCATTCGCGATCAATATTCTCATGGTGTTTCTCTACTGATTTGTCTCGAAAATCTATCATTTCACGCAATATACTGGTCGCAAAGCACCCTTTAGACAAAGAGAACTCCACGATAAGCTGCGCCTTCTCATTAGGCCCTTGTAGCAATTCCCAGGCCATATCCATGGGCATTAAACGCGCTAGGCGACTCTCTCGAGACAAACCAAAATTAATCAAGCCGTCAACCAATTCCATATTGCCTGACAAACTTGCTTTGATTGCTTGCTCACGCTGTGGGCCAGTGCCCGCTTCCCAACCTTCACAGATCAATGGCAGCACAGGATGGACGCCGCCCCGCATGGCTGTAAGATGCAGGTCTGCGGTCATATCCTTAACACGAAACTGCTCATCTCTTGCCTGATATTGAGCAATATCCCCGTCGCAAAGACGCGCCCACATACCTGACTCAACTTGCTGACTCAGTGCCTCATTGAAACACCAAGAGCGAATCGCCGATAACCAAAAGGACTCTGTCTTCGCCAGTTTGTTGCGACCTTGCCTGCCTTTGAGCACAAACCCTTTGCCATTATGCAAGTTATTGCCGTTTATACCGAAGCGCTGTGGACCATAATAATTGGGCACACCGCCGAGCTTAATTAACTCAAGGCGACTTTGTAACTCATCTAAATCGCCATCCAGCTCTCGCAATCTCAGCACAAAACGGTTAGCAATATGACTGCCTGTGCGCAATTTTTTAGAATGACGTGTCTGACGGATTACCCGAACACTTTCTGGTTCACGAAACGCTTCCTGAATATTGCTAAGATCAGGGGTTTGGTTCAATACATGCAAACAAAACCACTGTCTGGTACAAGCATGACGATCTTTTACGCCACTGTAAGTCACCTTGTTAGGGGCTATGCCAGCAATTTGTGCCAAACGCTTTGCCAAGAAGTCTGTATTAACACCTTGTTTTTCAATGAAAACAAAGCAAAATTCGCCTTGTTCATCCGGCTCAAAACCCAGCACTTCTTCAACATAAAAATCCTGCACTGTGGTTTTTAAGTCACCCGTAATCGCAGGCTTTGACCAAGCATATCGCCATTCGGTATTCATCACTTATCCTGCTTAACTATCAACGCGACAGCCTCAACGGCAATCCCTTCTTTACGGCCGGTAAAGCCCAGTTTTTCCGTCGTGGTGGCCTTCACATTCACCTGCCCTATTTCGACCTCTAAATCAGCGGCAATGTTGGCTCGCATCAGATCAATATAAGGACGCATTTTCGGCGCTTGCGCAATAATAGTGACATCCACATTTCCCACTAAGAAACCCAACTTTTGAATTTCTTGGTAAGCACGCTTTAATAATATTCGGCTATCGGCCCCAGCAAAGGCTGGGTCTGTGTCCGGGAAATGGGTACCAATATCACCCAGCGCCGCAGCGCCTAACAAAGCGTCTGTTAACGCATGCAGCACCACATCACCGTCTGAATGAGCGATTAAGCCTTGGGAGTAAGGGATACGCTCACCACCGAGAACAATATGATCCCCTTCACCGAATTTATGTACATCAAAACCATGACCGATACGAAACGGTACCATGATAAAGTCTCCCATTTGATAATTAGTGTAGTTGAGAAAAAAGCGCTTCTGCGATCAACAAATCTTCCGGTAAAGTCACCTTGATATTGCTGCTCTCACCGACCACAAGATCAGGGTTCCAGCCTACAAACTCCATCGCAGAACATTCATCGGTAATTTCTACCGCGTGCTGACTGGCTTTTTTTAACGCGTCATATAAGGCATCAGCAGGAAATTTTTGCGGTGTTTGTGCAAGCCAAATATGATTGCGGTCCAAGGTACTGTGAACCTTACCAGCGTCCGTTTGACGCTTCACGGTATCGCGTGCAGGAATGGCTAAAATAGCCCCCTGTGGATGGGTATTTTCTACGATTCGCTCTAATGCTGTCGCGGTTAATAATGGACGAGCAGCATCATGCACCAAGACTGACTGACTGCCAACCAGATGTTGCTCATGCAAAAAACGTAAGCCTTTTTGCACCGTATCACTGCGTGTGTCACCGCCCACAAAAGTAGAAACTTGACGGTGGTTTAACCATTTTGAATCTTGCCAATATTCGTCATCTGCTCCTAAGCCAACAAGAATGCCGGCAATCAGAGGATGATCAATGAAAATTGCGATGGTACGGTCTAAAATCGTGTCGCCAGCTAACGAAAGGTATTGTTTAGGAAATCCCGCATTCATTCGCTGACCAACGCCAGCGGCAGGAATAATTACCCAAAGAGGTTGTGTCATTTTTCTACTATCCGATAAAAAACTTCGCCGTCTTTAATGTATTGAAGCTCGGTTCGAATGTGCTCTTCCACCGCCTCTTCACCTTGACGAAGGTCGCCCACTTGCGCTCTTAGCGCTTGATTACGATGTTTAAGTCGTTGATTAACGCGTTCTTGATATTCAATTTGCTTGGCCAATTCTTCCTGTCGTTTTATGCCCTGCTCACCATAATAAAGGTGGTAACCCTGATAGCAAATCGCACAACCAAACAGAAACAGTATCAATCGCGGCATAATGCCCTCAGCCTATCTATTCACAATCCTCTATTATCAAAGGAAATCGAATAAAAAAAAATAAAAAAAGGGAGAACAATGTTCTCCCTTTTTCAAATCAGAACAAATTATGCCTGACCTTTGATCTCAGAAAGACCCTTGTATGGGGCTTTTCCACCTAACTGCTCTTCAATACGAAGCAATTGGTTGTACTTAGCAACACGGTCAGAACGGCATAAAGAGCCTGTTTTAATCTGTCCAGCCGCCGTACCCACAGCAAGATCTGCAATGGTCGCATCTTCTGTTTCACCAGAGCGGTGAGAAATAACCACGGTAAAACCAGCGTCTTTTGCCATCTTGATGGCCGCTAACGTTTCCGTCAAAGAACCAATTTGGTTGAATTTGATTAGGATTGAGTTCGCAATACCTTCATCGATGCCGCGTTTCAAAATCTTAGTATTGGTTACGAACAAGTCATCACCAACCAATTGGATTTTATCACCCAACAATTTAGTTTGGTGTGCAAAACCTTCCCAATCAGACTCATCAAGGCCATCTTCAATCGATACGATTGGGTACTGCTTAGTCAGGTCTTCTAAGAAAACGTTAAACTCTTCTGAAGTGAATTTCTTACCTTCGCCTTTCAGATCGTAGATGTTTGCTTCTTTGTCGTAAAACTCAGAGGCGGCACAATCCATCGCTAGCGTAATATCTTTACCAAGCTCATAACCAGCCGCCGCAACCGCTTCTTTAATAACCGCTAACGCTTCTGCGTTCGATGCTAGGTCAGGCGCGAAACCACCTTCATCCCCTACCGCAGTGCTTAGACCACGATCGCTCAATACTTTCTTCAAAGCATGGAAGATTTCAGCACCGTAACGTAGAGCTTCACGGAAGTTTGGCGCGCCAACAGGCTGAATCATAAACTCTTGAATATCAACGTTGTTATCTGCATGCTCACCACCATTGATGATGTTCATCATAGGTACCGGCATAGAGTAAACGCCTGATGTGCCATTGATGTCAGCAATGTGGGCATATAATGGCACTTTCTTAGAAATTGCCGCCGCTTTCGCCGCCGCCAAAGACACAGCCAAAATAGCGTTAGCACCAAAGGTAGATTTGTTTTCCGTACCATCAAGGTCAATCATGATTTGATCAAGTTCGGCTTGCGCAAGCGCGTCTTTGCCGATCAAAGCGTCACGGATTGGACCATTAACAGCGGCAACGGCTTTAAGAACACCCTTGCCCAAATAACGACTTTTATCGCCGTCACGTAATTCTAAAGCTTCACGAGAACCGGTAGAGGCACCAGACGGTGCACACGCTGAGCCTACAGAACCATCCGCCAACACAACATCGGCTTCAACAGTAGGATTACCACGAGAATCTAAAACTTCTCTGGCTTTAATATCAACGATCTGACTCATAACAAACCTCTTAAAATAAATGAAAAATCACAAACGATTATGCTTGTGCTAATTATTTTTCTTTACCTGCATGCTTCAATGCTGCGTGAACAAATGCACTGAACAGGCCGTGTCCATATCTAGGTGTAGACGTAAATTCTGGATGGAATTGACAAGCCACAAACCAAGGATGATCGGCAATTTCTACCATTTCAACCAAAGAATTGTCTTCTGATCGACCAGAGATCGTCAAGCCAGCTTCTTCTAACGCATCCAAATAGAAGTTATTTACTTCATAACGATGGCGATGACGCTCGGTAATAACCGCTTCTCCGTAAGCTTCAAACGCTTTCGTACCCGCTGTTAAATTACAATTTTGAGCGCCTAGGCGCATCGTGCCACCTAGATCAGATTCCTCTGACCGGATTTCTTTGGAACCCTCTGTGTTCGTCCATTCTGTAATCAGACCAACAACTGGGTTCTCTGCTTTTAAATTAAATTCTGTACTGTGTGCACCAGACAAGTTCGCTACATTTCGAGCAAACTCGATAACCGCAACCTGCATCCCTAAACAAATGCCTAGGTAAGGTACTTTGTTTTCACGGGCGTATTGTGCTGTGGTGATTTTACCTTCAACACCACGCTCACCAAAACCACCAGGAACAAGAATCGCATCCATTCCTTTTAGTACTTCGGTGCCGTTTTCTTCGATGCTTTCCGAATCGATGTAGTGCAACTTCACTTTAGTACGCGCATGAATGCCGGCGTGATCCATTGCTTCGATCAAGGATTTATAAGCGTCCAACAACTCCATGTATTTACCAACCATGGCGATATTGATCTGTTTTTCAGGGTTCAATTTGGCTTGCGTAACCTTGTTCCAAATACTCAGGTCAGGCATATCGCAATCAAGGTTGAAACGCTCTACGATCAAGTTATCCAAACCTTGGTCATTCAGCATTTGTGGAATACGGTAGATAGTATCAGCATCCGGTAATGAAATAACCGCACGCTCTTCTACGTTGGTGAACAAAGAAATTTTCTTGCGTTCAGGCGCTTCGATAGTCACTTCAGAACGACAAACAAGAATATCAGGCTGGATACCAATAGAACGCAACTCTTTCACAGAGTGTTGGGTTGGCTTAGTTTTGGTTTCACCCGCTGTGCGGATGTAAGGAACCAAGGTCAAATGCATGAACAAAGCACGGTGTGAACCGACTTCCACTTTCATTTGACGTACCGCTTCTAGGAAAGGTTGAGACTCAATATCACCCACGGTTCCACCAATCTCAACCAATGCTATATCAGCACCTTGAGCGCCAGCAATAACGCGGCGTTTGATTTCATCTGTGATATGAGGGATAACTTGAACAGTACCGCCAAGGTATTCACCACGACGTTCTTTTTTCAGAACATGTTGATAAATACGACCTGTGGTGAAGTTATTACGCTTACCCATTTTAGTGGAGATAAAGCGTTCATAATGACCAAGGTCTAGATCGGTTTCAGCGCCGTCTTCAGTGACAAACACTTCACCGTGCTGGAAAGGACTCATGGTGCCAGGATCCACGTTGATGTATGGATCCAATTTTAGCATGGTGACTTTCAGTCCACGAGATTCAAGAATAGCCGCCAAAGAGGCTGCCGCTAAGCCTTTACCAAGTGATGAAACCACGCCGCCTGTGACGAAAATATATCGTGTCGCCATGAGTGTTTAACCCGCCTTAAAGAATGAGAAAATGAGATTTGATGGCGCATATTAATACACCTTCAGGACGGGAGAAAATGATAACATCGCAAGGCATTCCACTCAATGTAAAACGTACCTGTTTTATACTCGGTAAAATGAAAATAGCCCCAGTAATTCGAAAACACCTTGTAAACAGAGCACTTAGAGGTCAAGTTCGAGCAAAGACGTTTTTGAACGCGAGCAACAGGGCATAATAAACCCACCAGCCGCCTTCTCTTTCTCACTGAGAAACAAATCCCTGTGATCCGGCACACCATGGCATACCTTTGTTTGACAAGTGCCACAAACGCCCTCTTCGCACGACACGGGAAGATAAATTCCATTGGCGTCTAAGACTTGAGTAATGGTTTGCTCCGGCGCCACGTCAAACTCCTCGCCCGTGCTGTGAATCTTAAGCGTAAAGCGAGTATTCGAGTCCTCTTTAGAGACCGGCGATAACCCAGAGAAGTACTCTTTGTGTAAACGCTCCTGCGACCAACCAAGCGTTTGCGCCTGCCACTCTAACTGCTGAATAAAATCAGTCGGACCACACAAGTAGAGTTCCGTGCTAATGGCCTGCTGAGACAACACATTTAAGATATCCATACGCCCAGAGGTTGGCACCTGACTAAAATGAAAATGCACCTTATCGGCAAACGAAGCGGCTTTTAGCCAAGCCACAAAGGCCGCCGCATCTGGGGTGCGAGCGCAATAATGAAATTCAAAAGGCTTCATCATTTGCTCTAACTGCTGCGCCATGGCAATCAAGGGAGCCACCCCAATACCACCCGCAATAAGCAATGATTTTGCCGGGGTTGTCGCTAACCGAAAATGGTTCTTAGGGGCACTTATCATCAGCGTTTCGCCAACATTAAGTCGATGCATCTCCTCAGAACCACCTTTTGATGAATGCGCCTTAAGCACAGCCACTTCATAACACCGAGGATCGTCCTGTAAGCGACAAAGCGAATACTGTCGAATTAGCCCACTGGGCAAACAAACATCGATGTGCGCTCCTGCCTCATAGGGCGGCAACCCCCCCTCTTTAGCATGAAAAACGACTCGGATGATACCCTGAGTCTCTCTCGTTCGACTTCCTACAACAACGGCAATCATACATCCCCCAGAAAGCCTTTTTACAAGACTTTCATTGCGTATTGTTAGATAAAGCACCATCTTAAACGACTTTATTAACAATACGAGTCAAACAAAATCAGAACATTCACTGTCTTCCGTCAATGTTCTTTATTTACTTTATTGCTAAACATTCATTGCGGCATACGGACCTAAAAAGACATCGGCAAGGTTTACATTGACGAAAGTGACAGCAACAATCAATTCAGACTTTTACACCGAAGTTGACACTATACTTCCTACAAGGTTACCCATTAGGAGCACACCATGAGCCCAGAACAACTTCATAACTTATATGCTTACTCAAGCGATGTAGAGCAAGCAATCAAAAAACTTGAGGCTTTATTAACAAAACCTACGCGCTCTCTTATTGGTTTAACAGGAGGCCCTGGCTCAGGCAAAAGCACGCTTGCTACCTATTTAAGCGCAAGAATGGAGGAGTTACACCCTAACCAAGTGGTCTGCCTATCTATGGACGGTTTTCATTTTCCAAAACAAACCCTAAAACAATGGCCAAATGCCACTGAAGCCTTTGCCAAACGGGGCGCACCTTGGACGTTTGACTGCGCTGCGTTTATGAACAAAACGCGCACTCTAAAAGCGCTGTATCAACAACAAGATACCAGATGGCCAAGTTTTGATCATCAGCTAGGGGACCCCGTTGACAATGACATACGGATCCCCAAAGAAGCAAAGATCATCCTTATTGAAGGACTCTACCTGCTGCACGATAAAGACGGTTGGCAAGGATGCGCTGATTTACTCGATCAGCACTGGTTTTTGGACACCCCACTAGAACTTGCCATTGAACAACTCGCCAAACGACATATGAAAGCATGGGGCTTTACCCATGAACAAGCGATGGCGAGAATTCAGCAAAGCGATTCTCTCAACGCTCACACAGTGCTCGCCAGCAAATCTGGCGCCGACTGGTATTTAACGGTGTAATGACAGCACAGCGACAGAGTCGAGGAAAATTAAACCCAGCAAACAATGCGCGCGGTCTTACCCTTTCTCCTCGGCGACAATCGCTGCACTGCGCTTCAAAGAGAGGCTTATGCGTTGAAACATCCCTTGAATCATCTCTGTCTGAGGGGTATTTCCTACTCGTTCAACAAGCTCGCTATGGACAAGGCTACAGGCGTTTTCAAACTCCTCTGTCATCTGCCCTTTGGTGGCCAACATAAACGTCTTAGCTAACGCCGCTTGCCACGCATCCACAGCCTTTAAATTCCCACCCGCAATGCCTTCGCACAAGGAGTGCAATTTAATCGAGACATGACCAAGGTTTAGACCAGTTAACCCTAAGTCAGTTACAACCCGAGTCGTTGAACGTTGATCGTAATTAATCAGCCGCAACAAACGATCTTCCATCCTGCAATTAAACCAATCGCTGGGGTTATCTTTGCTCTTTAATTCTGCCAAATCTGCGGTCGTCGCTTTAAACAATCGACGCACCAACAGCTGGTTACTTGGCCCCTCAATAAGCTCAAATACCCAATACAAGATGCACACACCCACAAAGATGGCCATCGCGGAGCTTAAGGTATAATCCACAGAAAACGCCAGTGACATGTCCATACTCGGACGCACTAAAATACTAAATGGAATACAAAAGCCCAACCCATAAGGCAATGTTTCACGTTTGGCTAAAGCCAATAAACCAATAAAATACGGCGCCGCCAGCACCAGCAACAACACTTCCAGCTGCCCAGAACTTTGCGCCAAGAGATTCAGCGCATAAAAAATAGCCACGGGCACAGCAACCAGCACGCCAATCAAAATACGCTGCAAGACAACTCTCAGAATCATCCGCGGTAAACGCGCTAACATGATGGAGAAAATAGCGGGCAAAATCATAATCATTAAGGCCGCGCTGGCCCCAGTATTGATCCAGATAAAAGCGCCCACCAAGAAGATCACACCGGTTCTTACGCCTGTCACCAGACCAACCAAAGGATCTCTATGGGTATGAGCACTAGGCGCCTTGAGCAAGCTACTATCACGACTTTCAAGAGCACGGAACGCACGCAGCAGAACCGTCAAATCAGCGGTCAAATCCAAGCCTACCGTCAGCATTCTTGCTTCAAACGGTCGATCATTATTAGGCTGCTGACGAAGCTCTAAAATCGTCTTACGTAACGCCCTTACTTGCTCATAGCAATCATCAAAATCATTCGAGTCAGCAATAGCGGTAAACGCCGCTCTCAGTTGATCTAACAATTCACTCAGGGCAGGGGTTATCATTTCTGGATGCTGGCGCTGCAAACGACCAAAGATTTGTATCACCGCCAGCAAGGACAAGATTTTATGGCTGATTTGATTCGCCGCTCGCGCTCTCCCAGGCCCTTCTGGCCCTTCATAAGACACAGCGCTCGAATCATCACTTACCAAGCTCAACGTTTGCATGATGCTATCAATGTGCTGGTGACGCTTTTCATGGGACCCGGCGGGGTCTAATTCGGCCACCAAATAACTCAGCGTTTGGTTAATCACAGAGCGCGATTGCGCCTGCAAACTGTGCCTCACCTTCACCGGCCAAAAAAGGTGACTAACCACAGCCGCACAAATCGAGCCCAATACAATTTCACTCACTCGCGCTTGCGCCACATTAAATACGGCCTGGCTGTCTGCAGTGGTCGGAGACACCATCACCAATAACACGATGATTTCTGCGGTGACTCCCGCCATCGCAAAGCCATAAATAAAATTCGCCTGTCTAACCATGGCTGACAAAGCGGAGTTAATACCAAGCCACAAGGTGACAATGCCAATCGCCAAATAGGGGTATGGCATGAAATAACTCAAGATCACAATACCAACGACGCCCCCCACAAGCGTGCCGGCGATTTGGCAGACGGCTTTTTCAATCACCAAACCGCCTTCTGGACGCATCTGTAGAAAAACCGCTGAAATCAACGCCCAATAAGGTCTATCAAGATTAAGATACATGGCAATGGTCAACGCCATTGCCATCGCAATCACACCTTTTAGCGCAAAGATAACCGCATAACGCTCAGGCAAGAATAGAGCTCGAAAAACAACGCCCATGCTATGGCCTACTGTTCAGACAGATGAATAGAGACTGTCATACCGGCACTGAGTTGAACGCCTTGAGGAATCGAATCAAGCTTAATATCCACAGGGATACGCTGCGCCAACCGTACCCAGTTAAAGGTTTGCTGGATCTGAGGAAGTAATTGATTGTTGCTTTGTGTGTTGGTATTAGCAATCGCTCGCCCTACACTAACAACCTCACCGGCGAGCGCCTTACCCCCACCTAACAAGGTCACCTTTGCTTTTTGACCAAGGTGAATTAAAGGCAATTTGGTCTCTTCAAAATACCCAGTCACATAAAAAGAATTGGCTTTTACAATGGCCAGTACAGACGAACCCTGTTTAACATAATTGCCTTGGCGTAAATTCAAATTAATAATATCGCCAGATTCAGGAGCATAAACGGCCGTTCTTTCAAGATTCAATTTGGCGGTTTCAAGCTCTGCTTGTGCCAATTTATAATTGGCTTCTGCCACCTTGGTATTAATCCGAGCCACTTCTAAATCTTCTAAGCTAATTGAGTTCGTTTTGACCAACTGCTTACGACGCTCGTATTTGTGTTTCGCTAACGCCAGCGCGTACTTTTCTGTTTCAACCGTCGCTTCACTTTTGGCTAACGCAGCTTGATAACGCAATGGGTCTACTTCAAACAGCAACTGGTCTTTTTTAACTGGCTGGTCATTATGAATATTAAGCTTAGTTACCCACCCCGACACATCTGGTGCCACAGTGATAATATCCGCTCGAACTCGGCCATCTCGTGTCCAAGGTGAATGCATGTAATCATTCCAAACCCAAGACCCTGCGACTCCGGCCACCAAAATCACCAACAACGTTATAAGCACGCGCACTGTTTTCATCATAAACCTTATCTTCCACCCAATAAATAAACCGTTGCCGCCAAATAACAAAAGAACAAAGCCACCTCAAACCAAGCGACTTTCCAGATTCGTTCTCGAAGATGAAGCCAATGTAAAATAAACCGAGTGCACGCCACCAAACAAAAGGCGATAGGAAGAAGAATAACCAATGGGCTAAACTCTAACCCTGCAAAAGAGATGGTTTGTAACATCGTACCTCACCTTATACTGCCTCATAAAGCGATGCCAAAACACCGCAAACAGACGCTAAAAAATACAAAACTAACGCGCTACTGCGCCCTTTTAAAAACTCGGGCGCAATGACGTTTACCCAGCAGCGTACGCGGCTAGATTTTCAAACGCGACTCGACAATAAAGCTCGTAGCTGTTTTTCTCCACATAGCCAATGTGTGGCGTCGCCAAGACATTGGGCAAGGACAATAAAGGCTCAGAGTCAGCCATCACAGGCTCTTGCTCAAACACATCAATGGCTGCAAATCCAGGAGCACCGGCACGCAAAGCCTCGACTAATGCCCCTTGCTCCAGCAATTCAGCTCGACTGATATTAACCAACAAGGCGTCTTGTTTCATTTGCCCTAAATCGTCTTTTGTCACTATGCCTCTGGTGCTGTCATGCAACCTTAAATGCAGCGACAAAACATCACTTTGCGCAAAAAACATCGCTTTAGAGGACGCTGCTGTATACCCTTCTGCTAGCGCTTTTTGACGAGAGGCATCACTGCCCCACACCAGCACCTTCATACCAAAGGCGCTGGCATAGCGAGCGACCCGCTGACCAATTTTACCAAAACCCCAGATACCAAATGTTAAACCCTCAAGCGTTCGCCCCAACCCTAACGAGCCTGAGGATTGCCATTGTCCTGCACCGAGCTGACTGGCATAAGGAACAATATGGCGTGACGCCGCCATCACAAGCGCCCAACAAAGCTCTGAAGGCGCCACTGGAGAACCAACACCTTCTAACACGGTAACGCCTCTTTTCTGACAGGCCTCCGCGTCCAGGTGATGACTGATTTTGCCAGTCTGGCTGATCACTTTAAGCTTGGGCAAAGCGGCCAAAAAAGCCTCATCGACCGTGGTTCTCTCTCGAATCAGCACCACGGCCTCAATGTCTTGAAGGGCTCGTATTTTTTCTTCTTGGCTTAAAATATCACTGATGATAGTCACGTCATGAGCCTGTAATAAAGACATACATGCCAGGTCTTTTATGACATTTTGATAATCGTCTAATATCGCAATTTTCATCATTTTCTCATTCTGCAGAAGGTTAACCTAAAGGAAAAGGCAGCGTTTCGTTTGCGCGCCAATCAAACTTTATATCAAGGTAACTAGGGTGACGCCATAATGAACCAATTGCAATCAGCTCATCGTCCAAATAGAGATAAGGTAAATGCTCTCGCCACCAGCTTGGCACCTTCTGATCATTCAGCCACTTCTTGAGTTTTCGCCGATGACCATTAGCCAGCAAAAGGGTGGCACCTTGGGGGCGTTCACGTAGGGAAAAGCACCCACGACCTTCAACCAATAACTGATCAAAATCGCGTGTTAACGGCACCCCTGAAATCAACTCCCCAAGCTGCACAGGACGCTCTTTTGGCAACACATAAACAACACCTTGATGGCGCATAATACGTCCTGATGCGAAACAAAATTCTGGTTGCTTATGATCTTCCCCAAACACCATAGCCGCAACACTTTCTAACTGGGTATGTGTCAATGACACTCGTTTCTCTTGTAGAAAATGACGCAACCAAAATAAGCGTTTTTCTTCTGGCATGGCTGTTAGGTGTTGCAGTATTAAACCACCAAATGCATCACACCAGTCGACCAATTGCTTTGCCGAAAACTCGGCAAGCATACTGTAGTCTGTTGCCACCCGTTGCGCAGTCAAGCCTATGCTTTGTTCCATTTTAGGGAAGCGTATTTCTAATGTGGGGAGTATTCGATGACGAATAAAGTTTCGTGTAAATCTTTCATCGTCGTTGGATTCGTCTTCCACCCAATACAAGCCATGTTCTTTAGCGTACGCCACTATGCAAGCTTTGGGAGTGGCCAAAAGTGGCCGTATTAGCGTCGCTTGACCTAATGAACGCACTGCGGGGATACCAGACAGACCTTTGCCACCCGTCCCTCGCAATAAGCGAAACAATACAGTCTCAGCTTGATCTCCTGCATGATGTGCCATGAGAAAAACGTCGGCTGGATTAAGCTCTTCTTCAAAAGCCGCGTAGCGGGCTTTTCGTGCCGCGTCTTCTATTGACGCCTGCTCGCCGAGCACCACTCGCTTCGCCACAAACCGCACGTTTAACCCTTGGCAAATAGCCTGGCAATGATTCAGCCAATCCTCTGCATTCGCACTCAAGCCGTGATGCACATGTATCGCCACTAACTTTTCTTTTTGTTCCGCATTCAAGGCGGTCGCCAACGCATGGAGCAAGACATGAGAATCAACACCGCCACTGAATCCGACCCAAATTAGGCCATCACCCTCAAATAAAGCGCGAATCCAGTCAGGGTGAAAGCTCAACGGGTGAGTCGATAAAATCGGTGGTAATGAAGAATAAGCAGGCATAATCGAAATTAAAGTCATCTCTTATATAGGTATGAAGGGAATACTATACCGGAGCAGCCTTATCTATAAACAAAAAAGCCCCCTAAAAATAGGAGGCCTTTGATCACCGGTATGACTATTATAAGCCGTAAGGCGTTAAACGATTATAAACCGTAAGACATCAGACGGTTGTAACGTCGAGCCAGCAGCTCTTCGCTTGTTAATTCATCCAAACGCGCCAACGCAGCCAATACGTTTTCTTTTAAGCTTTGTGCAATTTGCTCGTGAGCAATGTGTGCACCGCCCATTGGCTCCTTGATGATAGTATCAACAAAACCAAGTTCTTTTAGACGATCCGCTGTGATGCCCATCGCTTTCGCGGCATCAGAAGCGCGCTCAGCACTCTTCCAAAGAATAGAAGCACAGCCTTCTGGAGAAATAACAGAATAGGTGCCGTATTGCAGCATCATAAGCTCATCACACACACCAATGGCCAATGCGCCACCAGAACCACCTTCACCAATAACGGTAGAGATAATCGGTGTTTTAAGACGAGACATGGCCGCAAGGTTAAAGGCAATCGCCTCACTTTGACCACGTTCTTCTGCACCTATACCTGGGTATGCCCCAGGTGTGTCAATTAGCGTAATGATTGGCAACTTAAAGCGCTCTGCCGTTTCCATTAAACGCAACGCTTTACGGTAACCTTCTGGACGCGGCATACCAAAGTTGCGAAGCACTTTTTCTTTTACTTCACGACCCTTTTGGTGACCAATAACCATCACAGGGCGACCTTCTAGTCGTGCGATACCGCCGACAATGGCACGATCATCCGCGTAATGACGGTCACCATGCATTTCTTCAAAGTCTGTGAAAACGTGTTTAATGTAATCTAACGTGTACGGACGCTTTGGGTGGCGCGCAAGTTGCGACACTTCCCAAGCACCTAGATTACTAAAAAGACTTTTAATAAGCGCGACTTTCTTGTCTTCAAGGCGGCTAATTTCGTCACTAATATTGAGCTCGTTATCGTTACCGACTAAACGTAACTCTTCAATTTTTTGTTCGAGTTCAGCAATCGGCTGCTCAAATGGGAGATAATCTAAATTCATGTTTAATTACACTGCTGTTTGGTTGCCATCAAATACAAGGCAAAAGACATTTTGCCATCTGCTCTGTCGGCGCCGCTTCTCGCAACGCTCTTTTGTACAAATTATAAAATGAGGCTAAGTATACACTAGCTGAACATTTTGTTTACCGTATTGTTTCTGAAGTTCATGAATTAATTCGTCATTGGGTAAAATCTTCCAATTTGACCCTAAACGAATATCTCCATGCGCTTGATCCGTATCGAACCCTATCACTACATCACATCCGTTCCCTCGAAATGGTTCCATGTATTTGGCCAGCTCTTGAATCGCTCTGGTCGTTACTGTTTCTTCACTCCATGTAATACGTAAGGCTTCGACATAACGAACACGAGCTTGAGGAATATCGAATATATTGCGCGCGATAACCTTTTGCCCGCCTCGGAACTCATCGACATTGATTTCCCCTTCAACCACCACGACTTCATCTTTTACAATGACGCCTTTTAAGGCTTCGTAGCTATCAGGGAATACCGTCACCTCAATGCGCGCCGAACGATCATCCAAAGTCACAAAAGCGATGTTTCCACCTTTTTTACTTTTGGTAATCCGTAAATCAACAATCAACCCCGCCATGACCTGTGTATCGCCACGCTTTGGCTGCAAATCAACGATACGAGAACGCGCAAAACGACGAATTTCTTTTTCGTATTCATCAATCGGGTGACCTGTGACATAAAGACCCAATGTGTCTTTTTCACCATCTAAACGCTGACGTCCAGACCACTCGTGTTGAATACCAATTTCATCGTAGGCATTCTCCGTTGGTTCTTCAACTGCAATACCAAACAGATCCATCATGCCTGCATCTTTACTTTTTGCGGCTTGGTCTGCTCTTTTCAAGGCGCCGTCAATCGAAGCAAACAAGGTCGCTCGATTTGGCCCTATCGTATCAAACGCTCCTGAACGCACTAACGCTTCCATTACACGCTTGTTAACCTTGCGACCGACCCGCTGGCAAAAGTCAAAAATGTGCTCAAACGGCCCATCTTTACGCGCCTCAACAATCGCCTCAATCGGGCCTTCACCCACCCCTTTGATCGCCCCTAAACCATAGACAATCTCGCCGGCTGGTGTCACGGTAAACTTATAAACCGACATATTCACATTCGGCAATTCTAATGGCAACTTCATCGAACGACATTCTTCGATGAAAATAACGATCTTGTCCGTGTTTTGCATATCCGCCGACAACACGGCAGCCATAAAGGGCGCAGGATAATGTTTTTTCAACCAAGCGGTTTGGTAAGACACCAAGGCATAAGCCGCCGAGTGAGACTTGTTAAACCCGTAGCCGGCAAACTTCTCCATCAAGTCAAAGATATTACCGGACAACTCTTTATCAACATTGTTTTTCAGCGCGCCTTCCATAAAGATTAAGCGCTGCTCAGCCATAACTTCGGCTTTTTTCTTACCCATTGCTCGACGCAACAAATCGGCGCCACCCAGTGAGAATTTTGCCAACACCTGAGCGATCTGCATAACCTGCTCTTGGTACAAAATAATACCGTACGTAGGTTCCAGAACCGGAATAAGGTCTTCATGTTGATAATCAGGATGTGGGAAAGCCAACTCGGCTCGGCCATGCTTACGGTTGATGAAGTCATCTACCATGCCGGACCCCAAAGGCCCCGGACGGAACAAGGCTACCAAGGCGATAATATCTTCAAAACGCGATGGCAATAGCTTCTTGATCAACTCTTTCATGCCACGGGATTCCAGCTGGAACACCGCCGTCGTTTCCGCCCGTTGTAACAAGTCATACACGGACTTATCTTCAAGATCGATTAAGGCAATATCGAGAGGAGGCTTACCCGCAACCTCATGGATCTGATTAATATTCTTAACCGCCCAATCCACTACGGTCAGCGTTTTCAGCCCCAAGAAGTCGAACTTAACTAGGCCCGCTTCCTCAACGTCATTTTTATCGTATTGAGTCACCAAACCGGAACCGTCTTCTTCACAATACAAAGGCGAAAAATCGGTCAACTTGGTCGGCGCTATCACCACACCACCGGCGTGTTTACCAAAGTTACGCACAACGCCTTCAAGGGAAAAAGCCATTTCCATGACTTCTGCTGCGTCCTCATCCCCAGCCAAAAACTCAGGCAACGCGGGTTCTTCTTCCAACGCTTTTTTCAGCGTCATGCCAATTTCAAAAGGAATCAACTTAGACAGTTTATCGCCAAGGCTATAGGGTTTACCTTGCACCCGCGCCACATCTCGTACTACCGCCTTCGCGGCCATCGCACCAAACGTAATAATCTGCGATACCGCATCTCGACCGTATGTTCTTGATACATAATCAATCACTCGGTCACGGTTATCCATGCAAAAGTCGATATCGAAATCGGGCATGGAGACACGCTCTGGGTTCAAGAATCGCTCGAACAGCAAATCGTATTCAAGTGGATCCAAATCGGTGATTTTAAGCGCGTAGGCCACCAAAGAACCGGCACCGGACCCTCGCCCAGGCCCAACGGGAATGTCGTTATCTTTCGCCCACTGAATAAAATCCATAACGATAAGGAAATAACCAGGGAATCCCATTTGGTTGATGATATTCAATTCGAAATCAAGACGATCCCAATATTCTTGGCGGCGCTTTTCAATGCGATCGCCATATTTATTCACCAGAAAATCAAAACGTTCTTGAAGTCCGTCGTAGGAGATCTTTTTGAAAAAGTCTTCCATCGTCATGCCTTCAGGCACCGGAAAATCTGGCAAAAAGTATTTACCAAGCAGCACATCAACACTGCAGCGCTTGGCTATTTCAACGGTATTTTCTAGCGCCTCAGGAATGTCTTCAAACAGGGCTTCCATTTCTTCAGCGGTTTTAAAGTATTGCTCTTCTGAATAGCGACGCTTGCGACGTGGATCATCCAAAGTAACGCCATCATGAATACACACTCGTGCCTCATGGGCTTCAAAATCTCCACGTTTCAAAAAGCGTACATCGTTGGTCGCAACAACAGGACACCCTAGTTCAGCGGCAATGGGGACAACCTGATGGATAAAGCGCTCTTCACCTGAACGACTGGTTCGTTGTAACTCAACATAGAAACGGTTAGGGAAAACCGACATCCAATACGCCAACTGTTGCTTGGCTTCCTCTGGATGCCCTTTTTCTAGCAACTTACCAATATCACCTTCACGAGCACCAGATAAGGCAATGACATCGTCGCTATGCGCTTCAATCCAAGCGCGCTTAATAATCGGACGACCTTCAACCTGCCCCAATTGGTAGCCTTTAGAAATCACCTTGATGATATTCTTATAGCCTTCATTCGACATCGCAAGCAGCGTCAAACGAGAACGGTCTTCAACCTTCTCATCTTCTTCTAACACGACATCCGCGCCACAAATGGGCTTAATCCCTTTGTCCATCGCGCCTTTATAGAAGCGCACAAAGCCACACAAATTATTCTCATCTGTGATCGCGACAGCTGGCATCGACATGCTTTCAGTCGTGCCCAATAAGCCTTTCACTTTTACCAAGCCATCAACTAGAGAAAACTCGGTATGAACACGTAAATGGATAAACGATGTGGACAAAATATTAACCTTCTAAAAATTTCTTCACAGGGCCAAAGGTGCGCCTATGAATAGGGGTAATGCCATATAACTCTAAAGCCGCAAGGTGCTGTGCGGTCGGGTAGCCTTTATGCTTTTCAAATCCGTATTGCGGATATTGCGCCGCCATTTTGACTATGTCTCTGTCGCGTGTCACTTTTGCTAAAATAGACGCGGCCGAGATAGCGGCATGACGCGCATCCCCTTTCACTACGGCTTCTGCTGGACAAGGCAAATCCTTGGGCACTCGATTGCCATCTATCAAAACATGTTCTGCTCTGACCGACAGCTGATTCACGGCACGACTCATCGCCAGCATACTGGCGTGCAAAATATTAAGCTGATCTATTTCTTCAATACTGGCGCTCGCCACCGCATACGCTAAGGCCTTTTCTTGAATTTCAACAAACAAGGCTTCTCGTTTTTTTTCGGTCAATTTTTTTGAATCTGCCAACCCTGCGATAGGCTTGTTAGGGTCTAAAATCACCGCTGCTGCAACCACATCGCCCGCCAGAGGGCCGCGTCCTGCTTCGTCCGCACCAGCAAGCAAATCACCAAAATACACACTACTCACAAAGGGTTCCATTAACGCTTCCCTTCAACCATATCAACAATTGCCTGGGCCGCCGTTTCGCCGGCATTTTTGCGCAACATTCGATGCAACTCCTGATAACGAGCTTGGATATTATGATCTCCCATAAAGGACTGCCAAGTTTGCAATAAGCGACGACTAAGATTAGCAGGCGTTGCTTGATCCTGAATCAATTCTGGCACAAGCGCATCATTCGCCAATAGATTAGGCAAAGACACATAAGGCACTTTCAGCATTCTCGACATGATAGCGTAAGTCAACGCACTAAACCGATACGCAACCACCATAGGTCGTTTGACCAGCATGGTCTCTAACGCAGCAGTACCCGACGCTAATAATACCGCGTCACTCGCCGCCATGACGGTACGCGATTGCCCATCAATCAACACCGCTTCTGCGTTGGCTTCTTGCAACAAGGTTTCAATTTGCTGTTTGCGCTCTTGGTTCGCCGCAGGAATCAAAAACTGCGCGTCAGGTTGCTGCTGCTTAATAAGCTTCATCGTCTCAATAAACAAAGGGGCTAATTTGGCAACTTCACCGCCTCGTGACCCCGGTAATATGCCGAACACAGGCCCTTTCATAACCGGAAGCGCCAATGCCTTTCTTGCGTCTTCTGCACTGCTTTCTAAGGGAATATCGTCCGCCAATGTATGACCAACACAAACCACAGGGATATTGTGCTGATGATAGATAGGCAGTTCAAATGGAAACAAAGCCAACATAAGATCAACAGATTTTTTGATTTTGAAAATCCGTTTTTGACGCCAAGCCCAAACCGATGGACTCACGTAATGGACCGTTTTAATGCCCGCTTCTTTTAGCTTTTTTTCTAATGGAATAGTGAAATCTGGGGAGTCTATCCCGATAAACGCCGTTGGAGGGTGAGCCAGACAAGCTTGGTACAACTGTTTACGGATGCCGAGAAGCTCACGCAAACGTCCTAACACCTCTACCAGCCCCATGACAGAAAGGCGCTCCATTGGCACCATACTCGTCAAGCCTTGCGCTTGCATTAATGGACCACCAATGCCTTCAAAGACAGCGTCTGGTTGTAACATTTTAAGGTGGGCAATAAGATTGGCGCCGAGAATATCGCCTGAAGCCTCTCCTGCCACGAGAACATAACGCGTCACCGCCATTCAATTTCTTCCATTTTGAGTAATAAAAAAACCCCGAAATAGTCCGGGGTTTTCTCTAACAATGTCTAGCGAACAATGTTTAACGAACAATGCCGCGTTCAGAGCGACGGATAGACAAAACAAAGTTGGTCACTTCAGGTATATCGTAAATAGCACTGCCTTCAAGCTCAGTTAACGCCTGCTCTAAAGTCATTCCTTTTAGATAGATCGTCTTATACGCTTTTCGCAGAGCCTTGATAACCTCAGGAGATAAACCTCTACGGCGCATCCCCTCAAAATTCATACCATGGGCTTTGGCTGGGCTTCCAGAAACCATCATAAACTGAGGAACATCTTTAGCCACCATAGAACCCATACCGCACATGCTGTATGAATTCACTTGGCAAAACTGATGAATCCCTGTGTAGCCGCCTAAAATAACAAAATCTCCCACTTTTACGTGGCCTGCAAGCGCCGCGTAGTTCGCAAAGATATTATTATTACCAACAATACAATCATGACCAGTATGAGTGCTTGCCATGAACAAGTTATGGTCGCCTATCTGGGTCAAACCATTATCCTGAACAGTACCACGATGAATGGTCGCATTTTCACGAATACTATTATGATTGCCAATGATTAGCTTTGTTGGCTCGCCTTTGTACTTTTTGTCTTGGTTTGCTTCACCAATAGAAGCAAACTGATAAATTTCATTATGGCAACCAATCGTCGTATGACCATTGATCACCACATGAGATTTAATAACGCTACCCGCGCCAATCTTTACATGAGGTCCAATCACAGAAAAAGGGCCAACTTCAACGCTGGAATCCAGTTCTGCTTTTGGGTCAACTAAAGCTGTTGGGTGTATCGTCACTATAATTTCCTGTCTGCACACATAATAGTTGCGGAACAAGCAAGCTCGCCATCGACGGTTGCTTTACATTCGAATTTCCAAATACCACGTTTTTCAGTAATGATCTTGGCTTCTAATTGTAGTCTATCACCAGGAACAACAGGACGTTTAAATCGCGCCTTGTCAGATCCAACGAAATAATAGATAGAACCATCTTCAGGCGTTTTATCCATTGTTTTGAAGCCCAGTATACCCGCAGCTTGCGCCATGGCTTCAATAATCAACACACCAGGCATAACTGGGTGATCTGGGAAATGACCTGTAAAGAAAGGTTCGTTCACTGTTACGTTTTTATAAGCGACAATAGAATCATTTAGATTAATCTCAATAACTCGATCTACCAGTAAAAATGGGTACCTATGGGGTAAGTATTTACGGATTTCTTTTACGTCCATAATCATTTAGCATCAACCTTTTGTTAAAAGCTTATTAACTTGTTGTTCCAGTTTTGAGATTTGCTTTGCCATATCATCGATTCTTCTTAGTCTAGCCGCCGAACGTCGCCATTTATCCGTCGGTTCTAATCCTGTTCCAGAAGAATATGACCCTTCTTTAAGAATTGACTTACTTACCAAACTCATCGCCGTAATATGCACACAGTCTGTTATCGTCAAATGACCAACTATGCCTACTCCTCCTGCGATTGTGCAAAAAGAGCCTATTTTAGTGCTTCCAGCAATCGCGGCACATCCTGCAATCGCGGTATTATCCCCAATTACAACATTATGAGCAATTTGAACCTGGTTATCGATTTTAACACCATCACCGATTTTTGTATTCTCAATTGCACCACGATCAATCGTCGTGTTAGCGCCAATTTCTACTCGATTACCAATTTCTACTGAACCAAGCTGATTGATTTTTTCCCAACCGTCTTTTGTCGGTGCGAAACCAAAACCATCTGCGCCAATCACCACACCGCTATGAACAATACAATCTGAGCCAATTATAACATCGTGATAAAGAGTAACATTAGGGTAAATAAGGCATTTTTCAGCAATTCGAACGCCGCGACCGATAACCGTCCCCGCGCCAATCACACAACCTGCTTCAATAACGACGTCATCATCGATAACCACATTGGGGGCAAGCACGACATTATCCGCAATGGTAGCGCTATCAGAAATAACACAACTTGCGTCCATCCCTACCCATTTCTGAGTAGCGGGAACAAACAAATGGCTCAGAGCTGCAAACGCCAGGTAAGGGTTTTTAACTATGATGGCATTATCTAATACCGACGCCAGCTCATCACTTCTTACCAACACCGCGCCCGCGGATGTTGTCGCCAACTGGCTTTTATATTTAGGGTTCGCTAAAAAACCAATTTCATGTGACTGAGCATTTTCAAGCGTCCCTAATCCGTCAATCCTTAACTCGGGGTCGCCTTTTACTCTACCCTGAACCTTTTCTGCTAACTGGGCTAGAGTATATTCCATGCTTTATTTTCCCTTATTCATTCGATCAATCAGTTCTTTTGTAATGTCGGCATCTGCCTTCGCATAAATAATCAACTCTCGGTTTAGCACCAAGTCTAATTTACGCTCTTTGATGATTTCTTTTAACGCAACTTCACCTTTTGGCGTCAGCGTCTTAATCAAATTCTGTTCAAGCTGTTTCGCTTGGCGCTGCATGCCAGCGGCCATATTACGAACTTGATTTTGACGCTGCGCCAGTTCAATACGACGTTTCTTTAAATCTTCTGGCGCCAATGTCAATTCGTCACGTTTTAAATCGTTGGCCATTTTTTTCAGTTTTTCTTGTTCGCTTTTTAAACGGGCATCCATTTCAGCGACTTGTTTTTTCGGCTCTACGGCCTCTTTTTGCCCGATCGCGCTTTGCAATAAAGCAGCACGAAAATCGACAACAGCGACCTCATTGGCGTGCACACTGCCAATCAACATAAAACCAATGAGAGCACCTAGTAGGTTTTTCATATTCTATTCCTTTATTATGCGTTCTTATTTAACGTTAAAAAGTCGTTCCTAACTGAAACTGGAATACATCTGTGTCATCGCCACTTTGTGCATTCAAGGCTTTCGCCAAGTTAAATGATAACGGCGCAATCGGAGTAATCCACGTCCAACTAAAACCAATGCTGTAACGCAGATCCGCAAGATCCACACCTTCCGTACAGTTGGTGCTGACCGAGTAACAAGAGTCAGTAAATACGTTACCTGCATCCAAGAAAATAGAGGTTCGTACCGACTTATGATCCTCCACCATAGGCATTGGGAAAATAATCTCTGCCGTACCTGTCATTAGGATATTACCGCCCATAGCCTCACTGTCATTATCACTATCAGAGTCATAGGAGTTTTTCGGCCCTAATGATGAAGAGCTGTAACCACGTACTGATCCAGTACCACCGGCATAATAGTTTTCATAAAATGGCAAATATTCTGTGCTGCCATAACCATTACCGTAACCTGCACGACCTTTCACATGGAATAACCAAAGGTTAGAGTTTTGGATGTTCCAATATTTTTGCGACGTCAAACCGACTTTGAAATATTGCTGATCACTGCCAGGCGTAGACACTTGCAAGCTTGCACTGGTTGAATAACCATTAGTCGGCAGCACACCACCAATCAAATCGCTGTCACTCCATGAGATAGAAGCAATCAAATCGGTAAAGCTATCGCCATTCGTATCAACAAAGTCACTTGTTTCAAGCGATGGATCATCACTTAAATTAATGGATGTCTGCTGCACTGTCGCGCCAAAAGTAATGCGCTGCGTATCGGATATCGGGTAACCATAGGTAAGGCCAGCACCGATTTTATCCAGTTGGTAATCCTCGATATCATCGTCGTCGTAATCACTACTTTGATAATAGACTTTCGCCCCACGACTCACGCCATCCACCGTAAAGTACGGATCGGTATAACTAATGGTGTAATCGGTATAACTGCTGGCGCGGGTAGCGTTAAAGGCCAGCTTATTCCCCGTTCCCATAAAGTTGGACTTAGAAATACCAAAACCTAGAATCAACCCATCGGAATCAGAGAAGCCAATACTCGCCTGAATACTGCCTGACGCCTGCTCTTCAACCGACACATCCAAATCCACTTGGTCGGTTGTGCCAGGGACACGACGTGTTTTCAAATCGACTTTACTAAAGAACCCCAAACGCTCAAGACGACGCTTAGAGGCTTGGATTTTAGAGTGCGTTGCCAGTGCGCCTTCAAATTGTGTCATTTCACGACGCAACACTTCGTCTTGCGTTTCGCTGTTACCGCTAAAAACAATGCGACGTACGTAGACTTTTGGCCCTGGGGTAATTTGATAGGTTAAATTAACCGTATGGTTTTTTAATTTTTCAGGAATCAAATTAACGTTGGTGAACAGGTAACCATGGTCACCCAATTCCGCTGAAATATTATCGATAATGGTCGTTACTTGGCTACGAGAAAAAACATCGCCTTTTTTCTGATCGATTTTTTTCCACACCAAATCTTCTGAAATAGGCAGACTACCACTGAGTGACACATTATTGATGGTATAAGGCTTGCCTTCATCCACATTAACCACGACATAGACATCGCGTTTGTCGGGCGACAAACTAACCTGGCTCGACTCAATATTGAAATCTAAATAGCCGTGATCAAGATAAAAGCTTTTTAAGGTATCAAGATCGCCTTGTAATTTGGCCTTGCTGTACTCATCTGCTGAGCTGAAGGGGTTCCAAGAAGCGCCTTCCTCTCCTGACTGAAAGTCTTTGGTTAACTCTTCATCACTGAACGCATGGTTGCCTACGATATTAATGTGAACAATTTTGGCCGTTTTGCCTTCATCTATCTTAATCGCAACACGAACTCGATTACGCGGCATGTCTTTTATGGAGACATCCACAGTGGCGCCGTAACGCCCTAACGCATAATACTGACGCTGTAGCTCTTGTTGGATTTTATTCAGTGTTTCAGGTTTGTAGATTTCACCAACTTCCAAACCAGACAGTTTTAAGCCACGCTTAAGGTCTTCTGTTTTGATCAAATCATTGCCATCTATGGTCAAATCCCCAATAGACGGTCTTTCATCCACCTTAAACGTTAAAACATCTTTCTCTTCATAGACATCAACATTGCTAAAATACCCAGTTCCAAACAACGCAGTAATCGCCTGATACACTTTATCAGAGTTGTAAGGCTGCCCTTGCTCAAAACCAATTACATCAAACGCTCTTGATGATGGCATTTGTACTAAACCATCAATCCGCACATCTTCTATATTTTTAGCGACACTTTGCACGCTTATCAAAGCCAGCAGTACTGCTGAAACGACCTTCATATATACCTCACTACAAACGGGCAATATCGTTAAAAATGGCTATGGCCATTAAGGTAAACAATAATGAAGCGCCCACCCGATAAGCCATACTCTGGATTTTTTCAGAGACTGGCTTACGACGAATCGCCTCGACGCCAAAAAACATTAAATGACCGCCATCCAACATAGGAATAGGCAACAAATTCAACACACCTAAACTGACACTAAGGTAGGCCATAAATTTTAGAAATGATTGCAACCCGGAATCTGCTGATGCACTAGCAACCTTGGCAATCGTAATAGGACCTGACAAATTATCGATAGAGATCAGGCCTTGCAACATTTTTCCGATAGAGGAAACGGTTAACGCCGTCATCTTCCAAGTTTGCTGTGCGCCGTAGTTCAGCGACGCCAATAAACCAAAGTGACGCTCTCGGAACACACTCTCATCCAATTTAGGTGGCACAACGGCCAACCCAGCGTAACCGACAATATCATTACCGCGCTCTATTGACCCCGGCACTATCGTTAACACAGTAGGCTCACCCGATCTCATGACCACAACAGAGACTCGACTTCCAGGGTGGTTTTGAATAAAAGTAACAAACTGCGCCCAATCGTCTATGGACTGTCCATTGGCTTTTATGACTTTATCACCAACCTTAAAGCCCGCCGTTTCCGCCGCGCCCTTCTCGACCACTTGAGCAATCACAGGCGTCACTTTTGGTTGCCAAGGTCTCACCCCAAACTCTTGAATCAAATTGTTGGGATTTTGCCCTTTCAACCAACGATCCAACGTCACTGAATCGGTTTCTTTTTCTTTACTTAATTCTTCCTGATAGCGAACGGTAATGGTTCCGCTAGTTCCAATCAAGTCTGCTAACACTAAATTTACATCTTCCCACGAACTAACGGCCGAGCCATTGATGGATAAAAGCTCATCCCCAGGCTGGATATTGGTCTCGGCCAGTGGTGTATTTGGCGTAATATGACCCACTTTTGGCGCCAATGTTTGCAGTCCCATCGAGGCCACAAGCGCATAAATAATCACCGCCAATATAAAATTGGCAATCGGCCCCGCCGCAACAATAGCAATACGCTGCCACACTGTTTTGTTATTAAATGCTTGCGATTTAAATGCTTCAGGTACATTTCCCTCACGCTCATCCAACATGCGGACGTAGCCGCCCAAAGGAATCATAGCCAGAGTAAACTCGGTGCCTGTTTTGCCAACATAACGATAAATGGGTTTGCCAAAGCCGACCGAAAAACGCAACACTTTCACACCGCATTTACGCGCGACATAAAAATGGCCAAACTCATGAAAAGTAATCAACACACCCAGCGCTACAACAATGGAAAGAATATCCTGAATCACACCCAATCCTTCTTATTAATAATGTTTGTGGTCACTTGTCGCGCCATACGATCCGCCTCAAACACCACATCAAGCGAGGTCACTGGGCAACTCTCCAGCTGATTTAATACCGCGCCATTAATCGTTGCGATATCAAGGAATCCAATTTTTCTTTCAAGAAAGGCGGCCACCGCGACTTCGTTTGCGGCATTGAGCGTCGCCATGGCTGTCCCGCCTGCGTACCAAGCGTCTGCAGCCAGCTTAAGGTTGGGGAAACGCGCTAAATCTGGGGCTTCAAAATTCAATGCGGCAATGGACACTAAATCCAGCGGAGGCACCGAGGTTTCGATTCTATTTGGCCAGGTCATGCCATACGCAATAGGGATTTTCATATCAGGATTGCCCATCTGCGCAATCACACTACCGTCCAAATAGGACACCATAGAGTGAACTATACTTTCGGGGTGAACCACCACATCAACATCCGCAGGCGTTACACCAAACAACCAGCACGCCTCAATCAGCTCTAGCCCCTTGTTCATCAAAGAAGCTGAGTCAATGGATATCTTCTGCCCCATCGACCAATTTGGGTGCTTACACGCCTGCTCAGGCGTCACCTTGCGCATCTCATCCAAAGACCAAGAACGAAACGGCCCACCAGACGCGGTTAACAACAATTTGCTGACGTGTTTTTTATGAGCCCCTTGGGCATGCTGAGGAAGGCTTTGAAAGATGGCATTATGTTCGCTATCTATCGGCAGTAGCAGCACATCGTGGCGCGCAACTTCATCCATAAATAACTGACCCGCGGTGACTAAAGACTCTTTATTAGCCAGCAAGATACGTTTCTTGGCGCGAATGCCCGATAAGGTCGGCTTCAGTCCAGCAAACCCCATAATAGCCGCCATTACTTGGTCTACTTGCGCATCGGCGGCAATGTCCTCTAAGGCCTCATCACCCCATTCAAAAGAAATAGGCAAATCAGGACACAAGGCAGCAAGTTCATCACGTGCTGACAAAGAGCCCATAACCACACGACTGGGTTGAAAGCGGCGGCAGATATCCGCCATTTTCGCCACACTTGAGTGCGCCGACGCACAAACCAATTTAAATTTCTCAGGGTGCTGTTCAATAATATCCAGCGTACTTTGCCCTATCGAACCGGTCGCACCAAGTAGACAAATGCCTTGCATCATAACCACCCAAACACACTAAGCAGAAGAACAAACACTGGCGCGGCGGCCGTCAAGCTATCAACACGATCCATCACCCCACCATGCCCAGGAATTAAACGACTGGAATCTTTTAGCGACTCATGACGTTTAAACAAACTCTCTGTCAGGTCGCCCAACACAGACACAGCCACAGTCAACAAGCCGATTGCCGCTAACACAAGCCACTGCACCAAAGAGAAATGCACCATGTAAGAAAACACCACAAGACCAATCTGAGTAAAGACCAAGCCACCAATCACACCTTCCCAAGATTTGCCTGGGCTAACGTGTGGAGCAAGCTTGTTTTTACCAAACGCTTTGCCAGAAAAATAAGCGCCAGAGTCCGCTCCCCAGATAAGCCCCATCAACAAGAGCACCCAAACAACAAAGTTATTGGATTGTTTTAAAACCACTAAGGAAGCCCAAGTCGTGATGAGAATAAGCAGACCAAATAGCAAACGACCTGATTGGTAACGCCATCCTTTCATAGACGGATAACTTACCACCCAATATAAGGCCATCAACCATAAAACAGGCGCGGCGTACAAGATGTGTTGCTGAAAACCTTGTTGGTATGTCAAAAAGCACAACGCCCCCACCAACAACGCAAAAGCGACACGAGAAAGTGCCGCTTTAACACCTGATAATCTAGCCCATTCCCAGCCAGCCAGCAGCACAACACCACCCATAGCCAACATAAAACCTGTTTTTTCTAAAACAAAAACAGCACAAACAAACAAAACGACCATCACGATGGCACTGAGAATACGAGGGAGTAACATGAATTATCGACCACCATAGCGACGTTGGCGTTTTTGATAAAGCTGAATGGCTTCATCAAAATGCAATTGATCAAAATCCGGCCATAACACCGAAAGGAAGACAAACTCAGAATACGCGGTTTGCCATAATAAAAAATTACTTATACGTTCTTCCCCTGAAGTACGAATCAATAAATCAGGAGGAGGAAGATCGGCCAACTGCATATGTTGAGCCAGCATCTCTTCATCAACATCATCCGCTGAAATTTTGCCCTCTGCGACCTGACAAGCCACTTTTTTAGCCGCCTGTGCAATGTCCCAGCGACCGCCATAATTGGCCGCCACAACAAGAACCATCCCTGTATTTTTAGAGGTTAGTGCCTCTGTCTCTTTTATCTGTCGTTGGAGTTTATCGCTAAACGCAGACAAATCTCCGACAATTCGCAGGCAAATCTGATGTTCATTTAGACGCTTCACCTCTTTTTTAAGAGAGCGCATAAACAAGCCCATCAAAGCATCCACTTCTGCTTGTGGGCGCTTCCAATTTTCACTCGAAAAAGCAAACAAGGTAAGCACTTGAATACCCGCTTTCGCCGCCATTTCTACCGCTCGACGAACCGCAGAAGCTCCGGCGGTATGCCCTGCTATACTAGGCAGGAATCTTTTTTTCGCCCATCTGTTATTGCCATCCATAATAATGGCAATATGGCGAGGGATGGCATCAGAACACGTCCCTGATCCTGTCAATTTCGACATATATCTACCTTAGCCAATAAAAAGGGTGAGCTAGGCCCACCCTTTTTATTTAGATTTCCATCAAGTCTTTTTCTTTCGCAGCAAGACGTTCTTCAACCAAAGCAACGTATTTATCTGTGATTTTTTGCACTTGATCCTGACCACGGCGATCGTCGTCTTCAGATATCTCTTTTTCTTTAACCAAATCTTTCAAACTGCCATTAGCATCACGGCGAATATTACGAATCGCGATACGACCGTTTTCCGCTTCTGATTTCGCTTGTTTGAAGTAATTACGGCGCGTTTCTTCTGTCAAAGCAGGCATAGGAATACGAATCAAGCTGCCATTCGTCGCAGGGTTCAAACCCAAATCGGATTTCATAATGGCTTTTTCGATCTCAGGAACCAAGTTACTTTCCCAAGGAGACACGCCCAAAGTACGCGCATCTTCAACCGTTATATTTGCCACCTGGCTTAACGGCGTTTCAGAACCGTAATAGTTCACTTTAACAGAATCTAGAATGCTCGGGTGTGCACGCCCGGTACGAATTTTTTTGAATGCAGATTCAACAGAAGAAACCGCTTTACTCATGCGTTCTTCAGCGTCTTTAAGAATTTCGTTGATCATAATTTCCTCACTTAATCAGTGTGCCTTCGTCACCACCTACCATGATATTAATCAAAGCACCTGGTTTATTCATATTGAATACACGAATTGGCATAGCGTGATCACGGGTTAAACAAATCGCTGTTAAGTCCATGACCCCTAATTGTTTTTCCAAAACTTCATCATAGCCTAATGTATCATACTTGACGGCAGATGGATCTTTCATTGGGTCGGCTGAGTACACGCCATCCACTTTAGTCGCCTTCAATACAACGTCTGCATCAATCTCAATACCGCGCAAACAAGCAGCAGAGTCAGTTGTAAAGAAAGGGTTACCAGTACCAGCAGAGAAAATCATCACATCGCCTTCTTTAAGCAAACGCATTGCTCGACGACGGTCATAAGGCTCTACAATCCCAGTCATGGTAATAGCAGACATTACTCGGGTACGTATATTGGCACGTTCTAACGCATCGCGCATCGCCAATGCATTCATTACCGTCGCTAACATCCCCATGTGGTCGCCAGTAACGCGATCCATGCCCGCTTTACTTAGCGCTTGACCGCGAAATAGATTACCACCACCAATCACAATACCCACTTCAACACCGATGCCACGTAGCTGACCGATCTCAAGCGCAATTCGGTTCAATACTTTTGGGTCAATACCAAATGATTCATCACCCATCAGGGCCTCACCACTTAGCTTAAGCAAAATTCTTTTGTAGTTTGGGCTCTTTTCTTTTGGCATCTCAATCTCCGACTAGGGTTGTGTCTAAGGCAACAGATGGGTCTATTGGAACGACCGTTTCTATAATCTATCTTTCATAAAAAGGGGCAGTAAAACTGCCCCTTTTTTTGAAGACATCACAGCAAGGATTAACCTTTAAGCTGTGCCGCTACTTCTGCAGCGAAATCTACTTCAGCAACTTCAATGCCTTCACCTACTTCTAGACGAATGAATGAAGATACTTTTGCGCCAGCGTCTTTTACAAGTTGACCCACTTTAACTTCTGGGTTCTTAACAAAAGGCTGTTCAACAAGGCTGTTTTCAGCCAAGAATTTTTTCATACGACCAACAATCATTTTATCAACGATTTCAGCAGGCTTGCCTGCCATGTCTGGTTGCGCACGAATAATTTCTTCTTCTTTCGCCAACACGTCAGCAGGCATATCATCGCCTTGCACTACGCGAGGAGAAACAGCAGCAACGTGCATAGAAACATCTTTAGCCAATTCAGCGTCGCCGCCTTCAAGCTGAGTCAATACAGCGATTTGACCGTTACCGTGAAGGTAACCACCAACTAGACCACCTTCAATGATAACAGCACGACGAGGCGTGATGTTTTCACCGATTTTTTGAACTAGCGCTTCGCGTGCTTGACCAATTTCACCAGCAAGCAATACAGCCATGTCAGTTTCTTTTGTTGCAAAAACAACATCAGCAACTTTGTTTGAGAAAGCAATAAAACCTTCGTCGCGTGAAGCGAAGTCAGTTTCAGAGTTAATCTCAACCAATACACCGTAAGACGCATCGTCAGCAACACGCATAACGATAGTGCCTTCAGCAGCAGTACGACCTGCTTTTTTAGCCGCTTTCATGCCGCTAGATTTACGTAGCTCTTCAATTGCTACTTCGATGTCAGCGTTTGCTGCTGCTAGTGCTTTTTTGCACTCCATCATACCCAAGCCAGTGCGATCGCGTAGCTCTTTTACCAATGCTGCAGATACTGCGGCCATGTCTATATCCTCTCAATACAATTCAAATTTAAAAAAGGGGGCGAGATGCCCCCCTTTAGAAACCAGAACAAACTAAATAGTTTGCTTACGCTTCTGTAGCTTCGCTTACTTCAACAAACTCATCTGCAGAACCAGCAGTCGCAGAACGACCTTCTAGAACCGCATCAGCGAATGCAGAAACGTACAATTGAACCGCACGAATCGCATCGTCGTTTGCAGGAATAACGTAATCGATGCCATCAGGATCGCTGTTTGTATCAACAATACCGATAACTGGGATACCAAGCTTGTTCGCTTCTTTAATAGCGATACGCTCGTGGTCAACGTCAACAACAAACAGAACGTCTGGAAGACCGCCCATGTCTTTGATACCACCCATAGAAAGCTCAAGTTTTTCAAGCTCACGAGTACGCATCAATGCTTCTTTTTTAGTTAGCTTTTCAAACGTGCCGTCAGAAAGCTGAGTTTCAAGTTCACGAAGACGCTTGATAGAAGTACGGATCGTTTTGTAGTTAGTCAACATACCACCTAACCAACGGTGGTTTACGTATGGCATACCAGAACGAGCAGCTTGTTCTTTGATCGTTTTAGATGCAGCACGTTTAGTACCAACAAACAAAACCTTGTTTTTGTTCTCAGCCATTTTCTTAACAAGCTCTAGAGCTTCGTTAAGAGCAGGAACAGTGTGCTCAAGGTTAATGATATGGATCTTGTTACGAGCACCAAAAATGAAAGGCTTCATTTTTGGGTTCCAGTAACGAGTTTGGTGACCAAAGTGTGAACCAACCTGTAATAGGTCGCGCATAGAAACTGTAGGCATTTTACTATCCTTTAATTTGGGTTATTTAAGCTTACCAACCAAGCGCGTCAGCCAGACAAGGTTTAAAGCAACCATTGGCACCCCAGACACACCCACTTAACGTGGTAAGATCGTTAGTTTAATATTGGTTTTGCTTGCGTTTGAGCCAAAGGCACAACAAGCCGGCGATTTATACCATATTTTAGAATAAACCAAAAGACCTAGGTGGCGTTTTTGCCGACAGAGTCTCCACGCTTTTTTCACTGCTAAAGGGGCGATTCTCCTTTACAAGTCATGTAGAATAGCGACAAATTTAATACATCAAATATTGAAAGACATTTATTATGAGCAACGACATTTTAAGAAAAGTAGAAGCACTAACAAAAAATGGTCGCAGCGACGTCCCAACATGGACACCGAGAACCGCGGCCACACGTTTCACTGACATCAGTGACATTGAAGGTATGCGAACGGCAGGGAAACTGGCCGCAGACGTACTAATAATGCTTGAAGAATTTGTTGTACCTGGCGTCTCTACTGAGCAACTCGACATTATTGCTCACAACTACATTGTTGACGTTCAAGGCGCGATCCCAGCACCATTGAATTACCACGGTTTCCCTAAATCTTGCTGCACCTCAGTCAACGATGTTATTTGTCACGGCATTCCGAACGACAAAGCACTTAAAAAAGGCGACGCGGTAAACATCGACATCACCATCATTAAAGATGGCTACTATGGCGACACCAGTCGTATGTTTTTTGCTGGTGAGGCAGCGCCACACATTGAGCGCCTTTGCAAAGTCACTCAAGAAAGCCTCTACCTTGCTATCGACATGGTGAAACCCGGCACTCGCCTTGGCGACATAGGTGCCGCTATTGCTTCCTACGCTCACAAACACCATTACTCTGTTGTTGAAGAGTATTGCGGACATGGCGTTGGCACCACTTTCCACGGCGAACCTCAAGTAGCGCATTACGGCACCCCAGGAACTGGAGTCATCCTAGAAGAAGGCATGACCTTTACCATAGAGCCAATGATCAATGCTGGCAAAAAACAGGTCAAGCACACAGGCCCTGATAACTGGATCGCCAAAACCAAAGATGGCCGCCCTTCTGCTCAGTACGAACACACCCTACTGGTCACAGCGACCGGGGTGGAAGTACTGACAAAACGCCCAGAAGAAACGCGCTTCTTTTAAAGAAGCGCCGCGCGCAAACCACCCAATACCGTTAAGCTATTTTCTTGACCCACGTTTCGAGGCTTTTGTATGGATTTTCCTGCTTTTCCAGATGCTCCGCCGTTATTAACACAAGATGAAAAACACGAGTTGGCACAGCCATCTTGTTCAATACAGCGCTACAAAGCCATTTTGGAAGAGAAAACGGCAGCCTATGACAACCTTTTTCACTCTCTGTACCCTATAGAGAAACTCGTCAAAGGGTTGTCTTCAGTCTATGACGAAGCCTTACAATCCGCTTGGATTGCCAAGGGTTTAGACCAAGAAGAGTCCGTAAGCTTAGTGGCCGTTGGTGGTTTTGGGCGCAGCGAGTTGCACCCAAAATCCGACATAGACCTACTTATTCTGGTCAAAGACGACGCCACCCCACAGAAAGATAAAATCGAAGCCTTTATCACTCTTTTGTGGGATATCAATATCGACGTGGGACACAGCGTTCGCACCATCAGCGAATGCATAGAGATGGCCGCACAAGACATTACCGTCATCACCAACCTAATCGAATCCAGAACCCTGTATGGCTCTGAAGACCTGCTCGCCAACCTAAAACTGAATACCGACACCACTCACATGTGGGATGGCCACACCTTTTACAAAGCCAAATTGGAAGAGCAAAAACGCCGTCACGCAAAATACCAGAACACCGCCTACAACTTAGAACCCAATCTAAAAGAATGCCCAGGCGGATTGCGCGACATGCAGGTGATTGACTGGGTCGCAAAGCGCCACCTGCACACCCACAGACTAAGCGCCTTAATCGACAAATCCTTTTTATCCGAAGACGAATACATCCAACTAAAAGGCGCAGTGGGAAACCTTTGGCGCATTCGCTGGGCCTTGCACATGATTTCAGGGCGCAAAGAGGATCGACTGCTTTTCGATCACCAGCGCACCTTGACCAAGGTATTTGGCTTTGACGACGATGATTTAAAGCGAAACGTCGAACGCTTTATGCAAGGCTATTACCAAAGCGTGGCCGCCATTCAGCAATTGAACGACCTTCTTCTGCAACACTTTGAGGAATCGTTTTTACTGGCCGACGCTAACGACTCAATCGAAATACTGAACGAGCGCTTCCAATCCTGTAATGGCCAGCTAGAAGCAAGATCCCCTACCTTGTTTCAAGACAACCCCTCCGCCATGCTGGAGCTTTACGTCCTGCGCGGCAACAACGAAAACATCAAAGGCATCCGCGCCAACACCATGCGCCAACTGCGCGACAGCCTAGATTTGGTAGACGACGCCTTTCGTAACGACAGCAAAAACACCGACTTATTTTTAGACATCATCGCCAGTCGATATCGCCTCACCAGCATACTGCGATCGATGAAACACATAGGTTTATTAGGGCGTTATTTACCTGAATTCGGCGCCATCATTGGCCAGATGCAACACGACCTCTTTCACATCTACACAGTAGATGCTCACACACTGCATTTAGTCGAAAACCTTCGCCGCCTCTGGTTGCCAGAATTCAAACAGAAATTCCCTATTTCAGCACAAGCCATTCGCCACCTACCCAAGGTGGAATTACTCTATATCGCCGGCCTTTATCATGACATAGCAAAAGGTCGTGGCGGCGATCACTCCGAGCTTGGCTGCGTCGACGCTCAGGCATTTTGCGAACGCCACGGGCTTTCGAAGAGAGACACCGCACTGATTGTCTGGCTAGTCAGAAACCACCTTTTCATGTCTGTTACGGCACAGCGAAAAGACATTTCAGACCCAGAAGTGATTTGGGAATTTGCCAGCTACGTCAAAGATCAGGAGCATCTAGATTACCTGTTTATCCTGACCGTCGCCGACATCAATGCCACCAACCCCACCATGTGGAACAGCTGGCGCGCCTCGCTCATGAGACAGCTTTACCTAGAAACAAAACGCGCATTACGCCGCGGACTAGACTACCCGATCGACGCCGACATGCAGAGCGATGAGCACAAACAGCGCGCTCTTGAAGTCCTCATCGAGCGCAATGTCGATTTTACCGATGCAGAAGAAGTCTGGTCTAAGATCGAAGAAGAGTACTTTATTCGTTCCAATGGCGATGAAATTGCGTGGAACACAGAAGCCATTCTACGCCATCGCCCAAGCATCAAGCCTCTTGTGGCGATCAGCCCACTTGGAGGACGCAATTTCTCTGGTGCTAGCAAGGTATTCATTTATACCCCGAACAGTCGTCACTTATTTGCTGTGACAGCGGCCATCTTCGAACAGCTAGGCTTAACCATTCTCGACGCCAAAATCAGCAACACCACAGACAACTACACACTCGACACCTTCGTTGTCATGGACGTCAATGAAAACGAAACCAGCCTGCACCTCGACCAAGAAAGAATTTCAGTGATACGTGAGACCTTGACGGAGCAACTCAACAACCCGTCTTTATACGAGAGCCTAGTGCAACGCTACACGCCACGTATTCTGAAAATATTTAACTCACCCGCTACCGCGCATTTTGTCAGCCAACCTGAAGAAGTTTGGTCTGCTCTTGAGGTAACGGCACCAGATCGCCCAGGACTCTTAGCACTGATCGGGCAGTTCTTCGTGAACAATAAAATCATGCTACACAAAGCCAAAGTCGCCACGTTAGGTGAGCGCGTAGAAGACACCTTTTACATTACAGAAGAAGATGGTGAGCTCATTACCGACATAGATCGAATGCGCTCTATTTGCGATCTTTTAAAAGAAAAAATTGACCGCTTTTCACAAGCCATGGATTAACCACCCTATGAACCCCTTTATAGATTCCTTGCACCCGTATCCTTTCCAAAAGCTCTCCGAGTTATTAGAAGGACACACACCTAATCCAGACAAACCTCTGATCCGCCTTACGATTGGGGAGCCGCAACACGACTCACCACAGATCGTACTGGACACATTGGCCAACTCGCTTAATGGTGTGAATAAATACCCAAGCACCAAAGGGGAGCTGGCGTTACGCAGCGCCATTTCAAAATGGACAAAAACGCGCTTTCATCTGGACTCGCTTGATCCAGAAAGCCAAATTCTACCGGTTACAGGCACTCGTGAAGCCCTGTTTGCTATCACACAGACATTGGTCGGCGAAAAAAGCAATCCGCTCGTAGTAAGCCCCAATCCGTTTTATCAAATCTACGAAGGGGCCGGCATACTGGCTGGTGCAGAATTGCATTTCTTACCTTGTGGACCTGACACTGCCTATAAAATCGACTACCAAAGTGTCAGTGATGAGATCTGGGCACGCTGCGAACTGCTCTTTGTTTGCTCCCCAAATAACCCAAGCGGCAGCATCACCACCTTAGAGGATTACGCCTACCTTATCGCAAAAGCCAAAGCGTTTAATTTCACGATAGTGGCAGATGAATGCTACTCAGAAATCTATTTTGACGATAAAGCACCATTAGGATTACTAGAAGCCTGCCAACAACTGGGCAACACCTCCTACGAACATTGCCTGATTTTTCAATCCTTATCGAAGCGCTCTAATTTACCCGGCCTGCGCTCAGGCTTTGTCGCTGGCGACGCCAACCTACTTAAGCCTTTTTTGCTGTACAGAACTTACCAAGGCTGTGCGATGCCTATTCATCACCAAGAAGCGTCTATTACCGCTTGGAACGATGAACAACATGTCGCTCAAAATCGCGAGATCTACACTCGAAAATTCAACAGTGTGCTCGATATATTAAGCCCAGTAATGAAGGTCAGCAAACCTGAAGCTGGCTTCTATCTATGGCCAGAATTGGACATGGATGATGAAGCTTTTTGTATTGCTCTGTACGAGCAAGCCTCCGTACTGGTCCTACCAGGCAGCTACCTTGGCCGCGAAGTCGATGGCAAAAACCCTGGCAGCAAACACGTACGTATGGCACTCGTTGCAGAAGAATCACAGTGTGTTGAAGCCGCTAAACGCATCCGCGACTTATTAACAACCAACAAATTAACGAACAAGTAACCCCCTTAAAAACTCACTGGAGAACATAATGAGTGATCAAATTTTCGCATTCGGCCTTGGCATCGGCACCCAAAACAAAGAAGGCAACTGGCTAGAAGTTTTCTACTCTGCGCCAAGCATCAATGTTGAACAAAGCACACTTGATGCGCTACTAGAAAGCACCAACTACGAAGGCGGCAACAGCACGCTAGTATTAGAAGAAGGCGACCTTAACCGTCTTCACATGAGCCTACTGAAGGCTGGCAACATAGAACAAGCCGAATTGGCCTCTCGCCTAAAGGCGTCAACACAACCTGTTGTGCTGTGTGTTCTTGCTACCAATGAAGCCCCAACTAACCCAGCCGAAGCTTACCTTAAGCTGCAACTGATCTCCCACCGCCTAGCACAGCCTCATTCCGTTGTGTTAGATGGCATGTTCGGCCTGCTAATCAATACGGCATGGACAAGCGAAGGCCCTATCGATGTACGCGAACTGGCGGACCGTCAGCTAAGCGCTCGCATGCAAGGTCGCACCATCGAAGTATTCAGCGTGGACAAGTTCCCTAAAATGCTGAACTTTGTTGTTCCTACAGGCATCCGTGTTGGCGATGGCGCTCGCATCCGTCTAGGCGCACACCTAGGCGAAGGCACGACTGTTATGCACGAAGGCTTTGTCAACTTCAATGCTGGCACATTAGGCTCAAGCATGGTTGAAGGCCGTATCTCAGCAGGCGTTGTGGTTGGCAATGGTTCTGATCTTGGTGGTGGCTGTTCTACAATGGGCACACTTTCTGGTGGTGGCAACATCGTCATTGGTGTTGGTGAGAAATGTCTAATCGGCGCCAATGCTGGTATCGGTATCGGCCTTGGTGATCGCTGCACAGTAGAGTCTGGCTTGTACATCACTGCAGGCTCTAAAGTGGCTGTACTCGATGAAAACAACCAAGTTGTTTCAACCGTAAAAGCCCGTGAATTGTCTGGCCAATCAGATCTTCTGTTCCGCCGTAACTCTGAAACAGGCGCCATTGAATGCAAAACCAATAAAACGGCCATTGCATTGAACGAAGCACTACACGCTCACAACTAGTCAAACAAAGAAGCCATACTGCAGACATTTGCAGTATGGCTTTATTGGAGAAATACATGATTAGCATTTATGGCATTAAAAACTGCGACACCATGAAAAAGGCATTTCGCTGGCTAGACGAGCACAATGTCGAGTATCAATTTTTCGACTACAAAAAAGTCGGCGTAGACGCCGAGTTAGCCACCCAATGGCTGGCACAGCAAGACTGGCAGACGCTCATTAACAAACGCGGCACCACATGGCGAAAATTGGACGACAACACCAAAGACACCATGAACAACAGCAACGCGCTTGCCGTTATGATGGCACAACCTTCTATTATTAAACGCCCTCTAATCATCAAGGATGATGCTATTATTCTAGGCTTTAACGCAGAAGACTATGAGCGCCAATTTCTCAGTTAACTGGTGAAGGGTATACTCGTGGCACTTCTTTTGTTTGCTTTTTAACAACCGGTGTCACACTGGGCTTATAGCCTGAATTTGTTGCATCGGATTGTATGATAGGCACAAAATAGCTCTCCTGAGCAACCGGTGGCTCTAATAGACTACAGGCACTCAGCATTAATCCCAAAACAACAACGATACTTAACTTCATAACATACCTTTATCAAACATCCTGAATCTAGACAGGATAATTTATAAAGCCGTGAAAACCAACACAAAGGTAAAGAATGACTAACTTGTCCCCCACTCTTAAACTGGCAATGGATCTTATCTCTCGCCCTTCTGTCACTCCAGAAGACGCCGGATGCCAAGAAGTAATGATTCAACGCCTAGAACGTCTTGGTTTTCACATTGAGTCGATGCCGTTTGGCGACGTAAAAAACTTCTACGCCAAACGCGGCACCTCAGGCCCTAATCTTTGCTTTGCTGGGCACACAGATGTTGTACCAACTGGCCCTGAAGAAGAATGGAAAGTTCCTCCTTTTGCGCCAGAAATAATCGACGGTATGCTTTATGGCCGTGGCGCTGCCGACATGAAAGGCAGCCTTGCCTCTATGATCACCGCTGTAGAAAACTTCGTGACAGCGCACCCTGATCACAGCGGGCAAATTTCCTTCTTGATCACCAGCGACGAAGAAGGCCCTTTTGTTGATGGCACCACTCGCGTCGTCGACACCCTAATGGAAAGAAACGAAACCGTTGACTGGTGTATTGTCGGCGAGCCTTCCAGCACCAACACCCTGGGCGATATTATTAAAAATGGCCGTCGCGGATCTTTTAGCGGCAACCTTACCGTACACGGAAAACAAGGCCATGTTGCTTACCCACATTTAGCCGAAAACCCAATACACTTGGCCGCCCCTGCATTGACAGAATTGGCAAACACACATTGGGATAACGGCAATGACTTTTTTCCGCCAACCAGCTTTCAAGTGTCCAACATTCAAGCTGGCACGGGCGCGACCAACGTTGTCCCAGGCAAGCTCAACACCCAATTCAACTTTCGTTTCTCTTCGGAGCTTGATTTCGACACACTGAAAGCCCGCGTCATCGAAATACTCGACAAACACGAATTACGTTACGACGTAGAATGGACCTACAACGGCTTACCATTCCTAACGCGCCCAGGTGAGTTGGTTGATGCCATCACCACAGCAGTACAAGATACGGTTGGCATCACCCCTGAATTATCCACTTCTGGCGGTACATCCGACGGCCGATTTATTGCTAAAATGGGCACTCAAGTCGTCGAGCTTGGCCCTATAAACGCAACCATTCACCAACTGAATGAATGCGTGGATGCCGAAAGTCTTAACCAGCTTAGCCGCATCTATGAAGGCATATTAATCAACTTATTCACCAACACTCAAAACGCATGAAAATCCAAGGCCGCTTACACAAACTAGCCATGAGATTGGGTAACAACCCAAGACTGGCACTGATAAAAATGATCCAAGGCGGCCTTTTGTTTGCGTTTGGCGTTCTCATGATAATGGTATCCAACCAAGTTCTGAACGATTCCATCAGCCAAGAACTTATCGCCTTAATCGGACTCATCATCGCCGGCGCCGGCGTCCTCTGGACCGCTGTCGGCTATCTGTCGATGAGCGTATTAAGGCTGTATAACATGATCAATAAAAAGGACTAAACGATGCAACCTGACATCGAAATATATGTATTGTCGTGCCCAACTGATAATATCGTCACTTGGCTTAGCCAGAAATTCACCCTGCTCGAACAGACTCACCCATCATCACTGTGCACCAAAGTGATTCTTGAGTTGGATGGCAACACCATTCCCGTTACCATTTTAGAGCAAGCTTCAGGAAAACGTTTTACCTCCATCTGGTTTGACTCTAGCCACACCCCTTGGGAAAACGACATTCTCTGCGCTAAAGACGCCTACAGCAGCTTACAGTGCGAAGTACGCTGCAACTACCAAGGCTGGGAAGAAGAAGGTGATCAAGACCCAGACCAATGGTGGAAGATTAACAGCCACGGTGAAGGTCCTTTTGTTTGGAACTAACACCGTCCCACTCACAACTCCTAGATAAGATTAAGAGAATAGATTCATGCAAATTACACTGCTAAAAGGCAAACTTCACATGGCAAGCGTATCCCAAGCTGAGCTTTGGTATGACGGTTCATGCGCCATTGATAAAGACCTTGTAGAGTTAGCTGGCTTTCGCGAATTTGAAAAAATAGACATTTATAACGTTGATAATGGTGAGCGTTTTCACACCTACGTTATCCTTGCAGAAGCGGGATCTGGAACCATTTCAATGAACGGCGCAGCCGCGAGAAAAGTTCAAGTTGGGGATCGCGTTATCATTGCGACTTATGGACAATTTGACGAAAACGAAGCCGATGAGTTCAAGCCAAAACTGGTCTACTTAAACAAAGACAACACAGTGGAACGCACCACCAACACTATTCCAGTTCAAAAAGACTAAGCGTTTTTTTCAACACAACGCCTTTCTTCAAGACAATAAAAAGCCAGTTAAGCATCGCTTAACTGGCTTTTTTGCTTGTCCGTTTAGCCCAGCTTAACGCAGGCCTAACACAAAGCTAAATTAACCTAGAACAGCCAAGGCTGCATCGTAGTTTGGCTCATCCGCAATTTCAGCTACTTGCTCTGTGTGCAGAACTTTACCGTTTTCATCCAGTACAACCACGGCACGAGACAACAAACCAACAAGAGGCCCTGTGGTGAACGTCAAGCCGTAATCGTCGCCAAAAGAAGTACGGAAGCTTGAACCAGTATCAACATGATCGATACCTTCAGCACCACAAAAACGCGCAGCAGCAAAGGGTAGATCCGCAGAAACACACAGTACGTTAACCCCTTTTAAAGAAGCCGCAGACTCATTAAATTTACGAACTGAGGTTGCGCATGTAGGCGTATCAATAGAAGGAAAAATATTTAAAACTAATTTAGCGCCTTGGTAATCGCTTAATGACACGACAGACAAATCCGTTTTTACCAACTCGAACGCTGGCGCTTGTGCACCAACAGCTGGAAGCGAACCAACTGTTTCGATTTGATTACCTTTAAGTGTTACTGATGACATGATCTTTTCCTTAACTATCTATAAGAATGTACTAGCCACGAACAATAGAAACGTTCTCAGCCTGCTTACCCTTTTCGCCTTCTGTTACATAGAAGCGAACAAGCTGGCCTTCAACAAGAAAACGACGACCACGACCACGAATCGCACGGTAATGAACAAATACGTCGTCACCATTTTCCATTGTTAAGAAACCAAAACCTTTTGAAGAGTTAAACCATTTTACCGTGCCTTGCTCACGATCGTCATCCTCATCTTCTTCAGATTGGGAGTTCGCACTTGAGCCACTTTCTTGACCCACCATAGCACCGACATAAACAGACACTAAAATAAACGCAAAATAAACCAAATAGTTTGTCCCAATTTGATCGCCTAATACTGCGGCAATTAACAAAGGAACAACTAAAGCAATAACTAGACTGGCAACAAACGCACGCACTGAAAATAAGGCGGAACCAACAGAAGATCCTTTGTGACTCGTAACATTATCCTGATGATCATTCATAACTGTGTCTCTTGTTAAATTAAAATATTTTATGATTCGAAAGGATGAATTACCTAGGTAAAAATTCTCTCGTTAAACTAATACAAACGTGAAAAGTTAAAAGTTTTTACTACTCTCTTACGAAATTAGCGTGTGAAGCGAAAGAAGATCATAGTAAAATAACCCACTTCTTTAAAAGCAAACTCCGCGCCATTTTCTATTCTAATGTGCAAAGAAGATGCATGCAACACATAGAAAGGCTCCGAAATTAAGAGCTTAGCATATTAAGGTTAACATACTGATGCCACCAATGAATACCTTAGACACAGAGCGTCGTATCGACGAACTCGAATACAAACTTCAATTCCAAGAAGACATGATAGACAGCCTTAATCAGTCCCTAATTGTGCAACAAAGAGATTTACTGCTGATGCAAGAAAAACTGGTCATGCTGGCAAAACAATTAGAAGCTAACCGCCAACAACAGAATATTGTCGAAGGCGAAACACCACCCCACTATTAATAAGCTTACTGCTCATTTATGTCTAATGATTTAAGGACATAAATATCAAAACGGCCCGCTTTACCACCCAACTGATAGCTTGGTTCCACGTTATTTAAATAAGGCGCACCTTTGGGGCGTTTTACGACGACTCGGTAGTTTGCTATTTCTAGCGCCTTTGGCAATAAAAGATCCGCATCTTCATCTTTACCGACTAAATCCCGAAAAAACGCCATTTCTTTTTTTGCCGCTGCAGAAGACTTTTCCGTATGGGGATACATAGGATCGAGAAAAACCACATCAAAGCGCTGATCAAGCAGCTCGCCAATCTCTCCAGCCAGCAAAGGCATGCGTGATGCAATACTCGTGACCTCAGGGTGCAACAAAGCACGCGACAAGCCATTTTCCAACAAGGCTCTGACAAAGCCTACACGCTCACACAAAGACACGTGACAACCCAGACTCGCCAGCACAAAGGCATCTCGACCCAGCCCTGCGGTGGCGTCCAACACAGACAAATGAGCGCGTTTGTTTAAGCCTACTGCCTTGGCAATGTCTTGCCCTTTGCCACCACCAAAGCGTCTACGGTGATCCACCGCGCCAGCGGTAAAATCAACAAACACAGGTTTTGGCGCCCCTTTACCCGTTTTAGCAAGCGCCAAGCCTTGTTCGCTTTTAAGCAGTAAATAATCAAACTCCACCACAAACTTAAGCGCCACTTGCAATGGAAAGTAAGGCAGGGATAAAGCATCCGCCAAGGCTTTGGCTTCGAGATCATGAAGAGGGTTATCAGAGGCAACAGCAAGAGAGCTTAACAAGGGCGTTCGTTCCAGTAAGGGTATAAATGAGGCGAGTTAAACAAAGTAAACAGAAAAACAATACAAGAGGAAGCGGTGAAAGGCGAGCAATAAAAGGCGAAAAAGAGACGCTAACTGAACAGTAAAGCGACTCTCTTATGGCCTATTATCGTTATCTTTTGCCGACTTTAGGCGCCTGTTTTTCCCAGGTGATTTCATCTCTTAAGTAAGTCGGCATCGCATCGTACGCGGACACAGTCTTTCCTTGAGAAAACAATTCCTGAGCCAATTGCGCAATGCAAGCAGCCCGCGGCGCAACATCAAGCAAGATATGCTCAGGCTTTTGAGGCAACAAAGCGGATAGCATCTCGTCATAAAGCCAGCCAGAACCAACGCCTTGATAACACTCATCAAACTTCATCAGTGTATCCGGTTTTGCGACACGCTCATCGAAAAGACATTCAACAAGATGATGCCCTTCGACTTTATTCACATGATAACCAGCCACATAGATTTCACCCATTCGGGCGTCTAAGGCTGACAACCAATGATGTTTCCCCGTTTTTTGAAACCCTTCTAGCGCTTGCGCTGCCAAGGTGGACACAGGAATAACCGGTAGGTCTGCGCCATACGCCAACCCCTGAACGACACCCGCGCTGATTCTAAGCCCAGTAAAAGAGCCTGGGCCACGACCAAAAGCGATCGCATCCAGATCAGACAAGACCAATCCGGATTGTTGCAGTATTTGCTCCACCATCGGCAGAATCAAATCATTATGCTGACGCGGTGCCATACGAAAATCTTCCAGCACCACACCATCAATATTCAACGCAACCGAACAAGCTGGCGTTGATGTATCTAAAGCTAAAATCGCAGTCATTAAAAACTAAGCCTTCAATGAAGCCAATAAGCTTTGTTTGATCTCGTTCAAATCACCCACACCGTTCACTTTAACGAATTTAGGCGCGGTGGCGCTGTCGTTTTTCAGCCATTCTTGGTAGTAGCCAATTAACGGCGCAGTCTGATCGTGATAAACACCAAGACGCTTACGTACAGTTTCTTCTACATCGTCCACACGTTGTACTAGGTCTTCGCCTGTCACATCATCTTTGCCTTCCACTTTTGGTGGATTATAAACAAGATGATAAGTACGGCCTGACGCTTCATGTACACGGCGACCGCTCATGCGTTTAACAATCTCTTCGTCTGCAACATCGATCTCGACCACATAGTCGATCTCCACGCCTGCGTCTTTTAACGCATCGGCTTGTGGAAGCGTACGAGGGAAACCATCAAACAAAGCACCTTTTGCACAATCTTCTTGAGTCAGACGCTCTTTTACTAAACCAATAATAATATCGTCAGAAACTAATTGTCCGGCATCCATTACAGCTTTTGCTTTCAAACCCAGCTCACTACCCGCTTTCACAGCCGCACGTAGCATGTCGCCTGTAGAAATCTGTGGAATACCGAATTCTTCCGTAATGAATTGAGCCTGAGTACCCTTACCAGCGCCTGGCGCACCTAATAATATTACTCGCATAAAAAAGTCTCCAAAAGTCAGTCTATAAACTGAAACACAAATTTGTCTGCCACGCTAAAAACACACGCAGAAAAGGCGCGAAAACACAGCGTAAAGGCAGACAACTTGCAAAATAAAAATTGAATGGCTGCCAAGCATACCCAAGCAAGCCTTTAAGATGCAAATTTACTGTCTTATTTTCGCTATTTCCGCGCCTTTTTCGTTCATTATTTAACCGTTTTTTGATTTAACCCGTGTTTTGCATGCCACTCGCGATCCCCGCCATAGTAATCATCAGGGCTTTATTCACCTCTGGATTTTCAGCACTTTTACGGCTGCGGTGCAATAATTCAGCCTGCAAATAATGCAGTGGATCTATGTATGGGTTACGCACATCAATCGATTGTCGAATCGTTTTATTGTCTTCAATTAAGCGATCTTGCTGCTTAAGTTCTTTCACCAAACGACTCACTTGCGCCAATTTATTACGCAGCAATCGACCTAAGCCTTGCAGCTCTTCACTGACCAAACGCTTTTCATAATATTCAGAAATTTCAGGCTCTGCTTTCGCCAGCACCATGTCCAACATATCCAGATAAGCCCCGAAGAAAGGCCATTTTTTATGCATCTCTCGCAGTTTATCAAGATTGCCTGACTCAATCGCTTGCTCCAATGCACTTTCTGCTCCCAACCAAGCTGGCAACATCAAACGAATTTGCATCCAAGCAAAGATCCAAGGAATGGCCCTTAGACTTTCTACACCGCCATCAGAGCGTCTACGAGCAGGTCTTGACCCTAATGGCAATTTAGCCAGCTCTTGCTCTGGTGTTGTTGCTCTAAAGTAAGGCACAAAATCTTCATGACCGAGCACTATAGAGCGATATTGATTCATCCCCACTTCTGCCATTTCGTCCATAATGGCACGCCATTCTTCTTTTGGCTCAGTGGTTGGCATCAGCGTCGCTTCCATGACCGCTGAGCAATACAATTCAAGGGAACGCACCGCAATGTCAGGAATGCCGAATTTGAAACGTATCATCTCCCCTTGCTCTGTCACTCGAATCGAACCATTTACTGACCCTGGAGGCTGCGACAAGATAGCCACATGAGCAGGACCGCCACCACGACCTACGGTGCCACCGCGACCATGGAATAAGGTCAAATGAACGCCGTGCTTTTTACACAAGCGGGTCAGCGCTTCTTGCGCTCGGTATTGCCCCCATGTCGCCGCAATTTGTCCGGCGTCTTTGGCGGAGTCGGAATACCCGATCATCACTTCTTGGCGACCGTCGATATAGGCCTTGTACCAAGGCAGAGAAAACAGCTGTTCAATAATAGGTTCGGCGTTATCAAGATCTGCCAATGTTTCAAATAAAGGCACGATGCGCATCGCAAATGTCACACCAGACTCTTTCAGCAACAAGGCAACAGCCAGCACATCCGATGGCGCACTCGCCATAGAAATAACATAAGAGCCAAACGAGTTCGCTTCACCTTTCGCTATCATCGAAAAAGTATCAAGTACTTCTTTAACATCCGCGGTCGGTGTCCAATCTGAAGGCAACAAAGGGCGCTTAGAGTTTAATTCGGTCAATAAGAAAGCCTGTCGAGACGCTTCATCCCATTCAGCATAATCCCCTAGACCGTAAAAACGAGTAATCGCCGACAACGCCTCTATATGACGAGAAGCGTCTTGGCGCACATCCAAACGCACTAGAGTCATACCAAAAGTGGCTGCACAGCGAATCAAATCAAGCAAAGAGCCATTAGCAATCACCTTCATGCCACAATCTATCAATGACTGATAGCACAACACCAAGTCATCATAGAGCTCTTTACTGTTGAGCATAATGCCGTCATCTGATGCAGGCTTACCATCTAGACGTGCTTTGGCCCAATTTTTGGTCGCGACTATTTTACTTTCTAGATGGCGCAAAATATCACGATAAGGCTGCGCACTATCACCTACTCGCGCGCGTAATTCCGCATTGCATTGCGTCATCGAAAACTCTGAACGCAACACATTTAAGTCTTTAATATAAAGGTCTGCTGCCATCCAGCGAGCCAATAAGGTCACTTCTTCAGTGACCTTATGCGTCACATTAGGGTTACCATCTCGATCCCCACCCATCCAGGTCGCAAAACGAATCGGCGCCAGATCAAGAGGCAGTTGCTTGCCATTAGAGTGCTCACTTAACTGAGCGTCTAATTGTCTAAAAAAACGAGGTATCGCCTGCCATAAAGACTGCTCTATCACCGCAAAGCCCCACTTGGCTTCATCTACCGGTGTCGGTCTGTCTTCACGAATTTCGTCTGTATGCCACGCCTGAGTGATAATCTCTTTCAGGCGACGAATGTGTTTGGTTTCTTCTAACGGAAGAATATTGTCTTTATCAAGCGCTTCTAATTCGGTAGAAATATTGTCGTATTTTCGAATCAATGAACGACGTACTACTTCCGTTGGGTGGGCGGTTAATACCAACTCAATGGATTGCTCTTGCAGCGACGCCAGCATTTGATCAGCTGACACATTTTTGGCCGCAAGGCGAGAAAGAAGATCACCGACAGGATTGTGATATACCCCCAAGCTTTCATTCGTGCGACGACGGTGAACTCGATGGTATTGCTCTGCAATATTCGACAAGTTTAAAAATTGATTAAAAGCACGAGCAACGGGAACAATATCTTTGTCATCCAATGCTTCAAGCGCTTCGATTAACGCCGCTGGGTCTCCAGTCTGACGCCCTTCTTTTGACAACAATCGAATGTTTTCAACCGTGTCTAAAAACGTGCTCCCAAGGTGGTTGCTCATGGTTTCCCCAAGGCAATCTCCTAGTAGTCGGACATTTTCTCGCAACGATGCCTGATTATCACTCACTTCACCCTCCTTCCGCTAAAAAACGTCTCTAATTATTATAATTTGTTAACCGCGTTTATTATAAACCTTCTCGTTTTGCTTGCTCCCAATATTGATCCAATTCTTCTAAGGAACAATGAGTTATCTCTTTGTTTTGCTCTGAAAGCAAACTTTCTATTCTGCTAAAGCGACGACGAAATTTCACATTCGTTCGATTCAGCGCCACATCTGGAGACACCTTAACATGTCGCGCCAAATTGCTCATGGCAAACAATATGTCTCCCATTTCCACTTCAATATGATCTTGTTCCATGCCCTTCATCGCGGCTTCTAGCTCGTCCAACTCTTCACGAATCTTATTGAATACGGGCGCAGTGTCATCCCAATCAAAGCCCACTTTTGAGGCTTTTTTCTGCAACTTAGCCGCCTGCATAAGAGCCGGCATCGAAACCGGCACATCATCTAATAGGCTGTGTTTTTTCAGCGCGCTTTTTTCTTGTGCTTTAATCGTTTGCCATTGCTCAGACAGACTCTCTTGATCAACACTTGTCCCGCTACCAAAGCTGTCTAACTTGCCACTAGGGAAAACATGAGGATGCCGACGTAACATTTTCTCAACGATACCTGACGCAATATCGTCAAAATCAAAACGCCCCTCTTCTTTTCCTATTTGCGCATAAAATACAACCTGAAACAGCAGATCCCCAAGCTCTTCTTTTAAGTGCTCATGATCTTCACGCTCGATGGCATCCAACACCTCATAGGTTTCTTCTAAGGTGTATGGTGCAATCGATTTGAAGCTTTGCTGTTGATCCCAAGGACAACCATTTTGCTTATCCCTAAGACAGGCCATCAAAGTTAACAACTCATTGATAGGCGGGTTCAAAAGTCTTTTTCTCTAAATACATTCAATACATTTGGCAATTGATCAATGCGATGCAACAACTTACTCAGCACGCCCAGCTCCCCAACTTCGATCGTAAAGCGAATCGTAGCGGTATGGCTGTCTTGCGCCGACAAGGTATTCATGGATAGCAAATTCACTTTTTCATTCGCCAACAAACTGGTGATGTCATTGAGTAATCCAGTGCGATCATATGCCTCGACTTGGATATTAACAGGGTAAAGGTTATCGACCTCTTCCCCCCAGTTCACTTCCACCATACGCTCAGGTTCATCCAGACTCATTTGCACGACATTGATGCAGTCTTCCTTATGAATCGAGACACCTCGACCCTGAGTGATGTAGCCAACAATACTGTCGCCAGGTATAGGCGAGCAACATTTCGCCATTTGGGTCAATAACTTACCGACTCCCAATATGTGCACATCATTATCAGAAGACTTATGACGACTCTTTTTTAGCCTGATCGGTCGTACCGTTGGAGTTTGACCATCCAAACCGTACAAATCATCAATCGCATGAAGCACTCGAGAGAGTTGAATATCCCCAGCACCGAGTGCCACATAAATGTCTTCGGCGCTTGAGAAATTGAATTTTTCCGCGAGCTTCAGCAAGTCAACCTTACTGTCTTCCACACCTAAACGCTTAAGCTGCTTATCCAGCAAACTCTTACCCGCGTCTAAGTTTTTCTCTCTGTCTTCTTTTCTAAACCAGTTTTGAATTTTGGCGCGCGCACGGTTGGTTTGCACATAACCAAAAGTAGGATGCAACCAGTCACGGCTTGGCGTTCCCTCTTTCGAGGTAAGAATCTCCACCTTGTCACCGGTTTTTAAATGCGTTACCAAAGAAATAATTCTGCCGTTCACCTTGGCACCACGACAGCGGTGACCAATTTCTGTGTGCACACGGTAAGCAAAATCTATCGGCGTGGCGTTCACAGGCAGATCCACAACATGCCCATCTGGCGTGAAGACATAGATGCGGTCTTGCTCAATGTCGCTACGCACCTGCTCAGACAGAGACTCTAAATCGCCCTGTACTTCATGGAAATCCAAAATAGTTCGTAGCCATTGCAGCTTCTCTTCATAGCTGGTGCTGTTCGAACTCAGGTCTGTCCCCTTGTATTTCCAATGGGCACACACACCCAACTCCGCATCTTCATGCATCTTATGAGTACGGATTTGTATTTCAAGCGCCCGACCTTGAGGACCAATCACCGCGGTATGCAAAGACTGATAGCCATTGGTTTTTGGATTACTAATGTAATCATCGAACTCTTGAGGAATGGGTCGCCATAAATTATGGACCACGCCTAACACGCCGTAACATTCCATGGTTTCATCAACCAAAATACGCACAGCGCGTACGTCATAGACTTCGTCAAAGCCAATGTTTTTGCGCTTCATTTTGCGCCAAATACTGTAAATATGCTTAGCTCGCCCCATCAGATCCGCATGGATATTGATGTTAACAAGGCGTTCTCTGAGTATATTAATAACGTCTTCAATATACTGCTGACGATCTAAACGCTTTTCGTCCAACCAGGTGGCAATGCGTTTGTAATCAGAAGGATAAAGGTAGCGAAAAGAAAGATCTTCCAGCTCCCATTTGATATGACCGATACCAAGGCGATGGGCAAGCGGGGCATAAACACTCTGCACTTCTAGCGCAACAGCCACACGTCTTGCTTCATCTTGGTGCTTGGCTTCTTTGATGGCACAAGCTCGTTCGGCAAGCTTAATCAACACCACACGCACATCATCGATGATGGACACCAGCATTTTACGCAGTGACTCTAATTGATTTTCACTGCTGCCCAAGACTTCGGCCGCGGTGTCTGCGGTAAGGTTCTTGGAAACCTCCCCCATGCGAATAACCCCTTCAATAAGCGAGGCTACTTTACGGCCGAACATATCGACCACACGAGAAAGTGGCAATTGATCTTCGCGTACCGCACGGTATAAAGCGGCGGCTAATAACGAATCCTGATCGGCTCGAAAACCGGATAGAATTTCAACCATTTCAAGGCCTGCGCGGAATGTACTCGCTTGCGGGCCCCAATAAGAATGTCGAGGTGATTGGAGTTCTGCCTGACGTGCAAGCTCACAAGCCATTCGCAAAGGCACTCTTGCGCCTTCGTCTACTTTATCAGCAAATTGCTCCATCCAACGGTCTATATCAACCGTACCATCCCCTGAAATCGGGTGGTCTTTTCTGACTGTTACCATTTACTTGCCCTTCAATTTACTTCTTTTTTGCAGCAACATCATTGCCTCTACATGGGAAGTTTGAGGAAACATATCCATCAAACTGACCCGTGAGACCTGATATCCTTTTGCGACTAAATACTCAGCATCCCGTGCCAAAGTAGAAGCGTTGCAAGAAACATACAATATTTGCTCTGGTTTGATTTTTATAATGCTATCAAGAAACTCTAAAGCGCCTGTCCGAGGAGGATCAAGCAGCACTTTCGTTACGCCCATTTTCGACAAACCAGCCGAAACCGGTTGAGTTAAGTCTGCCGCTAAGAATGCCACCTTGTCCAGTTGATTTAGCTGAGCATTTTTCCGGCCAGCCTCCACCATACTCTCTTGCACTTCAATCCCTAAGACCTGTTTTGCTCGCTTTGCCAAAGGCAACGAAAAGTTTCCGACGCCACAAAACAAATCTAAAATAACATCCTCGTCATTAGGCGCTAACCAATCCATCGCTTGCGCGACCATCTGTTGGTTTAAGGTTTGGTTCACCTGAATAAAGTCTTGTGGATGATACTGGAACGTCAAACCGTCCAGCTCATAACATCTTAACGAGGTTGGCGCTACAGACGCTTTGCTTTCAGTTGGTTGCTGCCAATACAGCACAACATCATGATCCTTAGCCCACGCCTGCCATTCTGCTTGTAGAGACTCTGCTATTGGCGCCGTCAAGCGAAACAACACAGAGGAGCCTTGCGTATCTTCCAGCAACTCAATATGCCCAATCTTACTGGTTAGAGCATTATTTTCTAACGATTTTTTAAGCGCGGCATAGACGAGTTGAAGTGGCTGAGTAAGCACTAAACATTGATCAATTTGGATGATGTTTTTAGAGGCTTTCCCTCTAAACCCCATTTGAAAGCCTTCTTTTTGAGACTGGATGGAGATTCTTGCGCGACGACGATAAGCAAAAGGAGCATCACTTAACAACTCAAGCTCAGCGTTATCGGCCACATTTCGTAGCTGCCCTTTAAGCCATTGTTTTTTCGTTTCTAACTGCTGCTCTGCGGCCAGATGCTGAAAACTACAACCGCCGCACTTAGCAAAGTGAACACACGCTGGGGAAATACGATGAGGACTGGATTGAAGAATACGGGTTAAATTGGCTTCGTCAAAACGACGTCCAGCCTTAACAACTTGCGCTTCTACCGTTTCACCAGGCAGAGCGCCGTCAATAAAAGTAACTTTACCAGAGAAGCGCGCCACCCCTTTTGCTTCATGGGTTAAGCTGTCCACCTGATACGTTTGAACTGGACCTAGGGGCTGCACTTTAGGGGAGCGACGTGGTGCTGTTCTTCTTCTCAATGGAGACTCTCTAATTAAGCTGGGATCAATAAATAATGCTATTCTAACGCATCTGTTTATCGATCCCTACTATTTATCACCCCACAACAAAGACAATAAACTTACGCGGGATTAAACACACCGGTTGATAAGTAACGGTCGCCTCGATCACAAACAATCGCCACGATCACGGCATTATTGACCGTTTTCGATAATTCGAGCGCAGCAAAAACAGAGCCTCCAGAAGACACACCACAGAAAATACCTTCTTCTGTTGCGAGACGACGCATCGTTGTTTCTGCATCACTTTGGCCCACATCCATCACAGTATCGACACGAGTCTCATCGAAAATAGCCGGTAAATACTCTTTCGGCCAACGTCGAATACCTGGAATACTCGAGCCCTCTTGCGGCTGCAAGCCAACAATCTCTATGTTTGGGTTTTGCTCTTTTAAATAATGAGACACACCCATAATGGTGCCGGTCGTTCCCATTGAGCTCACAAAGTGCGTTACCGTACCTTCAGTTTGCTGCCAAATTTCAGGCCCTGTACTCACATAATGCGCATTAGGGTTATCCTGATTACCAAATTGGTTTAGCACCTTACCCACACCTTGATCTTGCATTTCCAAGGCCAAATCACGAGCGCGCTCTATGCCTTCTTCCTTAGTCACCAAATGAAGCTCAGCCCCATAAGCCGTCATCGCCGACTTACGCTCCTGGCTCATATTATCTGGCATAATAAGGTGCATTTTGTAGCCTTTGATGGCCGCCGTCATTGCCAACGCAATCCCAGTATTACCACTTGTCGCCTCAATTAGGCTATCTCCTGGTTTGATATCACCGCGTCGTTCAGCTTGCACTATCATGTTTAACGCAGGTCGATCTTTTACCGAGCCTGCTGGATTTTGCCCTTCTAGTTTCAGCAAAATTGTATTGCTAGAATTAGGGTTGATGCGTTGTAAGCGCACTAATGGGGTTTGTCCTATAATGGATTCTATCGTTGGGTACTGGCTCATAAAAACTTCATTGACATTAATAACGTGGGGAATGAAACTTAACATTTAGGTGCATTTAAAAACACTATTACTCAAGAGTAAAATAAGAAAGCGTTATAAACTTAGCCAAGAATTCACATTTGGAGCCCAAAGCATGCGCACTTGCCTCTGTATCACCACATTAATTTCTCTATTACTGCTCGCGGGGTGCGACATGTTTGCTGGACCTGCGGCGGACATTCCAGATAACGAATTAAGAAGTAAATGGCGTGAATGCAAACAAATTAAAAACCCATCACGCACCAAAGTATTGGCATGCGAAAACTACGAGCGTGAATGCAGCCGCCGTAAAAACAAAGGCAACCTGGTGTGCTACTAACGAAAAAAAACTGTGCGTTTTAACATGAGGGCATTCCCCTTCTCGATCAATCTGTCGCCGAGACGCAAGCTTTTTTGGATGCTGTTTGCGCCAACGTTCATCATCTCGCTTTTTTTCTGTGTGCTTGTCTTCGTCTATAGAATGCACGACCTAAATACGCAGGTTGAAAACAAAATCCAAAACATCACCAATCAACTCGCTATTACCAGCGAGTACGCGATAACCACATCAAACAAACAGTTAATTTCTCAACTTCTAGAACACGCATTGAGCTATGGCAACATCAACAACATCACTGTGTTCAACCATAAAAAAGAAGTGATCTCTGAGATCGGTCCGGCCGCCCACATACCAACACCGCCATTATCGGCGCTTGCGCAAACCCAAAGATCCGGAACCTTTCTCGTCAGTACACAGGCGATTTATCATAACCCGCTGCCTATCGATAGCAGCCTGAGCTCACCGCTTGATTCTTATAATCCTAAAATACAACGCAACATCATAGGCTGGATCAAGGTAGAAACCAACATATCGCAACTGGACATCGCAAAATACCAACTCTTCTTTTTGCTGCTTTTCTTATTTTCTCTTTTTAATGTTCTCAATGCCTTCATCACCTCCCGTGTTGCTGGCTCACTGACACACCCCATCGAAAAAGTGTCCTTATCGCTGCGCAAACTGACGAAGAGTCAATACGCCGCCGCAAAATCCATCAAGCTGCCAAGCCAATACTCTGAGATTCAAAAAGACTTGCTAGAACTTGCTGAGCGACTTGAAAATCACAAAAAAGAGCTCACGGCAGGGATAGAACAATCGACTGAAGACATGCGTAGAAACATGGACAGCATGGAAGAAAAAAGCGCTCAGTTGTACATTGCCAACAAAGAAGCGATGGAATCGAATCGACTCAAATCTCAATTCCTTGCCAATATTAGCCACGAGGTAAGAACCCCGCTCAACGCCATTTTGGGCTACACCAAAATCCTTCAGAAGAACATCAAGGACAACCAAAACAAGCTTTATGTCGATACCATTGAACAATCCACCAATAGTCTATTGGCCATCATTGGCGACATTTTAGATTTCTCAAAAATTGAGGCGGGCAAACTAAGCTTGGATCACAGTCTCATCAACATCAGAGAGCTGGTCGATGACGTTTACCAAATACTGAGTGCCAATTTGCTCACCAATGACAAGCAAATTGACCTAGTCACTGATTTCTCTCCCGACGTACCACAAACCATGATTGGCGACAGTATTCGTATACGCCAGGTGTTTACCAACTTAATCAGCAACGCACTGAAATTCACGAACAAAGGTTCCATAAAAACCAAAGTCATACTGTCGAGCAAAAGCAAAGACCAGTTAACCCTGTCCTTTCAGGTCATCGACACCGGCATTGGCATTCCAGAAGACAAAATAAACCAGCTTTTTAAACCCTTCTCCCAAGTAGATACCAGCACTACACGCAAATTTGGTGGCACCGGCTTAGGCTTGGTCATTACCAAAAAACTGGTCGAGCAAATGGGCGGCGTCATCAACATAAGCAGCGTTCCTAAAATAGGCTCTACGTTTCACTTTACGCTCAAACTCAAACCATCAAACAAGCCTCAGCCGAAGCAAGAAAAGCTGGAAAAATTCATTGTTTTCCTAGAGCCTAGCAACACCTATCGACACTACCTTAGCAACTATTTTTCAGAAATAGGCGTTGAAAGCATCGCCTGTTCAGGCGTCGAGCAAATCATTTCTAAGCTCAATCAACACCATAACAAAGTGGATGCGATTCTCTTAAACATCATCCCGAACAAACAAAGCACCAATGACGCCAAAGAACTCGCTTCGTATGCCATTAAGCAATTTAACATTCCTTGCATCTTGATGATTCAGCCGCCAGGCCAGATAAATCACTACCCGAAACTGAAAACAATGTGCAGCGATGTATTGCTTAAGCCCATCAGTCACAAACATTTATTTAATGCGTTAAAAAACATTCAGCCGCCCAACGCGATAGCCGCTGCAGGCCTTACTAGCGACAGCCCAACCATTGAAAAGCAGCCCCTGCCTGTTACCCATTTAACGGGGCTTAAAATACTTGCTGTGGATGACACCCAAGTAAACTTACAACTGCTAACACACTGGCTAACCCCTCATGGACTAAACGTATTTTTAGCCAATAGCGGTCGCAAAGCCATTAGCATGGCAAAAGAGCAGCAATTTGATTTGATTCTAATGGACATTCAGATGCCCGAGATGGATGGCCTAGAAACCACCCAGCACTTGCGCGCATTAGAGGCGTACAAAGAGACACCAATTATTGCCCTAACGGCCCATGCACTTGGTTCTGAGCAAGACAACATACTAGCCTCTGGCATGAACGCCTATCTGACCAAACCCGTCGATGAGCTCATTCTGTTAAATACTATTGAGAAATGGTGTTTAAGAAAAGAAAGCGCCCAAGAACACATCAACACCCAGGTGACACAAGCCTTTGATATCAATAAAGCATTGTCCATCGTCAGTCAGAAAAGCGACATAGCAAAAGAAATGTTTGAGATGCTCGCCGACTCGCTTGCCGACGAGAAAAAACTGCTAAGACATCATTTTGAACTTCAGGACACTGAAAAACTGATTCACGTTGTGCATCGTATACATGGCGCATCAAAATACACAGGAACCATTGAGTTAACCCGTCATGCGGGCTTTTTAGAAACCCACTTAAAAGAACTGGGCATGGAAGACGTAGAAGGTGTGTTAAACGACTTTTTAGACAGCATTGATATGCTACTAGCCATTCGCCACCTTATCCCTTGGCCTCAAGAATAACAAACGCCTGAGCGTAAGCCTTTTCGTCGGTTAAACTCAAATGCCAGGTAACCGGCGACTCAAAACGGGCTTCTATACTGCTATCAACCACCAGAACGGGTTGGCCTGATGGAAGGTTATTCACTTGGAAATGCTGAAAACTGACGCCTCGACCTATGCCAGTCCCCAAGGCTTTAACCGCCGCTTCTTTTGCTGCAAAACGCTTCGCAACAAAAGCATCGCGCTTTGGCTGATTCGATATCAAAGCCCATTGCGCTTTTTCATCCGCGGTCAAAATGCGTTCAATAAAACGCTCACCCAGCCTTGTAATCGAGTCCGATACACGCGAAATATCCACTAAATCTGTGCCAATCCCAATGATCACAACCATTTACCTACTGTAAAATTCATTCTTTATACCAACCTAAAATCAATGACATAGCCCAAAAAACCAAGTCACTTTCCACTCGCTAAGGTAACGCTCGAAAGATAGGCACGCCATTTAGCCGCTCTCCCTGAAAGACATGCTTTGGAAGCAAGCGTCTGGCGCTGACAGGCTTGCCATTTAACAAGCCATCCAACCAAGAGCGATGCAACTCTTTGGCCAAACCGAGCACCTGCTTATTTGTCCATGCTCCTGCGTTGTAATCGAGCGCCACCTGCCCTTCAACATAGAGCAAAGGCACTTGTTTCGGCTGTTCACCATAATACGGCCTTAAGCCAAATTTCTGATGAAACTGATAAAGCTGTTTACCACTCAAAGCCTCACCACGACTTGTCGACGCCATATTAATGGCAACCCCTAACTCAGCAAACAAACCCACTTCAAAACGCCTTAAAATGGGCGCAATGGAGACCCCGCCATGCAAGCTACTTATTAACCATTGATAAAGTTCATAGATAGCAGGTAATGGGAGGTTAAGGGGCAATAACCTTTCAACAATTTCATGAATGTACAAACCCGCATAAAGAGGCATGCCTTCCAGATAAAAGCCCGCTTGCACCGACTCCATGCTCTTAATGGTTTTCAGCTCGCCACGCCCTGTACACTCAACTTCAAAGCATAAAAAAGGCCCAGGTATGACCCGAGCCTCTTTTTTAGGTAAACGCCATACTCCCCTCAATAAACCTTGCTCAAGCGTGAGCAAATCCACTAGGATTTTGCCATCTTGAAACGGGCGAGTATGGATGACATACGCACTGACGCGCATACTATTTACCCTTTCTGATATCCAAACTATTCTTCCTGATAACCCAAACTTGCCAAAGCACGCTCATCATCAGACCAACCGGAACGCACCTTAATCCATAGGTTTAGCATCACCTTATGCTGAAACAGGTTTTCCATATCGATGCGGGCTTCTTTGCCGATCAACTTGATCTTATCGCCACGTTCACCAATGATAATGCGCTTTTGGCCATTTCGCTCAACCAGAATCAATGCACTAATGTGAATCGCCGATTCCTCAAAGACAAACTCTTCGATTTGAACCGCGACTTCATAAGGCACTTCTTGCCCCAATTGACGGGTGATTTTTTCACGGACAATTTCGGCCGCTAAAAAACGCGAACTGCGATTGGTGATTTGATCTTCAGGGTAAAACGCCATCCCCTCAGGAATGTAGCTTTCTACCAAACGCTCAAGACGATCTAGATTCTTATTGCGCAACGCCGAAATAGGAACGATCTGAGAGAAATTCATACGCTCAGACAAGTTCGCTAAACGCGGTAATATGTCGTCTTTATTTTCAATTTGATCTACTTTATTCGCAACCAAAACAACAGGACAACGAGCGTGTTTTACTTTTTGCAAAACAGACTCATCTTCTTCCGTCCAGCGATCGGCGTCGACCACGAACAAAATTACGTCAACGTCTTTCAATGCCGCCGACGCCGTTTTGTTCATAAAACGGTTAATCGCTTTTGTCTCACCCAAATGCAACCCTGGTGTGTCTACATAGATGGCTTGAATATGCCCTTCTGTTTTCACCCCTAGAATCTGGTCTCGGGTTGTCTGAGGTTTACGTGACGTAATAGAAAGCTTCTGCCCCAAAATATGGTTCAATAAAGTGGATTTACCAACGTTTGGGCGACCAACAATGGCCACATAACCGCAATGAGTAATTTCGACGTCAGACATTATTTCTTTTCCAATTGTTTGAGCGCTTTGGTTGCTGCATTTTGCTCTGCAATTCGGCGACTATTACCTTTGCCTTCAATAGGCTCATCACTCAACTCGATCTGACAATGAACAAAAAAGGTTTGATCATGAGGCTCGCCCACTATCTGCACAACTTCGTATTGAGGTAAGCCATGCTTTCTTGCTTGCAAGAATTCCTGCAAACGCGTTTTTGCATCCTTTGTCACAATTTTAAGCGACGTGGCATCCAGACGCTCTTTATACCAAGCCAGTATGTGTTCACGACAAACGTCCATACCCGCATCCAGGTACATACCACCAATGATGCCTTCAACCGCATCGGCCAAGATTGAATCACGGCGAAAACCGCCACTTTTCAATTCGCCTGCGCCCAGTTTAAGAAAGTCACCCAACTGAAACTCACGCGCTAATTCTGCCAATGTGTCACCTTTTACCAAAGACGCTCTAAGGCGACTTAACTCACCCTCTTTCGCCTTTGGGAAACGATGAAATAAATCTTCCGCGATCACATAATTAAGAATGGAGTCGCCCAAAAACTCTAGGCGCTCGTTATTCTTCCCAGCAAAACTACGGTGCGTTAGCGCCAGCTCAAGCAGTCCAAGGTCAGCAAAAAAATACCCTATACGCCGACACAACTTCTGATACAGTGAACTCAAAATTTCTCCAAAAATACTTATTCAATCAAACCATTATTTTTAAAACTTGGGATACTCAAAAACTTATTCCAATGAAGCCACACATAAAAAGCTCGGCCCTTCAGATTTGCTTCCGGTACAAACCCCCACTCTCGGCTATCTGCACTGTTATCACGGTTATCCCCCATCACGAAATAATGACCTTTTGGCACTATCCAGTCACCATCAGGCGCACCATGATGATAAGAGTTATACGTTTCGTGCTGCTTACCACCTAAATCCTCTTGATAGACTTTTACCGGCTCTTGGTTAGGGTTTAGAGAAATCGGCAATTCCGCTAAGAACGCCTTACTAACGACCTCACCATTAACCATCAAGGTTTTGTTGTGATAACTGATCACATCGCCCGGCATCCCAACCAAACGTTTAATATAGTTTAGACTAGGATCACGAGGATATTTAAACACCACCACATCGCCACGCTTAGGCTCGGTTGTTTCTATGATTTTAGTGTTCAATACTGGTAATCGAATACCGTAATCAAATTTGTTCACCAAAATAAAGTCACCAATTTTTAACGTTGGCAACATAGATCCAGATGGAATTTGAAATGGCTCAACAACAAAAGAGCGCAGAAAGAAAATGACCGCAATGATGACAAAATAGGATTTAACTTCTGCCACATATTTAGGTGTATCGGCCAATAGAGGCAGATCGTTTTTCTTCAACGCCGAGCGAGCAGCCTCCGGCATATCTGCCAAGATAGCTTTGCGCTTTGGTGCGAACACAATACGGTCATACAACCAAAAAGCACCCGTAACCACGAAAGCAATGGTTAGTATTAATTCGAAATCAAGACCCATACATCTGTCTCCATAAAGGCATGAACAACATGCCTGTTCTATTGTCGCGACAATTAGCTATCGATTTTTAACGCCGCAAGGAAAGCAGATTGTGGCACTTCAACATTACCAACCTGCTTCATGCGTTTTTTACCTTCTTTCTGTTTCTGTAATAGCTTTTTCTTACGGCTCACATCGCCACCGTAACATTTAGCAATTACGTTTTTACGCAGCGCTTTTACCGTCGTACGAGAAATGACTTTTGCCCCGACAGCCCCTTGAATGGCGACATCAAACATTTGACGAGGAATCAATTCTTTCATTTTTTCACACAAAGCACGGCCTTTATATTGAACGTTATCCTTGTGCATGATCAAAGCCAGGGCATCGACGCGCTCGCCATTGATAAGCACATCCAAACGCACCAAAGGCGCAGGGCTAAAGTGGCTAAAACTGTAATCTAACGACGCAAAACCACGGCTGCAGGATTTCAATTTGTCGAAGAAATCCAACACCACTTCGTTCATTGGCAACTCATAGCGCAATTGCACCTGCTTACCAACGTACAACATGTCTTTTTGAATGCCACGTTTTTCAATACACAAGGTAATAACGTTGCCCAAATACTCTTGAGGCACCAAGATATTGGCTTCAACAATAGGCTCACGCATTTCTTTAATGGTGCCCGGATCAGGCATTTTTGAAGGACTATCAACGTTGATGATATCGCCGTTGTTTAACTCGACTTCAAACACAACCGTCGGCGCCGTAGTGATCAAGTCTAGGTCGTATTCGCGCTCTAAACGCTCTTGGATGATTTCCATGTGCAGCATACCAAGGAAGCCACAACGGAAACCAAAGCCCAATGCATCTGAACTTTCAGGCTCGAAGAAAAGAGACGCGTCGTTGAGCGTCAGTTTGTCCAGTGCCACTCGAAAGTCTTCGTAGTCATCAGAACTGACTGGGAACAGACCAGCGTAAACCTGAGGCTTCACTTTTTTGAAACCTTCAAGCTGAGCCACATCAGGTGTACTAGAATGGGTAATCGTGTCCCCAACTGGCGCGCCGTGAATGTCTTTGATGCCTGCGACAACATAGCCAACTTCACCCGCTTTCAAGACGCCTGTCTCTTTGCGTTTTGGTGTAAAGATGCCCGCCATATCCACAGGGTGAACCTGTTTAGTGGACTTAATGAAGATCTTGTCTTTTTTGCGTAATGTCCCTTGTTTGATACGCACTAAGGACACAACGCCTAAGTAGTTATCAAACCAAGAATCGATAATCAAGGCTTGTAATGGCGCATCAATATCGCCTTCTGGTGGCGGAATAGTCGCAACAAGGCGCTCAAGTACATCGTCCACACCCACACCGGTTTTCGCCGAACAGGTGACCGCGTCCATGGCATCAATGCCGATAATCTCTTCGATTTCAGCACAAACACGCTCTGGCTCTGCCTGTGGCAGGTCGATTTTATTGAGAACCGGCATAACTTCTAGGCCTTGCTCAATCGCGGTATAACAGTTTGCTACCGATTGAGCTTCCACACCTTGAGCCGCATCAACGACCAACAAAGCGCCTTCACAGGCCGCAAGTGAACGAGATACTTCATAAGAGAAGTCAACGTGTCCAGGTGTGTCGATAAAGTTAAGCTGGTAAGTTTGACCATCTTTAGCGTGATAATCCAAGGTCACACTTTGGGCCTTGATAGTAATACCACGCTCACGCTCAATATCCATTGAGTCAAGAACTTGCGCCGACATTTCCCGTTCACTCAAACCTTCACAGGTCTGGATGAAGCGGTCTGCTAACGTCGATTTACCGTGATCGATGTGGGCGATGATCGAAAAATTTCGTATGTGCTTAAGATTATTTGAAGACACTATTTACTCACACTTTAAAAGCGATATTTGGTTGAATAACGGTTAATAAACCACGACTGGCGTAGGCATTTTGCTCGCCACAGCCATTTTTTCGCGTAAAAACACAACAAAAACAGCCATCGTATCACTTATCAACAGATTCTCAGGATAGAAATTGGCGAGCATTCTACCGAAAATCAACCAACTACTCCATTTATTTAAAAGCATTGAGACTTTCTAGGGAAGTCTAATTCTAGCGTGCGCAACCCGCCAAATAGGGATACTTCCCCCTTAAACTAAGGCAAAACAATACCGCGCTCTTTTAATACGCGTTCAACCGTGTCAACCGTTGCTTGAGTGTGCGCATCAATTTCTAAATTTACTTTATCGCCCACAGCCAGTTGACCGAAGGTCGTTAAGCGTAAGGTTTCAGGAATAAGAGACACTTCGATCCAATCATCACCAATATTACTAATGGTTAAACTAGAGCCATTTAACCCAACATAACCTTTATCAAATAAATAACGGCGTGCATCAATTTCATGCTGGCGGTCTGTGGTAAAACGAATATGAACGCTTTCACCAACCTGCTCAATACGCGACACGGTAACAGAGGTCATAATATGGCCAGACATCACATGCCCACCCACTTCGTCACCCATTCTGGCCGCGCGCTCAAAATTCACAGAGTCACCCGCATTTAATAATCCTATATTGGTTAATGCCAAGGTGGTATCAATAACATCAAACGTCAATACATCATGCGCCAGCGCAGAAACCGTAAGACAAACACCATTAATCGCCACACTCGCACCAAGCTGTTGATCCATCATAACGCCAGCTGGAAAAAGAATATCCAAGCGTTTATTACGGCCAACCGTTTCAGATGATTTAACAGACGCCACGCCTTGAACAATGCCAGTAAACATGAAAGATCCTTATCGAATTTAGAAGTTTTTATCGTTAAAACAGCGCTAAGTAGATAACTTGCAGGCAAATGAAGAAGAAATGAACAGCTTAGCTCAAAGCGCCGCTACACCTGACGTAACGCAAGTTATCACACAGTCACTAATAGGGTTATCCACAGCATGCGGGGATAACCCAAACTGCTTTAGGAAATGCGATCAAAATTCCATTTTTCAAGGTTAAAAGCCAATTTGACCGATGACCTTTGTGCTGATACGCGACATTTAGCTTCCTATTGAGGAGGATACATAAGCTCACTCTCAATAGGATTGGGGTTATTTTTCCACAAGCGCTTCAATCATATCCTGAGTCACTAAAGTGATTCCGTCAGAATTACGATAAAAACGTGCACCATCTGCAATCGGGTCTTCGCCAATAACAGTGCCTTCAGGAATATGACAATCTGAGTCCACTACCACGCGATTTAAGCGACAATGGCGGCCAATATCACAGCGCGGGAGCACAACCGACTTATTCACATGAGAGTAGGAATTTACGCGCACATTATTAAACAGTATGGATTGCTCAACCGTAGAACCAGACACAATACAACCGGCCGACACCACAGAATTTAATGCCGTACCAATGCGCTCTTCGTAGTTGTAGTTGAATTTGGCCGCAGGACGCTGATACTGAGCTGTGCGAATTGGCCACTCTTCATCATAAAGATCCAACTCCGGCACCAGCTTAGTCAAATCCATATTGGATTCCCAATACGCCGTCAAGGTACCAACATCTCGCCAATAAGGCTTGTTAGGAAAGCTTTCATTGGCAATCACGCTATTGGAAAAATGGTGCGCTTTAATATTGCTACGACCAACAAACAGAGGAATAAGGTCTTTACCAAAATCATGGCTAGACGCGGCATCGATGGCGTCTGACTTAAGGTGTTCACAAAGAAACTTGGTGTTAAAGATGTAGATTCCCATGCTCGCAAGAGAGACATTAGGGTTGCCTGGCATGGTGGGTGGTGAACTGGGTTTCTCTTCAAAGGCAATAATATTGTCGTTTTCGTCAACATGCATGATGCCAAACTGATCGGCTTCTTGTACCGGCACCTCAATACAAGCCACGGTGACATCAGCGCCGCTTTCAATGTGCTCTTTGAGCATGATGCTGTAGTCTTGTTTGTAAACGTGATCCCCTGCCAAAATAAGCACGTATTCACTGTCTAAGCCATCAATCATGGTCAGATTTTGATACACGGCATCCGCTGTCCCTTGGTACCAGTTTCCGCCAGTTAGCTGCTGGGCAGGCCAGAGTTCAATAAACTCATTAAAATCAGAGCGCAGAAAGTTCCAGCCGCGTTGGACATGTTGATTAAGAGTATGGGAACGGTATTGAGTAAGGACAGCAATGCGACGCATGCCTGAGTTGATACAATTCGAAAGTGGGAAGTCGATTATTTTATATTTCCCTGCGATCGGAACAGCAGGTTTAGAGCGGTTATCCGTTAACTGCTTTAACCTGGAGCCTCTACCACCAGCAAGAATGATAGACAAAGTTTTCATACATGCGGTATTTAAATCCATAATTTACCCTTAAAAAGTTATCTACTAACTCTACTCCGAATTATATTTAGGTATACTATCCTGACCATGCCAAATCAATAAGATACGAGATGATGAGAATACTATTTGCCGCATCCGAAATTTACCCTTTGATAAAAACAGGCGGGCTTGCCGATGTTGCTGGTGCTCTACCAGTGGCCCTCAGAGCGAAAGGACACGATGTAAAACTTATCATGCCTGCTTACAAAGGCATATTAGAAAAAGTCGAACCTATCCATAAAAAAACCAATTTGGGCAACCCATTTGGGGTTGGTGACTTAATCCTGCTCGAAACACGTATCATAGAAAATGACACACCTATATTTCTTCTGCAATGCCAAGCTTTGTTTGAACGCGATGCTGGACCTTATGTCGATCAAGATGGCATAGACTATTCTGATAATCATTTACGCTTTGGCGCCTTCTCTTGGGCCATCGCCATGCTGGCTCAACATGGCCATCTAATTGGCTGGCAAGCTGACATACTGCACCTCAATGATTGGCAAACGGGGTTCGCAGCGGCGTATTTAAAAAGCTGGAAAATGAATCATATCCCCATCATCACCACAGTGCACAACCTACGTTATAACGGCAGCTTTGAGATGAATAAGTTCCCCGACATGAGGCTCTCTGGTGAACTTTTAAGCATTCATGGCCTCGAGTTTTATGGGCGTTTTTCTGGACTTAAAGCCGGCCTGGTTTACGCCGACGCGATTACCACAGTCAGCCCAACCTACGCTAAAGAAATCTTAACCAGCGACTACGGTGACGGCCTAGACGGAACGCTAAGAGCGATGCGCTATAAACTACATGGCATCTTAAATGGCGTCGATTACGAGCAATGGTCACCCGAGAAAGACAAACTCATTAAGCAAGCCTACGGAGTGGACTCTTTAGAAAACAAACTAACCAACAAACTCGCTTTATTAAAAGAAAACAACCTATCAGAAGACCCAAGCAAACTGGTCTTTGGGGTGGTTAGCCGTTTGACCGAGCAAAAAGGCCTCGACCTAGTGTTAGAAGCCATCCCGAGTCTATTGCAAAAAGGTTGCCGACTGATTGTATTAGGCTCTGGAGACAAAGCATTAGAAAGCGCCTATCTGGAATTGCAACAGCGCTACCCTGAGCAAGTATCGATCAGAATTGGTTACGACGAAGCCTATTCTCATCGGCTGCAAGCAGGTGTCGATGCGTTATTGATCCCATCGCGATTTGAACCATGTGGCCTTACTCAGCTCTACGCATTGAAATACGGCACCTTGCCGCTGGTTCGAAAAACAGGAGGATTAGCAGACAGTGTCTTTGAAGAAGGCGAGCACGCTAACGGCTTTGTGTTCGAGCACGCCAATCAAGCCGCACTGAACGACGCGTTATTGCGCAGTTTAGCCTGCTTTGAAGACATTCATGCCTGGCGAGAGAAACAACGCAATGCAATGGCTTATGACTTCAGTTGGGAAGGAACCACTGAGAAGTGGGAACAAGTGTACCGCGGTTTATTAAACTAAATACGCAACCAACGGCCGTCAGTCGCATCAGTCTTTGTTATTTAATAAGGCCGTCACCTTTAACCGCGACTGGCGCCACTCTTTAACCCCTTCTAGCAGGGCTTTTTCTGCCAAGCCCTGTTGATGCATACCATACAACGCCAGTGCAATTTTTCGCTTGATCGTCGGCGTATTACAAGGAGAGGCTTTCGACAACGTCAAATACAAGCCCTCACTACTCACAAAAGGCTGCACTGACTCTATTTGATTTTCAAACCCTAGCATCGATGCGTACGCGACACCTGGATTTTTTTCATACAGCACATAATCCACATTGTCCGCCATCAGCATTCGAAATGCCGTCGACACACTCGCAACCGAAAAAATATTTAATTTTTGCTGAGCAAAACTGTCAAACGCTTGCCCAAAACTGTTACTCATCACAGTCGCCCCCCACTTTCCTTCTAAATCTTCCTTGGAATGAAAAGGAAACGTTTTATCTTTTCGTTGCCAGACCACACTCGTGGTATGCAGTATTACAGGATAAAAGTAATCCATGTAACTCGCTCTTCTGTTGGTATAAAAGGCACCAGCAAGCATGTCTACTTGGCCTTTTTTCACAGAGGATAGCGCTTTTGACCAAGGACCAACGTCTTCCAAGGTAATAGGAATTTTAATACGACGACTTAACTCATCAATAATCAGGCGATTGGCGCCAAGAACGTGATGGCTGTTATCTGCTGCGCGCCAAAGAAAAGGAGGATACTCTAAATTCCCCGTCGCGGTGAGCGCTGAGCAAACACCCTCTACTTTCTTTTCAGCACTGACTGCATGGGAGAAGTTGCTGACAAAAGCGCCAGCGATCAAACAAAAAACAACGGCATTGTGTAATCCCATACCGCACACACTCCTTCCAACAAACAACGAGATAAAACATGCATTAGGTACAACCCAAGCGCATCAAAACGGCCATATACAAGACGAAGAGCTTTGAGGCTGGGTGCCTAATACAAACGCTAAGGACTCTTTATCATCACAACGATCGGCTGCAATTTCAAACGAACTGTTTAACACATTATAACGCGCGGCGCCTGACGGCAATGTTTCTGGCAAAGAACGTGGATTGGTATGCTCTGTAAAATCAATCCATACTTTTTGAGCGCCCGTAGCGCCGGTGATGTTCATCGGCTCGTTATCATCCATCCCCAACCAGACCGTACTCGCGTAATCGCCGGTAATACCTTCAAACCAACTGTCACGCAATTCGTTACTGGTGCCAGTCTTCGCAGCAAAGGTTAACCCTGGAAAACGATGCTGAGCGGCTCTTGCTGTGCCGATTTCGGGTACTTTGGTCATACCGTCCAAGGTCACTGCTAACAGCGCTTCAGTAAAGGGCACACTTGTTGAACGATCGAAGCGTTTAATCAAATGATCTTTTTGGTCCATCACCGCCAACACCACGCCCAGCTCGCTACTTTGTCCACGCGAGGCAATCGGTTGATACAATCTAGCCACTTCGAACGGAGAAAGCTCCAAGGCCCCCAACGCCATCGCCGGATGCATGGTAAATGGTCGTTTCACGCCCAGCTGTCTTAATGTGTCACCAACGCGGTCAAAACCTACCTGTTGCGCCAAGTTAATGGTCGCCAAGTTATAGGATTTCGCCATGGCTTCATAAAGATGCACGACCCCATGAGTCGTGCGATCATAATTCTCTGGCGCCCAAATTTTCCCCGCTATATCAAACCTTATGCGCTTGTCTTCGATGGGCGACCACCAGGTGAATTTCCCTGTCGCCAAGGCGGACATATAGAGTGGCGGTTTCACCAAAGATCCTATCGGTCGCACCGCCCCAAGAGCACGGTTAAAGCCGGAATAATACTTATCACTTGAGCCCACAATAGCACGCACTTGGCCATTCGTTCGGTCTGTTACCACCATGGCCCCTTGCAGCCCTTTTAATTTGCGACTGCGGCTAATCGCCCCAACTTGGCGACGCATCGCTTGGCTGGCCGCTTGCTGCGCCCTAATATCCACCCCTGTGTAAATGCGTAGATTTTCTGTGGCGAGTGTTTTCTGGTCAAAGTCACGGGACAATTGCATCGACACCAGGTCTAAATAGTCGCCGTAAACAGAGCGTTCTTTGTGTTTATCCGCAAGGCGAATCGGCTGCTTCACCAGCACATGATAATCAGAGTTAGTCAAACGACCTTGGTCTTTGAGTACCGCCAATACCGTGTTACGACGCGCCAATGCCCGTTTAGGGTGGCGCTCAGGATTGTATATAGAAGGCCCCTTAACCATGCCGACTAGCAGCGCAAACTCATCGATATTTAGCTCTTTTAACGGACGTCCAAAGAAATGCTGACTGGCTGCGGCAAAACCATGTAAGCCTTCACTACCGACCTGGGCCAAATACACTTCATTCATATAAGCGGTAATGATCGCCTGTTTCGAATAGTGATATTCCAACAACAGACTCATCACCACTTCGGTCAGCTTACGAGTATAGGTTCGCTCTGAGCTAAGAAACATGTTCTTAACCAGCTGCTGCGTTAACGTTGAGCCACCTTGACGTCTGGAACCGTGAGTGGCATTAACCCAAGCGGCACGCGCAATCCCAGTAGGAGAAATCCCCCAGTGATGATAAAAATCTCGGTCTTCTACCGTAGTAAGAATATCAATCAGCGGTTGAGGGATGTCCTCATAGGAAAGAATTTCCCGACGCTCGGTGTTACCGCCGTATAAAAAACCAATGCGCTGAGGCTCGATGCTTGCTTGCGCAACCAGGTCACCATTGAGCGAATGGATCGATAACTTTCCATCCTCGAAAGAAAATATACGACGTTCACTAGGGTGATAACCGGAATAATCGACATAGGAGCGCAAATGAGCACTGACTTTGGTGCGACTCCGAGCCGCCCAGCCTACTTTTTGGCTGTTACGCCCAAAACGATAACCCGTTTCTTGCAACAGCGCTTCGAGGTCGGCTTTTTTCCAAGGCGCGCCACTTTTGAGGTAAATGGGCGCACTGTAGACTTCAGAAGGCACTTGCCATTTCTGGCCTTCAAAGCGAGCCACCACTTTTTGATCAAGCCACCAGACCCAACCAGCAAAAGGTAGACTTCCTAACAAAGCAATAATCAGCCCCCATTTAAAAATGAAGCGCCAGAGTTTGCCAAAAAAGGAGCGCTTTGCTTTGCCTTTTGGTTTCTTTTTCGTTTTTGAAGTCATCGACTTACGTGGAGATTTTGAGGGGGTTTTATTAGCCATTTGAGGAGTATAAGGAGCTTATCTCTGGCTCGCAATAACGATTCACAAACTATTGTTTATTATTCAGATCATCGACAAAATTCCACCAATTAACCTGCTTTATATTGACAAGACCCATAACAATCTGACACTTTCATTAGTAGTCTATTGCAATGGATAAAGGAACATTTAACCATGACAATAAAAAGATGGCTCAATAAGGCCACACCAGCAATTAAACTTATACAAACGAAGAGTTCGATCGCCATGAATACGGTTTTGTTTGAGCATTTACATCGTCCTGTGAAAAAGCCAGCCGCACAGCGCTTGCGCTGGAATTCGACCTTTTCTTTGCCTACTACCATGTGGTCCTGTCATGTTTGATAAACACCTTATTCCAAATGCCCAACATTTATCTGAAGGCAGTACCCTGCACTTCCAAACTGATCGGACCGATTTTGTCATAGTGAAACAAAAAGGCGAGCTGTTTGCTTACGAGAATCGCTGCCCCCATCAAAAGCGGTCTTTAAACTGCTCAGCAGAGCCTTTTCTGGATGAAGAAGGGGATTATCTAAAATGCCACCATCATGGCGCTCTTTTCACGCCAACAGATGGTCAATGCATTGCAGGGCCTTGCCAAGGAAAAGCCTTAAAACGCGCAACACTGGGCGTTGAAAAAGGCAATTTTTATCTGCTCATTGGTGAAAGCAGCGCGGCAGTAGCCTAACGAACTTACCCTCACTAGGGTCAGCGAATATTTCTCGTCAGGGCTTCTGAATAACAATGTTGTTATAGCATTCGGAGAACTCGATGAAACTTTACCAATACCATCACTGTCCATTTTGCGTCCGTGTCGACATGATCGCAAACTACAAAGAGATCCCTCATGAGAAGGTGTATCTGCTAAATGACGATGAAGAAACCTGTCTGACATTAACAAACGCCAAAAAAGCCCCTATTCTCGAACATTCTGACGGCACTACCCTGTCTGATAACCTCCTGATTGCCAAGCATTTAGACACCATCGGCGACCCCCGTAAAATCATCCGAGGCGAGGCGAATAGCATCAATCAGCCATCCCCATTGAAGGAGGTTGAACAAGCCATTCGCTGCTTGGTGTTTCCTAGAATCATACTCTTGGGACTGCCTGAATTTGCCACTCAAAGTGCCCGAGATCATTTCCAATCGAAAAAAGAGAAAGACCTTCAACAAAGCTTTGAAAACGCCTTACTAGACTCTTCTAAATACAAAAAGCAAGTGGAACAAGCCTTAAACGCATTGTCACCACTGTCTCTGCCTTCGGATCATAACAACACCATCAGTTGGGATGATATACTCCTGTTTCCTATATTAAGAAGCCTTACTATGGTTTCTGGACTGCTCTTCCCTGAACCTATTCAGCGCTATTTGGAAGAGGTGTCCCGTATCACGTCCATCCACACCTACACTGACTTTGAGATTTAATAACTATGCTCCATGCTTTAATCAAAAAGAACGGCACTGTGTTCACATCGCTGCTGAAAATCATTACCCTAGGCGGCTTTATCGCTTTTACTGGCATCGCTTTTGCCGAACCTTTACGCCTAGCGGTAGCGTCAAATTTCACGTCGCCAATTCAAAAACTGGCGCCTATTTTCGAACAAGAAACAGGACACAAAATACAACTTTCCTTTGGCTCATCGGGTAAGTTCTTTGCACAAATTCAACACGGCGCGCCTTTTGACGTTTTTCTTTCTGCCGACCAAGCCAAACCCGACAAGCTGATTGAAAAAGGCTTAGCGCTAGAAAGCAGCCAAATCATTTACGCAAAAGGGGCGCTTGCTCTTTGGTCAGCCAGCCTTAAATCAGTAGAACCCGTAGACAAGACCCTACTAGAGGCTCGAAAAATCGCCATTGCGAACCCTAAATTGGCGCCTTATGGTAAAGCGGCAAAAGAAACGCTCACCAAACTGGCGCTCTGGTCTAAGCTGAAAAGCAAACTGGTGCAAGGGGAAAATATTGGGCAAACCTATCAATTTACCTACAGTAAAAATGCCGATGTGGGCTTTGTTGCCTTATCCCAAGTGCTTGCTGGTGACGTAAAAGGCCACTATTGGAAAGTGCCTAATTCCTATCACAGCGCCATCAAACAGTCCGCTGTGGTACTGTCAAGCTCTCATCAAAAAGAAGTCGCCAACGCCTTTTTAGCCTTTTTAATGCGCGCTGATATCCAGCAAAAAATTGCCAGCTTTGGCTACCAGACAACGCCACAATAAAGGCTTTTTAGCATGTCATTAAGCCCAGGTGACCTAGAAGCAATTTGGCTAACGCTGAAGCTTGCGGTATTGGTCACCAGTTTGTTATTAATCATAAGCACACCGATTGCTTGGTGGCTGGCGCGTACGCAATCTTGGTTAAAAGCGCCGATCAACGCCATTGTCGCTATGCCATTGGTGTTGCCGCCCACCGTACTAGGGTTTTATTTACTGCTTTTTCTAGGCCCTGATGGTACGCTCGGCTCAGCGCTAGACTCGCTCGGGCTGTCGCCCCTGCCCTTTAGCTTTAGTGGCTTAGTTGTCGCTTCCATGATTTATTCTTTGCCCTTTGTGGTGCAACCCATTCAAAATGCATTCTCAGCCATGGGTCAACGTCCATTAGAAGTCGCAGCCACATTACGAGCTTCCCCTTGGGACCGTTTTATCCACGTCGCGCTTCCTCTGGCAAAACCCGGTTACCTTAGCGCGGCGGTGCTGGGCTTTGCCCACACCGTAGGGGAATTTGGCGTTATTTTGATGATTGGCGGTAATATCGAAGGGGAAACACGCGTGCTTTCTGTGCAGATTTACGACCATGTAGAAGCGCTAGAATACGGCCAAGCCCATCTCCTCTCCTTGCTTATGGTGGCCTTTGCTTTTTGTGTTTTAGCGCTGCTTTATTCGCTGCAAAAACGCACTAAAAGCACCCCTCATTTTGGGCCTTATTAATAATGACTGATTTGACAATACGCCTAACCAAACAGCATTCTGACGATTTTTCTTTATCGGTTAATCTAGATTTACCAAACCAAGGAGTGACGGCGTTATTTGGTCGCTCAGGCTCAGGTAAAACAACACTTCTGCGCTGTATTGCGGGCTTAGAAAGAAGCGAAAACAGCGACATCAGCCTAAACGGTGAACGCTGGCAAAGCACAACAAACTGGCTCCCTGCCCACAAACGCCCGATAGGTTATGTTTTTCAAGAAGCCAGCTTATTCCCTCATCTAACCGCTAAGGGAAACCTCGACTTTGCGATAAAAAGAGCCGACGCCAAGCGCACCATCATTGATTATGCGGATGTCATCGCCTTAATGGGTCTGCAGCCACTGCTAGCAAAATACCCAAATCAATTGTCGGGAGGGGAACGTCAACGTATCGCCATCGCGCGTGCGCTATTAATCCAGCCGAAATTATTGCTAATGGACGAGCCTCTGTCCGCTTTAGATGATTCTTTAAAACAGGACATACTCCCTTATCTGGAAGCTTTATGTCACCGCGTGCAAATTCCCATTCTATACATTAGCCACTCTATCGATGAGGTCATTCGCCTAGCCGATCATCTGGTTATTTTAGAAAATGGAAAAGTCATCGAGCAAGGCGCAACCCAAGCCGTACTTGGACAATCCCCCACGGCGCTAGCTCAAGGTCAAGACACCAGTGTGCTTATCTCAGGCACGGTTATTGAACAGAATGATGAATGGGGGCTATCGACCTTACACTTTGACAATCATCAGATGATGGTCAAACAAGGCCGTGAAAAAATAGGCGACACTGTACGCTTAAGAGTGCAATCAAGAGACGTCAGCATCTCACTTTCCCATGCAGACAATTCAAGTATTTTAAATCGCTTACCGGTATTGATCGATGAACTGATCAAAGACCCGCAAGACTCAAGCACTATGATGGTCAGAATGCTCGCAGGAAACACGCCTATTCTGGCCAACATTACCGCCTTGTCCGCCCAACGCTTAAATTTACACCAAGGTCAGGCCGTCATCGCGCAAATCAAATCTGCGGCGGTGTTACGCTGACCATATTGCGTCAAGGGTAGCCGAAGAGAGAGGCTTTATTAGATTTCTTCAGCCAGCTGGCGTAGAAAATCGCGCATGAAGTTTTCTCTTGATTTGCCCTCTTTTCGCGCCGCGCTCGTATTTAGGGTGTCAGCAATGTGAAAGAGTTTTTTATAAAAATGATCAATACTGAAAGTGACATCGTCCGCTTGACGCTGCTCACAAAAAGGATCGTGTAAAGAATACAAACGACGCCCAAGCGCGCCACTCACTTGCATGCAACGCGCCACGCCAATCGCACCTAACGCATCAAGACGGTCGGCATCTTGTACTATTTTAGCTTCTAGCGTTTCAGGGGACACATTGGCACTAAAACTATGGGCGCGTATCGCATGGTGAATCGCTGCATGATATTGCGACGGATAGCCAATATCAGATAAGAACTCAACCGCCTTATCGGCCGCTATGGTTGACGCTTTGGCTCTATCTGGATGGTTCTTCGGCACAGAAAAGCAATCGTGCAACCAAGCCGCTGGCACAACAATCGCCCACTCTGCCGCTTCTTCTAGCGCCAATTTTTTGGCGACGCGAACCACTCGCTCTATGTGGTGAATATCATGGGCGACATCTGCTATGCTGGCTTGCTCGATAAAATCACGGCACTTGTGTTCGTATGCCATGAGCCAAGTATCAGACATAAATCATTCTCTTTTTGCGTTGGGTGTTGCGCATCATACTCGTATTCAAGGCGAAGTTTAAGAACGATCAAAACAAAGCAAGCCTTCTATTTAGCGCGTTTTTTCTATACATTGCCGCTCTATTGCTGTTTTTTACTATCAACAGGAACACTTGATGGACCAGTTTATTTCTCTTGTACTCGTCTCCGGTAAAGCGGGACTTGATATGGCCTTGTACATTTTATTGCCCATGATGGTTATCATGCTCGCCATTATGAAACTGCTTGATGCTAAAGGTGTTTTAAGTTGGCTATGCGATAAAATTGCACCAGTTACTCGTCTATTTGGTATTCCTGGACTCGGCGTTTTTGCCGCGTTAAAAATCACCTTCGTAAGTTTTGCCGCGCCCATCGCAACCTTGTCCTTAATGGATAAGAACGGCACCAACGAGCGTCACTTGGCAGCCACCATCGCGATGGTACTCGCCATGTCACAAGCCAACGCGGCGTTTCCATTAGCCGCTGTCGGGCTTAATGTCGGTATTTTAATCGCGACTTCGTTTGTGGGTGGGTTAGCCGCGGCGGCCGTCACCTATTACCTGTTCACAAAAAGTTGGGATAGTAGAGAAGTCACCGATGAAGACAATACCGCCCCCGCTCATTATGAAGGGAAAAAGAGCGTCTTACAGATTTTGTCTGACGGTGGACAAGAAGGTATGCGCTTGGCGCTCGGCATGATTCCTATGCTGATTATTGCGATCTTTTTTGTCAATTTACTCAAAGCTCTCCATGTCATTGACTATTTAGCGCCTCTTCTAGCCCCAGCACTTAGCCTAATCCATTTGCCTGAAGCCAGTGTTTTACCACTCGTCACCAAATTTATCGCAGGTGGCACCGCTTACGTTGGCATCACCATCGACTTAGTCAAACAAGGTGCCATTAGCGTTACAGAACTTAATCGCATGGCTGGATTTGCGACCAATCCTCTTGATATCGCAGGCATTGCTATTTTCGCTGCCGCCGGAACACGCATTAACAAAGTGATGCGTGTGGCCATATACGGCGGCCTGATCGGCATGCTATTACGCGGCGTATTGCACTTAATCATTTTCTAAACCGCGCCTTTATAAACACGTTTTGCCAGACACTTTTTCCAGACAATGCAAAACGCCCCTGCATGATGACACATCAATACAGGGGCGCTTTAGTGGTTTAACACATCACATTTTAAAAGGTGTAACCCACACCGAGCATAACGGAGACAGGGTCAATTTCTGTATGGATAGTTCCTATGGCAGTACGTACATCGGTATCAATGTCCATGTACCAAATTGACGCATTCGCAAACCAGTTTTCTGCAAATTTTGCATCCACCCCTGCTTGAACCGTCCAACCCATTGAGTCATCTACGCTAACATCTGTTCCAGACAAAGCCCCTTTGCCTTTTTCATCAAAGAAAAAAGTGTAATTCACACCAGCACCAACATAAGGGCGAATTTTGCTGTTCGCTTGAGCAAAATAATATTGCACCATCAAAGACGGTGGCAATTGAGACACCTCGGCAACTTTATCACCGTCAAGCTTAACGTCATGAGTAAAAGGGGTCGCTAACAACAGCTCAACACCAATATTGTCTGTTGCCATGTAAGTAAAGGTCGCCGCTAATTGAGTGTCGTCATCAATTTTCAGCTCATTACCACCAACGTCATCACTGCTCTCATTCGGCATCACAATCGCGGCACCACCACGGACGAAAAAATCGCCTTCATTATGAGCAAGCACAACAGAAGAGCAAAGAGCAGAAACAAGGGCAACAGGGATAAATGCTTTCATCATCAGATTCCTTTTTTGGTCAAACGAAATATCAATGACCAGCAAGGTAACAAGTCTGATGAGAATAAATCTTAATCTAGATCAAGGTTTTCCGGAGGCAAGCCGACAAGCACAACAAAACCTGAATCTAGATCAATAAAAAACAACTCTTTAGCCGTCCTAACTCGTTACTCACCCCATCACCATTATGGTTTTATACGGCTAAACAATGACACTGCTAAAAAAACCACATTAGTAAACCTGAATTTTATTTTTGGTAAACAGATTTACCAAAATTATCAAAGTCGTTAAACTTAGCGTCACTTTTGATGAACTTTCTGGAATTTAACCATGTCAATACTTATTGCCGTCACTTTTTTATGGGCATTCTCATTTAGCCTGATCGGCGTTTACCTAGCGGGGCAAGTGGATGCTTGGTTCTCGGTATTAATGCGCGTCGCCCTCGCCACTCTCGTCTTTTTACCCTTCTTAAAATGGCGTCAAATAGAAGCTAAAACCGCCTTGTTACTGATGCTATGTGGTGCCTTTCAATTGGGCATTATGTATGGCTTTTATTACCAATCCTTTTTATATCTATCCGTGCCAGAAGTATTACTCTTTAGTGTTTTGACGCCTATCTATGTGACATTGATCAATGGTCTATTCGCTAAACAATTTAACCCAGGCTTTATTTTTAGTGCTGGCGTTGCTGTCTTAGGCGCTGTCGCTATTCGCTACCAAGGTGTGGATGAAGGCTTTATCAAAGGCTTTCTGATTGTCCAAGGTGCCAATATTTGCTTTGCTGTTGGTCAAGTGGGTTATAAACGGATAATGGCAAAAAGCACCATCGATTTGCCCCAAAGAGCCATATTTGGCTGGTTCTTTATTGGCGCATTAATAGTCGTTACGCCATGCTTTTTGTTACTAGGAGACTTAGATAAATTACCAACAACACCATTACAGTGGGGCATATTAACCTACCTTGGTATTATTGCTTCTGGGGTGGGATATTTTGCTTGGAATCGCGGCGCAACACTGGTGAACATTGGTACTCTTGCTATTTCTAACAATCTGCTCATACCTGCCGGCATCCTAGTCAACCTGATATTTTGGAATCGTGACGCTGACCTAATACGTCTTTCAATTGGCGGCGCAATCATGCTTTTTGCCCTATGGATTAATAAGCAATTTACTAAAAGTCGAGTAACACAAACATCCGTCAAAGCGGTATAAATAATCTCCAAACGAAAAAAAACCTGCTCTCTGGCAGGTTTTTTTACATCTATAAGGCTACAAAATTACTGAACTAACCAAACTTGGAAGGCTTTACGCTCAGTTGGCGTGGCTTTATTGAACCAGAATGTCAGCATTTCAAATTGTGTGTTTTTCGCTTTTGGTTGATGCGTATTATCTACCATCCAGATGCGGAAATCTTTGCGCGTTGCCGCGTCAGATTTATTAAACCAGAACTGCATCATCTGGAACTCATTGGTTTCAGCCACTTCTTTTGGTGGTGGTGTTGGTGCGTAAGTCGCTGCAGAGCTCGCGGCATTCGCGGCTTTCACACCTGTGAAGACTTTAATTTCTTCTAGGTAATTTCGTGTTGGTTGAAAGCCCGGTTTCATCGGTAGCATCTGATCTGTGTAATCATATTTGCTGCCAGTTTTTGCATCTACAATAGTAAAGGTAGGTTTGTCTGCGTAGTCCGATGCTTGTTGATCTTTGCGGATAAAAGGCGCTTTAAGCTCAAGCTTGGTGTCTTGCTCTACATCAAAATCGATGATGATAGGCTCTGATCTGTATAGATTCAAATCGTCGCTATTGCGGATGTTTTGGTTATAACGAACAACAACTTGGTGATGACCTTTATCAAGTTTAATATCAAAATCAGAACCAAATTTACTGGTGTCTTTAAGGTCAACGTACATAATTTCGTATGAAACTGGGACTTTAAATTCTGCGGCCATCGCATGAGTTGTCATAGCTCCAAGTAGAATCGAGCTAGCTAAAAGTCTAGTGTGCTTAAAACGCATATTTGGCTCCCTAAAAGCGCGATTTGTGCCGACCACAAATCTATCTTAAGTGATGTTATTATTCGAATAATGGTCCGAACTCTGTTGTATTGCTTCAATCTACCATAAAGCTAAAAATAGTTGAGGATTTTCTTCTGTTTTGGCGCGTAATTAATACTGATTTGTCCATTTTTCTTGATAAAAAACAATCTATTAAATCATAAAGGTCGAATACGAATAACCCCAAACCCTAGACACAAAAAAAAGCGCCGCTGCGCTTTTTTTGATTACCGGCTATGTACTCGACCACCGTGCCCACCGCCATGATGTCCATGCGGCATAAACACACACGCGGTTAACCCGACTAACAAGGACGCTAACACCATCGCTTTCATCATTCGTTTTGCTGATTTCATAAAAAGCTCCTCTTCACCAATAATAAAGACGAGTCTAAAGCTTCTTGAGGCTAGCCGTAAATAAGACCAAGCAAATTGTCTCACGGTATCCTCAATGATCACTAAAAAACGCAAAATTTCTGACAAAAGTTCTCAAAATCAGAGAACAAGCCTACTCTGTAGCAAACAAGTCGGTATCAATTATGTACAGGCGGTTGCCATCCACTTGCTGTTTATCAAGGTATTTTTGCTCTAACTTACCTTTTGTAGACCAGGTCGCAAAGTCGTCATCGTTTAAAATGCCCAAATGGTGTGAATCAATCACCCATAGGCCTTCCATTTTATCGTGTGGGTAATTCACGGCTTTCACCACATCTACCACCAAGGTTTTCTCAACCGGTTTCATGCCTTTTTCGGCCAATGCTGCCCAGCCTTTTTTCTCTACAAATTGCTCTAGGGTCAATCCGTCTATCATCAACCCATGGCGAGGGTCACGTGTAATAGAAGACGATAAAGGGACGCTAGACAATGGTGTGCCTGTCGTAAGGTCGATGCGGTAAATATGCTTTTGAACATTCGGGTTAGCGTCGCCATCTAATCCGCCAAGTAAAAAACCACCATCACGTTCATCCACTAAAAACTCATGACTGTTGAGCGCGGCTAGCTCAGAGTTCGAATTTTGCTTTTTCTCTTGGCGATACAAATACTGCTCAGATTGGCCATTGTCTAATCGAATACTGACCAGACGCGTTAAATCCCCTTTTTGCGCGGCTTTATTCGGATTCGCTAAAGTCGATTGCATAATGCCCACCAGCGTCTTTTCATCTGGTGTAATGGCTAAACCTTCCATACCACGGTTCGCGCGACGATATTGGAATACTGCAGGCAAATGGAAACGGTCCCTGCTGTCGTTTTTAAAGGCGTTTATACGACCCATTTCAACGCCATTAGCATCGAAATGAACTATGTGTGGGCCATATTCATCACTCACCCAAAAGGTGCCATCTTTTAGCGCAACCAACCCTTCCCCATCAAGACCGTAATCATCCAACTTAATGGGATTGCTGACTTTATTGTATGGCTTGTTGGGGTTCTCCAAGATGGCATTGCCTTTGGCATCGTATGGCGTTTCTCCCGTTCCGCCTAACGCGGATGAATTGGGCAAACCGCTTATCAAGGTACCGTCTGGGCGTTTCAATAGGATATCTTTACGCTGCTTAATCACGCCATTTGGCATCACTTCAAACAAACCAATACGAGGCGTGTAATCCGCTACAGGGAACATCTTTCCTTTCCCTAGATCACCAGTAAAAGCGGCATTTGGGCCACGATCTGTTAACGCATAAAACTGATTGGCATGATGAGGGTTCCCTGTCATTGCCGAACCGTAGCCACCGTTACGAATGTCAAATACTTTACCGCTTCTTGCATCCAATAAGTCGTTGCGTAAAACCCGATAAGGCAGCGGACTGCCCTCTTGTGGAAAAGACGTGGTAAAACTCGTATCGGCTGTTTTTGTCATTGTGCTAGTGCAACCAGCTAACACACCAGCGGACACTAAGCCGACGAGCAAAGCGTTATATTTCATCTTGTGTATCCTTCAAATGCGAACATCGTAGACGGTTAATTGCTATCCCATCAAAATACACAGAATCGATGACACTTTAATGAACACACTATGTCATCGCCTAACAAGGTGTCCTAACTTCCATAAAAAAACCTGAGTATGGTTGCCCAACGCTCAGGTTTTTTATTAGACAATGCTGCACCATTGACTCGATCAAGGCACCACAGAACCGCCGCCCCTATGATCTCCGCCTAAGTACACTTCTTCGTCTGCGCCAGTTTCTGAGCTTTCTTGAAGATCACTGCTTTGTTCCACGCTCGCCGAGTTTTCTGCAATAGAAGAGGTTTGAGTCGCTTTTTCCTCAGAGCTCGCTGCGCTGTCGGTTGCTACACCAGATAAAGGTCCCGTTGGGCCTCCACCACGATGATCACCGCCAACATAAGGGGCGTTTTCGTCTTGCTCGGCTTTTAGGTCTTCAGGGTCTATTTTGTTAGCTATTTCCGTGCCCGTTAATGGCCCCGTAGGCCCACCGCCACGATGATCGCCACCTTGGTATCCATTGTTTGAGAATAAAGAGCAGCCTGTCAGCACCATAGTAATGGCTGAGACAATGGTCGCTGTTTTCAATCTATTCTGTGTTACGTCCACCACATTGCTCCTATAAAACAGATAGGCGCAATGCTAAGTAGCTTAAAGAGGAAAGGCAAACAAAGTATTAAAGACATTCGAATTAAACTATTTAATAGACAAAAAAAGGCCAGCAATCACATCATTGCTGGCCTTACAAAGGTCTATTAAGGAAACTCTTTATTAGGATCTTTTTAGAACAACATCATTCTAAGATCTCTTTACAGAACTCAGCTTCTTAAGATTTCCTTAAGAAGATACGGCGAACTGATTCATCGTATTGTCTTTGCCTGATGCTTTTAGCGCTTGTGCACCAGAGAAGTACTCTTTATGGTCATCGCCTATGTTTGAGCCAGACATGTCCTGATGCTTCACACAGGCCAGACCTTGACGAATTTCTTTGCGCTGCACTTCTTTCACGTAACCCAACATGCCTTGCTCGCCAAAGTAGTCTTTCGCTAAATTGTCAGTAGACAAGGCCGCGGTATGGTAAGTCGGCAAGGTAATCAAATGATGGAAAATACCCGCTTGCTGCGCGGCGTCTCTTTGGAAGCAACGAATACGCTCATCCGCTTCATCCGCCAATTCTGTGCCATCGTATTGAGAAGACATCAACTGATCACGCTGGTAATCGGCCGTGTTTTTACCTTCTTCCAACCAAGCATCAAATACTTGCTGACGGAAGTTTAACGTCCAGTTAAACGATGGGCTGTTGTTGTAAACCAATTTGGCATTAGGCACGACATCACGGATACGGTTTACCAACTCAGCTATTTGGCCGATATGAGGCTTTTCCGTTTCGATCCACAACAGATCCGCACCATTTTGCAACGACGTAATACAATCCAATACCACACGATCTGCACCAGTATCCGCTTTAAAGCGTACTAAACCATTTGGCAAACGGGTCGGTTTGATCAAACGATCGCCTTGTTTAATCGCCATATCACCCGATTGCATGTCAGCCAATGAGTTCACTTCTTCCCCATCTAGGTAGGCATTGTATTGATCCGCCAAATCACCTGGCTCACGAGACACTGGGATTTTTTGCGTTAAGCCTGCCCCTAATGAATCCGTACGAGCAACGATCACACCATCGTCAACGCCCAACTCCATAAAGGCATAGCGTACCGCGTTAATTTTCGCTAAGAAGTCCTCATGAGGCACGGTTACCTTGCCATCTTGGTGACCACACTGTTTGGCATCAGACACCTGATTCTCGATCTGAATACAACATGCGCCCGCTTCGATCATTTTTTTCGCTAGCAAGTAGGTCGCTTCTTCATTACCAAAACCTGCATCTATATCGGCGATAATAGGCACTACATGGGTTTCAAAATTATCAATTTGCGTTTGCGCCGCCTGCTCACGCACCTGATCACCGGCGGCACGAGCCTCGTCCATTTCTTTAAATAAATGCTGTAGCTCACGAGCATCCGCTTGCTTCAAAAAGGTATAAAGCTCTTCGATCAAGGCCGGCACAGACGTTTTTTCATGCATAGACTGATCAGGTAAAGGCCCAAATTCAGAACGCATGGCCGCCACCATCCAACCAGATAGATACAGGTAACGACTGCGCGTCGTACCAAAGTGCTTCTTAATAGAGATCATTTTTTGTTGGCCGATAAAACCATGCCAGCACCCCAAAGACTGAGTGTAATTGGCCGCGTCTTTATCGTAACTTGCCATGTCTTCACGCATGATCTTAGCCGTGTATTTTGCAATGTCTAAACCACTGGTAAAACGATTCTGCAATTGCATTCTGGCCACATTTTCAGGGTTAATCGCCCCCCATGTGCCTTGTTGCTGAATAGTTTGTGCTGCCTGCTGAGTTTTGTTTTTGTAAGTTTGCATGGTTAAGCTCTCTTATTTAGGGTTAGGTTTTTAGTCTCTTTGGCGACTGCCAACATCGTTTAAATCAATCAAATTCATCTTTGTACACTACTGCTTCGCAGCGGCTTTTGCCCTTACTCGGTAGGTATGCAAAAGCGGCTCGGTGTAACCGCTTGGCTGCTCAACACCGTTGAAAATCAAATCCTGTGCGGCCTTGAAAGCGAAACTTGCCTGCTCACTCGCGGTCTTGCCTTCTGGCGCCATTGGCTGATAGCCTGCGGTGGTTTTATTTTGTTCATCCACTACCTTGGCCATGCGTTCCATCACATCCATCACCTGGCTTTTATTACAAATGCCGTGCAGTAACCAATTCGCCAAATGCTGGCTAGAAATACGCAATGTCGCGCGGTCTTCCATGAGCGCCGTATTGTTAATATCGGGCACTTTTGAGCAACCAACGCCCGCTTCAACCCAGCGCACGACATACCCCAACAACCCTTGAACATTGTTCTCAATTTCGCGTTGAATAATCTCGGCAGACAAGGCCTGCCCCGGTTGAATAATGGGAATTCGCAGCAAATCCGTAAAGGTCACTGGCGTCCGCTGTTTGATGCACTCTTGCTCAGCAAACACATCAACTTGGTGATAATGCAGAGCGTGCAGTGTTGCCGCAGTTGGCGACGGTACCCAAGCGGTATTAGCGCCGGCTTGAGGGTGTGCGATTTTGGTTTTCATCATCATCGCCATCTCATCTGGCATCGCCCACATGCCTTTGCCTATCTGTGCTCGACCTTGCAAACCGCACTGCAAGCCAACATCGACATTGCGATTCTCGTACGCGTCTATCCACACTTGCTGTTTAATCTGATCTTTGGGCAAAAACGCCCCGGCCTGCATACTGGTGTGTATTTCGTCACCGGTACGATCTAAGAAGCCGGTGTTAATAAACACCACACGTTCTTGCGCCATGCGAATACACTCTTTTAGATTCAGCGTTGTACGGCGCTCTTCATCCATAATGCCAATCTTCAATGTGTTCTTCGCCAAACCCAAAAGTTGCTCAACACGGGCAAACAACTCGCAACTAAAAGCCACTTCTTCGGGTCCGTGCATTTTCGGTTTTACAATGTAAATGCTGCCGGTGCGGCTATTGCTAAGGCCTGTTTCACGCTGCAAATCCAAGGCACCAATCAGGGCAGTTACCACGGCATCTATGATGCCTTCTGGTACAAAATCTCCCTTTGAATCTTGGATCAAATCCGATTCCATCAAATGCCCGACATTTCGAATCAACATCAAAGAACGACCTGAAACTCGATACACCTCACCGTCTAAGTCAGAAAAAATACGATCTGGATTCATCCTGCGTGTGTGGGTTTCACCGTCTTTTTCAAAGCTTGTTTCCAAGGTGCCTTGCATCAAGCCTAACCAGTTCTGGTAAACCTCTAATTTGTCCTCGGCGTCCACCGCGGCAACAGAATCTTCACAGTCCATAATGGTGGTCAGCGCAGACTCAATGAGGATGTCATCAATATTGGCCTTGTCGCTTATGCCATTTTTGCCATTACGATCGAATTTGATCTCCACATGCAGGCCATTGTTTTTCAGCAAAAGCGACTCTGGGTCGGCTTTTTGCCCATTAATAGCAACGAACTGGCAAGGTTTTTTCAGTCCGGTTTGACGGCCATCGGCGAAAAAGGCCAACAGATGATGGTAGTAAACAACATAGCTGGTCACATCATGATGAGAACCTTGGTCTAATGGGAAGATCTCATCCAAAAAGTCTTTTGCTTTCGCGATAACCTGTTGACCGCGCTGTGCATTATGCCCACCAGCCAGATCGAGTTCGCCGCGTTCAATGACATCGGTGCCGTAAAAAGCGTCGTACATACTGCCCCAACGAGCGTTTACTGCGTTCAACGCAAAGCGAGCATTTTTAAGCGGTACAACCAATTGAGGGCCTGCTAACTGCGCGATCTCGTCGTCCACATGGTCAGTGCTTACAGTGACATCACCACCTGCTTTTACTATGTAGCCAATGTCTCTGAGAAAAGACTCGTACTCCGCCATGTCCATTGGCTGACCTTGTTGTTCTTTATGCCACTGGTCAATTTGCTGTTGCAGGCGAGTTCGCGTGGCGAGCAACTGGCGATTGACAGGTGCTAGGTCGCAGATCAACTGCTTAAGGTCACGCCAAAATGTCTCAGTCTCTAAGCCATGCAGTGGCAAGACATCGTTATCAAGAAAGCGACGGAAATCATCATTTACGAACAGGTCTAACCCATCTTGCATTGCAGTATTTTTATTGTGTGATTGCTTCATCTTACTTTCCTTTTCTCATCTGCCTGTCTTGTCGGGATGTCGGTAACAAGTTCCGATTGCTTGATTTTTAGTCTATGACAAACTAAATTAAAATTTCACAATAAGAATTACACAGTGTAAATTTTACAAAAATGAAAAATAAAAATAGCCTTATCCGTAAAGCCCATTTTTTGGGTACTAAGATCCGCAACCTCAGAAAACGCAACCGTTTGACGATGGAAGACCTGTCTGCAAGATGCGTAAAAGTGAACGCGGAATACGCGCCGTCTGTCTCTTATTTGTCCATGATAGAACGCGGTAAACGCGTTCCCAGTGAAGAAGTATTGGAGATTATTGCCAGTGTTTTTCAGAAAAACATCGATTGGTTTTTAGACGACATTCCAGAAGAAGACGCGATCGTTCCGCAAAAAGGGTCCGGTGGTGGCATTAATGGCATGGCGCTGGAGCCAAACTTCTTGTTCTCAAAAGAGATCCTGCAAATTGCCATTCCTGAAATGCTGTCTCAAACCGGCACCAGCGGTCGTCAATTCGCCCATCTTTTGATTCGTGCCCACCAAGAACATCATCAAAATCATTTCCCAGATTTAGAACGAGCAGCAGAAGAAGTGGGGTTAAAACGCTTACCTCTCAGCCTCGACGACATAGTCGCCATCACCAAGCAGATGGGGTTGCAGATCAAATGGTTCCGCAAAACCCCTTTGTCAGTATTAGAGAGCATGGGAATCAACGAGCAACATGTCGTTACCTCGTTTTTTGAGCCCCCAAACCAGATCTACATCAATCAGATAATGAAGTCCCAGCCACAACGACTAAAGTACAATCTCGCGGTGCATATTGGTCATGCGGTATTGCACGATAAAGACGGCATGAGAAACGTTTTAGTGACCGGACGTAATGAAATATCCCCTCTGCAAGCGCCCAATTCGCGAGTACAAACCTCAGGTATGGATGCGCAAGATATCCTCTATGCGTGGCGGGATTTTGAGTGCAGTTTTTTTGCCGGCGCCTTACTGTGTCCTAAAGTACCCTTTCGGCAAATGCTTGACCGAAATGGTTACGAAATTAACACGGCAAAATTGGCTGGTGTCTCTGAGTCGGTGGCCATGCGCCGCATGACCGCGGTGTCGCCCTACCCCCATTGGCATTATTTTGATGCCTTTGCACCGGGCAAACTAAAAGCGGTTTATCGCGGAAATGGCATTCCTTTGCCCTGGGGAAACATGAGTTTGGTCGAAGACCCTTGTCAGAACTGGGCTGTATTTCGGATGATTACCGCGCCGACCACGGGGACTTCAGCGCAGATTTCCATTTTAAACGTGGGAGACGAGCCGCGTATCTATGCCTGTGAATCCATCAAGGTACAAGACCTGACTGGCAGCAGTCACGTTCTCTGTTCTGGCATCGATTTGAACCCAGCGATTACGGCGCAAGGCAAAGACGCTATCGCCATTGCTCAAGAGCTCAAACAGGCCTGCTTTAGTGGCGGCGGCACATCGGCCATTCCCAACGCCATGAAGAAAGACCTGATGAGCGTGGCAAAAATCCTTAACATTAACTGGATCGAACGAGGCATAGATAACGACGCTAGGCTAATCTGCTCAAGAGGGTCTGTGTGTCCGCGGACCCCAAGTTGCTATCAAGCCTGTGGCGGTTAGTCAAAGAGACTTCAAAAGACACCTATTATTCACTCGGTGTTCGCCTTATTAGGTGTCTAGGAGCGTCCCGTCCATGATGAAGTGAGTCGCCACTGTGCGGCTTACTTTGCTAAAAATTCAACATTGCCTTTCCAATACTTTCCAAACCGTTTAGGAAAAACACAAAAAACGAAGAGCGGAATGAATACCCAGCTTAAAAGCAAGAATAAAAACCGAAACGACACAGTTCTTTTTTACGAATAAGAATCAGTTATCATCTATCTTAAAACTAATGTGCGATTTATCTCCATCGACCCTATCGCAATAAGCCGACAAGTATTAAAATTGGCTCATCCCCATACCCCCTCTAGTTAAGGATCTTTCATGACTTTGTCGACCGGTCAGCCAGCTAACGTTGTAGTCGTTAGTAACTCTTCCGATAATCCATTTGCTATTGATATCGCCTATGCTATGGGCCAATACGATGACATTGCTGACTTGATCAGCATGAAGCAATTCATGAACTCTGAGTTCTGTCCGCGTTTCATTTCTGACGAGACAGATTTTGAAAATATAGGCCGTAAACTTAAAGGCAAGTCTGTCATTATTGTCAGTACTGGCAGCCATGTGAAAACTCGCCAAGAACTTGCTATGTCGAATTTCATTATCGCCAGAGCAGCGAAAGAAAACGGCGCCGCCCGTGTCATCCTAGTAGAACCAGATTTGTTCTACAGCGCACAGGATCGCGGACCTCACAAAAGCCTAGGTGAAACCAGCTTCGAACGCGATGTGAAAGACATTAAAAAGTTCGATGGCCAACCCTTCACTGCGAAGCTTTACGCACAAATGCTAAAACTGTCTGGCGTCGATACCGTCATGACGATCCATAACCATTCAGATTCCGTACAAAAGATCTTTAATGAAGTCTTTGAAGGCGATTTCCATAACCTAATCCCTTATGAAATTTACGCGCACTATTTGCTGAATTCAGACATTTTGCATTACGGCAAAGATGGCGAAGGCTTGGTACTTTGTGCTCCAGATAAAGGCGCTCGCGACTTCGTTAAAGAGATGTTCAATACGCTTGGTCTGAGCAAAGCCAAATTCATTATGCTCGACAAAGAGCGTACTGATGAGCGTAAAGTAGAAATCACCCTACACAAAGAAAGTGAGCACACGTTCGACGGCCTAGACGGCGCCAGCATTGTGTTGTTTGACGACATGGTGCGTACTGGTTCTACCGTGGTGAAATCGTGTCAGTTTTTACAACAAATCAACCCTCAACGTATGGTCTTCGCCGTCTCGCATTTTTATGCCAGCGATGAAGGACGTGAGCGTATGGCGCACCCGGCATTGGGTGAGATTCTAACGCTGAATACATTGCCGACTATTTTGAACCGTGACGAGCAAGGCCGTCTACGTAAAAAAATGGTCGTGCTAAAAGTTGAGAAATGGTTGGCACAAGAGCTGTGCAACATTCTAGAGTTGCCTCAAACGCATGAGCCAAACCCATACAAGATCGATATGTCGTCGAAAAACCCTCGCTTCAAACGTAAAATTTGGTTCAGTGAAGAACTGACTGAACTAAAACCAGAATAACGAGGAAGAGTCACTCAGTCTGCTTATTGAGTGACTCCTATTGGCTACTGACAAACCTCATTAGCTCGACAATAAGTCATAAAAAAGCCGTGTCTCGACACGGCTTTTTCGTTTTGCTTAGAGTGTGTTCAACATCCTATCTAAGCGCTAGGCCTAATACGCTTATTAAGCGCGGAACGTCAGCAGCAGAATATCCTTCACCTTACGGTTAATCTCAACATTCGCGGTGTCGAAGTCCTCTTTTTTCACCTTATATAAAAGTGGTTGAACAGAACGCAGCTTTTTAATGGCTTGAGGGTCTTCTGTTAACAACACGGCAACATAGGAAAAAGCATCGTAATAAGCAGGCACATTTTCGCGCAGCGCATTCAAGTAAGAATCCACAGACTCTTCACCAAACACCTGCTTAATCGCCATGATAGCCCCGTAAACCACAGTGCCTTCACAAAGTGAGGTAGTTTGATGATCTTTTTCACCCGCCGGAAATAAGCCACGGACCATTTCTTGAATCACATCTGCCAATAACATCACGTCATTGCTAAAACTACGGGCTGGCATCTGAATCTTGTATTGGTATGGTGCCTTCTCATTGTCAAACAAAGCCACTGGTTTTGCCGAATTGGCGTTCATTTCAAAACCAACAAACTCCGCTTCTGGTGCGGCTTCCCCAAACAAAAATTCGACCGCAGGCAACCAAGCAGTACGCAATTTTTCTAATTTACTGATTTCTATCGATTGAGTGTCGGACACAACCACTTCCTTCTAAATAGGTCACTAATGTCTGTGCGCTGCGGCCAATTCGCCCTCACGCTTTGAATAGCCGAAACCTTACCACAGAGCGACAATTTGAGCAGTGATAAATCCACAAGCAATGAGGATCAACGCAATTAATTTTCTTGATAAAAATCACCAAAAGCAGAAAAAGACCTACACCACGAAAAGTAGACACTTCAGTCTACTTTTGCCACTATAAGGCTTCAAGAGGAGTCACAATGAACAGCAAACGCCAAACCCTTATCGAAACCGCTCTGACGCTGTTTTACCGAAACAGCATCCACTCTATCGGCATCAACGAGATTCTTAGTGTGTCCGGCATTGCCAAAAAAACCCTCTACCATCATTTTGCCGGCAAAGAGGCATTGGCATTAGCCACTCTAGAAGCAAGAAACCAGCGTTTTCTTCAATGGTTAACGAACCTGCTAGACGGTGCCAAAAATGACCATGACGTGATAGACAAGTTGTTTCATGGGTTAAACGATTGGTTTCACGACAAAGTTCCTGAGTTAGACTCATTTCGAGGCTGCTTTTTCATCAACACATGCGCCGAATTCAGCGATGAAGACTGTGCTATTTCTCAATATTGCCGCCAGCATAAAGAACAGGTTCGCCACCTCATTCAACAAGCATTGAGCAACCAAGATGCGTCTTTTGTCGACCTAATCTGCCTGTTAAAAGAAGGCGCCATTAGCAGCGCCTACGTCAGCCAAGATCGAGAGGCGGCGTTAAAATGCATCCCCATGCTAAAAGCCGTCGCGCATTAATTAGCATCAAACAAAGTCGCTTCCATTCTACAAAAGCTTGCGTTAAGTCAAATCGAACACAAATGAAAAGTGCCAAAATGAAGTCATGGTTTACAACATCCATCACTAATCATAAGGATAATGTCATGAGTAGCACATTCTACATTCCAGCGGTCAACATCATGGGCGAAGGCGCTCTTAATGACGCCATCGTACAAATCGAAAACCTTGGATTTAAGCAAGCTTTGATTGTTACTGATCCAGGAATGACAAAGCTAGGTGTCGCTGATGAGCTAAAAGGTTTGTTGCAAGCTCGCGGCATACAAAGCTTGATTTTTGATGGTGTTCAACCCAACCCGACAGTCAACAACGTTAACGCAGGCCTAGACGTGTTACACACTCATCAATGTGACTGTGTGATCTCTTTAGGCGGCGGCTCTGCCCATGATTGCGCCAAAGGCATCGCCCTTGTTGCGACCAATGGCGGTCATATTAGCGACTACGAAGGCGTGGATGTGTCTAAGAAACCACAACTGCCTTTGATTGGCATTAACACCACGGCGGGCACCGCCTCTGAAATGACGCGCTTTTGTATCATCACGGACCAAGATCGCCACATAAAAATGGCCATTGTGGATCAAAACGTAACGCCGATTTTATCGGTAAACGATCCTCGACTCATGGCAGGCATGCCAGCATCTTTGACCGCTGCAACCGGTATGGACGCACTTACACACGCCATTGAAGCCTATGTGTCTACCGCCGCGGACCCAATCACAGACGCCTGCGCCATCAAGGCCATTGAACTGATCCGTGACCATTTACACGAAGCGGTGCATAACGGCACTAACATGGAAGCACGCGACAAAATGGCCTATGCGCAATTCTTAGCAGGCATGGCGTTTAACAATGCATCGTTAGGCTATGTGCATGCTATGGCTCACCAATTGGGCGGTTTTTATGACTTGCCACACGGTGTGTGTAACGCAGTATTGCTGCCTCATGTACAACGCTATAACGCTCAAGTGGCCGCTCCACGCTTAAAAGATATCGCCAAAGCATTGGGCCAAGAAGTAAACGGATTAAGCGATAAAGAAGGCGCGGATGCCGCCATTGCAGCGATTGTTAAACTGTCTCAAAGCGTTAACATCCCAGCTGGCTTAACCGAGCTTGGCGCAAAAGAAGAAGACTTTAGTACTCTGGCTGACAACGCCATGAAAGACGCTTGTGGGCTTACCAACCCAATCCAACCAAGCCATGAAGACGTGGTGGCTATTTTCAAAGCCGCTATGTAGCTCAAAAAGCATTAATACAGCAAACCAAAAAGCCTTTTAGGATTGATCTAAAAGGCTTTTTTAAGCACTCACCACGCCATAAAAAGCGCTCTTATGCTAAGCACTTTCGCCCATGTTTCTAACCAGCTTAATGACAGTGAGAAACCTCCTTTCAAACTGTAGCCCTCATCTTAACTGAGGTTCCCCTTTTCTTTCTCACACAGACAAACGTCTCTGAGCAGGGGTAGGTCACATTGAGATTATATAGAAATACTTAATTCTGTCTCTTTATAAGGCCCGTTTATCTACAAAGTAAGATGTAATAAATTGGCCCCATTATCAAAGTCAAAACGACTTAGCTGCATTTCAGGAGACAGCGACATGAACAATACCGCTACTTTTAACCAAACAAACCCAGTGAGTTCATTAGAACGCGCTCGCGCCTTGGATTTGCCTTCACGAGAGGCAACGTTAAACCGTGCGCCATCTGTCCAACAGTTTTGGAACCGCAATAACAGCCTGCTTAGTGAAGCGTGGCAAGAGTGGGAAAATAACCACCAAGACTCTCTGTTTATTCCTGACGCCTCGCTACTGGATAAAAACCTACGCGATGCGGTTGAACAAGCATGGCAAGACCCGAGCAAAGAATCCGCAGTGCAAGAGAAGTCTCTGTGAATGTGTTCATGTGCCAGTTCTTTGATCCTGAGCGCCTCGCAGAATTACGAGATTACTTAGAAAATATCGCAGACGCCAAAATTCCTATGCGCGCACCTTATGGCATCGCACTGAATCGTCATGGCGCTATGCTCGACCCACGCTCAGAAGGCTTTCTTGCGGCCCCAAATTTCCAGACATTTTATCGGGAACTGCTTGATCGCTACATGCGACCAATCGCACGACTTTTGTTTCCTGAAATAGTCGGTTATGACACTCAAACATTTGGTTTTTCCATCCAATATCAAGCCGGTATGGACACATCACTTCGACCTCATACGGACGCGTCTGCGGCAACACTGAACGTAAACCTGAACTTACCAGGAGAGACCTATACTGGGTCTGAAGTCGATTTTTACGATACGGCAACGGGCAAAACGAACCAACTTAGGTTCCAACCTGGCGTTGCCATGTTGCACCGTGGAAATGTTCCCCACGCGGCTCACCCTATCACCAGCGGGACTCGCACAAACTTTGTTCTTTGGCTGTACGGTGATCGTGGGCAGATTCCATTAGCGGGCGCACAAACCACCCTAGACCCACGCCAGCGCTGGTCAACGCCACAAGTCGCTTATGACGAAGTAGCACCATTCTAAGAAGAGTAAACCTAGCCGGGGGCGGCGGATAAATACGCAGAGTAACACCTGATTAAGCGTAAAAAACTAAGCCCCTCGCTAACCTATAGTGTCTACAACACAGTAAAAACATAACGCAGGGCTTGTTGATCTTTTGCTTATTGGTGCCTTCATTCTTTGCGTTTTTGACTCAAATTAACGCACTTTCCAGACCAGCAAGAAGTTATTCGCAGGCATGGCTATCTGTTCTGTTAACTCCATACCCTCGGCCCATTCAACCAACTCGGCCAGATCACGGATACCGCCACAGCCACTTTGCTGTAACTGCTGGTCAAATTCTCGGTTCCCTTCACTGGTGTATTCTCCATTCACATTCATCGGCCCGTATTGGCAAAACACGCCACCCGATTTTAACTGGGTCGCGATCGTTTGCATCATCAATTGAGCCGCATCACGGGGCATAATGTGCGTGGTATTCGCCGTAAAAACACCATCTAGATCCAACCTTGGCCAAGCCTGTTTCCCAAAATGAAACTCAATAGGTGCAACAAGGTTCGGTAAATTTGCATCCGCCATCCAAGCCTGAATACTGCCGTGGTAGTCGAGCATATCACTCGTGTGCCACATCAAATGGGGCAAATGCTCAGCAAAAAACACCGCATGCTGCCCAGTACCAGAACCAATCTCAAGCACGTGCTTACACGCTTTAAAATGCACACAAAGGCGCTCAAGAATCGGTTGTTTGTTTCTATCACAAGAAGGAGAAAAACCTTTTGTCTTATGTGTCGTCATAAATCGTATTCGCCAAAGTAGCAGATGGGTAGGTGGAGAAAAGTCAGATGAACAATAGGGTATTTTTGACCCGACATCAAACCGGCGGTTAAAACACAACCGCTTGATATGACAGGGCTTTAAGCCTTCCTAATGCTCACCCACACTCAAAAGACAAACTCAAGCAGCGCCATAATCCACTTGAGAATACCGTTCAACATTTTGGGTTATTTTGCTCCACTAGGACGCGTTTACCCTTGCTTGGTGTTGATCAGCCAATTTCAAATGGCTCAAGGCTTATCTCTTCCATCTCACAGACCGCTTTAATCGTCGGGTGCAAGCTCAAGCGCTTCAAATAGGCGGCTAAATGGTGAAAGGTGACTGGTGATTTTTCTATCGGCAATGCCCATTCCGCTAACATGAATAAGAAGAAATCACAGGCGCTAATCTGACGGCCCAATAAATACTCTTTGTCCGCCAATTGATCATTAATAACCCCAAGCGCCGAGGCAATGAGTTCATCTTGTGCGGCGATGATATTCGGTATGCTATTGTCATCGGTTGTGTGTCGATGAGGGTAATATCGCACCATCAGCTCAGCTTGTAGCGTGTTATTTAAATAAGCCAACCATTGGAAAAACAAGGGCCGCTCTTTGCTACCTAGTGCCGGTATCAACTCATGCTCAGGGTGCTGCTCACACAAGTGAATACAGATGGCTGGACTTTCAAAAATAGCCTGCCCATCATCAATTAAAGTTGGAATACGACCCGCTGGATTCAGCGTCAAATACTCCGATGACTTATGCAAGTTAGCGTCCCTATCAACCAATAACAGCTCGTAATCTAGCCCCATGTGATAGAGCAAAAAATGCGCGGCTAAACTCGCATTATTCGGATAATAATAAAGTTGGTACAAAATAGAATTCCTCTGAAAATCAAAATCCAGCGTTAGTATCATAATGCATTTAATCTACCTGTTTTTACACTCGATAGCATTTCATTATGAACTGATGCCGCTTTACGGCCACCGGCCTCGGTTATGCCTTAAAGATAAAATGTCACCGATCATTTCGACTTTAACCGATTCTAGTATTCACAAAGGCATGAGTTATTGGCCTAAAGACCACCCTACCTATACGTCAAATGACGTACCCCTCTGGGTCATTCAGCGGATACATTTCTTTTGGTTTTCTATGGATACTGAGTTTGCTTACTCATTAAAAGATAACCGATAGGAAGACTCAACAATGAAGATTAAGACGTTAGTTTCCGCGATAGCATTAACGGGCGCCACGCTGGTTGCTGTGCCTTCATGGGCCGCAGATACGATCAAAGTGGGCGTGCTGCATTCTCTTTCTGGCACCATGGCGATTTCTGAAAGCGCGCTAAAAGACACGGTTCTGATGCTGATTAAAGAGCAGAACGCGAAAGGCGGTTTGCTTGGCAAACAGATCGAGCCTGTGGTGGTTGACCCTGCGTCTAACTGGCCGCTGTTTGCGGAGAAAGCCCGCGAGCTGATCAGCAAAGACAAGGTAGATGTGATTTTCGGTAGCTGGACGTCTGTGTCTCGTAAATCGGTGCTTCCTGTTCTTCAAGAGCTCAATGGGCTGATGTTTTACCCGGTGCAATTCGAAGGGGAAGAGTCGTCTAAAAACATCTTTTACACTGGAGCGGCGCCAAACCAACAGGCGATCCCTGCGGTTAATTACCTAATGAACGATTTGGGTGTGAAACGTTTCGTTCTGGCCGGTACCGATTATGTGTACCCACGTACTACAAATAAGATTCTAGAAGCCTATTTAAAATCGAAAGGCGTTCCTGCCAAAGACATCATGGTGAATTACACCCCATTTGGTCAGTCTGACTGGCAATCTATTGTCTCGCAAATTAAGAAGTTCGGTAGCCAAGGCATAAAAACCGCGGTGGTTTCTACCATCAATGGTGATGCCAACGTGCCTTTCTACAAAGAATTAGCCAACCAAGGTATTTCTTCTGAAGACATTCCTGTGGTTGCATTCTCGGTTGGTGAGCAAGAATTATCCGGTCTAGACACAAAACCATTAGTAGGTCACTTAGCGGCTTGGAACTACTTTGAAAGCGTCGATACGCCAGAAAACGAGCGTTTCATCAAAGCATGGAAAGCCTATAAAAAAGACCCTAAAGCGGTCACAAACGACCCTATGGAAGCCACTTACATTGGTTTCAATATGTGGGTTGATGCAGTGAAGAAAGCCGGAACAACGGATGTGGATGCGGTTGAAAAAGCCATGATAGGTCAGAAATTTCCGAACCTGACTGGCGGTATGGCGACGATGAATAAAAACCATTATCTAAGCAAACCGGTTCTTATCGGTGAGATCCAAGATGACGGTCAATTTGAAACCGTTTGGGAAACCGACAGTACGGTTCCTGGGGATTCTTGGTCGGACTATTTGCCAAGTTCTAAGAACGTCATTGCCGATTGGACATCGCCGATCAATTGCGGCCATTACAACACGGTAACGAAGAAATGTTCTGGCGAAAACTAAGCAATTCCTAAACCGTCGATGATCAGGGTTGATCTTCAAAAAGCGGTTTAACACCAATAACTAACCTCTCCCAGGGTGGTATGGACTCTCTGTCACACAGTGCAGAGAGTCCCTTTTTCTACTCGTACTTTCTTGTTGAAATTACGCAAGAATAAGGAGCAGGCCCACCAGCAAGAAACCTTGCCACTACTTATTCCATGGAGCATGACCTTGAGACACTTTATTGCACTTTGCTGCTGTCTTTTTGGCCTCTTATCCTTGCAGGCTTATAGCGCAGAATCGTCAACACCCGCTAGCCTGTCTGTTAATCAGCCACCCGCCGCACTCGCCCCTTTAATGCTGAAACTGACTCAAGTGAAATACAGCAAACTCTTGCCCGTGTTAAAAGCCATCGAGGCCAACAGCGATGAGTCTATGCTGCCGCTGTTTCGTACCATGATGAATGGAGATTTGTACTTCATTAAAGCCAACAAACAACTCGTCCAACGGATTGAAGTCGAGAACCAAGACGCTTATCGAGGAATTTTTAGCCAACAATTGATCGCCAATCTTAGCGAGCAAGCGGTGTCTAAAATCAAAGTAAATAACCGTTTGCGGGGCTATTTACGCAATGCCATCGCCCGCATTCAGCTAACCTCTCACTCTGCCGAAGTACGCCGAGGGGCCGTTCAAGCGCTGCTTTCCAGTCTTGACGAAGACACAGTCGCGACGCTTGAGCGACTCTACTCAAGCGAGTCAAATACCAAAGTAAAAGAAGAAATGGGCTTGGCTTTGGCGATTAATACCGCTTTGCAAACCGAGTTACCAAATTCAACTCGCATTGCCGCGATTGAGCGCCTATCCGGTAGCCTAGAAACGACGGTGCGCAATAAACTCAATCAGCTTACCTACCAAGACAACCCGGACATAAAAGCCGCTGCACAGGCTGCGTTGACGAAAATTACTCAGCGAGTAGAACGCTTTGGCTTTTTGAATCAGCTGTTTTTTGGCTTGAGCCTTGGCTCTGTTTTATTGCTGGCATCGATTGGTCTGGCCATTACTTTTGGCGTCATGGGGGTGATCAATATGGCCCACGGCGAAATGATTATGCTCGGTGCCTACACCACCTATGTGGTGCAATTGATGATGCCAAATTACATCGACTATTCCATTTGGGTAGCGATTCCGGCGGCATTTTTAGTGTCTGCTTTGGTAGGAATATTAATTGAGCGATTAGTCATCCGTCATTTGCATGGCCGCCCACTGGAAACCTTGCTGGCGACCTTTGGTATCAGTTTGATTCTGCAGCAATTGGTACGCACCATCTTCTCGCCATTAAACCGCCAAGTGTCTACCCCCAGTTGGATGAGCGGCTCGTGGGAAATTAACCCTGTGCTGTCGTTAACCATGAACCGTTTGTACATTCTCGCGTTTTCTTTGTTGGTTTTTTTCGCACTGGTGATGGTGCTAAAGAAAACCTCACTGGGGTTAAACGTGCGCGCGGTTTCCCAAAATCGCAACATGGCCAAAGCCATGGGGGTAAAAACCAATTGGATAGACGCCATGACATTTGGTCTGGGTTCTGGCATCGCAGGCATCGCTGGTGTGGCGCTGAGTCAGCTCACGAATGTGGGGCCGAATCTGGGTCAGGATTACATTATTAATTCCTTTATGGTCGTTGTCTTCGGTGGCGTGGGCAACCTGCTCGGCACCCTAGTCGCCGCCTTCAGTTTGGGCATTGCCACCAAGTTCCTTGAGCCTATGACTGGCGCGGTTTTATCCACCATTTTGGTGTTGGTGTTCATCATTTTATTCATCCAAAAACGTCCTAAAGGACTCTTTCCACAAAAAGGGAGGGCCGCAGAATGAGCTCTATTACGCAATATTTTTCAGCGGGTCGTACTTCAGGCAAACACACCTTGCCCTTTGTGATCATCCTCTTAGCAGTGACGGCACTGGCGTGTTTGTCCAACCTCTACCTAACAAGCGACTCCGCCTTGCATGTAAGTACTTACTCCATCACCTTATTGGGCAAGTATTTGTGTTACGCTATGCTGGCGTTGGCCGTCGATATCATTTGGGGGTATTGCGGCATTCTCAGTTTGGGACATGGGGCGTTTTTCGCCTTAGGTGGCTACGCCATGGGAATGTATTTAATGCGCCAAATCGGCGACCGTGGCGCTTATGGCAACCCTGATCTACCTGATTTCATGGTGTTTTTAGGCTGGCAACAGCTGCCTTGGTTTTGGCATGGGATGGACCAATTCTGGTTCGCCATGATCATGGTGGTTCTGGTGCCAGGATTATTGGCGTTTATTTTTGGTTGGTTGGCGTTTCGTTCTCGGGTGACAGGGGTGTATTTGTCAATCATGACGCAAGCGCTCACTTACGCTCTGTTGCTAGCTTTCTTCCGTAACGAAATGGGGTTTGGTGGCAATAACGGCTTAACCGATTTCAAAGACATTGTCGGCTTTAGTTTGCAAGCCGACACCACCCGAGTGAGTTTGTTTGCCATTACCGCCTTGATGTTGGCTCTGGTGTTCGTGATCAGCCGGAAAATCCTCTCATCCCGCTTTGGCAAGGTGGTCTTAGCGATACGTGATTCCGAATCTCGTGCTCGCTTTATTGGCTATCGAACCGATCGTTACAAAGTCTGGTTATTCGTTTTTTCTGCGGTGATTGCCGGTATCGCAGGGGCTCTGTATGTGCCTCAGGTCGGCATTATTAACCCGGGTGAGTTTTCCCCAATCAACTCGATCGAAATGGTGATATGGGTGGCGGTTGGCGGCCGCGGCACCTTGATTGGTGCTGTAATAGGCGCGCTTTTAGTGAACTACGCGAAAACCCGTTTTACCGCTATTTTACCAGAAGCTTGGCTGTTCGCTCTAGGCGGCCTGTTTGTTTTAGTCACCCTGTATTTGCCCAAAGGCATCGTTGGGTTATACACCCAACTCATGGAAAAACGCCGCCCGCAACCAACTAAGGAGTCTAACGCATGAGCGCCCTTCACCATTCCCTAAATAGCTTACGCGAGACATTTCGTCCTGATCAGGTCTGGCCTTTTCTTGCTCCTGCGAACGCTAAGGTCAACGTCGATAAAAACGTGATCTTGTACGTCGAAGATTTGAACTTAAGCTTTGATGGCTTTAAAGCATTAAACCATTTGAACCTCTACATCAACGATGGCGAGTTACGCTGTTTGATCGGGGCCAATGGGGCTGGCAAGACGACCCTAATGGACGTCATAACCGGCAAAACCCAATGCGACTCTGGCAGCGTATTTTTTGGGCAAAACCAAAACCTGCTCAATAAAGACGAAGCAGAAATCGCGCAATTGGGCATAGGCCGAAAATTCCAAAAGCCCACTGTGTTTGAAGAGCAAACCGTGTTTGATAACTTAGAGCTCTCACTAAAAACCGATAAAGGCGTATTACCAACGCTCTTTTCCAGACTCACCCCCACACAGATTGACCGCATTGATAATGTGCTTCACATCATCGGCCTTGCCAAACATCGCTTTATGTTGGCGGGGGCTTTGTCTCATGGGCAAAAGCAATGGCTCGAAATTGGCATGTTACTTGTATCAGATCCTAGGCTTTTATTGATCGACGAGCCAGTCGCGGGAATGACCCCCCAAGAAACCGAACGCACCGCCGAGTTACTCACCTCGCTGGCGGGGGAACGTACCGTGATTGTCGTAGAGCACGATATGGAGTTTGTCCGCAGCATCGCCAAAACAGTAACGGTATTGCACCAAGGGTCTGTGCTCGCAGAAGGCACCATGGATCAAATCCAAAGCAACAAAGATGTGATTGAAGTCTATTTAGGAGAACAAGAAGCCACTGATGACGTGATAACAGAAGGAGTAACCCTATGATTTCAATCAAAAACCTTGATCAATTATACGGTGGCACACAAATCCTTTGGGGGTTGGATTTAGACATAGAACCCGGCTCCATCACCTGCATTATGGGACGCAATGGCGTAGGAAAAACCACCTTACTCAAAACCATTATGGGCTTGTTGCCAATCAGTAATGGCGAAATCACCATGAATGGCGTAACACTTAATAAGCAAAGTGCTGAAAAACGCGCCTACTCAGGCATTGGTTATGTGCCTCAAGGCCGGGATATTTTCCCCATGCTCACGGTGGAAGAAAACCTACGCATTGGTTTGCCAGTACTGAACAAGAAAAGCAAAAACAAAACAAACGACATACCGGAGAAAATCTTTGAACTGTTTCCGGTATTAAAAGACATGTTGCATCGCCGTGGTGGAGACCTATCTGGCGGACAACAACAACAATTAGCCATAGGTCGCGCCCTAGTATTAGACCCAAGCGTGCTGATTCTAGACGAGCCAAACGAAGGCATTCAGCCCAATATTGTGAAACAAATTGGCGATGTCATTTTGAAATTAAACGCCGAAGAAGGCCTGACCGTGATCTTGATCGAGCAGAAACTTGGCTTTGCAAGAAGGGTCGGCAAGGAATTCCGTTTAATGGAAAAAGGCCGCATAGTCGCAGCAGACCGAATGGATAAACTCAATGACAACTTGATCAAGCAGTATCTAGCGGTGTAATCCTAGTACGCTGAACAAGCCGATATTTTGTTAAGGAAGAGATGCATAATAATCATAATCTTGCCTTGGTAACGCCGTCAGAAGCACCATCTGAGAAGACGTCTTTAGCGTCTAATGCGCCTTCTCACTGGCATGCGTATTTAACCTTAGGCTTTCAAAAAACCGCGCGCGGCACCGTCCTGAAAACCTGCGACCACAAGGGACCACTTTACGTTCAAAAACCCTTTTACCCAGAAGGCCCAGAGACCGCCCACGTTTACCTCTTGCACCCGCCAGGTGGTTTGGTGTCTGGCGACCGCTTGACCATCACCGCCAATTTGGCCGAAAACACCCATGTGCTTATTACGACCCCTGGCGCTGGCCGTGTGTATCGCGCCCGTGAAGACAAAACCCTGCAACACCAAATCACCCAATTAAACGTCCCTAAGGACAGTGTGATGGAGTGGCTTCCACAAGAAGCTATCCTCTATCCAAACGCCCACACTCGACTTGAAAATCAGATCAACCTAGCCAGCAACGCCAAATTTATTGGCTGGGAAGTGACCTGCTTTGGGTTACCGGCGAACAATGAAAGCTTTGCTAATGGACACGCTGAACAAGGTTTTGAGATTCGTCAGGATGGTCGCTTAAAAGTGCGCGAGCGTTTCATCATCGATGATCAAAGTCGCAATATTTTTCAAGCGAAAGCAGGCTTAGCCAACAAACCAATAAATGGCCTGATGATTGCAGGTCCTTTTGACCGAACGGACAATCATGATGAGCTGATGGACACACTTCGTGACCATTGCACAAAACACGTTTCGCTTTGCGGCGCGACCTTGGTGGATGAATACATCATTGTGCGCAGCCTCCATGATGACTCGGAGCACATGAAACGCCTGTTTACCCAATGCTGGCGAGCCATTCGTCCAGCGCTTATTGGTAAAGAAGCGTGTGAACCAAGAATTTGGGCGACCTGATTCTAACAAGCAAAATCAAGGCGCCATAGAATAACGAAAAAAGGGCTGAATAATGGAATTACTACCTAGAGAAAAAGACAAATTACTCGTCTTTACCGCCGCGTTATTAGCAGAACGTCGCTTAAATCGCGGCCTTAAGCTTAATTATCCAGAAGCCATGGCTTACATCACCATGGAAATTATTGAAGGCGCTCGCGATGGCAAAACCGTCGCCGAGTTAATGAGTTTTGGCAAAACATTGCTCAGTGCTGACCAAGTCATGGAAGGAGTGGTGGATTTAATTCACGAAGTGCAAGTCGAAGCAACCTTCCCCGATGGTACCAAGCTGGTCACGGTTCATAACCCAATTAACTAATGTGGAGACGCACCATGATTCCAGGTGAAATTCAGGTAGCCGCAGGCGATATTGAGCTGAATGTAGGCCGTAAAACCTTAACCATCCGAGTCGAAAACACCGGCGATCGACCGGTTCAAATTGGCTCCCATTACCATTTTTATGAAGTCAATCCTGCGTTGTCTTTTGAGCGTGATCTTACCAAAGGATTTCGCCTCAACATTGCTTCTGGCACCGCAGTACGCTTTGAACCCGGCCAAGGCCGTGAAGTGGAATTGGTCGAATACGCTGGCACGAAAACCATTTATGGCTTTCGTGGCGAGGTAATGGGAACACTGAATAAAACGGAGCCGTCAGCATGAGCAAAACAGACACTGCCAACTTAGACGCGGTTAAAATAGACGCGGTTAAAATAGACAGAAGTGGCTACGCACAAATGTTCGGCCCAACCACAGGTGATCGGGTTCGTTTGGCCGACACCGATATCTGGATTCAAGTCGAAAAAGACTTCACCACCTATGGTGACGAAGTAAAGTTCGGCGGTGGCAAGGTAATCCGAGATGGTATGGGGCAAAGCCAAGTAACCAATGAGGTGGCGGTCGATTTGGTGATTACCAATGCCTTAGTGCTTGATCATTGGGGCATTGTCAAAGGCGACGTGGGGGTCAAGGAAGGTCGTATTTTTAAAGTCGGCAAAGCAGGCAATCCAGACATACAAGACAATGTTGACATTGTCATAGGCCCTGGCACAGAAGTGATTGCGGGGGAAGGCTCGATTCTAACCGCCGGCGGCATCGACGCTCACATTCACTTTATTTGCCCACAACAAATTGAAGAAGCGCTGACCTCTGGCGTGACCACCATGATTGGCGGCGGTACGGGCCCAGCAACGGGCACCAAAGCCACCACCTGTACGCCAGGACCTTGGTATTTGGGTAAAATGCTCCAAGCTACCGACAACATGCCAATGAACCTAGGTTTTCTTGGTAAAGGCAACGCCAGCCAGCCCGAAGCGCTAGAAGAGCAGCTAGAAGCCGGTGCTTGTGGCCTAAAATTGCACGAAGATTGGGGCACGACGCCTGCGTCGATTGATTGCTGTTTGAGCGTCGCTGAAAAGTACGATGTGCAAGTGGCCATCCACACGGACACGCTGAATGAATCCGGCTTTGTCGACAGCACGTTAGCCGCGTTTAAAGAGAGAGTTATTCACACTTACCATACCGAAGGCGCTGGTGGCGGGCACGCTCCAGACATCATACGTGCGGCCGGTAATGTGAATGTGCTGCCCTCTTCTACCAATCCGACTCGTCCTTATACCCACAACACAGTCGATGAGCATTTAGACATGTTGATGGTATGTCACCATTTGGACAGTAACATCCCAGAAGACGTGGCCTTTGCGGATTCTCGTATCCGCAAAGAAACCATTGCCGCGGAGGATATTTTTCACGATCGCGGCGCATTCAGTATGATTTCATCTGACTCACAAGCCATGGGACGGGTCGGTGAAGTCATCACACGAACCTGGCAAACAGCCCATAAAATGAAGCAACAGTTTGGTTTACTGGCAGAAGATCAAGCATTAGGCGCAGACAACTTTCGCGCCAAACGCTACATCGCCAAATACACCATAAACCCAGCCATTGCTCACGGTATTAGCCACGAAGTGGGCTCCATTGAAGCCGGTAAGCTCGCCGATCTAGTACTTTGGAAACCGGCCTTTTTTGGGGTGAAACCCTCCATCATTATCAAGGGCGGGATGATTGCTAGCGCGCCTATGGGGGACCCAAACGCTTCGATTCCTACGCCTCAGCCCGTTCATTACCGCCCTATGTTCGGCGCCTTTGGTAAAGCCGCCGCCGCGACCTCGGTAACCTTTGTGTCAAAAGCGGCGTTAGAAAATGGCCTGGCGGAAAAGTTTGGCTTGGATCGCACTCTGGTCGCTTGCCGTAATACTCGCAATATCTCCAAGCACGACATGATCCATAACAGCTGGTTACCTGACATTACGGTGGATCCGCAGACTTATGAAGTACGAGCCGATGGCGAATTGCTCACCTGTGAGCCCGCAGAAACCTTGCCACTGGCTCAGCTTTATACCTTATTTTAAACGAGCCCTGTTTTAAACATCAAAAAAGCCAAGCGAAATAACGCTTGGCGGTTAGGAAACATACCATGCTAGACATATATCAAAGATTAGGCACCCATTGCCACGAAGCGGTTTACACCAAGGTGACTCTTAGTCACGAGCAACGCGATCGCGGCCGTCTTAAATTGATCGGAGAAAATGGCGAAGAGGTTCGCGTTTTTCTCGATCGCGGCAAACCGCTCCAAGTTGGGGAGTTTTTGCGAAGCGAGTGCAACAAAATAGTGCAAGTTCAAGGCGCCGTTGAAGATGTGGCTCATGCCAGTTGCGACGATTGGCAAGCTTTTTCCAAAGCCTGTTATCACCTAGGCAACCGCCACACCAAGATTCAAGTGGGTGATCGCTGGTTACGTATCAAGCCGGATCATGTCTTAGAAGAAATGCTTCACCTACTTGGTTTGGTTGTGAGCCATGAAAGCGCGGTGTTTGTCCCTGAATCTGGAGCCTACAGCCATGGTCACCACCACGGATAGCAGCCTATTGCGTCTCTTGCAGTTGAGCAGCGTGAGTTTACCGGTTGGTGGTTATGCGTTCTCACAGGGCATGGAATACGCTATCGACCAAGGTTGGGTAACAAACAAAACGCAAGTGTGCGATTGGATCAGCTTGCAGCTGCAACAATCTGTGGCTCGTGTTGATTTACCGATTTTGCGTTTGTGTATGCTCGCGGCCAGTCAGCAAGATAACGCGCGCCTATTAGAACTCAATGATCTGGCGCTGGCGTGCCGAGAAACCAAAGAGCTGCGATTAAACGATACGGCGATGGGAGAAGCCTTGGCGCGGTTAATGCGTAGCTTAGAAATCGCCACGCCTTTTCAGCGCTTAGAAGACATCAGCTTTGTGACCTTATTTGCCGTGACGGCCACTCATTGGTCGATCAACCTTGAACTGGCGGCCCTTGGGTTTACCTGGTCTTGGCTAGAAAACCAAATCGCCGCAGCGACAAAATTGGTGCCATTAGGGCAAACCCAAGCACAAGAATTACTCGGCGAATTACAACCTGTGATCAGTGACGCCATTCGTAGCTCACTGATTATTAATGAAGACAGTGTTGGCGCAGGTCTTCCGGCAATTGCCATTGCTAGCGCGCAACACGAAACACAATATTCACGATTATTCCGTTCTTAATTTTTTGGGATAACCTTGGTTTAAAGAGGAAATACTATGAGCAAACCAAAACAAACATTACGTATCGGCGTCGGTGGCCCTGTCGGCTCTGGTAAAACCGCATTACTGCGATCTTTGTGTTCTGCTCTTCGCGATCATTATAATATCGCCGTTGTGACGAACGATATTTATACTCAAGAAGACGCTAAATTCCTCACTGAGCACGAAGCTCTCGATGCTGATCGTATTGTGGGGGTAGAAACAGGCGGCTGCCCACACACGGCGATTCGTGAAGATGCTTCAATGAACTTGGCCGCGATCGATCAATTAATAGAGCGTCACGGTGAATTAGACGTGGTGTTTGTGGAAAGTGGTGGCGATAACTTAAGCGCAACATTCAGCCCAGAACTGTCGGACTTTACCATTTATGTGATTGATGTTTCCGCCGGCGACAAAATCCCTCGTAAAGGCGGCCCTGGCATCACCAAATCCGATCTTTTGATTATTAATAAAACCGATTTGGCGCCCTTAGTCGGAGCCTCTTTGGAGGTAATGGATCGTGATGCCAAAATGATGCGTGGCGATCGACCGTTTGTTTTTTCCAACCTGAAAAAAGCCCAAGGCTTAGACGAAATCATTCAATTTATCATTACCGAAGGTATGTTAGAATTCAAAACGATTCCAGCCGCAAGAGCGGTGGTTTAATTCATTTATTTATTTCGGAGATTATCTATGCGTCTTACTACGCTAAAAATGGGATTAGCCACTCTAATTGCTGCCGCTCCAACCTTGGCACTTGCTCATCCAGGTCACGAGCACAGCACCAGCTTTATGACGGGGTTTATGCACCCTATGGGCGGTCTTGACCACCTGTTAGCCATGATTGCGATCGGCCTTTGGGCGGCAAGCATGGGTGGAAAAGCATTATGGGCTGTGCCTGCGGCTTTTGTCGGCACCATGATTCTGGGTGGCGCATTTGGTATGGCAGGAATGCAAGTTCCTTTCGTTGAACAAGGCATTGCGCTTTCTGTGATTCTTATGGGCGCACTGCTTGTTGCTTCTGTACGTTTCTCTGTCGGCACTTGCGCTGCCATTGCGGGTGTTTTTGCCTTTTTCCATGGCGCTGCGCACGGTATGGAAATGCCATTAAACGCACATGTTGCGGAATACGCACTCGGCTTTGCTGCTGCAACTGCTTTGTTACACCTTGTTGGCATGGGCATGGGTAAAGCCATCGCTCGCATCGAAGCGCCTATTGTCACTCGCCTCTCTGGTGGCATCATTGCCGCAGCTGGCGTTGTCATGGCCATCGCCTAAACACTTGCAGCCACTGGTGCTAAGAACCACATACATGACTCTGGGTTCTTTTAAAACCGGTACCAGTGGCTGATTGTTATCTTTGTTGTCCCTTTGTTTACTTTCTTATTAATTCGTTGCGTCTTTTTGTTCCGTGTTTATTTTCTGCCTTATTCCCTGTACATTTCTCGTTGTGACAGAGTCACCTTTCTGGTTTGTCATAGCTAAATGATAGAGTGGATCATCATTGATATTTTTAATGGGCTAGTAGAAGCCAATATCGCATCGATCGAGACATAGAAAAGGACTACATTGTTGATAAAAACCGAATTAAAACAACCTTCTGCTATTTTCATCGCTTGCGCTGTTTTCTTCGCGATTATCTTTTTTGGTCTCTACTGGACCTATTCTTCAAATCGAACCATTAGCAATGAACAACAGCTGCTATTAAACGGTATTTCTCGCACTCAAGCCTCAGTATTAGAAAGACGTCTTTCTCTAGCTTTTACCTCGACACAAATCTTGGCCATAGAACTAGAGCAACATGGCGGCCGATTCGAAGATTTCGACCACTATGCACAAAATCTAATGAACTCGATTGGTGGCGTCTCCAGTCTACAGCTTGCTCCCAACGGTATTATTGAAAAAATTTCACCGTTAAAAGGCAATGAATCAGCCATTGGTTTGGATATTTTTGCTAACCAAAAATATCGAGAGGCGGCGATCAAAGCCGTAGAAAATCACACCATGATTGCCATTGGGCCGCTTCCTCTAGTACAAGGTGGTATCGCTGTCATTAGTCGCTCACCAGTCTATTTATTCAAAGGTACTCAACGGGAAGTCTTTTGGGGGTTCGCTTCTGCGGTCATCAATCTAGACAATCTTTTGGAATCCACACGCCTTAGAGATCTTGTCGAAGATGGCTATCAGTATTCATTATCACGACAGCATGCAGACACCCAAGAGACCGTTATTTTCTCTCATTCTGAAAAACCGCTGTCAGATATTGTCGCGACCACAGACATCCCCCTTCCTGTGGGGATCTGGAAGCTCAATATCAGTCGTGATATTTCTGCTCGACTTAATAATAATTTACGATCAGGTTACCTATTAAGCATTGGCAGTGCTTTTTTCCTTGCCTTGGCTCTATACGCCATCTTAATTCAGCCAATTCGCCTAAGAAGACTGGTCGAAGACAAAACAGACGAACTGAAAGAACTTGCTTACAAAGACCCTCTTACCAACCTACCAAACCGACGCTATTTAAATGATTACTTACCTAGTTTTTTAGAAGAAAGTCGAAGATTTCAAAAACTCTCTGCGTTTATTTATTTTGATCTCGATAACTTCAAGCGTATTAATGACACCATAGGCCATGACGTCGGCGATAAGGTACTTGAAACTGTGGCGCTACGACTTAATTCATTGTGTCATGAAGCAGACAAAGTCGTTCGTTTAGGTGGCGATGAATTTGGTATTTTCCTAAGTGACATTGCCAACAAACAAGAAGCAAAAGAACACGCTGAAAGAGTGCTCGCTTACATTCATTCCCCCATTAGCATTGATTCTAAAGAATTTATTCTTAGCACCTCTCTTGGTATCGCCATGGTCCCTGAGGATGGGGACACGCTTGTTACCATTATGCAAAATGCCGATATGGCACTCTATCAAGCAAAACAACGTGGTAAAAACCAATCTGTTTTTTACTCACATGATATGAAAGCCGCCACATTAGACCTTATTGAAGCGGAAGACGACCTAACAAAAGCCCTGCAAAATGACGAATTCGAACTCTATTACCAACCACAGTTCGATCTACAAACAAAACAGGTATTTGGCGCTGAAGCCCTTATCCGTTGGCACCACCCAACAAAAGGTCTTATTTTTCCTGACCAATTCATTCAACTCGCAGAAAACACAGGGCAAATTATCAAGCTCGGCCACTGGGTATTAGAAAATGGCATTTCGTATTTAGCCAGACGGCGAGAACAAGGCCTGCCTTACATATTGTTGCATGTGAATCTTGCCTCTCAGCAACTTGCCGACCCACATTTTGTAACCGTGGTAAAATCCTTGCTCTATAAGTATAAAGTACCAGCAGAGTGGCTTGGTGTAGAAGTCACCGAAACCTCTTTATTAGAAGATGTCAGCTTAGCCAAAGTCTTGCTTCAATCGTTAAAAGACATGGGAATTTGTGTTGCTATTGATGACTTTGGTACTGGCTACTCTTCATTAGGGCAACTGAAAAACCTGCCGGTTAGTTTGCTTAAAATTGACCGCAGTTTTGTGATGGATTTAGAGCGTGATCAAGCCGATCGAAAAATCGTTGAAGCGATCATTGCGATGGCTCACAAACTGGGGATCAAAGTCTTAGCGGAAGGCATAGAAAGCAAAGAACAATGGGATATGCTGGTGTCGTTTCAGTGTGACTTTGGGCAAGGATATTATGTCAGTCGAGCCATACCTGAAGCAGACTTTAACGCGGCGCCTCCTATCCAGTGAGATATCCATGGTCATAAAAAACCCCGATTATCGTGACCAATAATCGGGGTTTTATTGTTTAGCTTAACTTAAGACGCTAAACAGATAGCACGACCATGCTCATGCACTTCAACTAACTCTTTATGAAGGCTGCAAATAGTTCGCTCGTAGTCCTCTTCATCCACTACGAACTGCATATCCACTTGACGCATCGATTGGTGCATCGCGATCACGTTAACATCTTGTTCAGCAATCGCTTTGACCGCTTTCGCCAACATACCAGTAGTTTTCATATCACTGCCAATAGCCGATACAATCGCCACTTTACGTTGCGTGATTTCCGCATCAGGGAAGCGCTCATGCAAGACTCTCATTACACGCTTGAGTATCTTCAAGTTAATCGCCAAGTAGTGAGTAATCGTATTGGCGTTAATGTCTTTGGCAATAATATGGATATTGAATTGACGTAGTACCTTAAGAATGGACACATCAAATAAATCAATATCGCCAGACATATCTTGATCAAACAATTCCACCGCAAACACACCGCGAGAACCCGCAATGATTTCGACACAAGGTGCATCACTGACATAATCGCCGGTGATTAAGGTGCCAGTGTGCTCTGGCTCGAAAGTATTTTTTACCCGCAATGCAATATTATTTTGGCGTAGACCTTTGGCCGCTTTTGGATGGATCGCTTCCATACCCAAGTTAGCAAGCTGGTCAGCCACATCGTAGTTAGTACGGCCAATCGGCACCGCTTTATTTTCACCCACCAAACGAGGGTCAGCGCTGCTTAAGTGAAATTCTTTGTGAATCACAGCTTCACGCGCTTCTGTCAGCACCGCAATGCGACTAAAGATCATTTCACTGTAGCCACGATCAAAGGTAGACATTAAGCCCGTTTCACTATGAGCGTACCCTGTTGCAATTGGCAACTGAGTATTCAGGTCTACACTCTTGAAGGTATCAAGAATGCGCTCGTCTAAAGACATGTGGTGAGCGGTGTTCCAACCTGTTAGATCGACAAATACCGCATTAACACCGTCGCGCTGCAACAAGGTCGCCGTGTTCCAGGCACTGTGCGCTTCGCCAATACTGGCCAACATTTCACGCACCGTTGCCAAATGCTCACTCAGGGAAAAGTGACCGTGCTGGCACAAACGGTGAAGATCTTCTAGGCATTCTCGAGCGTCTTGCAAACGATGATTAATGAAGTCGTTTGCTTTATGCAGCAACTCACCTTCAAATAAAGAGGCGTTAATGGCCAACATCGAATCGCACACATCTTGTAGTGCAACAGACCAAGAATCTTGTTTACGCTCTAACGCGAATAATGCATAAACCCCAGGCTCACCCGTCTTTTTATGCTCAAGCAGTTTGTCTGTAATGCCGCCATAAGCCGACACAACAAAAATACGATTATAAAGATCGTTCGTTTGAACGGGTTTGAAAACTATATTGTCACGCACCGAATGGTAGTCACTCATGGACGTACCACCGATTTTTTCAACTGTATGTTGTCCCATTTTACTTAACCTAATAAATTAAAGGGCTGAAGGGTAAACCACAGCCATGTTCAAACGCTGACGCTAATAGTGTCATAAGGTATGTTAAAAATTAAGTAGAAAAGTGACTTTTTAGCGCTTAATACTTGCCTCAACGCACGACGCTTTGGCTTCATTTATTGCTGACTAAATAGTCAGTAGGCGCCATACAACAAGGCGTCAAAAAAATACCAGCGTCCGCTATGAATAAACGCAGATGGAGGCCAATCGTCTCTACCTTGGTCAACGTTAAGAACGACATGAATGTCGTCGGATAGGAAGAAAAAAGCGCCTCATTCAAAGACGCTTTTTTTTGCTGAAAAGCTTAATCAAGCAGCTCGTATGCGCCTTCTGAATTATGGACTTCTTTACCGGTAATCGGTGGATTAAAAACGCACGCTAACTTCAACTCTTTAGAGGCTCGCAATGTGTGCGCGTCGTGTTTATCCAAGACATACACAACACCCGGTTTGATCTGGTGTTTTTGCCCTGTCTCACGACTTTCTACTTCACCTTCACCTGAAATACAGTACACAGATTCAAGGTGATTTTGATAATGCATATCAAAGTCTTTGCCTTCGTATATCGTGGTGATGTGGAAGGAAAACCCCATGTTATCTTCTTTTAATAACAGGCGAGTACTTTCCCAATTGCCGTCCGGAGAGACAACCCGGCGATCGGTCTTTTCACATTCGGCTAAATCACGTGCAAACATTCTGTTCTCCTGATCAATACTAAATCAATAAAGGCAGTGCTAAACACTACCGTGGCGACTTAAGGTGTTGAACTTACAATTTAGGTCACTCAAGTCAGAAACAACGCCGCTCTAAAAGAGCGACGCATCAATAGACACTAGACAGCAATGTCGTAGTTCTCATCAAAGTAACTTTTCGCTTCTGGCATATCATCTTCCTTGGCGCAAATCTCACGAATCGCGTTTTCCAGAATATCAATGCCTTCTTTTAAGTCTTCGTCTGGAATAATCAGCGGACATAGGAACTTCACAACTTGATCATCCGCACCGGAGGTTTCGATCATCAGACCATTCTGGAAACATTTTTTGGTGATTTTTCCCGCCAATTCGCCACTGACGCAGTTAATACCACGCATCATGCCGCGCCCTTGTAGGATAAAGTTTCCCTCTCCATATTGGTCAACAATGCTCTGTGTACGTTGATGGATGTAATCCCCTTTGCGTTTGATCTCTTTTTCAAACGCATCGTCTTGCCAAAACGTATCGATCGCTGCCTTGGCCGTCACAAATGCCAAATTATTACCACGGAAGGTACCGTTATGCTCACCAGGCTTCCATTCATCCAGTTCTGGCTTCATCAATACCACGGCAAATGGCAAGCCATAACCGCTCAAAGATTTCGACATGGTAACTATGTCAGGTGTAATGCCTGCGCCTTCAAAACTAAAGAAGGTGCCGGTACGACCACAACCCGCTTGGATGTCGTCCACGATCAGCAGCACCTTGTGCTTTTTACACACAGCCTCAAGGTTTTGTAACCAACCAAAGCTTGCAGCGTTAATGCCGCCCTCACCTTGTACGGTTTCAACAATGACCGCTGCCGGCAGATCCACACCGCTGCTTGAGTCGCTGAGAACCTTGTCTAGATATTCGGTGGTTTCAATGCCGTCGCCTAGATAGCCATCAAAAGGCACTGTGGATACGCCCGCGCCTAGGCTAGTGCCTGCCGCGCCGCGATGATGCGAGTTACCCGTGACGGATAATGCGCCCAAGCTACAACCATGGAAGCCATTGGTGAAGCTGACGATGTTTTCTCGGCCGGTGACGTTGCGGGCCAATTTCAGAGCCGCTTCCACCGCATTGGTTCCTGTTGGTCCGGTGAATTGCATCATGTACTGCAGTTTACGGGGCTTAAGGATATGTTCATTAAAGCTTTCCATGAAAGCGGCTTTGGCTTTCGTATGCAGATCTAGGCCATGAGTAATGCCATCTTCCATGATGTATTCAACCAATTTTTGCTTGAATACTGGGTTGTTATGTCCGTAATTCAGGGTGCCGGCGCCAGCAAGGAAATCGATGTATTTGTTGCCATCCTCATCAAACAAATGCGCACCTTGAGCTCGGTGAAAGACACGTGGAAATGCTCGGGCGTAAGATTGTACTTCTGATTCAAGCTCTTCAAAAATTTTCATGCTATCGCTTCCTCTTAATTAAAATAACAGTGGGTGACACGGTACAGGGATCAGGACGCCTTCTAAAAAGGACCGATGCGAACCAAATACTCTGTGTCATGTTTGCCTTTAAAATGTGTTTCTTTGTCAAACTGAACCGACTCATTTAATGGCGAATTCAATTGCTTCGCTAAGCTTCGAAATAAAGCCCATGAACCTTCGTTTGACCGAGTGATCGTAGTTTCAAGGTAACGAACCCCAGCACAGCTTGGTCGTGACAAAATGTCTCTAAGCATCTTTTTTGCTAAGCCTTTGCCACGCGCAGACTCATGTACAGCAACCTGCCAAACAAATAAGGTGTCCGTTTTTGCAGGCAATAAATAACCTGAGATAAAACCAACCAGCGCATCATCCAGTTCAGCGGCGACGCTGGTGTCACTAAAATGATCACACTGCAGTAAATTGCAATAAACCGAATTCGTATCAAGTGGCGCACAGTCAGCCACCAACTGATTGACTTCCATACCATTTAACGCACTTGTTTTTTTCAGCTCTAACTTTTCTATAGTCATAATTTGACCCATTAGACAACAAAACAATAAACCAATATCGAACCAGCTCAGAATTCAAAAAATCGCCCTAAATCAATAAAAAAATTATCATATTAGGACGTGAGCCAATATCAAATTGATTTGATGTCTAATCATTCTATCGAGTTAAAAGACAATGTCCAGCACTTATTTAGAACACTAATGTTTTGTTGTGGAAGTATTTCATTGAGTGAAATCGCGCTATCCCTTGCCCTCTCTTGCTTTCCGAGAAATAACAGGATTCTTCATTTTCCCGCAAAAAATGTCATTTTTTGTTGCATGATGAGAACAAAATTCGGAAAATCTCGCCCCTAAATAAAGTCTTCCCTAAAAATAGATCCCTTAAATAAAGTGGGAATTATTGAGTGGTCTTAATAAGAAGAGACTTTGTTCGCTGTTTATATATTTTGTTTTCAACTATTTAGAGATCATTTATGCAAGAAAAAACATCCATCCAAGGCTCGTGGGCGAGTCGTTGGATTTTTATTTTGGCGGCCACGGGATCGGCTGTTGGTTTGGGCAATATTTGGAAATTTCCTTACATTACAGGTGAGAATGGCGGTGGCGCTTTTGTACTCGTGTATCTAGTCTGTATTTTATTGGTTGGTATTCCAATCATGATGACGGAGGTTTTCATTGGCCGACGAGCTCGAAAAAACCCAGTTCACGCCCTAGAAGATGTGGCGGAAGAATCCGAAACAACCCGCGCTTGGGGGTTGATCGGTATGATGGGGATGCTATCAGGCGTGCTTATTTTCTCTTTCTATTCTGTTGTTGCTGGCTGGGTACTTCACTACATTAAAGCTATGGCAACGGGCGAGTTAGCAGGGGCAACCTCTGAGCAAGCTGGTGCGGCGTTTAATGCTTTACTCGCAGATCCAATGGCCTTACTAGGCTGGCACACACTGTTCACTATTATGACAATAATAGTAGTCGCACGTGGCGTAAACAAAGGCTTAGAAACAGCCACCCGCATCATGATGCCAGCACTTTTCGTCCTGTTATTGGTGTTGTTTGGTTACGCAATGACAACCAGCGGCTTCTCGGCTGGTTGGCATTTCATGTTTGACTTTGATTTCAGCAAGATTACGTGGGATTCTGTTTTAGTCGCATTAGGTCACTCATTCTTCACCCTATCCTTGGGGATGGGTACTATCATGGCTTACGGCTCTTACATGCCTAAGAAAGCTTCTATTGGCAGCACAGTCCTAGCCATAGGCGCACTGGATACCTTAGTTGCCTTGGTTGCGGGTCTTTGTATTTTCCCAATCATTTTCGCCAATGGTATGGATCCTGCGGCTGGCCCAGGCTTGATGTTTATCTCTTTGCCTGTTGCTTTTGGACAAATGCCTGGCGGCCAGTTCTTTGGCTTCCTATTCTTTGTTCTGGTTGGCGTTGCCGCTTGGACTTCTGCAATATCTCTAATGGAGCCGACTGTTGCTTACCTAGTTGAGCGCTTTAAAATGGGTCGTTGGAAAGCCTCCATACTCTTAGGCTCTGCAGTTTGGGCTTTGGGTATTGCTTGCCTAGGTTCTTTCAGCTTTATGAGTGATGTCACTATGTTCGGCAAAACAACGTTCGACTTCTTAGATTACATTACCGCCAATATCATGATGCCGCTTGGTGGTATTTTGACCGCTATCTTTGCTGGCTGGTTTGTTAAAAGCAAATACGCGAAAGAAGAACTTAGCATTTCTGATGCCTTTTATCGCTTCTGGCGATTCGCAATTCGCTTCATTGCCCCGATCGCCATTGCGATTGTGTTCTATCTGAACCTGTAATGACGCCATAGTACGAAAAAAGCCCCGTTGACAAGGCGTCACGGGGCTTTTTTATGGCGTATTCTTGATCTGAGGAAAAACACCAAAGACGCTCTACATTCGCGTCTTATCATACCAAGATCACATGCCTCTTAGGGCGTAACTTTCACTCGCTGCTTGCCAAGCATTATCAAACTTTGATGCTTTCTTCATGCTGTGATTTTTCTTCGTGCTGTCATGTTTTGTCCAAAACAGCTCATGAAAGTAAAAAGCAACCGTGTTAATCGCAGGCTCAACAATGGCAACCAAGCCACCAACAATAAAACTTCCAGTAATTAAATAAGCCACGCTAAAGGCAATGGTAAAGTGCATAACAGCAAAAGTAATGGTCTTAGTCATGTGATTCTCCTCGTTTTGTCTCTTAGCTATAGACTACTCGAGGCACATAAATAGATAAAATATATTATTGTTATCTCTCTAATAGTTTTTTAAATTCACACAATCCATTTACTCCTCACCACCTAGCCTTTCTAGTGTCGCCGTCACGCCTTCTAACGCCTCAGAATACACCTTCACCGAGCCAATTTCAGTCATGTCATCAGCGTGCGCCGCCAACCAGAAACTGGCACCAATTAAGGCAACTGGCTCACCCCATGCATCCAATGCAGTAATCAAATCCGTGGATTTAGGTACGAGTTCATTTTCACAAAATGCAATAAGTGCACTCGGCTCAAGCCCTTCTATCAGTGCTTGCCAATCTTGGCCAGAGGACATATTGGGCAAAACACAACAAGCGAAACCTTGATCGCTAAACAGCGCAGACGCCATATAACACCAAAGTGTACGCTCTCCATACAACCCAGTAATTAACACCTTAGGGGCATTTACATGTTGATTTTTAAGCGACGCAAGACGGCCAGCTAAACAACGACTCAATACTGCGTTGCAGAAGCGCGCATGCACACCAACAGTCAGTTGTTCTAGGCTGGGCAATATCCAATTTTTAAACGCTACTAAAGGAGGATATTGGGAGAATATCTGCTGATATAAATGCTCTATTTTATCTTCATTAAATTGTCGTGACAGATTGATCAATGAAGCCTGCCACTCTATCCATTCCGTTGCTGGGGTAACATTTTCAGCACTTTCCTCACGATCAAGCAATGCTCTGACTTTACTCACAGCCACACCTTGTTGCACCCATCGAACAATGGCGTCAACACGCGCAACATCCTCTTCACTGTAAAGTCGATGGCCCTTTTCTGTACGCTGCGGCTTAAGCAAACCATAGCGGCGCTCCCATGCTCTTAAGGTCACAGAATTCACCCCAGTTTTTGCCGATAGAGTACGAATAGGAAAATTCACCTCTTCGCTTTCTATGTTCAACTCAATCATATCTTGGTCCACTTGATCACTTCCTTTCTTATTATCCGCCTCTATTACTTGGCGACACCAAGCGCAGTCTTTCAGCGCCATGATGGCTTTCGAGTTCATTAATAATAGTTGATATCAAAATATTATACAGTTTTTCTTTTTGTACAACACTATTGCTTTTGTTATACGAGCTACTATATTGTATAAGAATAAGTGATACAAAACTAAAGGATGTACAAGTATGAAGCATGCCCAGATACCCACAAACACTTCGTTACTCTACGATGTCGCCATTATTGGTGCGGGCATTGCTGGAAGCCTTTGTGCAAACCTATTAAGCAAAGCTGGTCATCAAGTCTGTGTGCTGGAAAAAAGCCGTGGTACTGGCGGCCGAGCTGGCAGCAAGCGACTAAACGATGAACAAAGCTGCGACCTTGGTACCCCCTTTATTCGCTCTACTCAGGCAAGCACTCAAGCTATTTTAGCGGCCCTTAGTGACATAGGTGTCGCCCAACGTTGGCCGCAGTTACCACAAAAAGAGCAAGAAAATGACGCACAATATTATGTAGGCACACCTAAAATGAGTGCACTTACACGCCATTGGCTCAATAACATCGCGTTGATTTCAAACACTCGAATACACCATATTGAGCGTATAAAAAAGCAAAATGAAGACTGCTGGCAATTGCATAACGACCATTACAGCAAACACTTTTTTGCCAAACGCATCGTCATAGCAACGCCCGCACCACAAGCGGCGATCTTACTTGCCAACACCCCAGACATTGACACATTGCTACTAAAAGCGATTCAAGCCGGACAGACATACCAGTCGCAATGGGCAATGTGGCTAGAAACAGAGACAAGTACGCTTCCATCCATAATCGAAGCGACAGATTCCCCGCTAGCAAGGTTGATTAAAGACAACCAGAAACCTTGCAGAACGCCAGCACAAGAACGCTGGGTGCTACAAACGACACCAGAATGGGCTCAGAAACATCTGAACAAAGAAAACCAAGAAATTACCGAGCTGTTGACCAAGGCCTTTAAAGAGCAAACACAGCTCACCCCTAGCGCCTGCGGAGAACCTCATCGATGGTTATTAAGTCGCTCCCAGCCGATAGTAGAAAACGCGCCCTATTTATGGGACAAGCAGCAAGACATTGGTCTTATTGGCGACTGGCTATCCCAAGGTGACGCAGAAGGAGCCATGCTTAGCGCACTCTCTTTATGCGACCACCTTAGCAATGAACTCAGCGAATAACTTACCCTAGTTGGAGAGTATTATGACAACCCCAAACACTATCTCACACGCTTCTTTATCAGCCGACCACTTGTCCCATAAAATTCCGGTCGGCATCAGCGCCTGTTTATTAGGTGATAATGTGCGCTTTAACGGCGGGCACAGCCGATCCGCTTATTGCGATACGAGCTTGAGCGATTATTTTGAATACCAGAAATTTTGCCCTGAAGTGGCAGCTGGATTTGGCACTCCAAGACCGACCGTTCGCCTAGAAGGCGATCCAAGCAACCCTAGAATGACCTACTCAAACCAGAAAGGCGGCGATATTACCGCCACTTTCATGGACGCGACTCGCCCTTATTTAGACAAATTAGAGCATCTTGATGGCTATATCCTCATGAAAAACTCACCAAGCTGCGGTTTAGAACGCATCAAGGTCTATCAAGAAAATGGCCATCCTCATATGGAACGCAGCGCCGGTTTATTCACCAAAGCATTAAAAGAACGCTACCCATTGCTGCCAATGGAAGAAGATGGCCGTCTAAATGACCCAGCGTTAAAAGAAAACTTTCTGCTGCGCGTGTTTGCGCATCACGAATTTCGTCACAGCGTCACAGCAAAACCGAGCATGAAGGCGCTACTTGCTTTTCATAGTCGTTATAAATATCTCGTGATGGCGCATTCGCAACCTGCTTATAAGGCGTTAGGAAAAATGCTATCAGGCAATGATCCGAGACCTTTTGAGGCATTAAAAGATGCCTACTTTCAGGCCTTGATGACAACCCTATCCACACCTGCGAAACGCAAAAACCACTGTAATGCGTTAATGCACCTAGTAGGGTATTTAAAACGTTCGGTGGATGTCTCAATCCGCAAAGACATTATCGGTGTGATTGAGCAATACCGTCGTGGCGAAGTGAATCTGGCCACGCCGATGACATTGCTCGGCCATTATCTGAACCACTATGGTAGTCAGTACGTAAAAGAACAGCGCTACTTTGCACCTTACCCAAGCGCTTTAGGCATTCGTAACACAGTTTAGGACTTTATTATGGCTATTAAACACCTTGTTTGGCTTCGCAATGACCTTCGCTGGCTCGACAACCCTGCGCTTTATTACGCGGCGCTTGAAGGGAGCATTCGAGTACTGGTGACTGCAACGCCAACGCAATGGAAAAAACACCACGAATCCAAGGCTAAAATAGGATTGCGAGCCGGGTTGATTCGTCGATTATTTGCAAAACTAGCAGACTCTGGCATTCCTGCAGAACTAATTACTGTGGATACGTTTGACGATCTACCAGATGCCCTTGAGCGCTATTGTTTAAGCCATGGCGTAGAGCACATTTGGTTTAATCAAGACATTCCGATTGACGAACAACAAAGGGACCAAGGGGTCAGCCAGCAATTAAGAGGCAAAGGCATTGAAAGCCATCCCCAAAGTGTCGATTTGATCGTGCCGAATGCAGTATTAAGCCAACAAGGGACCCCCTTCAAAGTCTTTACTCCCTTCTTTAAACGCTGGCTGTCCTTGCTCTCCATGCAAGATTGGCAACCATTGCCGGAGCCCGCGCCTCAAGGTGAAGCCCTTGACTTTATCGAGCCTGAAATCCATTGGGATCAAACCTATCGAGATGACCTATGGATACCAGATCAAGAGATAGCAAAACAAAAGCTCTGGCACTTTTGTCACACCAAAGAGGCCGATTATCAGGCAAAACGTGATTATCCCATGGAACCTGGAACAAGCACCTTATCGCCTTATCTGGCGTTGGGTGCACTCGGTCCAAGAGAGTGTTTATTTGCGATCCAATATGTCTGTGAGCAAACCGATCGCCGATGGCAAGACAGTATTTGGCTAAAAGAATTGGCTTGGCGTGACTTCTACCGCCAACTAATGGGCCACTTTTCTTTTCTAGCGATGGGAAAACCTTTTAAGAACGAAACCGACTTTATTCGCTGGAATCAAGATGAGGCACTGTTTGAGGCTTGGACACAAGGCAACACAGGCTTTCCCATCGTTGATGCCGCCATGAGACAACTCAATCAAACAGGCTGGATGCACAACCGGCTGAGAATGGTTAGCGCCAGTTTTTTAAGCAAATTAATCTTTGCCGATTGGCGCAAGGGCGAAGCGTATTTTATGAGTAAGTTAGTCGATGGTGAATTCTCAGCCAATAATGGAGGCTGGCAATGGAGCGCGTCTACAGGCTGCGATGCCGCCCCTTACTTTCGAGTGTTCAACCCTACCCGTCAATCTGAGACTTACGATGCAAAGGGGGACTTCATCCGACGCTTTGTTCCCGAGTTGAAAACACTGGATGCAAAGTCGATTCATAACCCATCGCCTGCGCAAAGAATCGAATGCGGCTACCCCTCCCCGATACTTGATTACAAAGCAGCGCGGCTTGCGGCGATTCAATCCTTTGCTGACTTAAAGGAGATTAAAGAGCATAAGTAAGCTGGGCATTGCTGACAATAATCCAGTGCATTAGATACTTTCCCATTTTTAAAATGCAGACTATGATTAGAGCTATAAATTGTTTACCTTATAATAGACTTACTCGCCTAAAGTTAATAATTATAAAGAGTTTAACCAATGGCTTTGAAAGCATATAATTTGCGGAAATTTTAATGGATAACACTCGTAACATGTCAGAATCTCAACACCTCCATGATGTGCTCGTTCATCTGAGACGCATCATCCGCGCCACGGACTTACAATCAAAACGTGTTGTTAAAGCCTGCGGACTTACTATTCCCCAAATCATGGTACTTCGGTCAATTGAAGAGCTAGGTGATGTTACTGTTCGTAAGATTTCAGACAGTGTTTCACTAAGCCAAGCAACGGTAACCACCATTTTAAACCGCTTGGAAGACCGCAAACTCGTAGAACGAGTCCGAGCACAAAAAGATAAGCGCATCGTCAATGCAAGATTAACTGAAATGGGGCGCTCTATTTTACAGACTACGCCACCACTACTTCATGAGAAATTCATTGGTGAATTTGAGTCTTTACAAGGCTGGGAACAAACCCAAGTGCTATCATCTCTGCAACGAATCGCCATCATGATGGACGCTGAAAGCATTGATGCGGCACCATTATTGGATATCAACTCTCCAAATATCTAAGACACAACAATTTGCAACAAAAGCTCACTGGTGGAAACAAGTGAGCTTTTTTTTGCCTTTTTCAGCTAAAAACAAGCTAAACCTCGCCCAAAACGCCTCTTTTCGTTCCTTTTTATATGCTAAAAAAAAGTCATTTCTGACACCAATATGACAAACATTTGATAAATTCATTTAGATGTGTAAACTAATTTTAGTTTGATGACTAATAATTATAGATCACAACAGGAACCTAACCATGTATACCAAAAGCCTTATTGCTGGTGTTTTAACACTTGCAGCGACCTCGTCATTTGCAGCAGCAAGCAGCTGTGGCAAAGTACAAATCGCAGATATGAACTGGAATTCAGCGTCCTTTATGGCCAATGTTGATAAATTTATTCTTAATAACGGCTACGGCTGTGACGCAGAATTAATACCAGGAGACACCATGCCAACCAGTACTTCCATGGTTGAAAAAGGGCAACCCGACATAGCCCCAGAAATGTGGACAAACGCGGTCAGTGAGCTGATTGATCGAGGTGTAAAAGAAAAACGCCTAAGCATCGCTGGTAAATCGTTATCAGATGGTGGCGAAGAAGGCTTCTGGGTTCCAAAATACATGGTCGATAAAGACCCATCATTGGCGACCATTCAGGGTGTGATGAAACACGCTAAAAAGTTCCCAAACCCTGAAAACGATGCTGTTTCGGCCTTTTATGGCTGTCCTGCTGGATGGGGCTGCCAAATAAGTGCTGGCAATTTATTTAAGGCACTTCACCTTGAAGACGCTGGTTTTGAGTTAATTGATCCAGGTTCAGCGGCGGGGCTATCTGGCTCATTAAGCCGTGCCTATGAGCGCAAAGCACCTTGGTTTGGTTACTACTGGGCACCAACGGCCATTTTAGGCAAATATGAAATGGTTAAGGTAGATTTTGGCTCAGGTATTAACCAAGAGCACTACATGAACTGTATTACGAAAGACAGTTGCCTAGATCCTAAAGTGACTATGTATCCACCTTCCCCTGTGTACAGCATCACCACAACCGAGTTTGCTAAACGTGCACCACAAGCCTATGCCTACACGGCAAAACGCTCATTTACTAACGCTCAGATGAACAAGCTACTTGCTTGGATGGAAGACAACCAAGCGGATGGCCAGTACGCCGCTGAGAACTTCATGATGAACCATGAAGACATTTGGTCTAAATGGGTAAATAAAGACGTGAAAGCCAAACTTGACAAAGCTATCAACAATCTATAATTCGTTAAGATAACAAAGAGCCATGCCTTTGCATGGCTCGATACCCTGCTTTACTCTTTGAGACATTATTTATGATAGACAGCTCCTGGTTAACAGAATTTCCAGATATGAGCCGACGTGATCTGCTGGCCATACGACAAACACTAGACAGTGCCTACCGAACTTTTTCCCGCGCTTACGGCCAATCGATCGAGGACTTTTTCAACCCTCTCTTACACTTCCTTATTTGGTTTGAAGACCTATTAATACAAACACCTTGGTGGATTGTACTTGCCGCCATTGTCGGCTTAGTTTATGCCGCAACGCGATCATGGCGATTATGCCTAGGCGTTCTCGCTTCTTTTCTAGCCATTGGTTACTTTGGCATGTGGGAAGACACCATGCGGACACTCAGCATCATTACTGTGTGTACCATATTGTCCATCTGCATAGGGATTCCCATTGGCATCTTAATGGCAGGCTCCGATAGAGCTCGCTCCATCATCACGCCGCTTCTCGACATCATGCAAACCATGCCTGCGTTTGTTTACTTGATCCCTGTGGTGATGCTATTGGGCATCGGTAAAATTCCGGGCGTTATTGCGGTGGTCATCTACGCCATTCCACCTGTTATTCGGTTGACGAATTTGGGCATACGCCTAGTCAACAAAGAAACACTGGAAGCCGCCACAGCTTACGGCGCAACAGCGACACAACGACTGTTCGGTGTACAAATCCCATTGGCCATGCCAACGATCATGGCAGGCATTAACCAAACTATTATGATGGCTTTGGCCATGGTGGTAGTGGCCTCTATGATCGGTGTTAAAGGCCTAGGTCAACCGGTGTTAAAATCCATCACCAACCAATATTTCACTCTCGGGTTACTTAATGGTCTAGCAATTGTCGCATTAGCAATCATTTTCGACCGTGTTTCTCAGACTTATGCAAAACGCGCTCAAAGACATATGGAAGGAAATGATAATGGATAATAATCGCGAAACATTAATAGAGATAGAAGGCCTTTATCAGATCTTCGGTGAAGAGCCCAATGACGTATTACCCCAGGTAAAAGCTGGCGCTAGCAAAGAAGATGTACTCGCAGAAACAGGCCATACTGTTGGTCTTAGAGACATAAACCTAACCATTAAGCGCGGCGAGATTTTCGTTATTATGGGCCTTTCTGGTTCTGGGAAATCCACGCTTATTCGCCACTTTAACCGCTTAATTGATCCAACGGCAGGCAAAATCAAAGTCGACGGCGAAAACATCATGGCGCTCTCACCAAAAGAACTGATCACGTTTCGTCGTCACAAAATGGCCATGGTATTCCAACACTTTGGTCTAATGCCACACAGAAACGTCGTGGACAACGTAGGTTATGGTCTGTCCATTAAGGGCGAGAAGAAAACGGATTGGGTGCCAAAAGCCACTCAGTGGCTCGATACCGTAGGCTTAGCGGGCTACGAAGAGCAATACCCTTCCCAACTGTCTGGTGGGCAACAGCAACGCGTTGGCTTAGCCAGAGCGTTGTGCACAGACGCTGAAATTCTTCTTATGGACGAAGCCTTTTCCGCTTTAGATCCGCTGATTCGCAGCGAAATGCAAGAACAGCTTATTGAACTGCAAGAGAATCTGCAGAAAACCATTATCTTTATCACCCACGATTTAGACGAAGCGTTGCGTTTGGGGGATCGAATTGCCGTTCTGAAAGACGGCAAACTCGTCCAAATTGGTACTCCAGTCGATATCATGCTACGCCCAGCTGACGACTACGTTAAAGCCTTTGCCAGCGACGTTAACCGAGCAAGAGCTTTATCAGTACAAACGGTAATGACGCCAAGCACTGAAAAACTCGACGCCAATACGATGAAAGAAGCGAAGGCCAACTTCCCTCAAGACAAAGAATACGTATTTGTGTTTAACAACGAAGGCTATCAAGGTGTGCTTACCAAAGAACAAGCCACCACTTTAGACGACGAAAGCTCCCTAAAAGACGCGCTTCATCCCGTACCGTCTGTGCGTAAAGCCAACCTATTGCAAAAGGTTATCCCTTTGTCTCTTAACACTCGATTTGACTTACCTGTTGTGAATAAAGCAGGCGAACTAACCGGTCGACTTGAGGCTCGAAAATTAGCGGATGTTCTTTCTCCGAGTTAACTTTCGAGTGTATGGCAAACAATAAAAATGGCCGCAATCGCGGCCATTTCTTTGTGTCCAATAACAGCAAGTTATTTTAGGTTCAGTACATCTTGCATATCGTACATAGCCGCTGATTTACCTGACAGCCATTTGGCCGCACGGACTGCACCTTTAGCAAAAGTCATACGACTGCTGGCTTTATGAACGATCTCAATACGCTCGCCCTCTGTTGCAAACCAAACACTGTGCTCGCCCACGACATCGCCGGCGCGAATGGTTTCAAAACCAATTTCTTTTTGCGTACGAGCGCCTGTCTGACCTTCACGACCGTAAACAGCACATTCTTTCAGGTCACGACCTAACGCCTCAGCAACCACTTCTCCCATACGCAACGCCGTACCAGAAGGAGAATCCACTTTGTGTCTGTGATGCGCTTCGACAATTTCAACGTCGTAATCATCGCCCAAGATTTCAGCAGCCGTAGCCAACAACTTTAACGTCAAGTTCACACCAATGCTCATGTTAGGTGCAAAAACAACAGGAGACTGTTCTGAAAAAGAAGTTAATGTCGCCTTCTCTTCATCGTTTAAGCCAGTTGTGCCAACCACAATCGCTTTATTATGCTGCGCACAAAATGCAGCGTTTTCTAACGTCAGTGCCGGTGTTGTAAAATCAATCAACACATCAAAATCGGTTACGCAGTCATCCAGTGATGACACAGCGGCAACGCCAAGCTTACCAATGCCTGCTATCTCACCCGCGTCCGCGCCAACAAGTGAACTTCCTGCTTTCACAATAGCCGCGCCAAGAGAAACGCCTTCCGCCTCGTTCGCTGCGATAATCAAATTCTTTCCCATGCGCCCAGACGCACCAATTACTGCTATTCGCATCTTATTTCACCCTTAACAATAGATTTCGCAAACCATAACAAATACTGACAACTTTCTCAGCTACTAATGCCATTAAAAAAGCCCAGAAGCGCACTTAGTAACGAGTACTAAGCGGTTCTTCTAGGCTTTTTTATAAGGCGCTTTCTGTTTCTTTTTTACGATTTCATACGTTCAGCCAGATTGCCTTGCTCGTACGCTTCTTCTTCAATGTGCGCAATATTCGTAACCGTATTTTCAGCGCGCTCGATGCTTGCCAAACTCAAGGCATCCACTTGCTGCATCTGCTCGTTCAGATCACGCGCAACACCAGCCTGCTCTTCTGAAGAGACATTAATTTGCGCCGTCATTTCAACAATATGCTTAATAGAGGATTCTATCGTCTGCATTTTCTCAGCCACTTGCTCCACTCGGCTCACACCTTCTTGTGCAACAAGGCTGCCCTTATCAATCGCTTGGGTAACGTCAGAGGTGTTTTTCTTCAACTCTTCGGTCATTTCATTAATGCTTTGCGTCGCCGCTTGCGTTCTGATTGCCAGCGCTCGAACTTCATCGGCTACGACGGCAAATCCGCGCCCCGCCTCACCTGCTCGTGCCGACTCAATCGCCGCATTCAAAGCAAGTAAGTTGGTTTGATCGGCAATGTCACTAATCGAATTCACCACATTATTAATGCTATCACTGCGCTCAGCCAATATCTCTACCACGCCTTTGGCCGCCGATATTTCAGAATACACTTGTCTCATGGTGTCGCCAGTATCAAGCGCCAAACTTTGACTTTCACGCGCTGAAATTGCCACCAACTCTGTCGCTTCAGCCGCTCTGCCAACGTGCTCTGCCACATCATTAACACTTTGCAACAGCTGCGAGCTTGCCGCCACAACGCTTCTAAACGTATCTCGCTGTTTAGTAAAGTTATCTAAATTGGTCGCCACACTGACTTTGACATTGGAAGCGCGTTTGCGTAACTGCTCTGACCCTTCCAGTAAGCGATAGCGGAAAGTATTGCCTGCGGCGTCCTGATGAGTATGACCAAAACGCACTGCTGCCTTGCTACCAATGCTTTTACAATATAAATACTGACCTATTGGGTTTTGTGCTTCGATTGGAAGATTCCGTAACGTGGCATCTAAAGACTGCTTTTGAATAAACAGCAACCACACACCAATAACGCCAGCCAGCCCACCCAACACTTGCAAAGACAAACTTGCAGACAGCAGAGCAACGCACGTCATAAGCACAACAATAAGCAATAGCGGCCACACACTGTTGCTGAAAAAAGACGCCACTTTAGTACTCGTCGGTATCGCTTTTTTACCGCTATTTAGCCGATTATAAAATGACTGCGCATGCTGAATCTCATCACGCGTTGCTTTTCGGCGCACGGATTCATAACCGATAATTTTTCCATTATCTAACAAGGGACTAACATGAGCACTTACCCAATAGTGGTCGCCGTTCGCACAACGGTTTTTCACCAAACCCATCCAGCTATTGCCTTGTTTCAAGTTGCTCCACATATCAGCAAACACAGCAGGCGGAACATCTGGGTGACGAATGACGTTATGCGCTTTACCTATTAATGACTCACGTTCATAGCCAGCCACATCACAAAAGTGATCGTTAACAAAGGTAAGACGCCCTTTTGTATCCGTACTTGAGACAATCTGATAATCCGCAGGAAAATCATATTCTTTGTTGGTAACAGGCATTTTTTTCATAAACAGTTCCAGGTCTCTTTGTTATATTTTAGCCACCATTCTTGTGGCCTTATTGTTGTCTTTATGGGAGTTTACATTAATCGAATGACGAGTAGGTGACGCCTATTCATCATCGAAATCACGATAAGCATCTGGCGCCAGATCTTCAAATCGAGTGTATTTACCAACAAAGGCTAAGCGGCAAGTTCCAATCGGACCATTACGCTGTTTACCGATGATAATTTCAGCAATACCTTTGTGCGGAGAGTCTTCGTGATACACCTCATCACGATAAACAAATGAGATGACATCCGCATCCTGCTCGATCGCTCCAGATTCACGCAAATCCGAGTTAACCGGACGCTTGTTTGGGCGATTCTCCAAACTACGGTTAAGCTGGGAAAGCGCCACAACAGGACATTCCATTTCTTTGGCAATGGCTTTTAGCGATCGAGATATCTCAGATATCTCATTGGTTCGACCTTCGGTGAAACCTGGGATCTGCATCAACTGAAGGTAATCGACCATGATCAGAGCCACACCGCCATGCTCACGCGCAATACGACGCACCCGAGAACGCATCTCAGTTGGGCTAATACCACCGGTGTCATCAATAAATAACTTACGGTCTTTGAGCATTTTCACTGCCGACATCAGCTTATCCCAATCTTCTTGCACTAGCTGACCTGAACGCATGCGTGTTTGGTCAATGCGCCCTAAAGAAGACAACATACGCATCATCAGCTGCTCAGAAGGCATCTCGAGACTAAATACAATAACGGGTTTGTCGCTGATCATGGTGGCATTTTCCACCAAGTTCATTGCAAATGTCGTTTTACCCATGGAAGGGCGACCCGCCACAATCACCAAGTCGGATTTTTGCAAACCTGCCGTCATGCCATCTAAATCTGTAAACCCCGTACTCAAACCGGTGATAGCACCTTCTTGGTGGTAGAGTTCGTCAATCTTGTCCACCGTCGCGCTCAATATATCTGACGCGATGCGTGGGCCACCTTTTTTCTCACCGCCTTCAGCAATCTGAAAAATTCGGCGCTCAGCCTCATCCAAGACTTCTGCGGCCGTCATGCCTTCGGGGTGAAAGGCCCTAGCCGAAATCTCATTGGTGGTAGAAATAAGGCGTCGCAGAATAGAACGTTCGCGCACAATGTCAGCATAAGAAGCTATGTTAGACGCACTGGGTGTCGCTTCCGCAACTTCAATCAGGTAGGCCATGCCACCAATGGATTCTAAGTCCCCACGCTTATCCAGACGCTCACCGATTGTCACGACGTCAATCGGTTCCGATTCATCCGCTAATCGCGCAATTACTGAGAAAATCAGCTTATGCTCAGGGCGATAAAAGTCATCGGCAATAACCAATTCAGACACTTTTTCCCAAGCTTGCGGGTCTAGCATCAAGCCACCAACGACGGAGCGTTCGGCTTCAATAGAGTAAGGCGGTAATTTAATAGAAGCGATTTCAGAATCGTTTAATTGCACGTAAAAACACCCGAACCAGAATAGAGGAAAAACAAGGGGATTAGCTTATCATGACAACAACAAAAAAAGGGCATCTTGTATTAAACAAGACACCCTTTTTTATTGATCAGTTTTCGTCGAAACGAATTACTGAGCAACAACTTCCAAAGTAACAGTAACAACCACTTCTGGGTGTACTTGAACGTCAACTTCGAAAGAACCTGTGTGGCGAATAGCGCCTTCAGGAAGACGAATTTCTGCTTTAGAAACTTCTACTTCTGCAGAAATTACTTCAGCGATATCGCGTGTACCGATAGAACCAAAAAGTTTACCTTCATCGCCAGCATTCGCTTCGAATTTGAAAGTTTTGCCTTCTAGTGTTTGAGCACGAGCTTCAGCAGCAGCTTTACGCTCTGCAGCTTGAGCTTCAAGTTCAGCACGGCGTTCTTCAAAGCTAGCCAAGTTAGCTTTAGTTGCCATTACAGCTTTTCTGTTCGGAATCAAAAAGTTACGAGCATAACCTGGTTTAACGACTGCAACGTCACCAATACCACCTAGCTTGTTTACTTTGTCGAGTAGAATAACTTCCATCTCGATCACCTCTAATTAATCATTCACTATCACTTGATGCTGGATGACTTATCTTGGATTCGTTCTCGAATATTTACAAAACTATCAATCACACTAAGTACGATCAATATGTTTGCGAAATAGACGTTTAGAACAAAGAATCCCACAAGATAAAATGCAATCAGTCCAACAATCCCAATTCTTTTTTTTGCTAGAACACCATGCACTAACGCAATGCCTGGCAACACTAAGGCTGGAATGGCCGCTTGAGATAAAACAAGGTACGATCCTCCTAAGCTTTCGCCTAGTAACACCATGGCACCTAAAACCAAGCTAAACGCTATCGGCAGTCTTAGCTGATGAAATTCATGTCGCAATCCACCAGGATTATAGAGCCCTGCTTGCCATTTTCGCGCTAAAAAGAGCGACACAATAGCAATCATCGCCTGAATAATGGACAAGGCCACTACCGCTTGATGAAAGATAATACCTTTGTCCGGTACTACCACCCCTTCCGATGTCAAAATTCGATGAATCAGTGTTGTCACTAAATTCAACATGTCTGACATAAGCAAAGGCTGCAGAAAAGTGCTGATGACGGCAATAAAACTGCCAACCATTAACACCCAACTCCATGATGTTGTTGCCCTGAGTAACCAAGCCAACAAAGTCACGTCTATCAACACCATCAGTGCTGTCGCATCACCTTGGTATGCCCACAAAACTATTGCAGGTAGACATCCCCAAGCTAATACAGGTATTCCTTCTTTAACACCTCTACGAAGTACTACCAAACCAATAATGGCGGCAGACACCCAGAACAGTAAGGGTATGATACTGAAAACAGCAACACCAATAATGGCATTGCGCGGACGTGTCATAACCCATTTCGCTAAAGCGCTCATTCTGGTACTTCGTTCCACCTATTAATTGAAGTGGCTATCAGTGTAAGGAAGCAAAGCAATGTAGCGAGCGCGTTTGATCGCAGTCGCTAGTTGACGCTGGTAACGTGCCTTAGTGCCAGTAATACGGCTAGGTACGATTTTACCAGTTTCAGTAACATAACCTTTCAGTGTTTCTAGATCTTTATAATCGATCTGTTTAACGCCTTCTGCTGTAAAACGGCAGAATTTACGACGACGAAAAAAACGAGCCATACGTGTCTCCTAATAAAAATATTGATTAATCTTCAGATTCTTCAGCAACAACTTCTTCAGTTGTTTCGTTGTTGCGCTCTTCACGTTGAGGAGCAGAACGACGATCTTCACGACCTTCAGAAGCTTTAATAGGAGATACATCAGTAATCGCATCTTTACAACGAATCACCAAGTTACGGATGATTGCATCGTTATAACGGAAAGTATCGTTTAATTCAGCTAAAACACTGTCAGAACACTCAATGTTCATAAGAACATAATGTGCTTTGTGAATTTTGTTGATTGGGTAAGCTAGTTGACGACGGCCCCAATCTTCTAGACGATGAACTTGTCCACCATCTTCAGTGATTAGGTTAGTGTAACGCTCAACCATTGCTGGTACTTGTTCGCTTTGATCTGGGTGAACCAGAAAGACGATTTCATAATGACGCATTTAAGCTCTCCTTATGGATTCTAGCCTCTACGCTCCCCCTGTTATGAAGCCTTGAGACAAGGAGTATAGATTTACAGGGACGCGAATTGTATAGCATACAGAACAATAAATAAACACGCAGAGCACCTTGATAAGAAGGTTTTTCTTTCTTTAAAAGCAATTAGCTCGCTGTCTAGCCCGCGCACTCTTATAAATAAATAGGCATAGCTAGTATTCGTTTACATATTTCACTCGTCTATTTACCATAAAACAACCTAGGTCTTTAATTAAATAAGGAAGAAACTCAATGATATCGCGCCGTAACATGGGCATTCTCATCGCCGCCCTACTTCCATTATCGCCAGCCATGGCTCTGGCTGATAGCGGTGATTTCAGCGTAGGCGTCATGGGCATCTATGCGACTTCTATTTATAAAGACACTGACAGTGACACTAAAGTGCTTCCGTTTGTTGCCTATACTGGCGAACATTTCTACTTAAAAGGGCCAGAGCTTGGTTATAATTTTTTGCCAAATCATTCAAAACGCAATATAGGCGTTGGTCTTGGCTATCATTTTGCCGAATTTGATCCTGATGACTCAGACGATAAAAACATTCAAAAACTGGATGATCGTGACGACAGTGTCATGGCCATAGTGCATGCGAAGATTGGCTTCTTTTCGGCCAAACTCGCCCAAGATGTAAGCGACACTAACCGTGGTTACTATGCTGAAGTCGGCGCGGGTTATCCTATTCAAGTACAAAAATGGCGCCTTATTCCGTCCATCCACTATCGCTATATGAGCAGCGAAATGAGCGATTATCAATTGGGCGTCAGCTCGTCTGAAGCGGCAAAAACAAGCGGGGCCATTAGCGCCTATAACGCGCCTTCAACGACCATGACACGTGTCACTCTCAATAGTTTTTACCCAATCACACAATCATTGACGGTTAATTTAAGCGCCACCTACGTAAAATACAACAGTAACGTATTAGACAGTCCGATCGTTGAAAAAGACCATAAAAGCATTGCTAGGGCTGGCATTATTTATAAGTTTTAAGCAGAGTAAGGTAACCACTCTGGCGACAATCTAAAATCGACTGTCGTCAGAGCGATTTGATCAGACACCTGATTCAAACAGCCACACTCTAATAAGGATGTTACATGCCCGCTTTTGTTTACTTGCTGCTGCCAGTGCTTTTTTGGTCTGGTAATTATGTACTAGGACGTTTCACCGTTTCTGAAGGCATTGACCCCTTTTCTATTTCTTTCTTACGCTGGAGTATTGCCTGCCTGATCATACTGCCTTTTGCCTACAAAAAAGTCTGGGCAGAACGCGCGATAATTGTGAAGAACTGGCCTCTGCTGTTACTGTTTAGCTGGCTAGGTATTTGTAACTACAACCTTTTTTTATACATTGGTTTAACCTCAACCAGTGTCACCAACGCCGTGCTGCTCAACGCCATTGTGCCTGTTATCATCCTCATCACAGCTAGGCTATTACTCGGCAGCAAAACCAGCTGGCTACAAAACGTAGGCATACTTCTATCAACCATAGGCGCGATTGAAATTATTAGTCGAGGCAGCCTAGACACTCTTCTGCATTTGACCATATCCCAAGGGGATCTATGGATCATTACCGCGGCAATCAGTTGGGCCGTGTATTCTGTTTTGATCGCTAAACGCCCCAAAGGGATGTCTCTTATCGGCTTTTTTACGACCACGGCATTCGTTGGCACCGCCATTCAAGCACCGCTGTTCTTCATTTTCGGCACAACGTCGCTTAATGAGTTATCCGCCATTAATTGGGGAACTTTGCTCTACATGGGATTGTTTGCTTCTTTGGCGGCATTCCTTTGCTGGAACTTAGGTGTGCAAAAGCTAGGGGCTGCCACTGCAGGGCAATTTATTCATCTGTTACCTGTGTTTAGCATTTCACTCTCTGTGCTGTTTCTTGGCGAACAACTTTATCACTTCCACTACATTGGCATTGTTTTGATTTTTTCGGGCATTTTCGTCGCCACCCTATTAAACAAAAAACTGATGCACCTCAAACCAGCCGAACAACACTAGGCACTTTGACTCTTTGCGATGCGGGTACTAATAAGGATGCTTATAAAGATCAATGCCATCCCCGCATAAGCAAAGGCATCTGGTACATGCCCCCACACCATCCATCCCCATAAGCCACTAAACACTACGCCGGCATAACTTACCGGAGAAACCACACTCGCCGGTGCATAAGTGTAGGCCTTGGTGTAGAGAAACATACCAACATACAAGGTGATACAAACTACCGCGACCAATGGCCAACTCGCCATTGGCAATAACAAACTGTCTCCTTGTATTAACACTAAGCAGAATGACAGCCCTGCCGAGATCAAAAAATAAATCATCATGGTTTCTTGACCACTCACCTGATGAGACAACATACGAGTCGTCACCATAGAAAAAGCCAAACCAATGGCGGATAGAAAACCGATTAAATGCCACGGATTAAGGTGCTCTGGCGTCGGTTGAATAATACAAGCCACGCCAATAAAGCCAATAACAAGAGGGACCCAACGGGCGCTTGGCACGGCCACTTTATGCATAATAAACACCACCAAGGGCACACAAAGTGGCGCACAGTAACGCAACAAGGTCGCTTCAACCAAAGGGATGTGATTGAGCGCCCAGTAATAAAACAAAAAGCCTGTAAATCCTCCCACACTGCGTAGAAAATGAATTTTCCAAATAGCGATAGGTCGGCGCTGCCAGCGGCCTCGTAATTGCGGATAGAGCACGGCGACACAAAAGATACTCTGCCAAAATACCAACACTGGAACCGCTATGGTCGTCTGCACCTGCTTTGCAGCAAGCCCAGTCACCGACATAACAAACGCATAAGCAATCGTCAGCAATATGCCTTTTTTTAGCCTCTGCTTCTCATTGAGTTCCAGTGACACACACACCTCACTTCCATTGTAATAATACGGCCAAACAGTGACCGCGCACGACTCAACAATTAAATCATTTCATCTCATTTGTCGAACGATTTGCCGTGCCAAGGTAATGAGAAAAAGTGCTAGGAATAACATCAGAGGCTAAAACATCGGCCGCTTCATGGGCCACAACTCGACCGCCTGCGATCAACATCACGCGCCCACCGACCAACAAGGCCTCGCTTGGCATGTGGGACACAAAAACCGTCGTCAAATGAAACTCTTTTGTTACATCGTGAACCAGCTTGAGCATCTCTTCTCGTAACATAGGGTCCAAGGCGCTAAAGGGTTCATCTAACAACAAGATGGGTTTTTTACGCACCAACACTCTGGCGATCGCGACCCGCTGCGCCTGCCCACCAGACAAGGCTTGAGGGTATTGATCCCGCTTCGCCATTAACTGTGTTTGCAACAAGGCCCACTCCACTTTTTTCTGCTGCTCATTCGTCAGCCGCATTGACGGCTCAAGTCCCACAGCGACATTCTGCCAAACCGTTAGCTGAGGAAAAAGATTGTCACTTTGAAACAAGGTAGAGATCGGACGTTCAAAAGGCGCTAAGCCTGAAAAATCCTCGCCTTGATAAGACAAGGTTCCGCGTCCTTTCAAATACCCACCAAGTAAATGAAGCAAGGTACTTTTACCTTCCCCACTCGCCCCCAGCAAGGTTGTCATGCCAGGTTCAATAGACACTTGATAGGCGGCATGAAATTGCTCCCAATCGTATTGGAGATTAATCTCTAACATCTGACTTTCCTCCGATAACGCGCGTGGCAAGATAAAACAAAATAAGACAAAGAGAAATCAATATCACCGCAACACAAGCCCCTTCTTCTAAACGGTAAGAACCAACCAACTGGAACAAGTAAAGAGGCAGGGACACCAACCCTTGACTACCAAATAGCGCGATAACCCCCATATCACCCAATGACAACAAGAGTGCATATCCTAACGCTTGAGCCACGCTCGAGCGAATTAACGACCACTCAATTTTAAAGCGCGACCAACCATAAATACCGAGACTCGAATACACATTTCGATAACGCCTCTCTTGCTGGTACAACACGGGCATCAACACCCTAAGCACAAAAGGCAACGCCATCACGGCATTCACCCACACCACCACCCAATAGCTGGATTGCAGTCCGAAACCAAGGCTACGCAATAACAGAAAAAGCCCTGTCGCCAACACAAGCCCGGGCACCATCAAAATCATATTCCCCAAATGCTCTAATTTACTGGGCAAAAAATCCCACCAGCCTCGACCCATTGCCATGCGAGCCAACACCCCAAAGCAGCCCCCTAACAACACACTTAACATGGCCGCAGGCAGCGCTATTTTTAATGACACCCACAACGCCTGCCACGTTGCTGGCGCCAATAAAGTTGGCAAAAATTGGGCTGAGAAAATAGGGTCAAAAATAGCGACAAAAGGGGGGAGCACCAACAGCAGCGCCAGCGTCATGATAAAACCGTCAAAACAACGAGCTACACGCGTGTCTTTGACAAAATAACATTGCGCCCTCAACAAACTAACGTCTTGCTGATTCTTAGGAGCCACTTTATAAATCAAGGTCGCGACCAAGGTACAAATCGCCACCTGAAGAAGCGATAAAAAACTGGCTTTATCCAAATCAAAATCAAAGCGTAGCGCTTGGTAGATAGCAACTTCTAAGGTGCTGGATTTAGGCCCGCCACCTAAACTTAACACCACAGAAAAGCTGGAAAAACAAAGCATAAAGATCAATACAAAAGCGCCTGGCAACACTTTCTTAATGTAAGGCCATTCAATAAGACGAAAGGAGGTTCCTCTTGAAAACCCCAGTTGCGACGCGAGCCGCCATTGGCCAGAAGGGATCAAATCATACCCTTGAATAAGCAAACGCACTGCCAATGGCATATTAAAAAAAACATGCGCCAGCAGAATCCCTAACAAGCCATAAAGGGGCACATGAATCCCCAACCCATCTGCTAGCCAGCCTGAGCGACCATAAACCACCACAATGCCTAAAATTGCCACTATGGTAGGCACCACCATAGACACAGCAAACAGCTGCAACAAAACCCGTTTGCCTTTAAATTCCCGATGACTCAAGCAAGAGGCTACCGGAATAGCAATCAGCAAACTGAGCACGCTACTTAATAGAGCCTGCCACAATGAAAATCGAATAATTCGCCACAAGTAGGCGTCTTGTAAATAGCCTTTCCACTGCGACATGTCCATATGATGTAAAAGAGCCGCCAAACTGGCGGCTCCAACAAGCACAAAAAGCAAGACGCCAATTAACGCGGGCAATAGCCGCACCAACTGACGCATGACTGACAAGCGGTAAATCATTAGCGCGTCGTTGCCTCAAGCCATTCATTTATCCAAGCTTTACGTTGTTGTGCCACCTCATCGGCGTCCAAGGTCAATACCTTGGTAGGTTTAGGCAAGGTATTGAATACCGCCGGCAGCGGTTTGTCTTGCTTGATCACAGGAAACATCCAGTTACCTGTAGCCACCGTGGACTGAAAACCAGGCGTTAAAATAAATGACATAAATTGTTTCGCTAAGGCTGGATGAGGGGCATTTTTTAACATCGCCGCCACTTCCACTTGAGGGTAAAAACCTTCACTCGCAGGCGCGGCTTTATACTGATGTTTCCCTTCTGCGACCACATGATAAGCAGGAGACGTTGTATAACTCAACACGACATCCGACTCACCTTTCAAGAACAGACTGTAACCGTCGTACCAGCCTTTGGTAACCGTCACGGTATGCTTGGCAAGTGTCGCCCACGCATCTGCAGCCTTGTCACCGTATACCGCCTTCATCCAAAGTAATAACCCCAACCCTGGGGTGCTGGTTCTTGGGTCTTGATAAATCACCCGCAGATTTTGATTCTCTACAATGTCCTGCAAACTCGTCGGTGGTGATGACAAGGTTTCTGAGTTATAGATAAAAGCAAAATAGCCTTGATCAAAAGGCACAAAAACCGGGTCTGTCCAAGGTGTGGGGGTCACAACATGACTTGTGTCGACGCCTGACTCTGCCAATAACCCAGTCTGCTTGGCCTTTTGCATTAAATTAAGGTCCAAGCCTAACACCACATCCGCTTCTGAGCTTTTCCCTTCCAGCTGTACCCGAGACAAGATACCAACCGAAGAATCAACCGTTACGAAGTTAACGTCACACCCACATTCCTTTTCAAAATTGGCTTTGATTTTTGGACCTGGCCCCCAATCAGAAGCAAAAGAGTCATAGGTATAAACGTTCAAGGTTTCAGCAAAAGAAGAACTTGAGAAAGACAGTAACGCCCCTGCGATGGCACAGCTGCTTAGTAAAAACTTATTCATTGTGTCGCTCCTAAAAATGAGCGGCGTACAGGGGAAATGGCAAGGAAGGCTTGCTATCTCGATTCCTACGCCAGCATGATCTGGATCAGGTTCAATGGGTTAGCAAAGGCTTCTCAGTTTTGGCTAAAATACAACCAAAACACCCCATGAGATATATAGTGGGACTATTGTAAAGAGTCGTTTAACGGAAGTCTATTTCAGATAAAACCCGTGTGACCGCCCCTTGATTTTGCTGTGCAAAACGCAACGCAGCCTGCCCAAGACGATGACACTGACTGTGTTTGCCTGCCAGTGAAATAACCACCTCTTGTAGCTGATCTGCATTCTGGCAACGAATCGCCCCATGCTGCTTTATCAACTGCTCAGTGATATCCGCAAAGTTAAACGTAAAGGGCCCAACCAATGTGGCACGAGCCAGCAAAGCAGGTTCAATGGGATTATGGCCGCCTCGTTTTACCAAACTGCCACCAACAAAAGCCAAGTCTGCCGCCTGATAATAATGCATCAGTTCACCCATAGAGTCACCGATAACAACGTTAAGCCCCGCCCAACATTGAGGCTCTACCTGACTACGCAAAGCAACCTTGTCAAAATACTCACACGCTAGTTGATACACACTTTGAAAACGCTCTGGATGCCTAGGCACTAGAATCAATAAGGCATCTGGGTACTTTTCCACTAACGCTTGATGGGCTTTTAACAAAGGCTCATCTTCACCATTGTGCGTGCTGCCTGCGGTCCAAACAAACGAGCTCGACATTTGGCGATGCCAGTTTTGTTCAGCCACTGAATCAGGCACACTCAAATCAAACTTAATACTGCCTGTGACCAATACATTATTCGCCCCTAATGCACTGAAGCGCTCCGCATCTGCCTGTGCATGGGCTAAGAAACTGTTCGGCAATGCCATCAAACGCTTCGATAGTCGAGAAAATCTCTGGTACTGCTTAAAGGAGCGTTCACTTAAACGAGCATTCACGATATTGATACGCAAACCTTTTCGCTTCGCCTGAAGGAGAAGGTTTGGCCAAAGCTCTGTTTCCACAATCAGTAAACGATCACACTCAATCTGCTTTAAGGCACGTTTCACCGCACACCGCCAATCCATAGGCAAGTATCGATGAACCGCAAACGGAAACGTTTTTTCGACTTGTTCGGCACCAGTCGGCGTCATTGTGGTGATCAAAATGGGACGCTCAGGGTATTTTTCTACCCATTGAGCCACCAAAGGTCGCACCGCTAACACTTCGCCAACCGACGAACAATGAATCCAAATATCCGCTTTAACCGGCTGCCAAAAACCAAAGGCTTCACGAGCTCGATACGCAGGGTAGCTTTTTCTAAAGCGCCGAACCTTGACTAAGATAAGCGGCGTCAATGCCAACAAGAGAAGACGATAAAGCCACATAATTATTCAGCAACATCGCTAAATTGTTGATTATGAAGCTGTGCATAGGCCCCATTCTTCGCCAACAATTCACTGTGGGAACCCATTTCAACAATTTGGCCATGATCCACGACCGCAATGATATCTGAGTTCTCAATCGTAGACAGTCGATGCGCGATGGCAATAGTCGTACGGTTTTCCATCAATGTGTCTAACGCCTGCTGAATCGCACGCTCAGACTCTGTGTCCAGTGCAGAAGTCGCTTCATCAAGAATCAGGATAGGCGCATTTTTTAGAATCGCTCGGGCGATTGCAAGACGCTGGCGCTGACCACCAGAAAGCAATACGCCGTTTTCTCCCACCAATGTTTGCAAACCAAGCTCTAACTCTTGGATAAAGCCCCAAGCATTCGCGGCTTTTGCGGCTTCAATCACCTCTTCTTCTGAAGCGTCTTTCAAGCCACCGTAAGCAATATTTTCTTGAATAGTGCCATTGAAAAGTACGACTTGCTGGTTAACTAAAGCAATGTTTTTACGCAGATCATCTAGTTGGTAGTCATTGATATTTTCATTATCAATGAACAAGCAACCATCGTTCACATCATAAAAACGCGGAATCAGGTTGGCTAAAGTAGACTTACCACTGCCTGAACGACCAACCAACGCAAGCTTTTTACCAGCGGGCAAGGACAAGGTGACATCACTCAAGGCGTCCTTATCCATTCCAGGGTAACTGAAGGTTAACCCTTTCCAGCTAATGTCCCCTTTCAAGCGATCTGCCGTTTTACTTCCGGTGTCTTTTTCACTGTCCAGATCCAAAAAGGCAAAAATACTCTGCGCTGCAGCAATGCCTTTTTGCAAAATGCTGTTTACTGAGGTCAGTTGGCGCATCGGCTTACTCAACATACCTGCAGCACCGATGAAGGCAACAAAATCACCGGCAGACATACTTGCTGAAATAGCAGGATCTAACGCTAACCAAATCAATAGCGACAAAGAAATCGCAATAACAAACTGAATAATAGGCACATTCAGCGCCTTGGTTAATTCCATTTTCAGTTGTGAGCGACGGTTTTCTTGCACCGCTTTATAAAAGCGTCGAGTTTCGTATTCATTACCGCCAAAAATTTTAATAACCTCATGACCTTTAATCGCTTCAGAGGCCACATCTGTCACACCACCCATGGCATTTTGAATTTTCAGGCTTAATTTACGAAAACGTTTAGAAGCATACCGTACAACCAAGCCGATAATTGGAATCACAAACAAAAATAATAAAGAAAGGCGCCAGTTGATGAACAACATATACCCCAGCAAACCGACAACGGTTAACCCTTCTCGCAAAATCACCTGAATGGCTTGGGTAACAGAATCGATGACTCGCTCTGTGTCGTAGGTTAACTTCGCCAATAAACGGCCGCTTGGCATGTTGTTAAAATAACTGGATGGCAAGGTCACCATTTTATTAAACATGCTGGTTCGCAGGTCAAACACCACGTTATTGGCGACTTTAGCCATGCAGTAACTACCCAAAAAGGTCCCTACCCCACGCACTAAGAAAACACCAAGAATGGCCATTGGGATTAGCATACGCCCTTCAACCACTGTGCCATTTGAGACAACATCTACAATGTACTTAAGCAATGCGGCTAACGCCGGCTGCATGGAAGAGTATAAAATATAGCCAAGCACACTTAATAAGAAATACACTATTGATGGCTTTACGTAGCCTAATAACCTGAAATACAGTGACATCCCAGACGCGGTTTCTTGTTGTTTTTTCACATTCAATGTCGTTTCGTCTTGCATTTAAAGATTTGCCTTCTCAATAATGGAGGTTGTTGAATAACCATCAACAAAGGTCAATACTTTTACCTCACCACCATGGGACAGTACATGCTCTGCACCTACTATGCTCTCAATGGTGTAATCACCGCCTTTTACCAATACATCTGGACTTAGCGCTTCGATTATTTCTTTTGGCGTGTCTTCATCAAACCAGGTCACCCAATCAATCGCGCCAACGCCTTCCAACACAGCCATACGATGTTCTAGGTTATTAATCGGTCGCTTCTCGCCTTTTAAGCGTTTCACTGATGCATCGGTGTTCACCGCAACGATTAATCGATCCCCCAAAGCCTTGGCTTGTTTCATGTACGCTACATGGCCAGGATGGAGAATATCAAAACAACCGTTGGTGAAAACCACTTTTTCACCGCTCACTTGAGCCAATTTGATTTGCTCAAGTACTTCCGTAGGCGATAACACACCAAAATTTGTCGTACGATTACGCTGATACATGATGGCATCAAGCTGCTCGGCGTTAATAGACGCGGTTCCCAACTTACCCACCACATACCCTGCGGCTTGGTTGGCATACTCTACAGCGTCAATAAAACGTTTACTGGTGACATAAACAGCGGTCAACACCGCCACTACAGTGTCTCCTGCACCAGTAACATCGAACACTTCTTTTGCCGCTGTCGCCAGTGAGTATGGTGGCTTGTTATCACTTAATAGTATTAAACCGTCTTCACCACGGGTGACCAATAAAGCATCCCAACCAAACTGTTCACGCAGCGCCTTGGCTTTTTCTTCCAACTCTTTAACTGAGCTGCACTTGCCAACAATATTTTCAAACTCTAATAAGTTAGGCTTAACCAGAGTTGCCCCTTTATAGATAGAAAAGTCATCGCCTTTCGGGTCTATAAAACTTGGGACATCGACTGCATTCGATAATTGAATCAACGTCTGTACATCCGCCAAACAGCCTTTGGCGTAATCGGAATAAATCACCGCGTCGGCATTAGGCAGACAGGCTTTTACCATAGTAGCGACAGCGTCATTTTGAGATAGACTGTCTTCTCGCTCTTCAAAGTCCAAGCGAATCAACTGCTGATGACGACTCATCACACGCAGCTTGGTAATGGTAGGCAAGGCATCGGAATAGACAAACTGACAGTTCACGCCTTCTGCTTCTAAACAGCGCGTCAATACTTCGGCGTTTTCATCTTTACCAACCACACCAACCAAGGTCACGGCTACGCCAAGTTTAGCAAGTCCAAGAGCGACATTCGCTGCTCCGCCAGGTCGGTCTTCAATAGTAGAGACTTTTACTACCTGCACAGGGGCTTCTGGTGAAATTCGAGAGGTGCCACCATGCCAGTAGCGATCCAACATGACATCGCCCACAACGAGGATGTGTTTATCCTTAAAATTCAAATATGAAGAGTTCATAGCCACATAATAATCGATTTTTGAGAGCGCTCATCCTATCATACTCACTCAATAAGTTGGACATACCTACATCACAAGTAATAAGGCAAATTTACTCATGCTGAATCCCCCCCTAACTTCCTGTAAAAACTTCCTTTTTGATCAGCTACTCGCTAACTGGGCAAAGCATGGTATTGACCAAAATTTGGGCTTTAGCTATGAGAGTATGAATCACGACTGGAGCCGAAACAAAGTAGGTCGTGTACGCTTGCTAACACAATGTCGCCAACTGTATACCTTCAGTCATGCGGCCAGCATGAGCAACAATGAACAATGGCGCGCCCAGTTACCGCCTCTGTTTGATTTTATTATTCACCACTATTTTCAAGACGAACGCTGGATATTCTCACTCAACGATGACCTATCCATAAAGGACACTCAATCGGATGCCTATGCATTAGCCTTCGTACTCTTGTCTTTTAGCCATTATTACACCCTCACAAAAGATCAACGTGCTCTTGATTTGATGAAGAAAACACATTGTTTTCTGATCAAGCACATGTCGGCTAAGTCCGGTGGTTTTTATGAAGCCTTTCCTGTTGATCCCACTCAATTGCGTCGACAAAACCCTCATATGCATTTGCTTGAAGGTTACATCGCCGCTTATGAAGCCACTCAAGACGACACATACAAAACACAAATCGGGGCATTACTAACACTGGCCCTTGAGCATTTTTACGAGAAAAAAACAAAGACCTTACGAGAATTTTTCACTCTAGATTGGCAACTTCACCCTAAAACAGGCCATCAAGTCGAGCCAGGACATCATTTCGAATGGGTCTGGCTGCTGTTTCAAGCCAATAAAATTCTTCCAAACTCAGACTATACTGAGTTGGCGCAACATCTTTGGCTTACCGCATCGCGCCATGGTCTAGCAGATAACGGTGGCGTTTATAACCAAATAGATGGCAATGACTACACCCCCATAGACAAAGAAAAACGCATTTGGCCGATCACCGAATACCTAAAAGCCATTACGGTCATGCCGATCGGCAAGGAAGAAAAAGTCATGCGCATCACTGAAGCGCTAAACTTCCTTCAAGATCATTACTTTATCGAAAACGGTCGTTGGAATGAGTACCTTGACGCTGACAACCAGCCGAAAGACTTCCCGCTACCAGGCACCAGCAGCTATCACATTTTTCTCGGCCTCGCCGAAGTGATAAGATGGCAACAATCTCATTCCGATTTTACTCTCTGAGGAAGAACAATTTATGTATATCGTAACTGGCGGCGCTGGCTTTATCGGCAGCAATATTATTAAAGCCTTAAATAACAAAGGCATCAGCAACATCCTATTGGTTGACGACCTGACTGACGGCAAGAAATGCCTCAATTTATCCGACCTAGATATCGCAGATTACATGGACATGTACGATTTCTTAGACGCCATAAAAAATGACACTCTAAACATTAAACCTACAGCGGTTTTCCACGAAGGCGCTTGTTCTGCGACCACTGAGTGGAATGGCAAATATGTCATGGATGTAAACTACCAATATTCCAAAGCGGTATTGGATTTTTGTTTAAAGCACGGCGCTGCATTTTCCTACGCATCGTCGGCATCGGTTTATGGTTCTGGTCCTGTTTTCCAAGAATCCCGTGAAAACGAAAAACCATTAAACATGTACGCATACTCTAAGTTTCAGTTCGACCAATACATTCGTGCTGTTTTACCAACAGCAAAAAGCCAAATTGTCGGCTTTCGTTACTTTAATGTTTACGGCCCTCGTGAACAGCACAAAGGCAGTATGGCAAGCGTTGCGTTTCATTTGCGCAATCAAGTACTGGAAGGTGAAAACCCTAAATTATTCGGCGCTTACGATGGCTATGAAGCCGGCGGCCAAAGCCGTGACTTCATCTACGTAGAAGATCTAGTAAATACTAAACTTTGGTTTATGGAGAATGGCGATAAGTCGGGGATTTTCAACCTGGGTACCGGTAATGCTGAACCGTTTCGCACCATTGCTGAAACCGTGATTGAGCATTACGGAAAAGGCGAAATCGAATACATTCCTTTCCCAGAACACTTGAAAGGTGCTTACCAAAGTTTCACTCAGGCAGACATCCAAAAGTTACGAGACGCAGGCTACCCTGGTACTTTCCGCGGCCTAGCAAAAGGCGTACAAGATTACCTAACATGGCTTGATTCAAATGGCTAAATACTTAATTGTCGGCCCTTCTTGGGTCGGTGACATGGTAATGGCGCAAAGCCTCTTTATCACCCTAAAAGAGCGTGATAAAGGGGCGATTATTGATGTTATTGGGCCTAACTGGTCATCGCCTATTTTAGCGAGAATGCCTGAGGTCCGTAATGCCATCACCTTACCAACAGGGCATGGCGAATGGGGAATTAGCACCCGCAGACAGCTGGGCAAATCCTTACGCAGCGAGCACTATGACCACGCCATAGTGATACCCCGTTCCTGGAAGTCGGCCTTAGTACCCTTTTTTGCCAAAGCCAAACACCGAGTTGGGTTTACCGGTGAGCAGCGCTACTTTTTATTGAATGAACGCCGTAAGCTTGATAAGAACATATTAAATCAAACCGTGAAGCGATTTACTTCTCTTGGTCTACCTAGTGAAGAGGCGTACCCACCTAAAACATTGCCTTACCCAGCATTACGAGTCGACCCTAACAATCAAAAAGCCTTGTTTAATACTTACCAATTGCCAGATCGCCCAGCGATTGCCTTAATGGCAGGAGCAGAATTTGGCCCTTCTAAGCAATGGCCTATCGCTTATTTCCACGAGTTAGCAGAGAAAGCCATCCAGGCGGGTTATCAAATATGGGTACTAGGTGGCCCTAAAGACGCTGAAGATGGCGCGAATATCACCAAAGGATTGGGAGAGTATGCTTTCAATTTATGCGGGAAGACCAAGCTTGTTGACGCGATAGATCTACTTGCCGCCGCTGAAAAAGCCGTCAGCAATGACTCAGGGCTGATGCATGTCGCCGCTTCCGTGGGCACTGAGGTGCATGGTATCTATGGTTCAACCAGTGAGTTATTCACACCACCATTGACTGACAATAAGACGATACACAACTTGCACCTAGAGTGCTCTCCGTGCTTTAAACGCACCTGCCCTCTTGGTCACACAAACTGCCAAAACCAACTCACTCCTGACATAATCGCAAGATCCGTACTGACATGACGAATATTGTATTGCTCAGAAACCGGCCTCATTTCGGCGCTCAAATCACCACACTCCCAGCGTTAAGGCTATTTAGTCAACGCCATTGTGGTGATGACCCCCTTATTCTTCTATCAAGACATAAGGTCAGCTGGGTATTCCAACAATTCCCCTGGATAGAAAGTACAATACATTCTACAAATTACCTAGCTGAGCTCAAAGCGCTCTCTAATGGCAGCAACCTCTTAAACTTAAGGCCGAGTAATCGCTTTCCAGTTTTGCTTTATAAGACCATTAAAAATGGTCAGATCTTTGATTTGGTGAATAGTGAAGCCGCAGGTTTACCTGCTCATCAATACAGCATTCTGAATGAAGAAGAGTACCGAGCACTCAACTATCTTAAAATATTCACTCAGGATAAAGCCGAGCTATCAGAAGCCCTCGCTTTGCCTTTTTATGAACTCGCCGAATCATCCAGCCTTACCATTAACAAGCAAGTCATTAATGTATTGGTCATGCCAGGTAGCGGTGGTGGAGAACACAAAAAGTGGGGGTTATTAAATTACCTTAAAGTAAGCAAGAAAATAGCTGAGCAATCGGGGGAAAAATGTCACCTCCACGTTCTGCTTGGCCCAGATGAAACAGAAGAAATCCAGCTGATGAATAACTTATTGGCAACCTCTAAAGACCTGTTTTTACACACCGCACTGCCCATTAAAGATATTTGTAAATTGGTGTCGCTCTGCGACTTAACCATAGCTAACGATTGCGGACCATCTCATATCGCCCAATGTATGCAAAGACCGTACATTGGGCTATTTAAAGAAGCTAATCCTGAATGGTTTCTAACGCACCCTAAATCCATTAAAGTGACACCACACCAAAACCAAGACATTAAAACAATCAGCATTAAGCTGGTTACAGAACACGCTATCAATCTATTAAAGCATTCATACTAAAGAGCCAAACATGAATATTTCAGGCAACATAATCACCCTTAACGAAGAAAACAACATCGCTGCTTGTATCGAATCCATGCAAAGCGTTTGTGACGACATTGTGGTGGTTGACTCAGGAAGCACCGACAGAACGGTCGAAATTGCCCAGCGTTCAGGAGCAACGGTTGTCCATCAAGCCTATTTAGGGGATGGTATTCAAAAAAATGTGGCTTTATCTCATACCAAACACAACTGGGTTCTCAGCCTTGACGCTGATGAACGCCTAACGCCTGAAATGTCCCTCGCTATCAGCCAACTGGATTTATCTTCAGCATCGGTCGAAGGCTTCTCATTCCGTCGCCAAAATATGATAGGCAGTCGCTGGATTAAGCAGTGCGGATGGTACCCAGATCGCTGCATACGTCTTTACAATACCGACAAAACTCGCTTTGCCGATGTCAAACAACATTCCAGCGTACAGGCCAAATCTGTACAAGAAATTAACGCTGACATTATTCATTTTTCCTTTAAGAATATAGGCGAATTGTTCGCTAAGCCGGGACGTAACTTCAGTGGCCGTGCCGCTAAAATAATGTATGCGAAAGGCAAAAAAGCCAACGCTTTTTCCCCCTTCTTACATGGCCTCAATGCGTTTATTCGTAAGTATATTTTTCAACGGGGTTTTTTAGGCGGTGTGGATGGAATGACTGTCGCATTAAGCTCGGCGATTAATAGCTATTTGAAATACGCAAAACTACTTGAATATCAACGTGATCCCAGCGTGACGAAACAAGACGATTTCAACAATATTTGGTAATCAACTAGGCCCCCTATTTTGACTAATACTCTTACTATTATGCACGTCAACCTTGCAAAAGGGTTTCGTGGCGGCGAAAGGCAAACTGAGCTATTAATAACCGCACTTGCTAAACATTTTGATGTCACGCAAATCGTGGCCTGCCGAGATGACTCACCGTTACGAGACAGATTAAAGCTGATAAATAAGGTGACCTTTCTAACGGCCAACCACCAGCTTGATGGTCATTTCAGCGCACCAAAAGTCGATATAGTGCATGCTCATGAAGCCAAAGCCGTTCATTGGGCTTACTTACATAAACTGTTGCGTAAAACCCCTTACCTTTTAACTCGACGTGTTGACACACCGATTAAAGATAAATGGTCAAACACTCGTTCTTACCAAAATGCACTTTTTCGCGTTGGTATATCGAGCTTAATCGCCAACCATATCCGAGATAAGGGCTGGGGCGATGTGGAGCAGATACCGAGTACCTTGGCGCACTTAGAACGCCATAAAGAAGAAGGGGAGAAGTTTAGATCCCTCTTTCCCGGCAAAGTCATCATTGGTCACGTTGGCGCACTAGTCGACCGACATAAAGGGCAAAAAGTGTTACTCGATGCCGCGGTGAAGCTGGAAAAAACTCACCCTGAATTCCACTTCGTCTTCTTTGGTGACGGCGCAGATAAAGACGAACTCAAAGCCTATTCAGAAAAGAGCAGCAATGTAACTTGGATGGGGTTCAAGCCCAATATTGGGGATTATTTACCCTTTTTTGACCTCTTCGCCTTTCCATCAAGAAACGAAGGGCTTGGCTCCACCCTATTGGATGTCATGGACGCGGGCGTGCCTATTATCGCCTCTGACGTTGGTGGCATTCCAGATATTGTCATCCACCAAGAAACTGGGTTGTTAGTGCCAGCTAATGACAGTGAAGCGCTTAAAGAGGCCATCGTAACCCTCTCTTGCAACAAAGCCTTGCAACAGTCTCTGGTCGCTGGCGCGACTGCTCGCCTTGAAAACTACACCCCGAAAAAAATGGCTGAGCGCTATTTGGCCCTATACAAAAAGGGGCAGTAAGTTTGAGTATACTTGGTAAATATGCGTATCTATCCTGCATATTTACCAGCCATTCTCCTTAATATATCCCTATAAGTAGCAAGGTAGCTAAACAGCGAGTAAACATAACCATAACGCTACTAAAAGGATGATTAATAAATACAAACGTTTTATCATCCCCTGTAATTAATGCATGTTTAGCGCATCTTACTTTCATTCAAACAGTGACCATGACTAATCTTCTTAATAAAATCTTAACAACTTTAATTTCTCAGAGTCACTTTAGACTCTCTATTTTACCGTTTCAAAAAGAGCAAGATACGCTCAACAAGGTCATATACTTAGAACATAAGAATTTAGTTTTATTGCTAAAGACAATAAAAGACTTTTGTAGAAAAGAATCTATTAGTTTTGTTTTTTATAACAAGAACCATCATCAAAAAACCCTATCAATCGTCTCGCCAAACATTGATGAGGTTGCGCAACTTCATATAGAGCTCTTAGCCTCTGAGAGGTTAGTAAGAAGCAAAACACAACTACCCACTAAAAAAAATGCCTGCTTCCTATGGAACAAAATACGTAATGTTAAGATTTTTAAAAACAATTTCATCTGCCTTATTGGCCCTGATGGCGTAGGCAAAAGCACCATCGCTTCTGTCATTCAACAAGACACCCCTTCTAAACCGCTTCGCTATAAAAGTGTTTTCCGTAGATCCCTTACTTATAAAGTCCTCTATTCCCTACAACAGAGAAAATATACATCGAAAAATAATTACGATGATTTACACCCCAATGCGGTTTTAATTTCCTCTCTATTACGACTTTATATCAAATCAATACTGTCTTTTTTTTCAACAAAAAAAATCCTCTGTGATCGCTACACTAATGATCATCTCGCCTCTCACTTGAGAGCCGAAGCCCCTCCAAAATCCAGCCAGAAGATCTCGATTAAGAGCAGATTTATTCCTGCACCAAAAACAATCATTCAGTTAGACGCTCCTGCCGATGTCATTTTATCTAGAAGAAATGAGCTTTCAGAGCAAACCATCAATTTTCTCAGCCATTTTTACTTAGAAAGCTCTGTCCTGATAAGGCCCAATAAAATCATATACTTCAATACAGACATTCCTTTTGAAGACACTCAAAAGCTGACTATCAAGCTGCTTTCTGTATAAGTTTTCCCTTCTCCATTCAAGAATCGCCATTAAAAAAGTGAACAAAATGTGAATGTAAGATGGAAGATCTATCTTCTCCCTCAAAAAAAATGAAAAATAAATAAAAAAAACTTAACATCCCAGTAACAAATATATGTTTAGGGTGTGCTTACCATGACTTCTTTCAGTTTAGCCTTACCAAAAGACAAACCACTTTTTCTTAAAGAATCCGATTTTATTGGCAAAGGAAATGAGCGAGCTTGCTACACCAACCCTTTGAATAGAGACTTGTGTGTAAAAGTTCAAAGAAGAAAACACAGAAGTCAAAATAAAATAGAAAAATACTATTACACAAAATTAAAAAAAAGAAAAAACCTATCCCCTTTCCTTTCTGAATTCTATGGTGAAGTAACAACCAACATGGGAGAAGGGTTAGTCTTTGAAAAGGTTACAGATAACGACGGCACTTCAAGCCAGTCTATTTATTCGTTATTAAAAAATAAAATCATTTCTGAGACTGAAGCTAAAGAGATACTAGGTACTGTTTTTCAAGATCTATATAAAAACGCCATTTTGTTGGGTGACGTAACAAAAGACCAGATCCTTTTGAAAAAAACAGAAAATGGCTATGTTCCCAAAATCATTGATGGATTAGGTACCAGACGCTACGGCCTGAAACTATTTCTTGTGAGCAATATAAAAGCATTGGCTCGGTTCAAATTGGTCAAACGCTGGAAAACATTAGAACACTCTCTAGGTATGGCATAGCTTTTTAGATGACGTGAGATTCATCTCACGTCATTATTCCGCTCGCTTCTATCATTACTCCACCCCAAATTACGCCATAAGTAGACACTGAAGCTTAACCTTTCTCCCCTTTGATGAAAAAGACATAGTCAAAAGCATTATTTAAAACTACTCTAAAAGAAAACAAGATGAGGAGTTCTCTATGAAGTTTGAACTGGTTGATCGTCAAGGCTATATTCCCGACCTAAATTATGGAGGCGCTGGGCAAGAGTTAGCCTGCTTTGTTCCTTCTGATTATTCTTTTACCCAGGTATCCTACGAGAACGGAGAAGGTGAAGTCTCCATCGACAACCACATCTGGCACTTCTTTTTTACTCAAGAAGGCATAGGCATTCGATTATTGGATGGCATAGTGTCACTAAAAGAAGCTGAAAAATTCATTCTTAGTATTAAATCCCACATCTGGGGAGACGCCCATCAACAAGTTCAAATCTTCCTGTCTGGCGTCACGCCCAAATAACACATAACCCTAAAAGCCGCAGCGACAAGAGGCCAGTTCAAAAGCCGCGGCTTTTATCTATGATAAGTTTAAGCCCCTATTTCTGCTGCACGCAACATGCGTTTAGCCCATTGACTCCAAGAGCCTACATACACTCTTTTCGCTTCTATCCCAGCACAATTCATGGCCAATACGTTATGGCACGATGTAATGCCGGAACCACAATAATGCACCACATTTTCGCTTCCTCTTAATAGAGCATGCCATTCGCTGGCTAAAGCCTCTTTAGATTTAAACGAAGCACCTTCAGTGAGGTTTTTAGAAAAAGGACGATTGATCGCTCCTGGAATATGCCCAGCAATAGGGTCTAACGTTTCATTTTCACCATAAAATCGATCAGAAGCACGAGCATCCACCAACTGAAAAGAACCCAGTTCGAAATTTTCAACAACGTCTCTTTCCGTTACTTGCCAAGGGAAAGACACATTAAAGCGATAAGAGGAAGCGACAGGTCTCTCAATTTGCGTTGCAAGCGGCGTCTGCCAAGCGGCAATGCCTCCATCTAATACGTAGGTCTCAATCCCTTGCTGGGAAAGCATCCACCAAGCACGCGCTGCGATAGCACCTCCCATGTCATCGTAAACGATCACGCGAGAATGCTGATCAATGCCCCAACGCTGAAGTTGATCGGCAAAATCTTCTTGCTCCGGTAGCGGGTGTCGACCCGTTAATTCTGTCTCTTTACCCGCTAACTCATGATGAACATCAACAAAAATCGCCTTGGGGACATGACCCTTTTCGTATTCATATCTCCCCTTCTTATGATCCACTAGATAAAACCGACAATCTAAAATTACTGTATTTTCTTGCTCAAGCACGTCGTTTAGCGCCTGTACACTGATTAAAGTCTGCAACAGCATAATTCTTCCTTACTGATTCGATTGGTAACGGAAATTCATCTTATTGATCCCATAAATCTACTTTGATTGGCAACTTTTTGCTAATATCCCGCGCTAACATTACCACTTCCATTGAGCACCGAATGATTCGTATTGATCTATTACTCACTGAGCAAGGCCTCGCTAAATCCCGCTCTCAAGCACAAACTTTTATCAGCGAAGGTCGCGTGTCTTTCCTACAAGAAGAAAAATGGATTACGGCAACGAAACCCAGCATAAAGCTCGAAGCCGACTGCAAGCTCAATGTCACTGTCAATGACGCCGATCGTTATGTGTCTAGAGGCGCGTTGAAACTAGAGGGGGCCATCAAACACACCCAAATAGACCTCACTGGGTTTCAAGTATTAGACGTAGGACAGTCTACCGGCGGTTTTACTGACTGTGCAATTCAACATGGGGCTGAGCGCGTTGTGGGTATCGAAGTGGGTCATGATCAACTCGACAAACGTTTACGAGATACCCCCAATGTCATTTGCTTAGAAGGGATTAATGCAAGAAGTCTGACAAAAGAGCACCTGAATGGGCATTTCCCAGAGGCTGGCTTTGATCTTGTTGTTATGGATGTGTCTTTTATCTCGCAAACTAAAATACTGCCGCAACTGCCTTCATTACTAAAGCAATCTGGTCATTTGATCACCCTTGTCAAACCACAATTTGAAGTGGGTAAAGAGTTTGTCGGCAAAGGAGGGGTTGTCAAAGATAAGCAGCGTATAAAGCAGCTTGAAGAGGACATTCAGCTTTTTATAAGGCACCTTGGCATGACAGTAAAGTGTTACATTGAAAGCCCTATAAAGGGCGGTGATGGCAATCGAGAATTTCTTCTTTGGGCAACAAAAGACGCGTAGAAAGCATCTAAAGAATCTCTTCGTACCCCAAAGATGAGTTCGCGGAGATTCCATTGCCGTCCTTCGCTTCTAACTCGGCAATATAATGACGTGCCATATAAAACCCTAAACAGCCAAACACAACCGAGCCCACGGCTTGACCAAACAACACCCCTTCGGCTCCCATAAAGAAACCAAACACAAAGATCAGCGGCCAAGTCCCTAGCGTTGCACGCCCAAAATTTAACAAGGTACTGTTAAAGGGTTTTCCCAAGTTATTGAACACGGCGATCGCAATAAACAACAAGCTTTGAAAAAAGAAGCTAAAAGACACATAGGTCGCAAAAAAGCGAATAAGATCAGCGGTTCTTTGCGTTGCATTAAACACAGAAACCAACCAATCCTGCATAAGATACAAAGCAATACACAGAACAAAACAATACACAAAAGCGTAAGTGACCGCGCTATAAATGGCGCCATGCATGCGATCAAATCGTCGCGCACCGTAGTTCTGCCCAAGAATAGGCCCCACTGCACCAGATAAGGCAAACAAACCACCAAATACCACAGGGATAATACGCCCAATAATGGCAATTGCAGCGACAGCATCATCCCCAAAGGTGGCGGTATGACTCATAACAATGGTGTTGGCCAATGGTGAGGACAAGCTCGTCAGCATCGCAGGTAAGGCGATTCTACAGATCGGCTTAAGATCTTTAAAAAAGCCAACGAGGTCAAATTTCCCCAGCATTTTATGAACATGAACCACGCCATAATACGACACCACGACCATAGAAAATCGCGCAATCAAAGACGCTAGCGCAGCGCCTTGCACCCCCATCCCCAATGCAAATATAAAAATAGGGTCTAGGATAGCGTTCACAATACCGCCAACTAAGGTGGCATACATGGCACGTCGTGCATCCCCTAATGCGCGCATAATGCCAGAACCTATCATACCTATCATCACCGCAGGCATACCCAGCACCAGAATGCGCAAGTACCCATTGGCTAATTCAAGCGTGCGCCCAGTCGCCCCAATAAAGGAGAGGAGATCTGCGATGTGAGGCCATAAAAGTAACACGATGGCGGTGGAAAAAATCACCCCGAAAGCCAACACATTCACCGCTCTGCGTTTCGCTAATGCAACGTCCCCTTCCCCTATGGCTCGAGCAACCAATGCTGTAGCAGCAATAGAAACAGCGATGCTCAGCGAGATAGTAAAAAACATAATGGTGCCAGCAAATCCCACCGCGGCCACCGCTTCTTTCTCACCTAACATTGAAAGGAAAAGCATGTCGACCAGATCAACCAAAAACATACACATCAAACCAAGCGCACTGGTAAACGACATAGTTACCACATGCTTTAGCGTTGAGCCCTGTGTTAGTTTTGCCTGATGCGGCATTCACTTCCCCTACAATTAATACCAATATGAAAAAGCCGGGCGAGCTCGTGCTCGTCCGGCATAATTATTTTCTCACGTATCTTAGTTGGTGAGAATGGATACTTTGAGGATAGTTAAACCCTCGCCATAAACTGGGGTTAGAAATGCTTAGTGAACATCATTGCTGCCTCGATTAAAAACAATCTTTTCGACATCAGCAAAACGCTCTGCGAAATGCACCGTCATCCCTTCTTTCACGGATTCTGGCAATTCATAAAAATCCCGGCGATTTGGCTCAGGTAAAATAACTTCACTGATTTTGCTGCGTTTTGCCGCGATAATTTTCTCTCTGATACCACCAACCGCCAACACCTGCCCAGTCAAGGTTAGCTCACCCGTCATCGCCAACCCTTTGCGAATAGGCTCACCTCGCGCTAATGACATTAACGCCGTTGCCATAGTAACACCGGCACTAGGGCCATCTTTTGGCGTGGCGCCTTCCGGCACATGCAAATGCACTAAACATTTATCAAAATACTCAGGGGTACGTTGATAACTTTTGGTGTGTGAGAAAACATAAGAATACGCAATCTCTGCCGACTCTTTCATGACATCGCCCAATTTACCTGTCAATTTCAAGCCACGAGTCAAATCATGTACCTTATTGGCTTCAATAGGCAGTGTTGCTCCGCCCATTGAAGTCCACGCAAGCCCAGTCACGACCCCTACGCCTTGCAAGGTTTTTTCAGGTCGGAAATACGGCATACCGAGTAACTTTTCTACATCTTTCACACCCACACTGATCGTTTCTTTCTCACCCGTCATTAAGCTAACAACCGACTTACGTAAGATTTTTTGCAGGAGTTTATCCAGCCCTCGAACCCCAGCTTCACGCGCATAATGTTCAATAATATGGCGCAACGCAGCATCGGTAATATTAAGCTGCTTTTTCAACAACTTATTCTTTTTAAGTAATTTCGGCCACAGGTGCTGCTTGGCGATAGCAAGCTTTTCATCGCCAATATAACCAGACAACCGAATCACATCCATTCGATCCAATAACGGCGCAGGAATAGTATCAAGTTGGTTCGCAGTACAAATAAACAAGGTCTTAGAAAGGTCGACTCTCATGTCTAAATAATGATCTAAGAACTCACTGTTCTGCTCAGGGTCTAACGCTTCTAATAAAGAAGACGCGGGATCCCCCTGAAAAGAAGAGCCAATTTTGTCCACTTCATCCAACATGATAACGGGGTTTTCAACCTCTACATCTTTCAGAGCTTGAACAAATTTCCCGGGCAACGCGCCAATATAAGTGCGTCTATGACCTTTGATTTCTGCTTCGTCTCGCATACCACCCAAGCTAAATCGATAGAATTTACGATTCAAGGATTCTGCTATGGATTTACCAATCGATGTTTTACCGACCCCTGGTGGTCCAACTAATAATAAAATCGAGCCCCCCATTTCACCGCGATGCGCCCCCAGAGCCAAGAATTCAACAATGCGATCCTTTATGTCTCCAAGTCCAGCATGGTGAGATTCAAGTACGTCTCGCGCAACGCTAATATCAAGGTTATCGGCAGAATGAACACCCCATGGTAAGGATGTGGCCCAATCCAAATAGTTACGAGTTACTCCGTATTCTGGAGAACCTGTTTCTAGAATACTTAACTTATGAAGCTCTTCTTGGATTTTGTCATTTACCGCATCAGGAACCGTTTTCCCCTCAAGGCGCGCCTCAAATGTTTCCACATCAGACGTACGATCATCTTTCGAAATGCCCAACTCTTTTTGAATGACTTTAAGCTGCTCTTTTAAGAAGAACTCGCGCTGATGCTGACTGATTTTGTCATTTACTTCCGCACTAATTTCATTCTGAAGACGGGCAATCTCGAGTTCTTTTTTGATCAAGGTAAGCGACAAGTGCATTCTTGCCTGAACCTGCGCCGTTTCTAGTACCTCGTATAAATCCTTCCCATCCGCAGAAGTGATCGATGCGGCAAAATCTGCCAGTAATCCAGGCTCGTTAAAAGAAAAACGGCCAATGTATTGACGTAAATCTTCACTGAAAAGAGGGTTTAAACGGATCAACTCTTTAATCGAGTCTAAAATAGCAATGGAATACGCTTTCGTTTCATCATCACTCTTTTTAGAATCGTTAATGTAACGAACACGTGCTAAGTACGGCGTGGTTTCACTTAACCACTCAACCACTTCAAAGCGTTTCACCCCTTGCGCTAAGAAGGTGATTTTATCATTTTGTTTTTCTGCCTTGTGTACGCGGGCAACACAACCGATGGCCCGAAAAGATTCAACCGGTGGCGCCCCTTTTACTTTGTCGACATACACCAATCCCACTGCTGTCTGAGGATCCTCGGCAATGCGATCTAACGTATCTTCCCATGGGTCTGCATCCACCATCACAGGCTGTACTTGAGCGGGGAAGAAAGGTCGGCTGGAGATAGGCAAAAGATACAGAGTATCAGGCAGCACATCATCCGGTAATGCTAAGCCTCTTGGGTCATTAATCGCGACACTGTCTTCTTCAACGTCTGTTATTTGTTCATCTTCTACATCTGGGTACTGATCATCATTATTCATAATCTACTTCTCAATGAATCCAAGTTTCGCTCTCAATATTGAGATTCAAAATACTGCACTAGAATCTAGCTACGTTACTCATTTATGTAATGCCAATCCGAATGAAAACAATCCCTAACTGTCTTTTTCCTATTCTTTGCCCATTCCTAAGCGTGCTAACCAAAAAGACAGGATTGCTGATTAATCAACAAAACCATTGTGGTATCATTCCTGCACAATATTTATTAACAACGCGCCGCCTCCATTTAAATAGAAGGAAACAACCATGACTCGCGATGAGCTCCTTAAGACTTACCCTGATATTTTCGTGATCAATCACCCTTTTGTTAAACATAAACTGACCAGTTTGAGAGACAAAAACACCAACACTCGAGAGTTCCGCATGTTGGTAGAAGAGTTAGGGACCTTAATTGGTTACGAAGCGACTCGTGATTTAGAAACAGTGGATACCGAGGTAGAAACACCTTTAGAAACAACATTGAGCCCAATGTTAAAAGGCAAAAAATTATGCATAGTAACCATCATGCGTGCCGGCAACGGCTTAGCAGAAGGCGTGCTTAAGCTGTCTCCTTCTGCCCGTGTTGGCCACGTGGGTATGTATCGTGATCCAGAGACCAAGCAACCAGTAGAATACTACTTAAAGATGCCTCACTCTGTAGACGAAAGAACCATCATTGTCGTTGACCCTATGTTAGCAACGGGGAATTCAGCTATCGCAGCCATCGATAAAATGAAAGAGATGGGAGCGAAAGACATTCGTTTCATTTGCCTATTTGCAGCACCTGAAGGCATTGAAGCCTTCAAAAAAGCCCACAGCGATGTGCCTATGTATGTAGGGGCAATTGACCGAGAATTAGACGAACACGCCTACATTCGCCCAGGTGTTGGCGACGCTGGCGACCGAATTTACGGAACTCGCTAGTAAAAAAGGCCATCTAGCTTTGCGCTGGATGGCCTACCTTTCCAATATCGATTCTTTTCACACTCTCTTTAACGCCGCTTTTTTCACACTATCCCTTTAAGCCTAAATAGCAGCCAGCCAACGCCATAATACTGCCAGCCGATCGGTTCATACCTTTCATGGCTTTTTCAGACTTCATATAGCGCCGAGCCTGAGAAGCGCCAACAGAAACAATCGACAAACCAAGTAATAACGCCGTAAAAGCAATCACTGCCGCCAATAAAACATCCATGCCATGTAAGGTGGTAACGTCTAGAAAGTTAGGAAGAAAAGCGATATAAAATACGATAACTTTGGGGTTCGATGCCGAAATCATAAAGCCCTGTAAAAAGCTTGCCAGCCCATTTGTCGTATTTTTTGAAGACGCTTCATTGCCATTCGAGACTGGAGAAGTCCACATTTTCCAACCAAGGTAAATCAGATACGCTGCCCCAAGGTAACGCACCAGTAAAAAGGCGGTTTCCCATTGTGCTGCGATAGCAGCCAGACCATAACAAGCCATGATTAAATACACTATGTCACTTAGTGCCATCCCAACGCACAAGGCAACCGAATTTTTGGCACCTCTCATCATGCTACGGCCAATAATCGCAAATACACCAGGCCCCGGCGTCACACTAAATATAAAAATCGCAATAAAGAAGGTAATCGCACTTTGCAAAGTCATTGTTACTCCTCCTTTACACCGCAGCCGGCCAACACCATTCGAGTAATAAACTGTTTCGCTTCTGCGTAGTCCTCTTCATCCAAGCTTTCTTTGCCAAGTAGTACTTTCACCTGGGCATCAAAGTCGGCGTACGTTTGGGTCATAGCCCACATGCTGATAAAAAGATGCTCTACTGAAATCGGCGCCATTAGCCCCTGCTCAACCCAAGTTTGGATCGTATGTTTCTCCCGACTCAACTCTGTCACAAAGTTCTCACGAAGATAGTTCAAGACAAACTCATCTTCACCAATAAGCGCCATCGCAAACACCTTAGAAGCACTTACATTGATACGCGACTGGTCTATTTTTTCGCTGATGTAACGGGTTAAATTTTTTCTCGGACCGTCTTCTAAAGTAAACTGGCTCACCGACGCTAGCCACATCGCTAAGATACGTTCTAATACCGCTTCTAATAAATCTTTTTTGGAGCGATAGTAATAATGGATATTCGCTTTGGGTAGGTTGGCTTCATTCGCAATCATTTGTGTGGTGGTTTTTGCCAAGCCCTGGCGTGCAAAAACACGCTCTGCTGTTTCGAGGATAAGCGCTTGGTTTTGAGCACGAATGTGCGTCTTTAGCTGATCTTTGGCTCTCTTTACTTCAGACAAAATAATGCCTCATTTGCTGACGGATATTAACGAAAAGGGGAATATTGCTTTTCCATTCGCAATATTTGCTGGCAAAGATAACACTCTTTAATGAGAGGAAGAAGCGAGAGAGCCGAATCAGAAAGTTTGGCATAAAAAAAGGGAGCCGAAGCTCCCCATTTCCCCTCACAGCAGAGACGTTAAAACGACTATAGGCATTCATCGTTACGCTAACTGCTGCACCACGTTGGCTCAGTTATTGTTCAAAGCAAGAAGAGCTTTTTCACAATGTTCTTTTTCTAAGCAAGCACTCACTATAAATACTTCGCTTTTAATAAAGCCTAGAAGGCTTCGTTGAATTCAGTGAAGGGAATTATAAACAGCTGTTCAGCAAGCGCAATAGATCAAGGTAAAAAACTTGACCAATCGTACAACTTTTTACACTTTAGCTCTTTTTCAAAGCGGGCGCTTGGGCAACTCGGTTTCGCCCTTTGCGTTTTGCTTGGTACAAAGCTTCATCTGCCCGCTTTAACACCTCATCAGGAAGATCCCCTTGAGTCGCAAAAGCCACCCCGATGCTAGCCGTAACAGCTACCGACACCTCTTTTTTCTTCTTAGGGTCAAAAACAGACACTTCGGCCTGCTCAATATGCGAACGAATGTCTTCTAGAATGTCCGCTACGCCTTCCAAGCGATTGTGTCGAAATACAATGGTAAATTCCTCCCCACCATAACGAAATGCTTTCCCTGGGTGAGAAAAGCGTTTCAATTGAGCGGCGACATTCTTCAAGACAATGTCCCCCATATCGTGCCCATAGGTATCGTTGAACTTTTTAAAGTGATCAACATCGACCATCGCTAAGGCGTACTTTTTAGGCAATCCGACCAATTTTTCATTCAAGGCTCGACGCCCTGGCAATTGTGTTAAATCGTCTAAATACGCCATACGATGGCTTTCCATTAGCAAAAACCAAATCCATAGGAGAAATTGCGCAGACAGCAAGGCATCAAACTGACTTTGAGAAACAGAGAAGTGGGTTAAAACAATAAGGCTAACAATACTAATCAGACCGCTCGCCTGAAAATTATCCCCTGTTGACCACCAACCTACAAACACCAACACAATACTGAAGCATAATATCAACCAAAGTAGAAAGCTCGACCATGTGGTTTCAAAATGGAAAATGGCTTGATCTAAAAAGCCGAAAGAAACCCAATGGGATTCAACCGCGTAGCACCACCCCAACAACATACCAACAAAGAGTAATCGATTAATCACAAAGCGATTAAAAAACCCTCTTTCTCTTACAAAGGACAAGAGTGCAATACAAAAGCACGACACCACCAAATACGCCGTCATCGAAGCATCATCACTCGCACCATGCAGTTTAGGTATCAGCAGTAGACAAACCAAGATGAGCACTCGGCCTTTGTTGAAGTGCCAAGATAACAACAAAGCGATGATGGATAATATAAAAGGGAAAAATGGCAGTAGCGCAAACCACAACGGCGGCAGTGTCCCAACATATAAGCTAGCATACACACTGGCTAGCAAAATCAGGAATGGGATCAAAAGAGACTGTAAACGCTCAACCATACAACGCCTTAAAACATCAAATCATTCGATTAAATACAATCAATATTCTGCCCCGAAAACACTTACGTTTCATTAATAATAGAGAAATAAATTATTAGGAGAAAACGATGGGATTACTGATTAAAGGTAAATGGGTCGACCAATGGTATGACACCAAAGCCACAAAAGGGAAATTTGTTCGTGATGACTCTGAGTTTCGGCATCAGATCATCCCTAAAACCGATGATAAAGAGAGTCATGATATGCCATTTTTGGCAGAAGAAAATCGTTATCACCTCTATGTTTCATTGGCCTGCCCTTGGGCACATAGAACCCTTGTTTTTCGAAAGTTAAAGCAACTTGAAAACATCGTCAGCGTAAGTTGCGTGCACCCAGACATGCTCTCTAATGGTTGGGAATTTAAACATGAAACGCGGTTTTCAGACCCTCAAGTGCCTACCGGAGATCCTCTTTACCACTTCGATTTTGCCCATCAGCTGTATACTAAAGCCATGCCAACCTACACAGGCCGAGTTACCGTCCCCATCCTATGGGACAAAAAAACACATACGATTGTGTCTAACGAATCGGCTGATATTATCCGAATTTTCAATACAGCATTCAATGAGATAACGCACAACTCAAAGGATTTTTATCCAGTCGCTCTTCGATCCGACATAGACCAACTCAACGATCGAATTTATCACACGCTCAATAATGGTGTTTATAAATGTGGCTTTGCCACCACACAAGCGGCTTACGAAGAAGCCTTGATTCCTCTGTTTTCTACACTAGACTTTTTAGAGGACAAACTTGCCAAGCAAACTTACCTACTAGGGGAACAGCAAACAGAAGCAGACTGGCGTTTATTTACAACCTTAATCCGTTTTGATGTGGTGTACTTCAATCATTTTAAGTGCAACTTAAAAAGACTGCTTGATTACCCTAACTTAAATGCCTATTTGAAACGCTTATATGAAACCAAAGGGATCTCAGAGACGGTTAATTTCCAGCATATTAAACGCCATTATTACTACAGCCATGCCACTATTAACCCAAGTAGAATCATCCCTACAGGGCCTAACGTTTTATTTAATTAACAATGTCTACAATAATAACCGAATAAGGCAAATTAGAGGAGGTCAGGGATAAAGCTATTAAAGTAAGCTCTTTTTCGAGATAATGCGCGTACTTTTTTTACTAATATATGAAAGTACGATGACAAAGCCTTTAATGAACAATAGGCTTAGAAAGCGTACAAAACTTGAGACTCGTGGTCATTTATGGAAAGAAAAATTCTCTGGCTTATTTCCTTTGCTCTGCTCTTCATTCTGTGGCTAAAAATAGAGCCCGCTGAAGACTCAGTAAGCCATCAGTCTCAAAAACAGGTCTCAGAGTCGACAAGTGACAAAGCAAGTGACCGTTCTGGCGAAGCCACGGCGGATGAAAAAAGTTACTTCAAAGCTCACCCCATTAAGAGCAAAACGCCTGACTTCTTAGCCATAAAAGACATCAAGCAACGCAAAATGGCTTTTTTTAATTTCTTAACCCCCTTTGTGGATGAGAAGAACACCCTCTTGCTGGCTGAAAGAAAACGCCTTATCGAGTTAAGAGGGAAAGCCAAGAATCTGTCAAGAAAAGATAAAAACTGGGTTAGTGGGTTAATGTCTAACTACAAGCTTGATAAAGTAGAGACGATTAGCGCTGAGAACATCAATGAATTATTAACTTACATAGACATTGTGCCAGTCTCATTAGTGCTTGCCCAAGCCGCTAATGAATCCGCTTGGGGGACTTCTCGCTTTGCCACAGACGGCAATAACTTTTTTGGCCAATGGTGCTTTAGAAAGGGTTGTGGCCTAGTACCTGAGTCAAGAGATGACGATGCGGATCACGAGGTTAGAAAGTTCCGCGACGCCCGAGAATCTGTTTTCGCTTACATTGATAACTTAAACAGCAACAATGCCTATAAAGAACTAAGAGGCATACGCACAGATTTACGCGACAATAATGCACCGATTACCGGACTTGCACTCGTTCATGGTCTAGACCATTACTCACAGCGTGGACAAGATTATGTTGACGAAATAGAAGGATTGATCCAATACAATAAACTTTGGCGGTTCAATGCAAGTAATCGCAACAAAGAAAATGCCGAAAAATAAAACGTCACAGCAACTCTGTGCATAAAATTGTGATATAGACCTATGTATTTGAAGCGAATTGCGCGCCACAGGGTGGCTAAGCAATCGCGGCTTCATTACAATAGCCTGATTATTTACCCACTCATAAAAACGAGGAAATTCAATTGGCCCGTTTACCTGTTATTGTTGGCTTTGGCGGAATTAATTCGGCTGGTCGTTCATCTTCACATCAAGCCTACCGCCGAATTGTATTGGATCTCCTCCCAAGCGCTATTCAGCAGGACGTATTGCTTGATCTTGCCACACTAACGAATGCCGCAGAATACAAAAACGGTTTTTGGCATACGGAAGGTGGAGAAGAGCTAGATGCTGCCTCTCTTATTGATAGCATCGGCGAATCCTTATTAGCCCGAACATTGATTCGCAGAATACACCCTAGTCTTTTTGATGTTGATCACGTCACACTGCATAAATCTTCCGTGCTGACACCAAACAGCCAAGAAGAGAAACTCAGTTTCACGATCAAGACTCGCTCACTCCCCTCTGACCGCCCTACCAATTGGCAAGTGACAGAAATTTCTGATCATTTATCAAAAGTCACCATTGACGGTAATTTAGAAGCCTTTATCAAGGATTCAAAAGCCCTGTCTGTAAAATCTGCTGGTCAGCTACCAACAGGGTTTGATGCCTCTAAACTATACCAAAGTCGTAATCACCCTCGCGGTCTACAGATGACGGTATACGGCGCCTCGGATGCCGTACAAAGCAGTGGTATCGACTGGGAAGTCATTCGCAGCAAAGTGGCTCCTGATCAAATGGCGGTCTACGCTGCGAACTCCATTGGACAAATGGACGACCTCGGCTTTGGCGGCATGTTAAAATCCGCCTTAATTGGCAAACGAACAACGTCTAAGCATTTGCCTCTTGGCTATGCGCAAATGCCAGCGGACTTCGTCAACGCTTATATTCTAGGCAGCGTCGGCAGTGTCGGCACTTCAATTGGTGCTTGTGCCACTTACTTTTTCAATTTAGAAAAAGCCGTTGAAGGCATTAAGACCGGTAAATTCCGAGTGGCCATGGTGGGCGGTAGCGATGCCCCTATCACACCTGAAATTATTGAAGGTTTCCGTACCATGGGAGCCTTAGCAGAAGACACTGCGTTATTGGCACTTGATCAAATAGACAACCAAGAAGAACCCGATCACACGCGCAGCTGCCGTCCTTTTGCTCAAAACTGCGGCTTCACCATTGGTGAATCAAGTCAGTGGACGCTATTAATGGACGATGCGTTAGCCATTGAATTAGGGGCTGAAATTTATGGCGCCATTCCGGCGGTATTTTCCCATGCCGACGGCCATAAGAAGTCCATATCCGCACCGGGTATTGGTAACTATCTGACCATGAGCAAAGCCATGGCCTACCTACAGGACATGATTGGCAAAGACGGTCTTACCGAGCGCACCTTTATTCAAGCTCACGGTACCAGCACACCGCAAAATAGAGTCACAGAGTCCCATGTCCTTAGTAAAGCCGCAACAAGCTTTGGGGCGACTGGCATGCCTGTTACCGCACTTAAAGCCTTTCTTGGCCACTCTCAAGGCACCGCTGGCGGCGACCAATTACACCTTTCTTTAGGTGTATGGAAAGACGGTATTCTACCCGGCATCACAACGTCGACTGAACTCGCTAACGACGTTTATCAAGAAGGGTTACACTTTCAGCTTAAACATGAAGCGTACGGCAAAGACTACTTTGACGCTGCCCTGCTTAACTCGAAAGGTTTTGGTGGCAATAACGCAACAGCCATTTTGCTAGCGCCTCATAAAGTAATGGGAATGCTTAGCAAACGCTACTCAAACGCCGAACTTGAAGAATATGCCATTAAGAATGCCAAAGTAAAAGAAGCAGCAGAAGCTTACAACCAAGCCGCGATTCATGGCCAAGTTCTGCCTGTTTATAAATTTGGCTTCAATGTTCTTGGTGGTGAAGACCTCAATATTACTGACAAAGAAATTCGCCTACCAGGCTACGAAATGCCAGTAACTTTCGGAACCAACACTGAGTTTGATGACATTTGTTAAACACAAAAAAATAGCTAATACCGCCCGGTATTAGCTATTTTTATTAAACCATCACCCTTCAAATCACAGGTTTTTAAAAACCACTCCATTCGTGGCCACCTCCTCAGAATCAGCCTTTGAAAATAGAACGTGACGCTCGCCACATAGGCAATATAATCGCCGCCAAAAAGCTGCATACCGCGCTATAAGACAAAAGATACAAAGCACTTGAGAATTCAAGCTGCAGGTAAAAGCTAATGAAAAGGTAGTTTGGCAACACCACACACACCCACACCCCGAACACCAGCAGCATCATTGAAAAACCAGACATCTGCTTTACCTTTACCAACAACCAAGCGGTAAAGTACAAATACACAAATGAGGCAACAAAAAAGCCTACTAGGCGCTCAATTGAAGGAAGTTTAGCCATACCTTGATTAGGATCAATCAACGCGGCTGGGGCAGCCGAATACCACAAAAATCCAACCAGGACCTGTAATAAGAAGACCAGAAAAATGGCTTTATGATTGATTTTATTCACGCTAAACCTTACCTCCCTTTTCGTTATGTTTTATAGAGTTCTCGAACTAAATTTCTCAGCACTGAACGCCATGGCCTTTGTTTCACACCATAATGGTTAAATATTTTCCGGCATGAAAGAGACTGCCTTTTAATCTGCACCACTACGCCATCTTCTTCTGAAAAAGCCCCTTCCAACGATTCGACTTCCATTTGCGCTTTCGGATCAAACTGACTAGAGGTCACCAAAATCGCCTCCACCAATCCAACCCAACTAATCTCTTCTGCACAACAATAATGGTAAACACCGGTATTGCTTGCGCCATAGTAACGCTGCTTAATCAAAGACAAAATAACACGCGCTAAATCTGAAACCGGCGTAGGACTACCAATTAAATTGTCTTTGTAAGCAAGATTAACGCCGTCTTGAATCAGACCTAAAGTACGACATACAAAGTCATCCCCCTTGCCACTAAAAAGCCAACCCGTTCTTAAAATAATATTGGCAGGGTTCTTCGCGACAATGGATTCAGCCTCAATAAGAGCAAGAGCATAAGGCTCGTTACTGTCTGGTGTATCCGTTTCAAGGTAAGGCACATTATTGTCGCCTGAAAACACTTTGGCACTGCTCAACATAATAAGCGGCGCACTCGATTCACTCACTCCCGCCAATGTCGCTTGAAACTTACTATAGTCACTTTGTAAGGCGTAACGTAAGCTAAGTGCATCAATGGCAACATCATAGTCAATCGATGCCAGCTCTTTTACAGCCCCACTTTCAAGCAGCAAGTTCTCTTGAGGGCATATCCAATCAATGTCATTTTGCCCTTTTGAAAATTCCAGCAAGGCCGTGCCCACTTCCGATTCGGCGCCCAATAAAAGGACACGAATAGGCGCATTAATATCTTGTTTATTAGTCAAAGTGTATCCTTGTACCACTTAGGAAAAGTACTAAGAAGGTTTTTATTTGTTTGTCGAGCAATGTCATCGACACAGCTCTTCCTTATCGTTGCAACACACTGGGCAATCATCGGAATAGAAAGCGGAGTGTTAAGCGCCCCTTGAAAGCCACACAAAGGCATATCCGGTGAGTCTGTTTCTAACACAAAAGCCGAATCATCTAATTGCGCCAAGACAGTCTGTGCCTTTTTTGCTCTTGGGTAGGTGACAGTACCACCAATCCCCAACAGAAACCCTAACCCTCTTAAGCGATTAGCTTGCTCAATACTGCCATTAAAGGCATGAATAACCCCACCAGATGTAAAGCGCGTCTCACGCACAGCTTTGATCACCAAGTCATAGCTCTTGCGGGCATGCACAATAACTGGAAGCCCTAAATCACGAGCAACAATAAGCTGTCGAGAAAAGAACAGGCTTTGTTGATCCAGCGCTATCGCTCCGGGCCAACAATCAAGACCAATTTCACCAATGGCCAATGCACCATGCAATTCACACTGCTCAGCCAAGCGATCAATGTCAGCAATGCTCGCCGTTCCCAAAAAGTAGGGGTGCAACCCATAAGCGACCCGCCATTGAGGGTAACGATTGGCAAGTTCAGCGACTTTTGCCCAGCTTGTTTTCGTCGTCGAAGGGATCAAAAAACCCTCAACGCCCGCCTCGATGCAGGTGTTCATTAACGCATCGCGAGAATCATCAAAAACACTAAAATCTAAATGACAGTGGCTATCAATATACATCAGCAAAGATTACATCATGAAACAAGATACGCCTAGAGAGAGCGCAGCATAGAAGTAAAAAAGCCATGAAAATAGACATAGCTTTGATACAAAAGAGACTCAACACTGCCTTTAATGGGGCTTTTTAACGAAATTTATTCCGCTTTCGTCGCCTTCTCAACCGCACTTAGCATGCCTCGTAACATGCCCACTTCTTGCTGATCCAATTGAGCACGCTGATACAATCGACGAAAACGCGTCATGACTTTACGCGGCGCTTTAGGATCTAAAAATTCTGTATCGGTCAGCACTTTTTCTAAATGCTCCAACAGAAAATCCAGCTGCTCGACCGTCGCCGCTGGCACATCCCATTTGGCTTCCACAACAGGCGCATCAGCCATTAGCAACCCCTTCATGCGCAGTTCGTAGGCAATCACCTGCACCGCAGCACCTAGGTTTAAAGAACTGAAGCTTTCAATAGAGGGAATATGAACATGGTAATGACAACGCTGTAGCTCTTCGTTTGTTAACCCTCTATCTTCACGACCAAAGACAAACGCGGTTTCCAACTGCTCTTCAAAAACCAAATCTGCAGCTTGTCTTGGGTCGACCAAAGGACAAGGAATATGACGCTCACGCGCACTGGTACCAATCACCAACTGACAATCGGCAATGGCTTCTTCTAGTGTTTCAACCACCACGGCATTGTCCAACAGATCAGACGCACCAGAGGCGCGACTCACCGCTTCAGGGCTTGGGTATTGCTTAGGCGCCACCAGATACAAATCCGCTAACCCCATGTTTTTCATTGCTCTTGCGGCAGCGCCAATATTTCCTGGATGGGAGGTGTTTACAAGGACAATTCTTACTTTATTCTGCATGTTATGAACTACCAATTTATAGCGGACAAATGATGCGGTGAATATTAACAGATTTTTCTTTCAATTCCTCAAGGCGCTCAGTTTTTGAACAACTTTTACTAGCCAAAAAACTCCTTTTACGTTAGAATCCGCGCTCATATTTTGCGCCCTTCCTGATTCCCCTTTTCAACGCTTTGCGATGGACTGAAACAGGAGGGGCGCTTGCTCTTTAACACTTTATTGGCAACTGTGCTGTCTTTTACAATAAGACGGCATATGAACTCTCATTTAGAACAATTGACGGTACCCTATGCAACCTAGAATCAATGTCGCAATCAAAGCTGCTCGCGCGGCAGCAGAATACATCATTCACTCTCAAGAGAAGCTACTTTTCGACAAAGAGCAGGGACAAGATGCCGCTCAGGTTTACCAAATCGTATGCTCTGGCGCGGAACGTGCCATCGTCTATCATTTAGAAAAAGCCTACCCAGGCGACACCATTACGACTCGCCTTCAAGGCAGCGTTCAAAATGGTACTGAAGGTGAATGGATTATTGATGCGATTCAAGGTCAGCATTTGTTTTCTCGCGGCTTAACAGGCCACGTTATTACCATGAGCTACTTAGTTGCCGGTAAAGTTGAGCACGCTCTTGTGCTAAACCCTCACACCAAAGACGAATTCTACGCAAGTAAAGGCCGTGGCGCTTACTTAAACAACTCTCGAATTCGTACCAGCATTGCTCGCACCCTAGATAAAACAACCGTTGCCGCTCAATTCCCAGCAACAGACCGCACGGCTCCTTACTTATCAGGTCAGCTGACTATTTTGTCTGAAATCGCTGAGAAAGGCGCTCGCGTTGTTATGCAAGATACTCCTGCCTTGACGCTTGTTAATACCGCCGCTGGCCGTTTAGACGCCGCTTGGGGTATCAAGCTACAAGAATGGGAAATGCAAGCTCCGCTGTTTATTGCAAAAGAAGCAGGTTGCCTATTTGCTAACTTTGATGGCTCTCCAAGCATTGAAAGTGGCGATGTATTGTGTGCTAACCCTCGTTTATTCAAGGTTTTATTACCTATTCTAAACAAACACTTAAACTAATATTTAAGCAAAAAAAGCCCGCTTTGAAGCGGGCTTTTTTTTTGCTTTATTAAACTCTAACTTACGCTTTATAAATATTTTCGTAACAGTAGTTAGTCGCTTCTACAAAGCCATCTACACTACCGCAATCGAAGCGTCGACCTTTGAATTTATACGCCAACACACAACCTTCTTTTGCTTGTTGCAAAATCGCATCGGTGATTTGCACTTCTCCATTTCGACCCGCTGGCGTATTACGGATTTTATCGAAAATATCTGGCGTCAAAATGTAACGACCAATGATAGCAAGATTGGAAGGGGCTTCTTCTTTAGATGGTTTCTCTACCATATCGGTCACACGATAAAGGCCTTCTAGCATATCATCGCCTTTAATAACCCCGTATTTATGCACTTCGTCTTCTGGCACCTCTTGAATCGCCACTATGGTGCAGCGGAACTGATTGTACAGTTTCACCATTTGCGCCATCACGCCGTCATCGTCAGTTTCACCAAAGCAAAGGTCATCAGCCAACACCACACCAAACGCTTCGCCGCCTATTAACGGCTCCCCTGTCAAAATAGCATGGCCTAGACCAAGCATTTGATTTTGAGGAATAAAAGAAAAAACAGCGTTCGCAATCAAGTGGCGAATACCTTCCAAATACTGCTCTTTACTGGTGCCAGAAATCTGATGTTCAAGCTCGTAACTAATATCAAAATGATCAGCAATGGCACGCTTACCACGACCCGTTACAAAGGTCACATTCTTTAAACCTGCTTGCACAGCCTCTTCTACACCATACTGCACCAAAGGTTTATTGACGATAGGAAGCATTTCCTTAGGCATCGACTTGGTCGCAGGTAAAAATCGGGTTCCGTAGCCCGCTACGGGAAACAAACATTTACGAATCATACTCTATCCTTAAAATAGCATTAAAGAATGGCCACTAAACAATGATAAATAACAGCCTATTAATTAGCTTAACGTGTTGCGTGTTGTTGATAAAATAACACTCGTTAAGCGATCCAAAATTGGGGAATTTAACTTATACCAATGCCAATACAAGGGTACGCTAAGTTTCTTGTGGGGGAACAACGAAATAAGAAGACCATTATTCAACTCCTCCGCCACTTGCACACTGGGTACTAAAGCACAGACTGTGCCAGACATCACCATTTCCACAAATCCATGAGACGAAGGATACCAGTGACTATTACGAATGTCCGCCTTTACTTGCATGCACTCATTCTGATAACGCCCCCATAACTCATCAAACTCGTCAAAAACCAGAGAAGGCGCCGCCAGCACAGAAAGCGCACTAATCTCACCATGTAGACGCTCTTTTACAAAGTGAGGAGTCGCTACCAATTCATAGGTCATGTTACCCAAAAACACCGACTCTCCACCGGATACAGGCGTGCCTATTTGGCTCAAACAAGCGACTACTTCTCCGGTTTGCAGTATCTCTCTCGTCTTTCCTTGGTCCGCCGCTTTAATATGCAAACGCGTCTCATCTATGGCTGAAAAGGCACTTAATACTTTCGTAAACCAAGTCGCTAACACATCATGATTGACCGCAATAGAAAGCGGTTGATGGCTGTGCTCCCGCTGCAATGACTCAAACAGACCGTCTTCTAACATGGCAACCTTGTTGGCATGCGCCAACAACTGCTCGCCGAGTGGCGTCGCTGATACAGGACGCGCTCTTATCAATAAAGGCCCGCCGCATTCTTGCTCTAAACGCTTAATACGCTGAGACACCGCCGATTGAGTCAACCCTAGATGATCCGCAGCTCGTTCGAAGCTTTGAAAGCGTAATACGGCGACAAAACAACTTAACGCCTTATAATCCATCATAATATTTTCTTATGTAATTTAAGTTAAATTAATTTAAATTTAAGTGTAAATACGTTTAGGATCAAGGCCGTTAAACTGACCCTAACAAGACGAGAGAGATATGATTGCATTTTTTAGTGGCGCGATTACTGGCGGCGGACTTATTATTGCCGTTGGTGCGCAAAACAGCTTTCTGCTAGAGCAAGCCTTAAAACGACACCTCGCCTTTCCCATCGCCTTTTTGTTTATTCTCAGCGACATTGTTGCTATTGCTCTCGGGGCGTTTGGTTTTGGCCTACTTATTCAAAGCAGTGACTGGCTGTTAATCCTGTTTCGCTGGGGCGGTGTGGCTTTTCTGACCTGGTTTGCTTTGCAAAAATGGCGTTCATCCTTTCTAGACGAGCACCTTGTTATCAAGCATTTAAACACTCGTTTAGCGGGGTGGCCATTACTGATGATGGCCTTGGCGGTCACCTGGTTAAACCCACATTTTTATATTGATACCATGATATTAATGGGCAGCTTGTCCAATCAATTTTTAGACGATAAATGGATGTTTGTGCTCGGTGGCGCTGTGGCGTCTACCGTTTGGTTTTTATTACTCGCTTTCATCGGTCATGCGTGTGCTAAATGGTTGAGTTCAGCCGTATTTTGGCGCTGGTTTAATCGCGCTAATGCACTATTGATCTGGAGCATTGCGTTTAAAATCGCCACCCAGCCATTAGCGAGCTAGTCGCCAATGGCTGTCTAAAGGCCGCCTTGATAAGCCAACCCATAGGCACGCTTACAGTTTGATCTCAACCTCATGACTTTCGTCTGAGGTTGAGGTGGAATCCGCTTCCACCCACATTTCAGCGGTCGCAATTGGGCTTACAGAAAGCGCAACCTGAATAGGGTCACTCTGGTCTTCAATCACCATAGGTGGCTGATAATTAATTCGGTATAACGCCATCAGCGCGACTGAGAAGTTAATCGCAGCAACAAACCAGAACAAAGCATCAATACGAACCAAATCCATCAAGGACGCGGCTAATAAAGGCCCCATCATGCCACCAATACCATTGAGAAGGATCATGCCGCTACTCGCAGATAAAATTTGCTCAGGTCGCAGCTGGTCATTCATGTGTGAAGACGCCAACGAGTACATAGGAAAAGTAAATGCGCCGACACAGAACATCCCCACCATCATCAATATCTGACTGTTGCTCATATTGCCAAGTGGCACAATAAAAGCGGCAAGAGCACCAACTAGACTTACCCACAAAATGGTCACTCGACGGTCCTGACGGTCCGACAACTTCCCTATTGGCCACTGTAAAAGCATACCGCCAACATAGCTCGCACCGATAAACAATGAGATCTGCCCAACACTCATTCCAATACTTTGAGCATAAAGCGCACCAAGCCCCAACAAAGCCCCGGCAGTCACACCGGCTGCGGTCACTCCCGTCACCCCAAGCGGCGCGGTTTTAATCAGCCCGACTATGTTTAATTTCTCAGGAACATTAATGGTTGGCGATGGCGTACGCACCAATAACAAGGGTACCAAGGCCATGGAGATCAAGACGGAGGTCAAAATAAACAAACCATAGCCACCAGGGGAAGATAAGTTCAATAACACCTGACCAAGCGTCTGGCTGGCCCATATTTCAATGGTGTAAATGGAGAACAATCGGCCTCGAGTTTGGTTCGTTGCAATGTCGTTTAACCAACTCTCCGTCACAATATACAGACCCGCATAACACAGGCCCGTTCCCATTCTCATCAGCATCCAAAACCAAGGATTCACCACCACAGATTGCATCAAGATAGTAATCGACGCCAACGATGCAACAGCGGCAAATACACGAATATGGCCGACATTTTTAACCCACCCCGGCACCAACATTGAGCCAATAATAAAGCCTAAATAATACGCCGACATAATCAAACCCGTCGCCGTCGTATCAAAAGATTCTAATGAGGCTCGAATACCGATTAAAGAGCTCTGCAAAGCGCTCGCCATAGAAAGAATGGCAATACCGAAAAGCAAGCTCCAAATAGGAAGCAGTAAGGTTTTAAACATGAAAATCCTTCGTACTAGGGCGCGGTTTTAACAAAATAAGTGGTTATAATTTCGGCAGACTATACCGACACAATTCGTGAATGCAATAACTAATCAACAGGTTAAAAAGTTAACAACCAAGATAGCAATTTTATTATTCAATGTAGAGCACTCAAACGCATTAAAGCAAAAAATGATCGGCTTATAGCGGGAGGGTTTTACAAATTCATCCTATTGAAATACACCGAGTAGGCAGCGGCACAAGCCTTAAAGAGAGAGAAATAAACACCATGTCATTGTCACACTGCCAACTTATGCTAACACTGTGATCTTCACAGCCCCAAACCACGCCTACTCACTTCGACCTATGCCATTATCGGTGACGCATCCCAGTGATGTGTTTATTAAAAAATCATGCTTTCATCAAAATACTAGGGGATTTATTTCCCCTAAAAGAGCACTTAAATCAAAGAAAGACGATCTAGGTCAATGACACAAAAGGCGTGCAGTGGCACAGTTTATGGATGCTTTTTACGCTAACTTAAGAAACCTCCTTTTCATTGGAATCGATCACGCTTTTTTACTGAAGGACTTGAGCCATGCTGGGAATTTTTACGGATTTTGCAAGTTGGCTTACTTACACCATTTTAGGCTTGTCGCCCGACACAAAATTAGGCGATGCCCTGCACTTCTTTGTTGAAGACGTCAGTAAAATCTTCGCCTTACTCTTGTTTATGATTTACGTGATTGCCCTCATGCGCGCGTCATTAAACGTCGAAACCGTACGAGATTACTTAGCGAGAAAACATCGCAGCATGGGCTACCTTATAGGCTCTAGCTTTGGTGCTATTACCCCATTTTGCTCTTGCTCTAGCATCCCTATTTTCCTTGGTTTTACTTCTGCAGGCATCCCTGTGGGCATCACCATGGCTTTCCTTATCACCTCCCCTTTAATTAATGAAGTTGCCGTGCTTTTGCTGATGGGTCTTTTAGGCTGGAAATTCACCGTGCTTTATGTGGTCATCGGCATGTCAGTTGGGATTTTGGGGGGATTTTTTCTGGATACCATCAAAGCGGAAAGATGGCTGCAGTCCTTTGCCGCAAAAGCGCTCGCGAAAGGACAAAGCAATCAACATGGCTCAACAAACAGCACATTAAAAGCGAAAACCCTCTCCTTTAAAGAGCGCCACCAATTCGCCAAAGAAGAGTCGTTTGAAATTTTTGGGCGTGTTTGGAAGTGGGTCATTATCGGGGTGGGTCTTGGCGCCGCGTTGCACGGTTTTATCCCTGACGGCTGGCTTCAAGAACACCTTGGCGACGGTCAATGGTGGTCTGTGCCTGCCGCGGTACTGCTTGGTATTCCTCTTTACTCCAACGTAACAGGCGTGATCCCCGTGATGGAAAGCCTCATCGTTAACGGTTTGCCAATAGGCACAACGCTGGCATTTTGCATGAGCACAGTCGCGGCGAGCTTTCCTGAATTCATCCTACTCAAACAAGTTATGCAGTGGAAATTATTGGCTATTCTATTTGTGATGCTGCTGTTTTCATTCACTTTAGTGGGTTGGCTATTTAATTTCTTCACCCCTTTCCTATAGAGGATCACACGATGAAAATCATCAAAGTACTGGGCAGCGGTTGTGCCAAATGTACAAAAACAGCGGACCTCATCAAACAAGTCGCTCAAGAACAAGGCTCTGCAGTTTCTGTGGAAAAAGAAACCAGCCCTCAAATCATGATGGAATATGGCGTAATGAGCACACCTGCGGTGGTGATCGACGACACCTTAATCCATTCAGGCTCAGTACCCCAGACGTCACAAATAAAAGAATGGTTAGCATGACCCCCAGATAACCGGTTGATGCAAGCCTCTTATGTCCGTCGAACCTGATGTTGTCTGGAGCCTAATTATGAGCAATAAAATGACCTTTAACGTTATCGCCAATCGAGTAGACGCTCATGGCAGCCTAGTCCGCTGCAAAGACGCCTCGCTTGTTATCGACACCGATTTGCAAGGCAGGTTGGATGCTTTTAACCCAGCAGAGCTGATAATGGGGGCATTAGCAGCCTGCATTATTAAAGGCATAGAGCGTGTCACGCCTATTCTAAAATTTGATCTGCAACGTCTTGAAGTAGAGATACATGGCGTACGACAAGACACACCACCCAAGATGGAATCCATACAATATACAATCAAGGTCACCAGCGAAGAATCCGACCATAGACTCGCTCTTTTGCACGACAATGTCCGCAAATTCGGCACCGTATTTAACACTATCGCCCCTGGCACAGAGCTCACAGGCACGCTCATCCGAGCGTAATACGAGCCTCATTCGCCACACAATCCTTAGTGTTGACGAGAGTAAAGGGCTGTCATCAGATGAAAAAAAAGCGAAGACAAGTAACTTGTCTTCGCTTTGTATCCATCACTCACACTTACTATGAGGGTGAAAAATCTTATGATTCAGTGCGGCTAAAGTGCTTCCCTAGCAGTGCGTGATAAAAATTATGGTCGCTCAAAATACCAACACACTGACCCTCATTCTCAAGCACTATTGGTCGATCTGTGTGATAACGAATTTCTACCGCATCCCGCATTTTGATCGTCTCATGCACTCGAACAACCGTATTAGCAGGCACTTTTTCAATCGGCATATCTGGCGTCCATTGGGCACTCGTCACCTCTTCCTCATTGGAATACACGCCTTGGAATTGCCCTGCATCCAATGCAAGCCACAGATTTTCCCCCATGGCGAAACGCGCTTCTTTTTGCGCTAGCTCTGCGATCGGCGTCATCAATGCACTGCCACATAACACATTGAGTGGGTTGGTATGAGCCACAAACTTCTCAACGTATTCGGTTGCTGGATTTAATACAATTTGCTCAGGCTCGCCTTGCTGAATAATGCGCGCCGATTCCATGATCGCGATTTTTGTGCCAATTTTGAGCGCTTCATCTAGATCATGACTTACAAAGATAATTGTCTTATTTAACCGTTTTTGCAGTTCAATCAATTCGTCTTGTAACTGAGAACGAATAAGCGGATCGAGTGCTGAAAAAGGTTCATCCATCAACAACACATCGGTGTCCATTGCAAAGGCACGCGCCAAACCAACTCGCTGTCTCATGCCGCCTGATAGCTCATCCGGCTTTTTGTCTGCCCATCGAGTTAGACCCACCATGTCGAGCTGCTCTTTCGCTTTGACAAGACGCTCTTTTAACCCCATGCCTTGCATCTCTAGACCGAAGGCGACGTTTTCCAACACAGTCAACCAAGGCATTAAAGCAAAGCTTTGAAACACCATGGACACTCGGTGAGTCCGCATATGGCGTAATTTGGTTTCGTCGCAAGTTGCCATATCGACCATGTCATCGCCGTCTCTGACTAAGCAGCGTCCACGGGCAATTTTATTAAGTCCATTAATCGCTCTTAACAGAGTGGATTTACCTGAACCAGACAGCCCCATCAGGACACAAATTTCGCCTTCGTTGACTTCTATATTGGCATCTTGCACACCGACCACATCGCCCGTCAGGCCGATGATGTCATTTCGAGTGTGACCTTTGTCCATTAAAGGGAGTGTTTTTGCCAAATTATCGCCAAAAACAATATCTAAGTGCTCTATTGTTACCACAGCCATAATTATCCCTCTTTTCTCATTGATGGTGTTTTACAAATACGGTCCAGCATAATTGCGACCAATACGATGGCAACACCCGCCTCAAAACCTTGAGAAATGTTTACCGTATTTAGTGCTCGAATCACTGGTTTACCTAAACCATCGGCACCAACCAGAGCCGCGACCACCACCATGGACAAGGACAGCATAATACATTGGGTAATACCGGCCATGATGCTTGGCATCGCCGCGGGTAATTCCACTTTGTAAAGTAGTTTTGATTTTGTACAACCAAAAGCAAGGCCCGCTTCTAACAACTCACTCGGCACCTTACTGACGCCTAAATAGGTCAATCGTATAGGAGCAGCAATCGCAAAAATAACCGTGGAAATCAGACCAGGAACATAACCTAGACCGAATAAAATAAGGGTTGGAATCAAGTACACAAAGGTAGGTATGGTTTGCATCAAATCTAAAATAGGTCTCAGCATGGTGTATAACCACGACCGATGTGCTGCCGCAATACCAATAGGCACACCAATAATCACACTGAAGGTCGTTGCAGAAACCACTAACACTAAGGTTTGGATGGTTTCTTCCCAATACCCCATATTAATAATCAACAATAAAGAAGCGGCAATAAATACCAACAACCCAATACTGCGGTGTAAGAACCAAACACCAACCAAGACAATCGCAATTACGACCAGCGGATGAACCCACATAATTGAGTCAACCATAGATGAGATCATGGTTTCCAATACCATAGAAATCAGATCAAAGAAGCCAGAAGCCGAGCCCACAAGCCAGTCAACAAAGCTTTCCATCCAGGCGCCAAGAGGGATTTTATTATCCGTTAGCCAATTCATATTTTTCTCCCGATACATCAAAAAAAGACGTCAGCGGTAAATCACCACTGACGCTCTATACAGTCATTAGTGGTTTTTTATAGACCTAAATGGGTTTTAACCGCGGCGAGACCATCTCCACCTGATTGTGTTTTTACGCCATCAAGCCAAGCAGTCAAAGCATCGGGATTTGCCGTCAGCCACTCTTTTGCGGCTACCGCTGGCTTTTTACCATCGTCAAGGATGTAACCCATGACTTGGTTTTCCATAGACATGGTGAATTTAAGATTTTTCACAAACTTGCCAACGTTTGGACACTCAGCAAGGTAGCCTTTACGGATATTGGTATGAACATTCGCACCGCCATAATTTGGGCCGAAATATTCATCACCACCAGACAAGTAATCCATATCAAAATTTGAATTCATTGGGTGTGGCGCCCAACCCAAAAACGCAATCCACTTATGACGGCGGATATTACGTTTTACTTGAGAAAGCATGCCGGCTTCGCTTGATTCAACCAATTGGAAGTTACCTAGATCGAAGGCATTCTTATCAATCATGTCTTGGATCAAACGGTTGCCATCATTACCAGGTTCGATCCCGTAAATACGACCGGCAAATTCTTTGCGGTGCTTAGCAAGATCAGAGAAATCCGTTACCCCTGCATCGTAAGCTTCTTTACTAACAGCCAGTGTGTATTTTGCGCCTTTTAAGTTCGGGCCTAAATCTTGAACAGTGCCAGCCTTAAGATAAGGAGCAACATCGGCCTTCATCGAAGGCATCCAATTACCTAGGAAAACATCAATGTCTCCGTTCGCCATAGAGGTGTAGGTAACAGGCACAGAAAGAAGTTGTATTTTGGTTTGGTAACCCAAACCTTGAAGAATTTCCGTAGCCACTGCAGTAGTCGAAGTGATGTCAGTCCAGCCAACATCGGAAAAGCGAACTGTTGAACAATTCGCAGCCATTGTTAAGCCAGAAATACTGGCGATACTGACCGCTAACGCGACCTTACTTGCCTTCTTTAACATAACTCTTCCTCTTTTTGTGGAAACCCATTACGAACAAAATATGTTCAATTAACTTATCTCAGATACACACCATTAGTACTAGTACTTAAATACCAACTCTAGGTAGGCGGAGATTTGCCGAGTTGAGCGGGCTTTATCAATGCCTCCCGATAAACTCCCTCTTAACCACATACCATCAATTAAGGCAGCCATGGTCTGCGCAATCTCACGCGCTTTTTCTACTTCAAACGCTTCTTTCAACACCACCACCAAGGCCGTATGCAAGCGGTGGTAATACACATTCTGTAATCGGTATAAAGACGGCGTATGCATGGCGGATGCCCAGAACCCGATCCACGCTTTCACCACTTGTGGATGTGTTTGCGACTGGCTAAGACTCGCTCGGACTAACGCCATGACTTTTTCTTTAGAGGTCTTATCTTTAGCCTGCGAAACTTCTTTATGCAATCCAGAAAAGAACTCTTGGATTAAACTTTTCATTGTCTCTTCAAATAGACCGTTTTTACCGCCAAAGTAATGATTAATGATGGCTGGGGACACGCCGGCATTTTTACCAATAATACTGACAGTTGCGCCTGTAAAGCCGTGTTCATCGATCGCGTCGATGGCCGCTTGTATTAACTGAGGTTTTCGTATTTCTTGCATTCCCACTTTTGGCATTACGCGTCCTTTTTTATTAAACAGCCGTTTAATGAAAACTATACTAGGCTGCTTTTACAATTTGGGTCAACCCTTGACAAATCAAAAACTTAGTACACTAAACAACTTAACTCTATGATTTAAAAGAATAAAATAACAATTTAAATAATTTTCAACTTTTTTTCATGACCCACTTTTGTCGGAATAATAAAGTTTAAGGACGTTTTTTGAACAATTGTTTGTTTTTCATCCATTATAGAGTGATTTTTTACTCTTTTGTTTAAAAAGCATTCGCGGAAGAGATATAGTGAGAAAGGATCTATAGGCGTTAAGAATAGAGTTCAAAATACTGATAGGAATCGAAATAGAATGGATGAGCAAATGTCTTGTTTTGATAAAGAAATCGACCGCACAAACAGTCACAGTGACAAATGGACTAAATACCCTCAAGAAGTGATTCCATTATGGGTCGCCGACATGGATTTCGAGTCACCTGAGTGCATCAAAAACGCACTTAATGAGCGCGTCGATGAAGGGGTTTTTGGTTATACCCACGCGTCCAAATCACTCGAAAACAATATTGTAGAACACGCCCAACGTCGCTATAACTGGGCTATTTCAAGGACTCACATTGTTCATTTACCCGGCCTTGTCTGTGCCTTACACCTAGCCGTTAGAAATTTCTCGAACGAAGGCGATGCCATCGTGGTGCCTGGGCCAGTTTATTACCATTTAAATAAAGCCCCGTTATTGGCCAACCGTACCCTTTCTCGTGTTGATATGGAGGTAAAAGAAGGTCGCTGGGTACCGGACATGCAAGCGCTAGAAACCGCTTGTGCCCAACCTAACAGCAAGATGATTCTGCTATGCAATCCACACAACCCAGGCGGCACGGTTTATACCAAAGCAGAGCTTGAAGCCATCCACCAGCTCGCAAAACGCCATGACTTATTGGTCGTCAGCGATGAGATTCACTGCGACCTTATTCTAGATGATGTGCCTCACGTGCCTTTTGCCAGCATTAATGAGGATGCCGCCAATCGCACCATCACTTTGATGGCACCAAGCAAAACATTTAATGTGGCAGGCTTAGGTTATGCCTTTGCTGTGATTACCAACCCGACCCTAAGAAACGCCTTTAATGAGGCCAAAACTGGGCTAGTGCCTTACCCGAACTTGCTGGGCCTAACTGCAGCAAATGCGGCTTATGAAGCAGGCCAAGAATGGCATGCGTCATTGCTAACTTACCTCAAAGAGAATCGCGATATTATTGCTCGTTGGTTACCAAGTACGCCCCTTAAAATGGTTCATTTAGAAGCGACTTATTTGGCTTGGATTGATGTTTCTGCACTGCAGATTGACAACCCTCACCAATTCTTCTTGGCAGCGGGTGTCGGTATTTCTGATGGAAAAGATTTTGGCAATCCGAACTATATTCGCCTAAACTTTGGTTGTCCTAAATCACGACTCGAAGACGCGATAAAGCGAATAAACGATGCTCTGAAAAAGCATAATTATCTATAGTTCTCTTTATTAAAAAGGAATTAGGTACGCATAATCGAGCCCCTTGGAGGTTATTATGATGACATTACCTATAAATACCTTTGTTGATAGCTATATTGAGCACGCTGCTGCAAGCATGCGTGCTGATTTGCATGAAGTTCTAGCGATAATGCGATTGATAGCGCCGCATGCGGAGCTATCTTTCGAGCTTGGTATCCCCTACTTTCAGCAAGATTCTGACCTGCTATTTGGTGTCGCTGCCAGAGAAGATCACCTGTGCATCTACTTTGATGATACCTCTGAGTTTTATTCTTTCGCAGAGCGCTTAAATCATGCCCAATTTGGTGAAAATTGCCTCACTTTCCACCATCTTCACGACATCAACATTAATGTCTTTGCTGAACTTTTAAGCCAAATCAAAGTCCATTCAATCAAGCGAGGTCGTGACCGGTTAGCGCATTTACTGCATTAATGCAGAGCGAATCGCTTCTTCAAATAGCGCTCAATTGGCGCTATTGAAGGACGCGTTAGCCGCAAAAATAAAATAGCCATGTCATTGATTAGCAAAGTGCTTTACTATAAAACCATAGTAAATAGGCACATTAGAAAGTCATAATACTTGTACCTTGACCTAATAGGCACTCAGGCTGAATGATTGATTTTTCCTTACGTATTAGCATTTTTATATGTTTACTTTGCCTACTCATAATATGGCAATGGAAAACCCCAAGAGCCCCTCTCAAACAACAGTCGACACGATGGTTTCACAACTTTAGTTTATTGTTATTGGGAGCCTTGTGTGTTCGACTTTTCCAACCGCTACTGTTATCTCTTATTGCCTTTATCAACGCTGAACAAGGCATTTTTAGCCTGTTTCATTTACCTTATTGGAGCCAGTTTTTACTCGGCATTATTGCCCTAGACGCGTTAATTTATTGGCAACATCGTGTATTTCATCGCGTTCCCCTACTTTGGCGTCTCCATCAGGTACACCACAGCGACCAAGCATTAGACGTAAGTTCTGCAGTGCGTTTTCATCCCATCGAAATTCTTCTTTCTTTAGGCATAAAAGCCATTGCGATTTTATGCCTGGGCATTCCTATTGAAGCCGTACTGGTCTTCGATATATTGTTAAATGCCTGCGCCATGTTTAACCATACAAATGCTCGTTTGCCTCAATACGCAGAGTCTATTATCAAACGCTTTTTAGTCACGCCAGATATGCATCGCATCCATCACTCTGTTCGTTTTAAAGAAACCAACAGCAACTATGGGTTTTGCCTGAGCCTTTGGGACCGTTTGTTTCATAGCTATACAGAACAAGCTCAAGGAGGTGACGAGCAGATCCGGATCGGTTTACCAAGATCGCAAAACACAAACAAAGCCTCTTTAAAAACCTTGTTGTTGATGCCCTTCACATCCCCTCCACCATCAACACGAGACGTCACTCACAATAAAAAACCTTAGGAAAGACTATGAGCTATTACGATATAAACCAGATTGAAATGCGAATCATCGGCTGCCTAATTGAAAAAGAAATCACCACGCCCGATCAATACCCGCTCAGCGTCAATGCACTGGTCAATGCATGCAATCAAAAGTCCAGCCGTGAGCCTGTCACAAGCTACACGGAACTAGAAATTCAAGACGCGGTAGACGAACTGGTGGAAAGAGGGTTAGTTACTCAAGTCTCTGCTTCTCACAGTCGCGTAAGTAAATACCAACACCGTTTTTGCAATACGGAGTTTTCTGATTTACAGCTGTCTCAAGCCGAGTTAGCGATCGTTTGCTTACTTTTCGTACGAGGAGCACAAACTCCGGGCGAACTGCGTTCACGAAGCGGGCGCCTGCATAACTTTCAAAACCGAGAAGAAGTCGAATCTGCACTGAAAGCCCTGCAAGACAAAACCGGTGGACCTTATGTTCAAGCGTTGCCACGCGAACCAGGCAAACGAGAGTCGCGCTACCAAGAGTGTTTTTGCTCAGAATACAGCGCCGAGCTCAGTCCCCGTATCCAGCCTAACCAGCCTGTAGATGATGAGCCACTCCTCGCACGCATTGAGGCTTTAGAAGAATTGGTCTTAAACTTGTCAGAACGAATCGCGCAGCTAGAAAATGCCAGTGGACTATAATGACAATTAGCGTCAGACTTAGCCGCTTTTTGAACGCGAGCACTGGTCACCAAAAGTAACTGGTGCTGTACGCCTTATTATGTGAAAAGGAGAATCCCATGAAACAAGTACGCTGGGGAATTATCGGCACAGGTAACATTGCACGCCGTTTTGCGAGCGACTTTCGTTATGCTAAATCGGGCGAACTACGCGCCATCGCGTCACGGGATAAAGCGTCGGCTGACGCCTTCTCCGCCGACTTTGATATCGAACTCGCATTTGTGGATTACTTTTCACTTATCAACAGCCACGAAGTTGATGTTATCTATATCGCGACGCCACACACGTCCCATTACGATTTGACCAAAGCCTGTCTACTGGCAGGCAAAGCGGTATTGTGCGAAAAACCTTTTACCCTCAATGAAGCACAATCCAAAGAGTTGTACGACCTTGCTGCGGCGCAAAACGTTTTCTTGATGGAAGCCATGTGGACCCGTTTTAATCCTGTTATTGAACAGGTCATAGAGTGGGTTGAAGAAGGCGAAATCGGCGCTTTGCATAGCATTCAAGCAAGCTTTAATTTTCTGGCCCCCACTGACCCAGAACACCGTTTGTTGAATCTGGAAATGGGCGGTGGTGCCCTACTTGATATTGGTATTTATCCTGTATTTTTAGCCCAACTTTTCTTTGGCAAACCCGATTTTGTACAAAACCAAGCAGTGATTGGCGATACCGACGTGGACGTGTTTGAGCAAATATTACTTGGTTGGGAAAACGGCCAATTGGCGTCTTTAGAAGCGTCTCTCATTTCTTGCCATCCAAACCGAGCCATATTCTCTGGGTCAAAAGGCTACATTGAAATCGACTCTGAATGGTTTAAAGCCAAATCCTGCCGCATTGTTAGCAGTGAAGGCCAAGAACGTGCGGTTGAATTTGACTTCCCTGGCGAAGGTTACCAATTCGAAGTGGATGAGGTGAATCGCTGCTTAATTGAAGGCCTACAGGAAAGCCCTAACCACAGCTGGAAAGACAGCCTTGAGCTTATTGCTACGCTGGATGAAATTCGTCAGGACATGGGGCTTCACTACCCTGGTGAGTCTGAGCTTCGCCATCCAGAAGAAGAGCTTCATGATCACCATCATGAGCACCATCACCACAAGCACTGATGCTTCACGACAAAAACAAAAAAGCCATGTTTGATCTAACTTCTCTGAAGCGTGGTCACACATGGCTTTTTTATGACGGCGGTTAAACTGTCTCACGCACTTAGTTAAACGCCATTTGACTAAGCCACACGCTCACAGGAAGCGTCACCACACACAGAATGGTCTGTAATGTAATAAAGGCCGCCATGCGCTCCGCATCGCCTCCTAACTGACGTGCAAGAGCATAAGCGGATGTGGCCGTTGGCACGACACCAAATAAAACCGCCACCAAAGCCGGTAAACCGGTTATGCCCAGCCACCAGCACATCAAGCCTATCGACAAGGGAAAAACCACAAAACGGGCAATCGTTGAAAGCACAAAGAAGATGCCTACAGAGCGAATAGCTTCTAAGCGGACACTCGCCCCCACAGCCAATAGAACCATCGGCAGCGCCGCTTTAGAAAGTAGCTCTGCCATCTCAGACACCACTGGAATCGGAGTGAGTCCTAATAAATTCAAACCACTGCCTAGCACAATGGAAAGAATCAAAGGATTGCGAATTAACGCACCGCTTAATAGCTTGGGCAAGGAAGAGCAAAGCGCATTACCAGGGTCACTCTTTGATGGCTTACCATGCATCAACACCATGCTCACCACCAAAAACACATTCACCGATGGAATCAGCACAGAAGCGCCCAACGCGGCGTAAATCAAGCCGTCATTGCCATATAAGCTGCCGGCTAACGCCAACACAATAAAGGTATTGAAACGCACCCCTGCCTGTAACATGGACGACGCCGTTGGCGCTGTCGCTTTTACGAACCATGCACTAACAAAAGTAAATATCGCCGTGATGACTAAAGCGCATAATAAAATCAATGCATATTGAGACAACAAGGGATTAGAGAAATCAATTTGAGAGGTTTTATAAAAAAGCAGCGCAGGGAACAGCAACCAATAGGTTAACTTATCCACCCCCACCCAAAAGCCTTCCATCGGGAAGCGCAAGCGCTGGCAAAGTGCTCCAGCCATGAGCAACAAAAATATTGGAATAATCGCCATTGAAAGTGAAAACACACTAAGTCCTTATCGTGGTTAAAGCCTAAATATTAACGTTTAATTAAACACCAATCTTGTTTTTCCAGTTCCTCAACAAACCAGCTAAGTCCGCGCCCTAGCTCTTCTTTCTTCCAGACCAAATAGGCCATTTGATTGGGCCTTGGGATATCGCATTCACGCGCCACCAAACGCCCGTTTTTTAGTTCTTCGCGAATCCTGTGCTTAGGTAGGTAACCAACCCCCAACCCCAAACACTGCGCCTGTATTTTGCTGCGCATAGTATCCACTTTCAGTACTTGTCGGCTTTCAAAAATACCATTGTTACGTGCCGGATAAATTTTTGAGGTATCCGATACCACGATGGCAGGATATTCTCGTAATTGTGACGCACTCACCGCCCCTTGCGTCAGAGCCAAGGGGTGTGTCGGTGCAACAGCAAAGACAAACTCGATCTCGCCTAAAGCACGGGTATGAAAATGCCCTTTGGGTAATTCTCCGGTTGCTCCGATCACCAAATCCACTCGATCATCTTGCAATGCATCCCAGGCACCACCGACCGCCTCTTCCGATAAAATCACCTCTACCGGCCGGTTCTGCAATAAGAAATCACCTACGACAGACATCAATGGCTCCTCCGCCAACACAGTGTCACGTGCAATTCTTAACCTTGGCTCCCAACCGGATTCAAGCGCGCTTATCGACTCCTCTAAACGACGCGTTGCTTCCAAGATGAAATGGCCTCGTTCTAGTACAAGTTGTCCCGCTGGTGTTAATACCGCTTTTTGCCGCGAGCGATCAAAGAGTGATACGCCTAAATCCTCCTCAAGTTTTTTAACCGTATAAGTAAGGGCGGATGGTACTTTAAACAAAGCATCTGCGGCGGCGGCAAAACTGCCCAGCTGATCTATTGCCTCCAGCACCCGTAATGCGTCTAGGGTTACGGCATTATTCATGGTCATATCTCTTTATTCAAATATTTTGAAATAACAGCTCAGAATCTTCTAATTTTCTTTCGAGTTGCGGTCTCTTACACTCACTTCATACCACAAAGGGCCGAGCGAAGAGAAGTCGCCAGCCCACTAACCTACTCAATAGATGGAGTTGAACGATGATAACTATTCGTAACGCAAACGATCGTGGACACGCTAATTTTGGCTGGCTAGATAGCCATCATACGTTTTCTTTCGGCAGCTATTATGACCCACAACAAATGGGCTTTTCTCACTTAAGAGTCATCAACGATGACACGGTCGCACCCAGCGCAGGATTCGATACTCATGGTCACAAAGACATGGAAATCATCAGTTATGTCTTGCAAGGTCGTATTGCCCATAAAGACAGCGCGGGAAACATCAAAGAATTGCCCGTGGGTGAATTTCAATTAATGTCGGCAGGAAAAGGCGTATTTCACAGTGAATTTAATGCCTCAGACAAAGACACATTGAAGTTTTTGCAAATCTGGATCGAGCCAAATGTTATTGGTGGCCAACCTGGATATCAACAAAAAGCGTTTGGCAATGAACACGGGCTAACAAGCATCATCACACCCGATGGCCGTGATGGCACGTTAAGCATCAAGCAAGATGCACAATTATTTCAGCTTATTTTAGACACTGAAAAAGAGCAAACCATCAGCATTAAACCTGATCGAAGCCTTTATATTCATCAGGTCGAAGGCGAATTAACCCTGACCGATGGCACAGTGCTAACACAGGGCGATGGTGCCAAGATCCGTCTTGAAGAGGCGATCACACTGAAAAACGCCGGCCAACAGCAAGCAAAAGCACTGATTTTTGATCTGGCTTAATCCTGCTATTGCCACACTAGGGGCAGCGACTTTCTGAGTCTCTGCCCCTTCCTTGGTAAGGCAACATTGATAGCACTGATGCAGCAAAAGAACGCGTCTCTAATAAAGAAACATAAGGTGTCTTATTTTCTTTACATCTAATCCAGAATTTCCCCTCTTCTTGCATTGTATTTTGCGATAAATACGGCAGAATGGTTTGCTTGTTCAAGCAAGTAACACACGCTATTTTTCCTTATGGCGGTAACGCTGTGAGTCATTCTAAAAGGACCCCGTAACTATCATGTTTAAGCATTTAAAAGCCGTTTCTGGCGACCCTCTTTTAGCTCTTATCGTTGCTCATAAGCAAGACACGAATCCGAAAAAAATTGATTTGGGTGTGGGTGTCTACAAAGACGACAATGGTGCCACTCCCATTTTAAATAGCGTGAAAAAAGCGGAAGCAATTTTGCTTGAACAAGAAGATTCTAAAAGCTACCTAGGTATTTACGGCGCGGCGGAATTTGAAGCTATTATCCAGAATTTAATTCTTGGCGAAGGCAATCCATTGATTGCTTCTGAACGCATTCGTTCAACTCAAACACCTGGCGGTACCGGCGCTCTTAAAGTAGCGGCAGACTTCATCAGCGCCAACTTAAAAGACGCGCGTTTGTGGGTGAGTGATCCAACATGGGGCAACCACGAATCTATTTTTAATTCCGCTGGTGTTGAAGTAAAACCTTACCCTTACTATGACCCAAAAACCAACGGTCTACGCTTCGATGACATGATGGCAACGTTAAAAGCCGAAGTGAAAGAAGGTGATGTGTTATTGCTTCACGCTTGCTGCCATAACCCAACGGGGATCGATTTACAGCCTGAACATTGGAAAATATTGACTGAATTTGTCAACGAGCGAGGCTTACTGCCTCTTGTTGATGCGGCTTACCAAGGTTTTGGCGATGGCTTAGACGATGATTTGGCAGGCCTTCGTCATATGGCGGCTAACGTAAAAGATATGCTAATTGCGAACTCCTTCTCGAAGAACTTTGGTATTTACCGCGAGCGTTGTGGCGGCCTAAGCATCATTGCAGAAAGCAAAGACGAAGCCAACGCGGCCTTCTCTATCGTCGGTCAAGCGATTCGTGCAAACTACTCTATGCCTCCAGCACACGGTGCTGCGGTTGTTTATACCATTATGAGCAACCCTGAGTTAAAAGCAGAGTGGGAACAAGAAGTCACGGCAATGCGTAATCGAATTAATGGCTTACGTGAAAAACTGGTCGCTAAACTGGCCGCTTCTGGTGTCAGCAAAGACTTTAGCTTTATCAAAGACCAACGCGGTATGTTTTCTTACTCAGGCTTAACCCTTGAGCAAGTTCGCAGCTTACGCAGCGACTACTCAATTTATATTGCCGACTCTGGCCGCATGAGCATTTCAGGCGTCAGCGACAACAACATTGATTACTTATGCGAAAGCATTGCTAAAGTAGTTGGTTAATACCCTCGTTTAAAGCCGAGCTTAACGGCCATAAAAAAACGCGAAAAGATCGTCTCTTTTCGCGTTTTTATTTGCCCTTCTAACAGCCTAAAAGAATCCTCTTTAATGCAGTGTATGGGACTTTTCATCTTCTGTGGATATGGTTTGAATTTCTGGGTGGTTAAACTGAGCCAGCCGTAAAATAGAGGACTCAATATTGTCTTGCCAAAATTGAATTTCTTCGTCCACCATGCCTTCTAGCTTTACCCAGCCCGCTTCGGTACCAAAGAGACGCACCGATGCCAGTACATCATCATAAAAATCTCGATTGGTTTCATCCAAACCCAGACCAATTAGGCGAGAACCTCGCATAAAGCCCACGCACCATTCTTCCACAACAACCTGACTTTCTCCACCGTCTACTTCTTGCTCTAAATACACAGGGTAAAGGTCACCGTGGACAATCGTGTTCATGGTTTCCATGTACATGATCAAAACAAGACTTAGAAACTCATCTTCTTCCTCTGACGACGCCCATGCTGGCTGATCTTCATCAGCCCCCCAAATAGCGCTCAACCAAAAGTCTGGGGCAAGCTCTTGTTCAGAGCAACCAATGGCGGTTAAAAAGCCATCTAACTCTGACACACAAAGAATAGATCTATCGGTTCCAAGCGTGGACAAATAGTGATCTAGACGCTCATAAAGCGCCTCTTCACTAATGACGTTAGGATCTTCGTTATCAGACATGTAATTGTGTTCCACTTTGTTGCTGGTTTCTCTAAGTGTAACCCGTCTTTATTAGACTTGCTGATGAAACACTTAAATTCGATAAACAGGGTATTTCAGCACTCTAGACAGAATGCGGTAAGAAAGCGCCTTTTTAACAAAGGCGCCTTGTCATATTACGCCTCAACAATCGCTAGGTTTCCGTAAGTCTCTAGCCAATGTTTACGATCTCCTGCGCGTTTTTTTGACAGCAACTTATCCAGAAGTTCACCCGTATCTAATGGGTCTTCCATGGTTAATTGGATCAAGCGACGGGTGTCTGGTGCCATTGTCGTTTCACGCAGCTGAGAAGGGTTCATCTCACCCAAGCCTTTGAAACGCTGAACGTTTGGTGTACCGCGTTTGTTCTCGGCCTGCATTTTATGCAAAATGATGTCTTTTTCTTCATCATCCAAGGCATAGGAGACTTCTTTCCCTAAGTCGATTCGGTAAAGCGGCGGCATGGCAACAAACACGTGCCCAGCTTTCACAAGGCTTGAGAAATGACGAACAAATAACGCACACAGTAGAGTCGCAATGTGCAGCCCATCGGAATCGGCATCCGCTAAGATACAAATTTTTCCATAACGTAATCCAGCCAACTCATCTTCACCAGGGTCCACTCCCAAGGCGACAGAAATATCATGAATTTCCTGAGAGCCCAGCACCAGGCTAGAATCCACTTCCCAAGAGTTTAAAATTTTGCCTCGCAGCGGCAAAATGGCTTGGAAATCTTTGTCCCTTGCTTGCTTAGCAGAACCACCAGCTGAATCCCCTTCCACTAAGAAAAGTTCACTTCGGCTTGAATCTTGACCAGAACAATCCGCTAATTTACCTGGTAACGCAGGACCTTGTGTGATCTTTTTACGAACCACTTTTTTGCTGGCTTTTAAACGCTTCTGCGCACTATTAATCACTAAATCCGCGATCTTTTTACCGTCTTCAACGTGCTTGTTCAGCCATAAACTAAACGCATCTTTAGCGGTTGCAGAAATAAACGGCACAATCTGACGAGACGATAAGCGCTCTTTCGTTTGCCCTGAAAATTGAGGCTCTTGAATTTTAGCGGAGAGCACATAACTGCAGCGATCCCAGACGTCTTCTGCTGTGAGTTTAACGCCACGCGGTAACAAGTTGTGGAAATCACAAAACTCTCGAATCGCTTCCAATAAACCGGTACGCAAACCATTAACATGTGTCCCGCCTTGCGCAGTAGGAATCAGGTTAACATAGCTCTCTGTGATCAACTCTCCGCCTTCTGGCAACCATTGTACTGCCCAGTCAACCCCTTGAGTTTTTTCGGTCAAGCCGCCTAAAAATGGCTCATCTGGCAATAACTCAAACCCTTCGTTGGCTTGTGCTAGATAGTCTTTTAGTCCGTCTTGGTAAAACCACTCTTCACGTGCTTCTTCAGCGCCACTTTGGTCAATGAAGATCACATGCAAACCAGAACACAAAACGGCTTTGGCTTTTAATAAATGCTTAAGACGCGATAAAGAATACTTAGGACTGTCGAAATACTTTCCGTCGGCGGTAAATTTGACCTTTGTGCCTGTATTTTTCTTACCAACCGTGCCGATTTCGGCCAACTCAGAGACTTTAAAACCGTCAGCAAAACCAATTTGATATTGTTTGCCATCACGCTTAACAAACACTTCCAATGAGGTCGATAAGGCGTTCACCACTGACACGCCCACACCATGTAGACCACCAGAAAACTGGTAATTGTCTCCAGAGAATTTGCCCCCAGCATGGAGCTTGGTGAGGATCAACTCGACCCCAGACACCCCCTCTTCTGGGTGAATATCAACAGGCATACCACGGCCATTGTCTTCCACACTGACTGAGCCATCTTTATACAAAATGACCTCGATGCGATCAGCATGCCCTGCTAACGCCTCATCCACTGAATTGTCTATAACTTCTTGTGCTAAGTGATTGGGGCGTGTTGTGTCGGTGTACATTCCTGGACGTTTTTGTACTGGCTCTAGGCCACTCAACACTTCTATCGATCCGGCGTTATATTCTTTAGCAGACATGCGTATTTGTTCTTCCAAATTGAGATTACGATACCAAGGTAAAATACAGTATCGAGTTAGGATGTAAATAAGATGGTCTAGAGTCTATCACTGGAGTTGAAGCCTGTGAAATCGACCACCTACTTAGCCAATTTAATTACACTTTGATTCCTGCGAAATGCAAAATATCGCTGGCAAATCGCTCAAAGCCAATAAACCGATGATCGCCATTGGCTTCACAGGTCAATTTGCCGATTTGAGGAAAGGCGCTTAGCGCCACGCGATAATCCAGCACCTCATCGCCTTCTTGCAGCATCAGCCAATAACGCTCCGGCGTCGGCTGTGAAATCACCAAGGTGCTGAGTTCATCCATGTGCTCATGGGTCAATTCATAATGCTCATCAGTATAAGGATTATATTGTGCCCCTACATGATCAACTAATAAACGCGGCGCTTGCATTGCTGGGTTCACCAACACCGCTTTTATCTGAAACTTTTCAGCCAAATAGCAGGCATAAAAACCTCCTAATGAACTGCCAACTAGCGTCATTGTGCCAGCACCGTGGGTCTCAAGATAAGAGCCTATGATCTCTTCTAATAAGGCGATGGCTTGCGCGGGCTGCCATGGCAACCGCGGAGATAAAAAACCACCCGCTGTGCCAATCTCAGCCATGGCTTCACTTAAAACCAAGGCTTTGTGGGAGCGTTCTGAACTATTAAATCCGTGAATATAGAGCAAGCTATTCAACCCAGCACCCTCTCAAATCGTGGTTTATAAAATGGGAAACTCAAAGATGCTTTCTCAATATAAAGAGAGAGCCTAGGCAAACTGAAAATAAGGCGTTTCGTACAGGCGATGTCCGTGCTTTAGACACAGCTCTAATAAATCAGACAGCTGCTGATTCAAACGGAATTTTTCGTCTTTGTGGTACATGTCCCCATTAGGATAAGGGTAGCTACCACTGTACTGACGATGCCCATCGGTAATTTCAGCAATACCCACATCATGATATAAACGCACCGTCATGACGACCTTGCTATCAAACAGCAATTCATTTGAACTCTCTGGCCCAAATTCTAACAACACTTCTGACGTGAAGCGGCTTTCTTTGCCAAGAGACAAACACAATCTGCTCTCTTGGTCGCCTGCACTGTGAATCGAAAAATGCCATGCCTTTTCTTCCTCGTGCCCGCGCATCAGCTTAACCACACGGCGATAATTCAACTCGCCAAGCAGTTGTAAGCTGGATAAATCAGGGACGTACTGTTTTGACATTTGCTCTATTACCTCAGTCATTCTTGTGATGAACTTCCTTCTGTCAGAACCTCTTTCAACGGCATCACATTCGATTTCATAGCCGCCAATTGGCTTGCTATTCTGTTGTCTTTATCGTGCCAGTATAGATTAAACCAAACAAAGAAGTCTTCACGATCCTTTTTTGCCGCTTGGTAATCAGGCTGTAACATGGTCTCTGGCAGTGCGACATCTCTTACTATCACTTGCGCGGCGGTCAATCGGCCGCACAGCAAATCCCAAAAAGAAATATTTTCCTGTCCGTATAAAACATTGATATCGGTAATCCTAGAAAACTTCCCTGGCATGGCTTGCAAGACAAACCCAACACCACCAGCTTTTGGCTTCAGTAGGTACTGATACGGCGACCTTTGCTGTTGCTGCTTCTTAGTCGAAAATCGGGTACCTTCTACAAAACTTAGCACCGAATTAGGACGCTGGATAAAACGCCGGCAAGATTGTCTCGTTGTTTCTAAATCCTTGCCGATAAGGTGCGGCGACTTCTGCAATTTGGCTTTACTGTAGCGTTTCATAAAAGGAAACCCCATCAGCCAAGTCGCTGAACCCACTAAAGGCAACCAGAACAATACCTGTTTCATAAACACACGAGGCAGCGGACGACGGCCATTAAGTTGCGCCAAAATAATATACACATCCGCCCAAGATCTATGATTGGCCACCATTAAATGCCAATGTTCAAAATCTTTAACCATGTTCTCATCAAGTTGCCAATAAACACCAAGCACTCGCTGGAACCACCATTCGTTAGTGGTAATCCAACCGGCAAAGCAGCGGTCGTAAAGCTGCTCTGTGCGTGCCAATCCACCGTGTTTTTGCAGCAGACGAACCAGGGCAAACACATGCATCAAGCCGGCCCAAAACAACACATTCCCACACATAAAGAAAAAGGACAGAACACCTACTATTGGCTGTATAACGCTCATCCGCCCTAATCCCAACGTCGTTTTTTGTTTCATGGTCGATTAACACCAACGCTTTAATAGCTTGTCTTTGTTTAGCGCAAACCATTGCAACCCCATAATAGTACTGGCGTTTTCCACATCGCTATCGAGCAACGCAATGGCGTCATCTGCGTCCAGAAGATGCAGGCGAATGTCTTCGTTTTCTGCATCCAAACCATGAGTACGGTTAACATCCACAGCGCTGGCGTCAAACTCACCAGCATACATACGAAGGTATTCCACCAACCCACCAGGTGAAGGCACAAATTTAAAGAGGTACTCAAGACGCTTTACAGTAACGCCTGCTTCTTCCAATGACTCACGGCGCGCGACCTCTTCGTCGCCTTCCCCTTCTTCGACCATACCGGCCACCAATTCAATCAACCAAGGTGATTCGCTTTTTGGTAAACTTGGACGAAACTGCTCAATCAACAGCACTTTATCAGCCACAGGGTCAAACAAGAGAACGCATACAGCATCACCACGTACCATCATTTCACGGGTCATGGGTTGGCTCCACTCACCGTTGAATTTTTTGTGTTTCAAGGTCAGTTTATGCATTTCAAAAAAGCCTTTGTAGACACATTCATCGTTAATAATGTCCACATCTTTCTGACTATAGGTCGGTTTAAAAGCCATAATTATTCATCCTATTTCGTGGCGTGTTAAGATTTCTTAGCATGCTCAACAAAGTGACAACGTAGAGAATTCTGAAATCCAGATGACGCTATCAAATCAACAAGGTATGCTCATTTCTTGATTAAGGAGACAAACTGATGGAAGCTGTCCGTTGTCATTGGTGTCTAGGCTCGCCAGAGTACATTCAATACCATGATAAAGAATGGGGAAAACCCGTTTATGATGACCAAACATTGTTTGAGTATATTGTACTCGAAAGCGCTCAAGCGGGTCTAAGTTGGATCACTATTTTACGCAAACGTGAAGGTTATCGGTCTGCTTTTCACCAGTTTGACCCTCAAAAAGTGGCCACCATGACCGAGCAAGACATAGACAGATTAGTGCTCAACCCTGATATTGTTCGTCATCGTGGAAAAATCAGCGCGACGATAAAAAATGCGCAGGCTTTTTTGACCATTGCAGAAGAGTTTGGCTCATTTAGTCAGTATTATTGGTCTTTTAGCGACCACAAAGTAATCGAAAACACCGTACATTCGATGGCCGATGTGCCAGCCATTACGACGCTTTCTAGCAAAATAGCCAAGGACATGAAAAAACGCGGTTTTCATTTTTTCGGCCCAACCACCTGCTATGCTTTTATGCAGGCAACGGGCATGGTCAATGACCATTTAGAAAACTGCTGCGCACGCCATTAACTTATGGCGTCAGTGTCTTGATTTTATTAATGTTTTCCGTCGGCTTGCCGATAATAGTTTAGACCTTATGCGTGCCGAAAATACAACCAATACGCCACGCAACAAACGACACTCACACTTGATTGGTTCGGTATTGATTCCATGTTTAACAACAAAAGTATTCTCATCACTGGTGGTACCGGCTCTTTTGGCCACCAATACGTCAAAACCCTGTTGGCACTCTACCAGCCTAAACGACTGATCATCTACTCTCGTGATGAGCTAAAACAATATGAAATGCAGCAAGTATTTGATGCTCCTTGCATGCGTTATTTCATCGGCGATGTACGCGATAAAGACCGCTTAACCCAAGCCATGCGCGACGTCGATTATGTGATCCACGCGGCGGCACTAAAACAAGTGCCCGCCGCTGAATACAATCCCATGGAATGCATTAAAACCAATATTCATGGCGCCGAAAATGTGATTGCGGCCGCCATTGCCAATAATGTAGATAAAGTCATTGCGCTTTCTACGGATAAAGCAGCAGCGCCTATCAACCTATACGGAGCCACTAAACTGGCCTCTGATAAGCTTTTTGTTGCCGCCAACAATATGGTTGGACAAGGCCGCACTCGCTTCTCTGTGGTTCGCTATGGCAATGTGGTTGGCTCACGAGGCTCAGTGGTTCCCTTCTTCCAAAAGCTGGTAAACGAGGGCGCAAAGGCGATTCCCATCACCCATCCTGAAATGACACGTTTTTGGATTACCTTACCAATGGGAGTCGATTTTGTACTGCGTAACTTCACACGCATGCATGGTGGTGAAATTTTCATTCCTAAAATTCCATCGGTTCGTATTATGGATTTAGCGGCGGCTTATGCACCGTCCATTCCAACAAAGGAAGTAGGGATTCGACCAGGTGAAAAACTCCATGAAGTGATGTGCCCGACTGACGATTCCTTCCACACCTTTGAATTCACAGATCATTATGTGATTGCGCCTAGCATTAAATTTTTCCAAGATGAAATCCGTTTTGATCGCAATAAAACAGGAGAACAAGGCACCTTGGTCAACGCAGGGTTTGAATACCAATCAGGCAGCAACCCACACTTTTTAACCGTTGACGAGATCCTCTCCTTCGATGAGTAATACCGGCTTTATTCCTTACGGCAGACAATCCATCAGCGATGACGACATTGCCGCCGTTGTGCAGGCTCTTAAGTCCGATTTTCTCACCCAAGGACCAAGAGTAACCGAGTTTGAAGACGCCATTGCCAACAAAGTTGGTGCCCGTTATGCCGTCGCAGCGAACAGTGCCACTTCGGCTTTGCATTTGGCCTGTTTAGCCTTGGGCGTCACCGCTGGAGACCGTGTTTGGACATCACCAAATACCTTTATTGCATCGGCAAATTGTGCTCGCTATTGTGGGGCAGACGTAGATTTTGTGGACATTGACCCACAAACCTACAACCTTTGTCCGCGTCAGCTCGCCAATAAACTCAAGCAAGCAAAGCGCCAAAACACCTTGCCAAAGGTGGTGATTCCGGTGCATTTCGCAGGACAGTCTTGCGATATGCAAGCGATTCACCAGCTGTCAAAAGAATACGGTTTTGCGATTATTGAAGACGCTTCCCATGCCATTGGCGCCGATTATCAAGGACAACCGGTTGGCAATGGTCGCTTCAGTGACATCTGCGTCTTTAGTTTCCATCCGGTCAAAATCATTACCTCTGGGGAAGGCGGCATGGCGGTTACCAATCATGACGCTCTCGCCAGCCATATGCGCACCCACGCTCAGCAGGGCACAACAAAATCGCCAGAAGAGCTCACACAAGATCCTGGTGATTGGTATTATGAGCAACATACTCTGGGCTTCAATTACCGAATGACCGAGCTACAAGCGGCGTTAGGTTTGTCGCAATTGTCGCGCTTAGATGAATTTATTGAACAACGCCACGCTCAATTCATGCGCTACCAGACATTGCTAAAAGACTTCCCCATCACCTTGCCTTTCCAAGCCGAAGACAGTTATTCCGCTTTGCACCTGTTCCCAATCTTATTACCTAAGAGCAGTAAAGATGCAAGAAAGTCGGTATTTGATATCTTGCGACAAGCAGGCATAGGCACTCAGGTGCATTATATTCCGGTGCACACTCAACCCTACTATCAAGCCCTCGGGTTTGCCAAAGGGGACTACCCTGTGGCAGAAGATTATTACGCCCGCACTTTGAGTTTGCCGCTTTTTTCTGAGTTAAGTGAAGCCCAACAAAATCGTGTGGCGTTACTATTAAAACACGCCTTAATTACCAGTAGAGTGATGTCTGCATGAGCCAAACACGTCCCTCTCAGCGTATTGCCGTGATCCCTGCACGCGGTGGTTCACAACGCATCCCACGTAAAAATATCCGTTTACTTAATGGCAAGCCACTCATTGCTTACTCTATTGAAAGCGCGTATGCGAGCCAACTATTTGACCGCATTATTGTCTCAACAGACGATGACGAAATTGCCGCTGTAGCACGAGAATATGGCGCAGAAACGCCCTTCATGCGGCCTGCTAATTTAGCCGATGCATTTACCGGAACCACCCCTGTTATGCAGCACGCTCTGCGCTTTCTAACCGAGTTGGGGCAAGCGCCAAGCGAAGCCTGTCTGATATACGCGACCTGCCCTTTGCTGCGCGCCGATGACATTATTGAAGGCTTTAAAGCGTTAGAAAATGCCAGCTTTTGTTTCTCAGCCAGCACCTTTGATTTTCCTATCCAACGCGCATTATGCCTAAACGACGAAGGCAAACTCACCACCTTGTTCCCAGAGCACATCGGCAAACGATCGCAAGATCTGGTCGAAGCCATTCATGATGCCGGCCAATTCTATTGGGCGACGACTGAAAGTTGGTTAACAGATGGTCATATCTTTGGCGAAAGGTCGAAACCCATTATGCTACCGAGACACCGAATTCAGGATCTGGACACAGAAGAAGACTGGCAGCGTTTAACCCAATTGATGAAACTGAATAGCCCATAAAGGCACTGTTATTTCGCAACTAACGCGTTATGAATTATTTGCGCAACACGGACAGAGCCTTGTCCATCAACCAGCGACTGAGCCGTTACTCTAGACGCTTGCCGCCAAGCGGAATCAGACCAAGCCAGCAATACGTGATGCACTAATGTCTCAATCTGATCGCTTCGCTTTGCCTCAGGGAGATCATCAAAACGAACGCACTGGCACCAGCCCAGCGGTACATGCTCTTCTAAAGAGCGCGTTTGATTATCAGCGACTTGAGCAAACACGGTCGGCACTCTCATACACGCCAGCTCAAATAAGGTCCCACCCGCCGCCGCAATCGCAAGCCTTGCGTTCGCCATGAACGGCCTGACTTCCACGACCCCTTGCGCAAGCTGAATTCCATACTGCTCTGAGAAAGCCTTAACAGCCTCACTATTGGCAGCATTTTTACCTAACAAGACCTGTATTTTCTCTACTGGAAAAGCATGACGCAGCAAAGACTGCAAAATACCCAATGTCAGCATAAGTGGGTCTGTGCCACCTAATGTAATCAATAATTTTTCAGGGGGAGCAATAACAGGCTCCGCAGGAGCGGAAAACTCAGGACGCAGCAAGGCAAATTGAGGTCCGGTTAAAGGCGTGATAACACGCGAAGAATACCGTTCATGAAGTGGGTTCAACACCCATCTAGCAGGGAATGCGCCTCGATCATTCATATCGTCCAGCACGAATAAATTGGTTTGTTGCTGGTATACCTTTTCGATATCAGAAGCTTGGTATTGGTAGTGATCCAAAATGACGAGATCTACCTCCATGGCAAGCATAAGAAATTCGCATTCATCATCAATCAGGCGATCATTCAATTCAGAGAAAGCCGCGCAATCACGATGCACAACAAACTGACATTGCCAGCCAAGCGCTTGCAATGCCACCACCAATGCCTGACAACGCACTCTGTGTCCCATGCCGATTTGCACAGACGCATCGGCACGGATTAGAGCTTTCATTCCATCAAATCCCAAAACAACGGCTGACCTTTTTGCACATCCGATGCCAGTGTTCTGCCCACCACCTCAGACCAATGCTTAGGCGCTAAACCCAACGAAGGACGAATGATTTTCAAATGCTGATCAGACAATACAGTGCCAGAGGGAAGGTCTTGAGTGATATAGATTGAGCGACGGTATTTCTTGGCCTTTTGCTCGGCTTCAGAGCCACCATAAGTCACTGTGCCTAATGCCTCTTTGGCACTTCTGCAGGTTTCAACCAAGGCTTTCATTTCCGCAGGCTCCATAGAAAAAGCCGCATCGACGCCTCCTGCACTGCGATCGAGAACAAAATGTTTTTCGATCACGGTGGCGCCTAATGCCGTCGCAGAAACCGCAGCACCAATCCCCTGAGTATGGTCCGATAAACCGACTGAACAGCCTGTGCGTTTCGCTAAATCGGCCATGGTGAGCAAATTAGAGTCGGCTATTTTAGCAGGGTAAGTACTGGTGCATTTAAGCAGGGTAAGAGGGTTATCCCCTATTGCTCGAATCGCCGCAATGGCTTCTTCAATTTCTTCAAAGCTCGCCATGCCAGTCGACATTATGATTGGCTTTCCCGTTTTTGCCACCGCTTGAATCAAAGGAATGTCGGTCATTTCAAACGAGGCAATTTTGTACAAGGGCACATCCAATGACTCAAGAAATGCCACTGCGCTCAAATCAAAAGGAGAGCTAAATGCAACGAGTCCCAAGGACTCAGCGTATTCAAATAAAGGCTTATGCCATTCCCAAGGTGTCGATGCTTTAGCGTATAAATCGTATAAATTAGAGCCGTGCCATAAACTGTCGCTTTCCGACACCATAAACTCACCATGACGAACATCTAACGTCATGGTATCGGGCGTGTAGGTTTGTAACTTAATCGCATCAACGCCTGCTTTTGCAGCGGCCGTGATCATTGATTTTGCTAACTCAAAATTCTGGTCATGATTGCCAGAAAGTTCGGCAATAATAAAAGGCGTATTTTCAAACATAATTAAGCGCTAGCCATTATAAAAAGTAATAAGATGGTCATTTCCCTGGTCAACAAAATCAGACGCTTGCTGTACTAAACTCGGCATTTCTTCCAGAAATTCACACCAAACAGAAAATAAATTTTGCGCACGACGAACGGCTTCCGCTTCATCCTCATACTCAAAAATAAATTTAATGATCAAAAACGCCGAATAGGTGAAAGAGCCAATTAATAAATCTTGAATATGCCTATGAACACTGCCTTTCAAGAAGTAAATAGTACGATGATGAGACCATAGCAAATCGCACACAGCCGCTCGGGACGTGACGCTGTCGTCCCAGCCTTGCATCAACAATTGAGTGACCTTACGAAAATCTTCTACCGAGATCAGTGCTTCGGGGGTTTGATTTAATATACTCTCAGGCGGTTCGGTAAAAAATGCCTTATCAAGTAAATCGACAATCTGTTTATGATCAACTTTAGGATCTAAAATCATCACATCTTCTGGCCGGAGCGGCTCAACGCCTTCCATTTTCGCGCCATCAGACAAGTTATAACTGTTAAACCCTCGGCGCTTATTAAGCTGTCGCGTCAGAGACTCTAGCTGAACTCGAGACGTTTCCATGATGTTGGTGCCGTATATAACACCACCGAAATTCCCTTCTCGCTCAATTAACGTGGCGTCTTGGAAGCTCTGAAAACCGGATTCTTTTCCATCTTTATAGTAACCACTGTGAATCGAGTGATGACTGCCTTTGTCTTTAAAGCCATTGTCCACACCAAGGTAATACACAGTGTTAAAGCCAAATAGTTGAACGTAAGACAGTGCCAAATTCGCTACAACTGGATTACAGAAATTAAGCTGTACATAGTCTTTAGTATCGCCTTGGGCACGGGCTTGATTTAGGATCAGAGAAGTAATGGCTTCCCCTGGCTTCATCGCCATTCCTGAGCGCTTGAAGTATTGAAAATATTCAGGGTGCATGACATCTACCGACAATCCCCAAATCTGATCAAGGTAGTCTTGATCAAGAAACAAGAACTTGTCCACCGTCTGTTTCATGCGTTCAATATCCACATGAATGTCCGGTGTAATGCCCAATTTTTTTAAGGTATTAATCGTCGAACCACAACTAATTAACAAAACCTGATCACGGACTTCTTTAACCAATTCAATGCCTTGGTCTAAAGAAGGGCCATTACCCAAAATAAACACAGGGACATCTGTCACCCACTTTGGTAATGCGTCGCGGCCTTTAAATTCCGCCAATCGAGTGTTCGGTAGAGAACGCAGTCCTTGAGCAATCCCAATTAACGCATCATCAAAAAAGCCCCATCCCATGACCTGTCGAGCGTAGTGCTTTTGAAAATAAGCAATGGCGCTGTCATTTTCAGGACTACCATAAGCCACGTGCAAAAACGTCTCAGGGGCCATGAAATAGCCATTTTCAGCCAATTGAAGAATGTACTTTTCGGTAAACTCTTCAGGCTCCACACCTAGAAAAAAATGTATGGTACGGCCATCCGAGTTGAATGCTTCTAATATTGGCTGCCAATCGATGGCAAACAATGAATAGTAGAAATAGTCTAAATCGCATTCATATAAATACAGGTGTTTGACGTCCTGACGCGCTAGAAACGCTTCTAGTTGGTAGCCCAGCTCAATCCCAAAAAAGACAGCAGAACCCACAAATGCAGGTAGCCCTTTTTGCTTTTCTAGACCTTTTTTTTGCTCAGCCATCACGTCCATCATTTTATTGCTATAAAACACATGGCGACTTGGGTGATTATCAGTCTTATTTAAATTGAGGAAGGTTTTATTAGGCGATGCCAACGATGACAGTATTTTTCGCTCTGACTGCGCTCTTGGTTGTTGGGAAAACAGAGGCGCGGCAATGTCTTCGCGAAATAAATTTAAGTCGCCGCAAGCTTCCATGTAAATATGTTTTTTTGTCGGCTGGAAGTGAACAAACTCGTCGTATATGTGCGGCATAACACTGGCAAATAACGCCATATTTTTAAGATAACGCTCAGTAAGAACTTGGTCATGCTCTTTAATGCGCGCTAAACCTTGAGAAAAAAGCAAAATAAATTCTTCTGTTTGCTCAACAGAAACAGGGGAGCTCTCATTTAGCATGTTTGACGCCTTTGTACTGACTAACACCTTTGCGTGTTTTGGTGGACTGAAAAAGCTGCTCTTTCATGGTGTCATGTAGGTGTTGAATAAGCATAATCGCTTGTTGATGTAGCTGTATAAAGACCTTTATCTGAGAGTCTATTTGAGCATTACCTGAAGGTTCGATAGAGCGAATAAAAGCATCATTTTCTTCGCAAAAGCGCAGTATTTCCTGACTGTCTTTTTCCTTGATGCTTTTTTCTAGTATCGTAATCGAGCGTTTTAGGTAAGCCTCATCCAGCATTAAACCGTTCCTGTTCTGGCTTGATTTCTTTCTTCGTAGGCTTTCTGTTTGTCCATATCAGAAATTTGGTCCCAAGCGCCTTTGATCTGTAAGATAAGACCCATTACATGATCAAGAATCGCGGTATCTTTCTTCACACTCGCCTCAGTAATTTGAGCCGTCATGTAGTCATACAAAGACTCAAGATTATCGACTAACTCAGGATTAACATCGCGGTCTAAGGCATCGCGTAAGCTATTAATAATTTCAACAGCGCTTGTCAGTGCTGCGGCCTTTCCTTCCCAATCAGCTCGCGCAATACAGCCTTTACCAAGTGCTAACCGCTCTAAGGCACCTTGCATTAAGAGCTGAATGACTCGATGAGGATCTGCAGAGGCCAAATCAGACTTTAGTGAGTCCTTTTTATAAGCATGAATCCCTTTTTTCTCGTACATACACAACCCCGTTTTGTTACAGTTAAAACATTGTTACAGATTATTTAGTGTGGAATTTAAATAGTTGCCCTGGGCTTTCATATTAGAAAGTTGTGAGCCTAAGTTGGTAAATTTATCCCGTAGAGAAGCTTCGTATTTGGTCATGCGATCTTCATAAGATTGCAAGGTTTCTTCTGTGTTATCTTTGGACTTTTGGATGGAATCCTTAAGCGCCTGATTCATACCGTCTCTGCCGGTATAACTGTTCAGCAATTTATCCAAAGACCCAGCGACGCCACCAGTGCCGGTAAATAAGTCAGGAAGTTCGTCATAATTCTGGCTTATTGCTTTATCAAGCTTAGCTTCATTGATACTCAAGGTCCCCTTACTGCCCATTTTAAGGCCAAGGTCAAAAACAGAAGCTAGCTTGCCAGTATTAGAATGACTCATCATGAAACTACTGGTCATTGATGACTGCAAGTTGCGAATCATGCTATTACCATTCAAGACAGAGCCTTTCGCAGCACTTCGACCTAAAACGCCAACAAGATCATTATAAGAAGAGACGAAACTTTTAATCGTCTCTTTCACTGTTTCTTCGTCATAACTAACATCCACCTTTGTTGGCTTGGTCGTTAGAGCAAGTGCGTCTATTGATAAGCCAGACACCGCTTTATCAAACGTATTACTGTCGTTACGAATCTGAATGCCATCTACCGTAATCACAGCGTCTCGCGCTTGATCATTGAGTGACACAGACATACCTGCTGACAAACCTTCGGTAGATACGCTGTCTAAAGACAAACCACTGGCATTAGTCGGTGCTTTTTCTAATGCGTCTTTTTCATCTTGCGTTAAGGAATCCGAAATAGCCAACTGAGATAAGGGAGTCGGTACGTTTGAGATGCGTAAAGAACTGCCATCCCCTTCTTTATCCGAGGTAATCGTAAAAAACAAATTTCCTTCACCGTTATCAACCAAGTTGGCCGACACGCCGAAATTGTCTTCTGCGCTATTTATTTGTTTTCTTAATTGGGAGAGTGTTGTTTTAGGCGGTACATCAAGCGTAAAAGATTTATCTCCAGCACTAAAGGTTAATTTACCACCGCGAGCGGTAATCACATCATCGGCTGAACTGAATAACCCTGGTGTAGATAAAGCTCGACTGCCTTTTGCAGTCTGATTAACACTGATTTCATAAGAGCCGTTTGAAGAGTTTCGGTCTGCACTTACATCAAGTACTTTCTTGTCATCAGGTTGATCAACAATGGCATTACGACCAGTGAAAAGATCGCTATCATTTAGCTTTTCTACGGTAGATTTGAAGGTGTCGATGGCTGATCCAACAGACCCTAACGCTGATAATTTCGAGTCGTAGCCTTGGATGGTATTTTTATACAGCTTAACCTTATCATCTCTCTGAGCGCTCACCATTTTATTAACAAGTGACTCTAGATCAACACCTGATCCAGCACCCAATGAGCCAACCGCCATAGCTTTTCTCCTGATCTTTTAGACATCATCAAAACGACATATCACACCCTACTGTTCACTAAGGTGCCTTTAACATCACTTAGCTCACTAATAATATCATCGATTCGCTCTGACATTTTCAAAAAATCCTCAGTAGGAATCTGACGCACTACATCCCCGGAAGATTGATCGACTACTTTAATGATATTTCTGCCACCATCTTCGGTGGTTTCAAATGACAAACGCACATTCAATTGTGTCATTTTGCTGTTCATTTCTTCAATTTGGTTAGGCTCAACCGTAGGGGAAGGACCTTGCCCTTGTGGTGTATTACTGCCTACCCTATCTGTATCGGACAGAGCTTGGACAACTTTAGACTCAAGTTGCTTTCGAGCGGTAAATTCATGGGAAGCACGTTGCTCTGGTCTAAGCGACATACTGTGGAAAGCTTGTTTAGAAAGATCACTAGAACTAATCGACATACCCCAAGTCTCCTAAAAACAGACAAAGCTGAGGCACTGCCCCAGCTTTTAGCTATGTTAGAACTATCTTAACGAAAGAACTATCTCAATAAAGACAACGCGGTTTGAGGACGTTGGTTTGCTTGTGACAGAATCGATGAGCTAGCTTGCTGCAAAATCTGTGCACTTGTTAGCGCCGCAGTTTCTTGAGCAAAATCAGCATCTTTCACTCGAGAACGAGCTGCAGATACGTTTTCTGTGATGTTACTAAGGTTGTTAATCGTTGAACCGAAACGGTTTTGCACCGCACCCAATTCCGCACGTTTAGAGTCAACCGCAGAGATCATCGAGTCAAGAACGCTGATCATGCTTTGAGCATTGGCCATAGAGGTAACAGACGCAGTAGACACACTGACTTGAGAAGATGCTTGGCTAGACAAACCGGACATGGTGAAACCACCGTTACCCGCAAAGTCGATAGATCCATTCGCACCAGCGTCTTTCATGTTAAAACTGATGGTTTGATTAGAATCTGCACCAACTTGGAAGACACCATCATAAGTACCGTCTAACAGGTTACGACCTGCGAAAGTAGTATCCGATGCAACACGGTTGATTTCTTTCGATAACTGACCCATCTCCTGCTGTAGTGCAGTACGATCTTTATCAGTGTTAGAGCCGTTAGCAGACTGCAAAGACAAAGTACGCATACGCTGAAGCATATTTGTTGTTTCGTCTAATGCACCTTCAGCGGTTTGCGCCAAAGAAATGCCATCGTTCGCGTTACGTACAGATTGGTTCAAACCATTAACTTGAGAAGTTAATCGATCCGAAATTTGCAAGCCAGCAGCATCATCAGCAGCACTGTTGATACGGCTACCAGAAGACAATCGCTGGAAAGCTGTGTCTAACGTTTTCCCTGAACTCATCAATTGACGCTGAGCGTTAAGAGATGAGGCATTCGTGTTTACATAAAGAGCCATATAGCCTCCAAAGATTTCAGAAATCCTGCGAAAAAGCAGTACTCGTCCTTGATATCGACGTCTCTTTAAAAAACTTTAGCAATTTATGGCAATTATTTACCTAATATAGGCAAAAACACGCCACGCAAAGGGTGGTTTTATGCCTAAGATATTGAAAAACATCATGTTTATTTTGTTTATAAACATTTAGTTAAATGTCTAATCTGGGTAAAATTTAGACATAAAAAAACCAGATGACAGAATTCTCACCTGGCTAAAAGCAGCTTCTAGGAGAGAGAAGCCACCTTGCTTCGAAAGCAAATCCGAAACAATAAAATAAGCGGCACAAACGTACCGCTCTAATGGATCTGATTAGTTACCCAATAAAGACAATGCCGTTTGCGGACGTTTATTGGCTTGTGCAAGCATACTGCTGCTCGCTTGCTGAAGAATTTGCGCACTGGTTAGTGACGCGGTTTCTTCCGCGAAATCTGCGTCTTTAATTCGAGAACGAGCCGCAGCAACATTTTCTGTAATATTGCTCAAGTTGTTGATCGTAGAGCTGAATCGGTTTTGTACCGCACCCAGTTCTGCTCGTTTTGTATCAACTGCAGAAATCATGGTATCCAAAACAGAAATCATGCTTTGTGCATTGGTCATGCTAGATACAGAAGCGGTCGACACAGAGACTTGAGGTGTTAAAGACCCTGCAGACAAGCCAGACATGGTAAAACCACCGTTTCCTGCAAAATCGATTGAGTTAGCGCTACCACCAGACTCCATTGTAAAACTGATCGTTTGGTTCGCATCAGCACCTACTTGGAACACACCGGCGTAAGTACCGTCCAACAAATTACGTCCACCAAATGTGGTTGTATCAGCCACTCGGTTAATTTCTTTCGACAATTGAGACATTTCTTGCTGAAGAGCTGAACGATCTTTGTCGGTATTGGATCCGTTTGCAGACTGGATAGACAAGGTACGCATACGTTGCAACATGTTGGTTGTTTCGTCTAGCGCCCCTTCTGCTGTTTGTGCAAGGGAGATACCATCGTTGGCATTTCGTACTGATTGGTTCAAGCCATTAACCTGAGAGGTTAATCGGTCACTGATTTGCAAACCTGCTGCATCATCTGCGGCACTATTGATTCGCTGACCAGAAGACAAACGCTGAAAAGCGGTATCTAGAGTTTTTCCAGACTGCATCAACTGACGCTGAGCATTCAAGGAAGACGTGTTTGTATTTACATATAAAGCCATTTGTTTCTCTCCTAAACATTAAAATCTTGGAAAACAACCGTTTGATTTAATTAGTTATTTGGTTGTTTGCCTGTATGATTTATTTATCGGCAAGCGCCTTTGTACCTTTAACTTTTTTTTAATCTTTTTTAAGATTTATTTACTAAAGCTAAGGTACAAAAGAGAAACACAAAGAAAGGAGATGGTTATCAACGACCTAACGCAGCCATCAAACAAGATGTTTAATGAACTGCAGGCCAAATTTTTGAGCGTCCACTTCACCTTCTACCTTAACGCTTGTTCCTGGCTTAGACAGGTCAATGTCGGTAGAGGCGATAAACGCTTTATTATTCGCACTGTAAACTTGTCGCACCAGCGCAGGCTGAAAATCATGGCCGAGAGTCAGCACAAAGCCAATTCGTCTATTAGACAAAGACACACACGAGCCGACGGGGATGCGACCAATATTTTTCAGAAAGACGGCCAGCAAACGCTTATCAAATGCCAACCCCGCTTCTTTAATAAGTTGTCGCCTTGCCTGGGCCGGTCCCATTGACTTTTGATGAACCTGCTCTGATGTCAAAGCATCGTAAGCATCAATGATGGCCGCGATCTTGCCATAGATTGAAATCTCTTCGCCCTGCTTACCTTTCGGATACCCAGCACCATCCACTCGTTCATGGTGGTCCAGCAACATATGATAAATCACCTTAGAGATATTATCGGAGCGCCTAATGATTTGCTCGCCTAACTGAATGTGTTTACGAAACAAATCAAATTCGCCAGCCGTCATCTTAGTGGTTTTATTCACCATCGGGGTTGGCAAGCGAAAACGCCCTAAATCAAACAGCAGCGCGCCCAATGCAATAACATCAACATAAGACTCTGACAGCTTCATGGCTCTCGCAAAATGAACACCCAACACCGCCATTCCCATAGCATGCTGTGCAATGTACGCTGAGGAATCTTTAATGTGCCTTATGGCCATTAAGGCGTGTGGATTTCTTGTATAAGACTCAATAAGACGAGTACAAAACTGCTTTAGGCTCCCCATATCCAGCCGATCGCCTTGTTTAAAGCGCTCCACCTGCTCAAGCAGTAACAGGTGACCATCTTCAAACAATCGAAGCGCGGTTAATACTTCATCATTAAACGCCGTCGGTTCGAGCTTAGCTCTCTCTGCAACGTCATCCTCAATAAGCACAGGCTTAGTCGCATGAGACGGAATATTTACTTCTGGCTCTAGCGTGGTAGAGGGAATATTAATAACACGTTTTCTAATGTCTTGGTCAGGCTCGATAGACTCTAACCTCGCCTTATAAGACAAAATATATTCACGTGTATTATCGTTGAGCTCTTGTCGAAAATAGCGAAATAAATTCCCGCCTTTTATCGACCTATCTCGCCATTCTTTAGACGACAACCCCTCATGCAGTTTTTTAAGACTACGAACCGACTTGCCCGTTGCAATAGAAAAACACAACATAAGGAAGCGCTCTTGGGCATCGTATAATCGATCCTGTCGACTATTTAACAACTGATCGTCATTAAAATAAGGATCAAAAGGAAGCATTTTTCCTTCAAGAACAGGGCGTACTTCATCGAGCGCCAACTGTCGTAGAACCACACTAACAATGCGTTCTTTACGTCCATGTTCAAGAATTAGTTTTTTAGCACGTTTATGGTTAACAACTGCATTTTTTATTTTGAAAATATCGAGTATTTCATCGATATCAAAATATCCAGCACCGATTTCAGCCCCAAAGCATGACTCTATCTGAAATGAAGACATTTCTGATCACCTTGAGTTTTAAAATCAAATTTTATTAAACAAAGACAGATTACTGACTCGTGAAAAAAGCTTTTGGGAAGAGGTAAGTGCGGATTCAGCCATCGACAACTCCGTTGCTGCAGAACCCATATCTAGCCCAGCGACCCTATCTTGGGCCATGATATTTGATAATTGATTGGCCGAACTAAAATCGCCTCGTTCAGTCAATGTATTTAAGCGAGAGCCGACGGCAGAGCGACCTTCTCCGATTGAAGTCTGAGTATTAACAACGCTCACTTGAGCATCATGAAAAGCCGCTTCTTTTTCATCGGGCGTGGCTGTTTTATCACGTAAAACAGCAATCGCATCGTTCAACTGGTTCAATACATTGTCACGTTTAGGTGGATTCAAAGAGACTTCAATTGCCGCCCCCGGCGCCCCTTTGATAACAAACGACATGCCATTAATGATCAAGGGTTGATTCGGCTCATACACGCCAGAAGAGACAACATTACCCGCAGAGTCTGTTAACGAATATTGCCCTGGAGGTCCTCCGTAAAAAGGCACTTTTGAACCGTCTTGCGGAGGCAACTCAGCATTCGCTGCTTGAGCATCCGCCCCACCTAGCGGTACCGTCGTCAATACAAAGTTATTCGCCACGCCACTTGTTGCGCTGTAATTTTTGCTCAGGAAATTATCAAAATCCCCTTCATCATGCACCTTGGCACTCAAGGATACATTTCCCGCCAACAAGGTCGCAGTGAAGTTATTGCGCGTCCACACATCTTGAAAAAGCTGTTTGCCGGTGTCATTGATCGGGATTTTTCTATTTTCTGAAATCTGAGCAAACTTTTGGCCTTCATTGCCCGTCCAGTCATAACGACCATCCGGTCTCAAAGTAAACGCTGGGCTCTTAATGTCTGTGCCAGCAAAAATATAACTGCCATCAGCGCTTTTTGAATTCATTAAGTCCGCCATGGAATCAACCATTTTGGAAACCTGCTCAGTAATAGCATTTAAGTCATCTTGAGTGTTTGCCGTATTCTCAGCTTGTATGAACAAGGTTCTAGCATCATCAAGAAGGCCATTTAAACTGTCTAAAGCCACTTCTTCGTACTCAAGGTGACTTTTCGCCATTTTCATATTGCCATCGTACTGTTTAAGCTGGCTGGTACTGTTTTCATATTGCAATACCTGCCCAGTGCCAACTGGATTGTCACTGGGTTTGACGATACTTGTCTGCTCAGAAATTTTATTCTGAATGTCCATATAGCGATCATTTGCTTTTGAAATCGCCTGGCTGGATTGACCATAAATTAGGTTATTTGTGACTCTCATAAACTTACCTCACAGCCCCTAACAACGCATCGAAGGTTGTTCTCGCTGCGGTAATAACTTGGGCAGCAGCTGAATAAGATTGCTGATACTTCAATAAGTTCACAGCTTCTTCATCTAAGCTGACACTGGAAACTTCATCACGTCTCGCAACACTCTGATTCATCACCACTTCACTAGACTGTCTATTGGTTTCTAAAGCGGCACTTTTACTACCAACCGAAGTAACCAAATCAGAAAAAGATTCCGCCAACGTTGTTTTTCCAGACACCAACGACTGGTTTTGCAAATCGGCCAAACGTAAGCCATTAAAGTTATCTGCAGGCCCCAGGTCTCCCATGCTCATGCTAAATTCATCACCGGCTTTAGGGGCAGACGACACAGAAACATCAAAACCAGCCTCTTCAGCCAACCCTGCTTTGCCCAACAAGTCGTTGAAGTCTTGTGCATCATTCACTGAAGCAAGCACATTGCCTTGTCCATCTCGTACTTCATAGGCATTGTCTGATGTAAAATAAATACTATGGGGCGCCACCGGGTATAGCTCGCCATTCATCGAAAACGCCGAATTACTCGGATCAGTATTCGTAACCGAAGTGACACTTAAATTTGCATCCGACAAATTATTGGGATTCGTCTTAACACCCAATGGCGCGCTCAGTGCAATGTCGTCACCATTCTTGGCCGACAAACTCACCCCTGAAGCCGCCCCATCAGTGGGTGAAAAACGGTAGGTATCATGTAACTCGTAATCTTTTAAATCACCTAGATGCACGCTGATTCCCAACGCATCTATTTGATAGTTTCCATTTTTATCTGGTTGCGCTGAATTGAGGTCTAATACAGCAGACCTCTGACTCAGCTTCCCATCCAAGTCGAATACTTTCACCGTAAATTGATTGGTATCCGTTTTAGACAGTTCATAATTTCCAAGCGCCAGATTTGCTGACTGACCGTCAGCAACATGCACGGCAATGTTATCGGCCTCGCCTTTGTTGGCAGAGTCACCATAAACCTTGATGTCGCCAATTTTAAATAAGTCCTTACCGAACGCACCACTGGCATCTAATCCCAAGGTGTTTTGTTTGTTCATTGCATCGGCAATAGAAATTGCATTCAGACCTAATTCTCGATCACTTTTCTCTGCGAACTCTGATTGGTAGTCCATCAAAGCCCCAATGGAGCCACCTAGATGCTCGGTCTTCGCCGCCACGTCGTATTTACCAAAATCAATAAACAGCTTCTTCTGGCTTGGATTATTAGGATCGGGGATGGCTTTCAATACGGTCGCATTTTGATCCATAACCAGTGGCTGACCACTACCAAGGTGAATGGTCATCACACCATTGTCCGCATATTGAACTTTTACATTGACGTAATTAGATATCTTTTTAGCCAACAGCTCTTGCTGGTCTCTCAATTCATTCGCAGGGGATGTGGAACCCGTTTCTTCCTGCAAAATTTGACTGTTCATGTGAGCCACTTGAGAGGTCAGATTGTTCAGCTCACCCAACGACGTCTGCGTTTGCTTATCCGCAATTGTTTTTTGCTCTCCAACCAACTTAGATAAGGTGTGATAGTGCTCGGTAAGACCTTTTAAGTTTGAATGGGCAAGCTCTCGAAGAGAAGAGGACGTCGGGTCATTATTGACCTCATGCAGAGATTTAAACGCCTTATCGAGATAGTTATTTAATGAGACACTGTTTTCACCCAAAAGGCCGTCTGAAGCCGACATCATAGAATGGTATGTATCGTAATAAGAATGAGTAGACGTGTCTGAGCGCACCTGATCGTTAACAAACTTGTCAACTATTCGTGAGGTGTCTTGAATCCTAACCGCGCCCGTTGGCGAGCTAACTGTGGTGGTTTTCTGACGACTATAGCCCTCAGTATCCACATTGGCTGTGTTTTGACCTGTCGTGTTAATACGAGCACTACTACTCTGTAATCCCGACAAACCAATTGAATATAAACCAGAGCCCATCGCTCACACCTCTAGAACATGAAAAAGCATTTTGCTTAATAAACTATCGGCAAGCACCGCAAGAACTTTACCAAACCGTGAAAATCACACCAGCCGTGACTATAGGGACTCAAACCACTTACTGGACAGAATATGATTAATTTTATCCGAGTACTTGGGATCCGTTGCGTATCCCCCTTTCTGCAATGATGCGGCAAAATTAGACGCATCATCACCCGATTCCAAGGCATCCTTATAACGATCACTGGCGCTCAAAAAATCAGCATAATCATTAAAGCTTTGAGAAAATGAATCGTAAGCACGAAACGCCGCTTTTTCTCGCTTCGCGATACCATCCCGATACTCTAAGGTATTTACGACAGCTCGATCCCCTTGCCAGCGACTGTCTGCCTTAATCCCAAAAAGGTTAAAACTGGCACTGCCATCTTCTTTCGCAATTGGGTATTTTCCCCAGCCGGTCTCTAACGCTGCTTGCGCTAAGATGGCCTTAGGGTTCACCCCCAATTTCTCTGCGGCTTGTTGTGCATGAGGCCACAAAGCCTTAACAAATGACTCTGGTGAATCAAACGCCACAGACTGGGCAGAAGGCTTAGTGACATCGCTTGCCGCTACGCCGGCTAAATTACTTTTCGCCGAATCAATTGACGCTTTCTCCGCCACTTCTTTTTGCACCGCCTGTACAAATTCCGTTGATGCTTTGTGCGCCAATGCCTGCACTCGAACTAAGTCTTGCTGGGATACACGATGTAATAAACTCGTGTCATCATGAGATGGAGCAGACACACTCCCCTTGCCTTCATATTGCCTAATCAGAGCGTCTGAAATGCCAATGCCTCCCGTTTTAGCGAGAGTTTGAGACATCTGAGAGTCCATCATGTCCTGATATTGTTTGGTTTGCGCACTGGAAAAAAGGCCACTACCAATAGACTCATTACCGGCTCTCATGTTTTTCAGCAGCATATTAATAAAGATGGCTTCAAACTTTTGAGCCACCTCTTTTAACGCTGTCTCAGGGTCTTTCTGCGCTTTTGTCTTCAAATCAGACAGCGCAGAAAAGTTACCAAAGAAATCTTGAGAAGAAACAGAATTCATAGTGCCACCTATATCACAACAAAATCAGCGTTGATCGCGCCGGCTTCTTTCAGGCCTTCCAAAATAGCCATCACATCACCCGGTGCCGCACCGACCTGATTCACAGCTCGAACAATATCATTCAGCGAGGTTCCTGGATTAAAAACAAACATATGCCCACTGTTTTTATCCACTTGGACATTGTTATTACGAGGCGACAATATGGTCTCCCCTCCCGTCAAGGTGCCATCTTGGCCAGGCACTGGTGGCGCCTGTTTTATCGTAACGGTTAAGCTGCCGTGAGTAATCGCCGCCGGAGAGACTTTCACATGTTGACCAATCACAATCGTCCCAGTACGGGAATTAATAACGATGCGCGCTCTCTCCTCGCCAACCTTGACATCCAAATTTTCTAAAATAGACAAGAAAGTGACACGCTGACTGGAGTCTCGTGGCGCCGTAACTCGAATCGATGTAGCGTCTAGGGTTTTCGCCACACCAGGCCCTAACAAGCCATTGATTTTATCTGTGACTTGTTTGGCCGTGGTAAAATCAGGACGATTGAGATTAAAGGTAAGCGTATCGCCATTCACAAAACTGTTGGGAACAGAACGCTCAACACTGGCGCCGTTTGGAATCAAGCCAACCGTTGGGATACTCAGTGAAGAACGTGAGCCATCCGCACCGTCAACACCTAAACCACCCACGACAAGATTCCCTTGAGCAACCGCATACACCTGCCCATCGGCCCCTTTCAGCGTCGACAGTAAAAGTGTTCCGCCACGTAAAGACGCTGCATTACCAATCGATGACGCCGTAATATCAATTTTTTGACCCGGCTTTGAAAAAGGCGGCAAGGTGGCGGTTAAAGACACCGCGGCGACGTTTTTAGAGGTTGCTGTCACACCGGCTGGTAGCGTCACGCCAAAGCGTGACAACATGCTCGCAAAACTCTGGTTCGTAAAAGGCGTACTGTCTCCAGTACCATTCAAACCAATCACCAAACCATACCCGAACAATTGGTTATCTCGCACGCCTTGCACACTGGCTATGTCTTTTAAACGCTCAGCAAACACCCCAAAAGAGAGGAAGGCCGTCAAGATTAATGCTACATACTTCATGTCTATCACCCTTGTTGAGACCTCTGGTCTCAAGCGCTATTTCGCTAATTAAATAAGTGCCCAATGGCATTAGCTAACCGGTTAAATCAGTTGCCCTGTTAATTCGGCATTTCTCTAGAATTTAATAACCGGCTCACCCATCCTTGCTCGCTTCCTGCGGCCACTTCCCCAGTGCCAGAGTAAGTAATTCGAGCATCAGCAACACGCCCAGACTCGACGGTATTATCTGGGGAGATATCTCTTTTTCTTACCACACCAGTGAAGCGTAAGTACTCATTACCCTGGTTTAACTTAAGCCATTTTTCACCACGAACCGCCAACAATCCGTTCGGGTAAACTCGATATACCGTAACCGTAATGGTGCCAGCTAAACTGTTATTTTGATCCGCGGATGCGTTGCCTGAAAAGTTTGTCGTTTGTGCCGGCACATCAGTGTCCATGTTCAATGTTTGGCCTAGCACTTTAGGATCTGGAATCGTAGCGGACGCCGTTTTTGATATGGCGGCCGTATTCGCCTTAGTGGATGTCGTGCTCTCATTAAGGTTAATAGTAAGTATATCCCCTACTTTATTGGCGGTTTGGTCGCCAAAAAACACATCGCCCATACTGGCTTTATAAATGCCTCCAGTAGGCGCCTGAGGCGGTTCAATGCCATCAGGGTAAACCGGTGCATAAGCGGGATCGTCCGACTGAATGTGTTCCGTCACTTTTGGACCTGACATAGGGTTTGTAGGATCAGGAACATAGCCTTTACGAGGCGCTTCTTTTTCCGGTTCCTTGTCTTCAGCATCGGCTGCTTCACCGTCATCTGTTACCGCATCAGCCACAGCGTTAACCGCCGCGGCACCCGCGCCAGCAGCAGCGGCATTAGCCACTTCTTGCTGATCAATATTCCATGACAAACAACCACTTAAGCAGGTTGTGAGCAGCACTAAAAATGCTAATTTGATGTTCATATCCGTGCACCAATCCTAGAGCTGTTGTATTGCAAAGCTCATCATACCATCTGCAGATGCAATCACTTTAGAGTTCATTTCATACGCTCTTTGCGTCGTAATCATGTTCACCAACTCTTCGATTGAATTTACATTGGAAGCTTCCAGCATACCTTGCCCTAGAGTCCCCAGAGAATCTGTCCCTGGCGCCCCAACAATCGCAGGACCGCTGGCATTGGTTTCTGTGTATAAATTCGCACCGATGGAATCCAAGCCTGTCGGATTGACAAACCCAGCCAAGTTAATCGCGCCGACCTGCTGCATGTCGGTTTGGCCTGCTTTTTTCACAGACACAACGCCATCCTGGGCAATATCGATCTCAGTAACGTCTGGGTCAATCTGAATACCTGGGTCGATTAACAAGCCATTAGAAGTCACCAAGTTACCATCGCTGTTTAATTGCAAGCTGCCGTTTCGCGTATACGCCATAGTGCCATCTGGCTGCACGACTTGCAGAAAGCCTTTTCCTTGAATGGCCACATCCAGTTTTCGGTCGGTAACATTAAAATCACCATCAGAAAAATCTTTCTGGGTAGCACCGACTTTAACACCGGTACCTAACTGCAAACCCGATGGCAGCTCGGCATTTTGCGCACTAAGACCACCTGGCGCACGAACCGTTTTATACATTAGGTCTTCGAAGACAGCACGGTCCTTTTTAAACGCCGTTGTGGATACGTTAGCCAAGTTGTTGGCAACAACATTTAGCTGTTTATCCATGGCGCTCAAACCTGTTTTACTTACCCAAAGCGCTGAATTCATAGAAGCCTCTTTTTTATAAATACTAAAACGTTAAATACTGATAACAGAAAACACATAAAACGAACGACTTGAATTAAGCGTTACGCTGTAAAATTCTTGCTGATGCGGCACTGTCTTCACGAATCGTGTCCATCATTTTTATGCTCATTTCGAAACGGCGAGAAAGATCCATAATGTGCGTCATTTCTTCAACCGCATTCACATTACTACCCTCAATAAAACCCGAGGCTAGCTGAATATTTGGATCTATGTCGAGAACCTGACCTGGCGTTTTTGAATGGATCAAGCCATCTTCGCCTTTGCGAATTGAATCAGTGTCTGGGTTAACCAGTTTAATCTGATCAATGACCGCTACTTCATTCGCAGCGCCACCTTGAGGAACAATAGAAATAGAGCCATCAGAAGTGATAGTAAGACTTTGTAGAGGCGGTAAAAAAATAGGCCCGTTATTTCCGACTACCGGTAATCCTCTCCCAGTCACCAGTTGCCCACCTGCATTGATCTGTAAATCTCCAGCACGGGTATAAGCTTCTTGGCCTTCACTGTCATAAACGGAAATAAAGCCTTTTCCTTTGACCGCCACATCCAGATTTCTTCCGGTCTGAATCATGTCACCTTGAGAGTATCGAGTAGCAGGGTTTTCGGTCATAGCATAGACACGGCTAGGGTAGTAGTCGCCATTTACCTGCATGGATCTAGCTTGCTCAAAATCTGCTCGAAAGCCTGTGGTATTAACATTAGCCAAATTATTGGCATGTATTGTCTGGGCGTTCATGGTTTGAACCCCACCACTCATTGCAAGATATAACGCTCTATCCATTCCCCTTCCCCTCAATAACAACTCTCTATCCTAGAGTTACTATCAAAAACTGTACCAACTCGTAAGAAATTAAAAAATAAGTAAAAATTGGACAAAAAAAAGCCGTAACACAGTTCGTGTTACGGCTTTTTTTAACGTTCTCAGTGAACCTAACGCAGGTTAATAATCGTCTGCGTGACCGTGTTTTCGGTCTCTAATGTCTTAGAGTTGGCTTGATAGTTACGCTGTGCCTCTATCAAAGCCACCAATTCAGAGGTCAAATCCACATTTGACTCTTCAAGCGCGCCACCCTGAACACTGCCCAGTGTTCCACTGTTTGGCCGACCAACACTTGCTGGGCCAGAATCTTTCCCTGCCACCCAAGCCGTATCACCATCTGGCACCAAACCGTCGGTATTATCAAAGGTTGCCAAGGCTAACTGGCCAAGTGTTGCCGTTTGTTGGTTGGTGTAAGTCGCAATAAGGTTACCGTCTTCATCAAAAGACACCCCTTGCAACTCACCCGCTGAAAAACCGTCCTGTTTCAATTCATCTGTGCTATCCAGAGCAAACTGAGTTGAACCTGTTAAATCCACAGGAATAATTGAATTTCGGTTGGTCGGGTCAAAGCCTTGAATTTGCAACTGAACAGGCTGAGAAGAACCAAAAGGTGGAATTCCTTTATAAGCGCCCGACAAATTACCCGCTGGATCAAAGGTCACTACTGTGTCTTTATCAAGGTAGCGTTTGTCTTCGCCTGTGGTCGGGTCAATATAAGACTCTTTACCATCCACCGTCGCTCGCAATTCATAGGTATTATCTTCACCTTGCTGAATAAAGTAATAACCCAAGGTATGAGTCTCACCTAGCGCATCGTAAACATTTTTGGTGTTGCCATAACTGTAAGAAGATGGGTCTTTTGGATCGAATGCTGGACGCGCAATATTATCTGGCGTACGTACTAGCGTTGGATCCAACGTGCCAGCAATGGCGACCCCATTCAAAGTACCGCCTGCTGCGATTGGGTTCTTCGTCAAATTCGCAATGTCCGTCACCGTTGGTTCAGCGGCACCGCTATACAAGAGTGAGAATGGCGGCTCATCCACGCCATCACCATTATAATCCGATGCCTCTGCGCCATTAAATGTCGCATAGGTTGGCTGCATAAAAGGCGCGCCAGTATCGTCTGTCGACTTACCATCAACCGTGGCATACACCTCGTACGTATTGGGCATTTTACTTTTAGCGTAGTAGTAGCTAATAAGGTGGTTATTGCCATTACCATCTGCAACGGTTTGCGTTTGCGTATAATCGTAAGTGTCCGGATTGGCAGGATCGAAATCAGCACGGATATAAGGAGGAACATCTTCCCCTTCAGAGTTCAAGTTCACTTTCAACTCAACCGATGAAGTCGCCTTAGGTGGAATACGGGCAGTGGGTACAACCATATCCTCTAAGTTACCGCCAATGATGCCATCGACCGCATTATAACCCTGCACTTTAGAACCCGCATTCGTAACCAAGTTACCATCCGCATTCAATTTAAATTCACCAGCGCGAGTATAGGCCTGAGTTCCAGCCCCAGCGTCCAATACAAAAAAGCCTGTCCCATCTACCGCCAAATCTAAATTGTTGTCGGTATAAGCAAGGTTACCGGATGAGAATTCTTGTGAAACGCTAGCAACGCTAACACCTGAACCAATAACGTTACTGCTGCCTGCTCCCAACACATTACTGTTGTAAAGGTCATTAAATTCGATGCGCGATTTTTTAAAGCCTGTTGTGTCTGCGTTGGCAATATTGTTACCTGTCACGCTTAAGTAGTCAGCAGACGCTTTAATACCCGATAATGCTGTATTGAACCCCATATTACGCTCCAGTTATCCTAATATTTCCAATTCGTTTGTTAGTTTGACCTTACCGTGATTTTCCACGTTCAAAACCGTACCGTCTGGACCATTGATCGTGACCCCTTGAATCCGGCTTGGCAGCTGAGTCGATAAAGCAGACACCTCGCCTTTGTCATTCACGATCGAGGCGGCAAAACGATATTCGCCAGGCGGCAAAACATTTCCGGCGTCGTCTTTCTTATCCCAATCATACTGCCCACTATCAAGCTTAGCGGTGCGCACCAGTTGATTATTGGCGTCGTAAATTTTTAACGTTGCCGACTTAGCACCCTCTGGCAGCACTGTTTTTAATGCCACATCTTCTTGTGAGTCTGTAACCGTGGTTTTATCTGCCTTCATCATGAGCGACTTGCCAACTAAGCTAGAAGCCCCCACAGCCTGATTTGACGTCAGCGAAGTGGTCATATTCTTAAGCTGATCCGAAATACTAGACAACTTTTCCAATGAGCTAAATTGAGACATCTGAGACACCATATCATTGGTATCTTGGGGCGCTGTTGGGTCTTGCCCTTTCAACTGCTCAATATAAAGTTTCAAAAAGACGTTTTTATCCGCAAGACCGCCAGTGGCGTCTTTTTTCGCCACCTCTTCCGGCTTTTCTATGCCCGCTTTCGATTTTGCGCCGTCCGTGCCGTATTGAGATATCAGGCTCTTTAAGCCATTGTTTTCAGATATATTTGCCATATCTCACCTCTATGACTGACCTAGCGTAAGCATCTTCTGCATCATGCTTTTCGCCGAATTCATAATTTCCACATTGGTTTGAAAAGATCGAGAGGCAGACATCATATCGGCCATTTCTTCAATGGGATTTACATTAGGGTAGTAGACATACCCTTCTTCATTAGCCATTGGATTATCTGGCTCGTAACGAGGCTTTAAAGGCGCATCAGACTCGACAATGCCATCAACCTTAACCCCAACACCTGCTCCTGTGTCATCAACACCAGCACCATTCCAGCCACTCTTTTGCATCTCGTCATTCATCATCTGAGAGAACACAGGCTTACGCGCCCGATAGGTCTGATCAGCAGAACTTGCCACGCTATCCACGTTGGCCATATTACTTGCAATGGTGTTCAAACGAATCGTTTGAGCGCTCATTGCAGACCCAGAAATGGTAAAAATATTACTCAAAGACATGGCTATTAATTCCCTGTGAGGGCTTTTTTCAGGCCGCTAATTTTTCTGTCCAAAAACATAAAGCTGGTATCAAAGCGCATGGAGTTTTGTGCGTACTCCGCCTGCTCACGCTGCATGTCTACTGTATTACCATCTAAAGAAGGCTGGCTTGGATTCCGGTAGAAGAGCCCACTATCGTCATCGGCAGCGCTACTTCCTTGTATATGTTGATCGTCGTCACTGGCTAAGCGCAGCTTATTTTTCGCTTCGTCAAACATAGAGCCGAAGGTGATGTCTCTAGCCTTATAATTCGGCGTATCAGCATTGGCAATATTATTTGCCAAGACAGAAGCTCTCGCACTTCTAAACTCCAGCATCTTGTCATGCCCTGCAAACGCTTGATTAAATGATATGGCCACACCACCTCCTAACGACAAATACTTAAAACCTAACATTCTTTAAGCAATATCGATGCCAAATAAAAAACCTTTATTATTCAATAGGTTAAAATTCAACACCTTATATCCGGCAAAAATCGGCAAGGCATCTCAAACAGACAGCAACAAAAAAAGCCCGTACCTTGGTGCTACCAAAGTACGGGCTTTTAATCTGTACAATCTTGTTTTAAAGCGACTTAGCTCTATACACTATGCCTGGATGACATTGCACAATCTCAAACAGAGAGGACAAGCCACTTAACGCCTCAGAGCCACCAAGAAACAAATAGCCGCCAGGATTAAGCGAAGCGTGCATGCGCTTCAAAATATCCAACTTAAGTTCCCCATTAAAATAAATCAGCACATTACGGCAAAAAATAATGTCAAATTTGCCTAGTGACGAAAATGGCTCAATCAGGTTCAAATACCTAAAATCGACTCGAGCACTTAAATGCGGTTTTATTTTCCAAGTAGACACATCGACTTTATCAAAATACTTGTGCTGCAAATCCGCACCGAGACCACGAGCAATGGCCAAACTGTCGTATTCCCCTTGCTTAGCGTGCTGCAAAATATTCGTACAAATATCCGTTGCTACAATTCGCTCGCCTGCTTTTAAGACGCCAGGTCTGAGAGACTTAAACTCATCAATCACCATACTGATAGAGTAAGGCTCTTGGCCAGTAGAAGACGCGGCGGACCATATTTTAAGGGGCCTGGCCGTCATCTCTGGCAACACTTTATTCTTCAAAATAGTAAACGGGTGAGAATCACGAAACCACAAGGTTTCGTTAGTCGTCATAGCATTAATCACTTCTTCTTTGAGCCTCGCACTGCCGGCACGCTCTAACACGTCGACCAGCTGCTCAATTTTAGTAAAATTCTCCCTCTCAAGGGTTTTTCCTAACCGGCTAGCAACAAGATATTGCTTATTCTCACTAAGAGAAATACCACAAGCCTTTTGTAGGAAATTTCTAAACCTAAGATAACCATTAGGTGTAATTGCATTTGTACTACTGAGCATTAAAACTCCTAAAGCAGCAGACAATAAAAGCGCATCGAGACACGGCTCGATTATAACAATGTATCAATCCGCTTGAACCTGAACCGTCTCAATCGCTAAGCGCGCTAATTCATCAGGTTGAAATTTCGCTAAGAACCCATCCGCTCCTACCTTCTTCACCATCGCCTCATTGAAAACGCCGCTCAATGAAGTATGAAGGAGTATGAACAAATCCTGTAAACGGCTGTCATTTCGAATTGCCGTGGTCAAGGTATAGCCATCCATCTCAGGCATTTCGATGTCTGAAATAACCATGGCAAATTCTTTCGTCACATCCGCACCATCAGCCACCATGCCTTGCAGATAGTTTAAGGCTTCACGCCCATCATTTAATACTGTGGTTGCAAAACCCACTTGTTCCATACAACGCTTGATCTGCTTACGGGCAACAGACGAATCATCAACAATAAGAATATGATGTTTCTTAGCATTATTTTGCACGCCTTCGTTGACGATCCCATCAGATATATCCTGACGAGTTGGCGCCACCTCGGACAAAATTTGTTCCACATCGATGATTTCAACCATCTCTTTGTCTACTTGGCAGACAGCAGTAAGATAATTGTCATTCAGCAAGCCTCTTGGAGGTGGTTGTATATCACTCCAATTCATATTCACGATACGCTCAACACCACGCACTAAGAAACCCTGAATACGACGGTTATACTCAGTAATAATGACAAAGCACTGCCCGATATTTTCCATTGGGCTCGCGCCTGTTGCCAACCCTAAGTCTAAAATAGGAATGGTGCCACCACGAATATGCGCCACACCCCTAACAACCGGGTTGCTGTGCGGTAAAGCGGTCAGTTTAGGACACTGCAATACTTCTTTTACTTTAAAAACATTGATCCCGTAAATCTGTTTTCCATTCAGTCGAAAAAGCAGTAATTCGAGGCGGTTCTCCCCAACTAGCTGGGTACGCTGGTTAACGCTATCGAGAACACTAGCCATAAATGTCTCCTAAAATATGTATACGTAAAGTGAGTATTAAGTCAGACTCATTAATATTAAAATATAAAGCCATAATAGAGGGATTATCCCTATTTTACTAATAACTTAACAATAACAAAGAGAGTTAATTATGTCGTCAGTAAGGCTAATAATAGCCTTTGCTTGCCTCCAAGCCAGTTATAGCTTCGCTTTATCGGTAACCGAGCAAATTCACAACTATATTAATCTTGTTGAGATTCCAAGACTGGCAAGCGTGTACCCCGATGCCGACATTAAAATTGATCTCAATAATCAAGCCGCTCTGAGCTACTTGCCAGATTGCCAAGACACCAAGATAACAATAGAAAACCAACGCCCTAACGCGTCAAAACGCACTACCTACGCGATATCCTGCACATCGCCTGAATGGAAGTCCTTTGTGCCGGTCACCCAAACCATTTTAATTTCTGCCATCAAAGCGACCTCACCGATCAACCGCGGGCAGACCATTAACCAGCAAAACACAGACATTGGCCAAGTTGATATCACAAGTCTTAGAGGGCAAGTTTTTACTAAAAGTCACCCACCTTACGGATTAATTGCTTCTCGCAACTTACGCATTAATGCGTTCATCACCGACAACGTCACGAAACAGCCGACGCTGATCAAAAAAGGCGAGCGCATCTTAATTACAGCAAGAACCGGCAATATCGTCGTGAAAATGAATGGCAAAGCACTAGAGAATGGCATTAAAGGTCAACAAATTCGCGTACAAAACACCAGTTCGGGGCGAATTATATACGCGAAAGTTGTAACCGACAGTGAGGTTCTTGTAAACTACTAAGCAGTGTTTCATTGCGATGTATAAATATCGGCTTTTTCTACTAAAGTTTTCCAACTCAAAGCCGTTAAAGCTAGTAGGCAAATCATTCGAGGCGGTAATAACCCAATGGCAATAAATTTTACAGGGATATCAAATCAGGGCAACGTTGCTAAAAACAACCGTACACCTGTAGAAGATTCCACTACATCGAAAGCTTCTGTTGACGCCAACACGTCGAGCAGCGGTGGCATTATGGCCGAAGATACCGTCAAGCTCAGTGGCGCCGCTCAAACACTGCAAAATCAAGAATCCAAAATTAATGGCCTTTCTGACATTGATCAGCAAAAAGTAGATCAAATCAAACAAGCCATTGCATCTGGAAACTACAAAATCGACTCGCAAAAACTTGCCAGCAACATGGCTTCTATGGATTCATTATTCTAGACTGTTACTAATACAGTCTTAATTGGTTTGCCTTATGCTGCCCATCGTTCCTGTTTTTCTAAGAAGCAAAGAAATACTGCAACAGCTATCCTCTCTGCTTGATAGCGAACGAGTCGCATTTGGTGAGTTAAACAGCGAAGCCATTGTCAGTATCGCCACCGAAAAAAGCACCCTCCTTGATGAAATGAACTTGCTAAATGAGCGCAGAGTCAATCTACTCATTAAGTTCAATATCCTTGACCGCAAGAAACCGTCCGAAGAAGATTTCAAAGTATGGCTTTCTGAGCAAGACAGCTCAATGGATGAAACCCGCCAACTTATGGAAGACTGCGAAGCCCTGCTCACAATCTGCAAAACAAAGAACCAAAGTAATGCTCGCATTCTTAGCACCTTGCAAAAGCGCAACAAACACCTTTTTGAGTTACTGCAAGGTCATAATGACAAAAGTAAAGTCTACACTTCCAGAGGCGCCACCCGCCCAATTAGTAGCAAACACACGCTAGGAAGAGCCTAAAATACTCATACAAATCAATTATTTCCCGCTTCAGAATTTGAGTTAGCGTGCAAAATCAGGTATAAATCTCAGATCGAAAGATAATGTCCCCTTAGTTCAGCCGGATAGAACAAGGACCTCCTAAGTCTTAGACGTGAGTTCGAATCTCGCAGGGGACACCAGACACAAAAAAAGAGCGTTACCGCTCTTTTTAAACGCACAGAAAGTGCTGTTATTCTGCTTCTATCACCTCAAAGCTATGAACAATCTTCACACCGCCTTTTTCAAGCATCAAAGACGCAGAACAATATTCTTCAGCCGATAGCTTAACGGCGCGCTCTACCACCTTGTCCTTGAGGTTACGCCCAGCCACTACAAAATGAACGCGTATTTCAGTAAAAACGGACGGAACGGTATCCGCACGATCCGCGTCAATCTTAGCCACACAAGAGACCACATCTTGACGAGATTTTTTAAGAATATTCACCACATCATAAGAGGTGCAACCACCTAAGCCGGCCAATAAGAGCTCCATTGGGCGAGCGCCTGCTTGTTGATTACCATCTATTTCAATACTAAAGCCTGAGCCTGTTTGTGCGGTAAAATGCACATCTTCTTGCCATGTTACTTCGGTTTTCATCGTCTAACCTTCTTTACAATCTTAATCAAAAAGCTCTGCCAATTTTTCACCTGGATTTTGCGCTTTCATAAAGGCTTCACCAACCAAAAAGGCATGTATATTGTTTTGACGCATTAGCGCCACATCATCGCGTGAATGAATACCACTTTCCGTCACAATTAGACGATTTTCAGGAACGCCTTTCATCAACTCAAAAGTATGATCTAGGCTTAATTCAAAGGTATGCAAGTCTCTATTGTTAATGCCTAACAATTCTGTCTCGGTATACTCCAATGCAAGCTCCAATTCTGCCTGATTGTGAACCTCAACCAAAACATCCATCCCCAACTCTCGCGCCAAGGAATCAAACGCTTTCAGTTGAGCACCATCTAAACAGGCCGCAATCAGAAGAATGCAATCCGCTCCAATCGCACGAGATTCCATTATTTGGTATTCATCGACCATGAAATCTTTGCGAATCACTGGCAACTTGCAGGCATTACGCGCCTCGACCAGATAATCCTCATGGCCCATGAAAAAATCGTGATCGGTTAGTACAGACAAACACGCAGCGCCATACTGCTCATAAGAGCGAGCAATTTGTGCTGGCGAAAAATTTTCTCGCAAAACGCCTTTACTAGGGGATGCTTTCTTTACTTCTGCGATTACCCCAGCGTTACCCGCTGCCACCTTGTTACGCAGCGCCTGAGCAAAGCCTCTTGTCGCATTATGAACATTGGCGACAGAAGCGGCCACTTCCAAATTCGCATAAGAGGTTTGGGCTTTACGCGCCTCTATTTCTTCAAACTTACGCGCGACAATTTTTCTTAAAATGGTTGGAATTTCTACTTGCATAACAACATCCTTCGCTTTACTTACTCAGCGTTTTTATAATAACGGGTAAAACTAGCCAACTCAGAAAGCTTCACTTTCGCCAGCCCACTACCAATCATGTCTTCCGCCATTTCTACGCCTTGCTTTAGCGTGTCAGCGACACCACAAACATAGATAGCTGCACCAGCATTTAACGCCACAATATCGCGCGCCGGATTCTCAATACCCTTGCCTTCTAATGCCGTTTTCACCAGCACCAAGCTGTTACTTGAATCTGTGGCTTGCAAGCTTTCAAGAGATTGGGTCGGAATCCCAAAGTCTTCCGGTGCAACCGTATATTCTGAGATCTCACCGTTTTTCAACTCGGCGACATACGTCGGTGCGCCAATGCTAATTTCGTCCAAGCCATCTTGAGAATGAACCACCATCACATGCTCACTGCCTAATGCCTTAAGCACTTCGGCAATGGGACGAACCCACTCTTTCGCGAAAACACCCATCACCTGATTCTTAGTACCAGCCGGATTAGTCAGCGGCCCTAATAAGTTAAAAATCGTTCGTGTGGCCATTTCTTTACGAGGGCCTACTGCGTACTTCATTGCAGAGTGATGATTTGGCGCGAACATAAAACCCAAACCAATTTCTTCAACACAACGACAGACTTGCTCCGCGCTTAAATCAAGGTAGATTCCCGCCTCTTCCAATACATCGGCACTGCCCGATTTGGAGGAAACAGAACGCCCGCCATGCTTAGCAACCTTGCCACCAGCAGCAGCCACCACAAACGCCGACGCCGTAGACACATTAAATAAGTTACCGCCATCGCCCCCGGTACCACAGGTATCGACCAAATTGTCTAATGGCAAATCAACCTTCATAGACAATTCGCGCATTACCTCTGCGGCGGCTGTAATTTCGGCGACGGTTTCGCCTTTCATTCGTAAACCGATTAAGAATCCGCCAATTTGAGCGGGTGTGGCTTTTCCTGTCATTATATCGGTCATAACAAGACGCATTTGATCACTGGTCAAATCCTGATGACTCGCTACCGCTGAGATTGCTTTTTGGATATCCACCCGTTTCTCCTATCGCGTCAAAAAATTTGCTAACAAGGCGTGTCCCGCCTCAGTCAAAATAGATTCTGGGTGAAATTGCACCCCTTCTACAGGTAGGGACTTATGTCGCATCCCCATAATTTCGTCTCGATTACCGTCTTGGTCCTGTGTCCAAGCCGTCACCTCAAAGCAGTCCGGTAAACTGGTTTCATCAACAATCAGAGAATGATAACGCGTTGCTCTTTGCGGATTCGGTAAGCCTTGAAATACAGACGTGCCATGGTGATAAATAAGCGAGGTTTTCCCATGCATGACATTTTTAGCACGAATCACATCCCCACCAAAGACTTGCCCAATACTTTGATGGCCTAAGCAAATGCCTAAAATAGGAATTTTACCGGCAAATTCACGAATCGCGTCCATCGAAATACCGGCTTCATTTGGCGTACAAGGGCCCGGCGAAATAACCAAATGAGAAGGCGCAAGCTGTGCAATTTCTTCTAGGCTAATTTCATCGTTTCGGTAAACACAAACTTCAGCGCCTAATTCACGAAAATACTGCACTAGGTTGTAAGTAAAAGAGTCGTAATTATCGATCATTAACAGCATGTTTGTACTAACTCTTTAAATTCATATAAGGCATTAAAATACACGGTTATGGTTTCATCTAGCTGGCGCGTCTTTTCGCCTCACCGCAGGGAAGCATAACATTCGTTAGAGCTCGATTTTAAAGGATTTGCCTCACGAACACTAACACCTTTCTCTGACGTTGGAGCGATTGCCTCGCTCTCTAAATAAAAACACAACAAAATATCAAGAAAGCTAAGCCTTATTCAATTTTTTCGTCAAAAAGTACTTAACAATCGTCTCTTGTTTGAAACAATCACCGTTATACTTCACACTAACGCTCCATCGCTACTTCCTCTCTTTTTTGGTTATAAAGGACATGCTGTGCACAACCAAGTTGCAGACCTTATTGAAGCACTAATTCAAGATGAGTACTCCTATGAGTCCATCGGCAAAGCCATAGCCGAATTAACACCAGACGATGTGGCGCTGGCATTAGAGTCCATTCCGCTCGCACAAAGAACGAGAGCGTGGCAGAACATAAAACAAGCGAATCGCCTCGATATTTTGGTTGAAATGCGAGGTGAATCTCGACGTCTGCTGTTAAAAGAGCTTGATGAATCTGACATTGAAGCCTTATTTGCAGATGTTGACGCTGAAGATTTGCTCGAGATTGCGGATTCCCTACCTGACAAAATGGTAGATCTCGCACTCAACCAAATGGACCATAAACAGAGAGAATACTACCAAAAAGGGATTGTCTATGATGATGACCTTGTTGGCCGCTGGATGGATCATGAGTTGCTCATCACCTCGCAAAGCATTCGCTCATCAGAAGCATTGCGCTTACTTAAAAAGAGCACCCCCAATTACACCGACATGATTTACTTGGTTAATCGCACCGGACGCTGGGTTGGTTGCGTGAAGTTTGACGCCCTATTCAAAGCCCAAGGGCACGAAGCGATATCCAGTTTAGTAGACGATGACTGCCCCTTTATTTTGGCAACAACCGAGCTGACAAAAGCCGCTGAGCAACTCGAAAGGGCAGAGCTTTCTGCCTTACCCGTGGTGGATGAAAATCACATATTATTAGGTCGCTTCCATACTGGACTCGCACTGGAAAGCCTGCGACTTGCCTATGAAACACAGCAAATGACGACAGCAGGTTTAAACGAAGAGTCGGACCTATTTGCCCCGGTAAAACGCAGCGCGGCGACGCGAGGAATTTGGCTTGGCATCAACCTTTTAACGGCTTTTTTAGCGTCTTCTTTTATTGGTCTCTTTGAAGCGACCCTCCAGCAAGTGGTCGCTCTTGCGGTATTGATGCCTATTGTTGCGTCAATGGGAGGCATCGCCGGTAGCCAAACACTCACATTGATCGTACGAGGCTTAGCGCTAGGGCAAATCACCCGCAGCAACTTAAAATCTTTGCTTTCAAAAGAACTAAAAGTCGGCATATTAAACGGCATTCTCTGGGCCATCGTCATTGGAGTGGTCACACTTTGGTGGTTTGAAAACCCTATGTTGGGGGCTGTTATCGGCATGGCCATTATCGTCAATATTATTATGGCCGCTTTTTCTGGTGTCATCATCCCTGTTGTTTTAGACAAACTCAAAATCGACCCCGCGCTTTCTGGCTCCGTCATTTTAACCACGGTGACAGACATCGCAGGCTTTGTCGCTTTCTTAGGGTTGGGCACACTCTTTCTTCTTTAACCAGATTACGATGCATTTTTTAGCACTAAACAAAACAGGACAAGACAGACAATGACTTGGGAAACAGCACAAACATACTTAGGGTTAGGCGACTCCAATATGCACTGGATAGTGCGTGTTTTTATCGTCGTTTTACTCACCCTTATCGTCAACTTTATTGCTGTGCGAGTATTAGGCCGCATTGAGCACCACCTAGGGAAGACCAAAAACCCTTGGGACAACGTGCTGATCCAAGCCACTCAAAAACCAATTGGGGTCTTTATTTGGCTCGTTGGTCTCTCGGTTGCCGCGGAAATATCAGGCACGGAATTAGACCCGAAATTTGCCTCCCTCATCAGCGCAGTCCGTGAAGTCGGTATCATTACGCTGCTTGCTTGGTTTGTATTAAGGTTTATAAAAGGCGCAGAAACCACCCTTACTACGTCCGAAAAAATAGCCTCTAAAGTAGATTACACGACGGCGGGAGCCATCAGTAAGCTACTTAGAGTCTCCGTTATCATTACCGCCATGCTCGTTATCCTACAAACCTTGGGATACAGTATTTCTGGGGTGTTAGCCTTTGGTGGGGTCGGCGGTATTGCCGTTGGTTTTGCCGCTAAAGATCTGCTAGCCAACTTTTTTGGTGGCCTAGTGGTCTATTTAGACCGACCTTTTGTGGTCGGCGACTGGATTCGCTCGCCAGACAAAAACATTGAAGGTACGGTGGAAAACATAGGCTGGCGCCAAACACGCATCAGAACATTTGATAAACGCCCTTTGTATGTTCCCAACTCAACCTTCTCTTTAATTTCGGTCGAAAACCCATCACGAATGAGCCACCGCCGAATTAACGAAACCATCGGTGTTCGTTATGATGATTTCAGCAAATTGCCTGACATTATTGCCGAGGTAAAAGAAATGATCGCCAACCATGATGATTTAGACATGAGCCAAACATGCATGGTGAACTTTAACCAGTTTGGCCCCTCTTCTTTGGATTTCTTTATCTACACTTTCACCAAGACAGTTGATTGGAAAATTTTCCACAACGTCAAACAAGACGTATTGTTTAAAATCATGGCCATTATTGAATCCCATGGCGCTGAAGTCGCTTTCCCAACGCACACAGTCCATATGGCAAACCATGCTCATATGCCATTTGACCACACGCCAGAAGGTGACGCTTCCACCGCTGAGAAAGGCCAATAGAAAACAAAAAAGGGTCAAGCGGCGAACCGACTTGACCCTTTTTATCCTCTGTATGTCTTGTCTAAATCAGCAACTCTGCTAAGTCATCCATCACCGCATCCGCACCCAAAGAAGCCAAGTCTACTCCTTGATGGTAGCCATATGTGACGAGCGCGCACTTAAAGCCCGCATTGTTCGCCGCACGAAAATCCGTGATAGAGTCACCGATCATTAAACACTTCTCAGGTTCCGCTTCAATCGCCTCACTGCAATGCAATAGCGGCAACGCCGATGGCTTTTTCTCGGCCAATGTATCGCCACCCAAAAACCAACCGAAATGCTCAGTAATTTCAAAGTGATCCAAAATAGGTTTGATAAAAATACCTGGTTTATTGGTCACCAAAGCCACTGGCACACCTTGATGTTTAAAGGCTTTCAGCAACTCTTTTACATTTGAGTACAGCTTTGTTTTGTCCGTCGAGTGCTCAAAATAATGCTTCAAAAACCGACTGTAGCACTCTTCATGCTTGTTCGGATCAAGGTCAGCCCATGCCATCGCCTGCTCGATAAGCTTAGCCGAGCCCAAACCAACCCAGCCGCGCACTCGATCTTCACCTGCCAACGCCACCCCTTGCTCAGCCAGGAAGGCATCAACGGAAGCGGCAATATCCGGCACACTATCGACAAGCGTGCCATCTAAGTCAAAACAGACCAAATCAGGCCAACCGTCAAACCACCGCTTAAAATGTCGTGGTGTTTTCATTAACGCACACTCGCCAGTTCTGTGCGCATCATATCAATCACCGCTTTATAGTCTTCTTTACCAAAGATAGCCGAACCAGCAACAAAGGTATCCGCACCTGCTTGAGCAATCTCAGCGATGTTCTTTTCACTCACGCCACCGTCCACTTCTAAGCGAATATTACGGCCACTGGCTTCAATCATGGTTCTGACTTCGCGAAGTTTATCTAATGTACCAGGGATAAAAGATTGTCCGCCAAACCCTGGGTTTACCGACATCAGTAGCACCATGTCGATTTTGTCCATCACGTACTTTAAGTGATGCAATGGCGTCGCTGGGTTAAAAACCAAACCTGCGCGACAACCGCCATCTTTTATCATTTGCAAAGATCTATCGATGTGCTCACTGGCTTCTGGGTGAAAGGTAATGCTCGTTGCACCGGCCTCAATAAACTCTTTGATCATACGATCAACAGGCTTCACCATCAGGTGAACATCAATATCCGCTGTCACGCCATGCTTGCGCAATGCTTTACAGACCATAGGCCCTATCGTTAGATTAGGTACGTAATGGTTATCCATCACGTCGAAGTGAATCATGTCGGCTCCCGCTTCTAATACCTTATCTACCTCTTCCCCTAAACGGGCAAAATCGGCAGCAAGGATAGAAGGGGCGATAATAAAATCATTCATATCTGGCTCCAGCAGTGACAAAATAGAAAACATCTTACTCTTTTTGGCATTTTAACAAGGCACACTTAATAAGTATTGATAACAATGAAGAAAAATACTAAGAGATTTATACAGACGATTTTATTAGGGCTGACACTCCCTTTGTCGTCAATTGCCAAGGCTGCAGAAGACTCGCCCACCAGCCCACCTCAGCCAAACTCGACCAAAAGGGTGGTGCCTGACCCGGAAAAATCACGCATTCAAGCTTTAGAAGACACCTTAAAACAGAATCACCTAGCCCATCAGATCAACATCCTTCAAGCGCAAGGCAGCCCTTTTCTTACTCTCTACAGAAGCGCGCTCACTGGAGACTCCCAAGGCTGTGCCATTTTACTTCAGTCTGACAATGAGCACCCTGATTGGCCTTCTGTTATATCACCTCTGAGAAACGCACTCCCAAAATACAGCTGGTGCACCGTTTCTATTGAGATACCAGACATCACCAAGCGTGCCCAAGCCGTCAAAATACCAACTAAGCCGCTGGCTACTGGCACACAAGACCCCGCTTCTAAGAAAATAACCTTACCAAACCAAGAGATGGTCTTTGCTCGTATCCAAGCCACCATTGACGACGCAAAGAGCAAAGGCAATAACAAACAATTCGTCTTTATAGGTTACGGAACGGGCGCTGCTTATGCGCTACACTTTCTTGCCCAAAACAAAACCTTAGGCGATGCTCTCATCCTCATAGACACACTCACCCCTAGCCCAACCACTGACTATGACCTCGCTCAAGAATTAAGTGTAATAGAACAACCCGTGCTCGATTATTACTTTGATGATTCCGCGCAAGCTCTTAGATTTGCAGTATGGCGAAAACAGGCCGCCAACCAAAGAAAGGGCGAGACGGGTGAATTTACTCAACTCACCGCCACTGACGAAGCAAACGCACCAGTCGAAGATGTTCAGCAAGTTCTTCAGCGAGTGCGCGGATTTCTAAAACAAAACACGGCCCAAACAGAGCAGTTAAAATCTATTCCCGCATACAAAAAAGGGCTTTTCTATGAAAGCCCTTAATCGTTAACCTTATGACGAGCCAAGCCGCTTATTTACGAGATTTTTTAATCATCTCATAAGCAGATTGTATTTCTTGAGTACGCTCTTTTGCATGCTCAATCATTTCGTCTGGCAAGCCTTTTGCGCTCAGCTTATCTGGGTGATGCTGGCTCATCAGTTTACGATACGCCTTTTTAATATCCCCATCACTCATATCAGCACTGACGCCCAATGCATCATAAGCCGCTTTTAATAAATCTTTCGAATCCGCAGCGTTTGCTGAAGATTGGTAACCTTGTCTGAAATGCGCCTGCTGCTTCACCTGTATGTGCAAGCTTTCAAACTCAGCAACGGAAACACCAAGGTAAGCGCATACTTGCGACACCAAGGATTTTTCTTCGACACTAAAATGACCATCCGCATAAGCAGAGACCAATAATATTTCCAGCAAAGTTCGAGTCAGATCACCAGGACCCACGACCTCTTTGAATTGCCCCAACACAGAAACTAAGTCGAAATTAGCAGATTTACCTTCATTAAATAACTGACGGGCCTGCTCTTGCGCCATCGGCGATAAACGCAATCGCTGCATGACCGCTTCAGCTAATTGAATCTCTTCTTGGGACACACGGCCGTCTGACTTCGCTAATCGCCCCATTAGTAAAAATAGTGTACGAAAAAAAGTTTCTTGCTGTTGACGAACATTTGTTCGCCCACGTAAACCAACAAAAGCGTCGCCACGCTTTGCACCATCTAGCATTGCGCCGATAAACAAGCCCAGCAGCCCGCCCCAGAATCCCATCACGACGGTGCCAAAAATTGCACCAATCAACTTCCACATAAAGATATTTCTCCAGAATCGGTAGCCCGTAGAGGCCTGCTTAGATTATCATTTGTCATTATCAAGGACCCGACTAGGGGCAGAGTCCAATTTAGGACAATCATCATTTGGCGACAAGTATACCCTGCATGGTTAAGCATTCACGTATTTACGCTTTATTTTTTCAAAGTCTTTTCATTTTACCTGCGGCTCATGCAAACCAATGGGACTGGGTTCCACGGGAATCCCTACCTGCAGAGCAACAGGCACAACTTGGCCGATATTGCCAAGGGTCGTACATCGACCAATGGAAAAGCCCTAACTCTGAAGACACTAATCTTAAGGCTGATTTAATTTATCGAGATGAGAATGGTGTCGTCCACCTCAATGGGGCGGCAGAAATCATTCAGCCAACGTCAAGCCTGCAGGCTGATAATATTGAAGGCGTGCCCGACAAATATTATAAAACAGACGGCAACGTTATTTTGAGGCAGAAAGGTCAGATGATTCGTGGCTCCAGCGGCTATGTATCCAACTCAACCGACTCCCCAACCGAATTTGTTGATGCCAAGTTTATCAACTTGGAATCAGGCCAACGCGGAGCAGCAAAATCCTTACTGCGCAGTAAAAATGGCATAATCTTTATTCATCAAGGGTATTACACCACTTGTGAACCAACAGAAGAAAGCTGGCAGCTGTACGGAACCGCGATTGAGCTTAACCCTCAAGAGGGTTTTGGTACCGCTGAGAACGTTCAGATCCGAATTCACGATGTGCCTGTTTTTTACTTTCCTTGGTTACGCTTTCCTTTAAACAACGCGCGTCAAACCGGTTTCTTATTCCCAACGTTTGGTGTTTCTGGCAGCAAAGGCATCAGTGTTTCTGCGCCTTTTTACTGGAACATTGCGCCAAACTACGACGCCACCATTACCCCCAACTACATTCAAGAAGAAGGTTCTGGGTTTGACCTTGAATTACGCCATTTAGGTGACTATGACGAGACGACCTTTGAACAATCGACCTTTGAGGATAATGACGAAGGCGAACAAATCGTTCGTAAATTCAAAACAGACTTAACATTTAATAAGTACTTTAGTAGCGGTTTATTACTAGAAGACAACCCAACCGAAGACAAATACCCAGACGCCAACACCACCTCCATCGGTGAAGAAGACAACTACGAGCGAAGCGGTTATCTTTCGTTTAACAATGGCAACTTTAGCAGTAAAGCCACTGTACGACGTTACCAAACACCGGATCCAGATGAGGATGCGCCATTTGAATGGCTACCTCGTGTTGCATCTTCATACCGTTATGCCACAGGGTTGTTTGATTACAGTGTCGACATGCAATACACGGACTTCTATGACCCTGATGAAGATGACTTTGACGGCCAACGTACCGTCTTAAATCAAGACCTTAGTCTCAGTTTCAGTAACGCTTGGGGCAGTTTCAGTCCGGGTGTCTTGATACAGAATCGTGATTACTCTATTCACGATTACACAGACGATTCTGATTACGATACCAGCCTGAACCACGTCTCAACGTATTTTGACACTAAGACAGTGTTTGAACGCAGCATCACCAACGGTGATAAAACATGGCGTCAAACCCTTGAGCCGAGACTTAGCTTTTTAGACTCGCCTTACACAGACCAAACAGACATTGTCGACTTTGACGCCAGCACCTCGGTAATGAGTTACTCTCAAGCCTTCAGTCATGAACGCTTCAGTGGTAATGACCGCATTGGTGACACAAGACAGTTTACGCTCGGCGTTGAAAGCCGTTTATACGACGAAAACAACAATGAGCGCTGGGCCTTCAAACTGGGACAAATTCAATACCTAAAAGACCGTTTTGTCTCCACTAGTGGAGACACTGACAGCGATACACCGGTCGATGACGACAGCACCAGTCCATTACTTGGGTCTGTCACCTACACCGGAAGCGATCGTTTCAGTTTAACCGCCAATGCCAACTATGATCTCGGCGGACGCGACACCACGCTTACTCAAGTTATTGTAAAATTGAAACCAGTTGACGAAGTCAAAGTCAATTTAAGTTATCTTTATAGCATTGATAACGATGACGAAGATGACGACACTAACCAAAGTAATATCGGCACCATTTTCCCAATCAATCAAAACTGGTCGATGTTTTTACAACACACCTATGACTTCTTTGATAATAGAAGTACAAAAGAAGTCGCCGGCCTAGGCTATGAAAATTGCTGTGTCAAAGTATCAGCAAGCTACCAACACTGGCTTAACGATGACAGCGAATTTGAAAGCGGCTTCTTCCTACAATTTACGTTACGTAGTTTAAGTAGTCCTGGTGCTAAAGATAACAGCACATCTAGCATCGCTGATGAATATTGGAACGAAGGAAAAGTTGGATACTAATGATGAAATTATTTTCTTTTATACTAAGCGCGCTGCTCATTCTTGCGCCTTTTCAAAGCCTTCAAGCCGCGCCAACAAAACTTGATGGCATTGCCGCTATTGTTGACTCTCAACCGATCCTAGACAGCGACATTCAAGCCCGCTTCAATGTGGTAAAAAGTCGTATTCCAGGCGGTAAAATGTCCGCAAATATCCACCGTCAAATTCTCAACCAGTTGATCGACGAGACCCTAGAAGCAAACTACGCGGTAAGCGTTGGTATGCAAGCCTCTAGCAGCACGGTTGATAAAGCCATTATGAGCGTGGCTCAACGTATGAATACGGATATAGATGGCTTAAAACAAGTGCTTGCCAAACAAGGCATCAATTACAGCCGCTATCGCGATCAGATCGAAAAAGAAATTTTGATCAACAACATCAAAAAAGAAATCATCAAAAAACGCATTACGATTAGCGACCAAGAAATCAGCGATTACCTTAGCTCCGACACCAGCTTGAGCAAAGACAAAGACGAGGTGCATTTAAGACACCTATTAATTCGTTCAAGCCAACCAAGCGAAGCCAAGGCAAAAATTGAAGCCATTGCCAAGAAAATCCACAGCGAGAGCGATTTCATCGACGAAGCCATTGCCAACTCAGATGGTCAATTTGCCATCGAAGGTGGTGACCTAGGCTGGCGCCCTCTTAACCAACTCCCCCCTTTGTTTGTGAGAGCTCTGGGTGATAGCCAGCCAGGCTCACTGGTGGGTCCGATTCAAAGTAACGCAGGTTTTCACTTACTTTGGCTAATGGACAAGCGCTCCCCTTCGACTACGATTCAGCAACAGACGAAAGCGCGTCACATCTTGGTTCGCCCTAACGAAATCAGAGACATGAAACAGACCAAGGCATTGGCTGAAAACATCTACCAGCAACTTAAGAAAGGCGCGGACTTTGGTGATCTAGCGAGAAAATACAGCGAAGATCAAGGCTCCACCCTACAAGGCGGCGAACTTGGCTGGGTATCTCCTAAAACCATGGTGCCAGAATTCGAGCAAGTCATGGACAAAACGGCCATTGGCGACTTTAGCCAACCCTTCCAAACTCAATTTGGCTGGCACATTGTTGAAGTAGAAGGCCGCCGTAAAGCGGACATCAGTGAAAAAGTACAGCGCGCAAAAGCTGAACAAGCGTTAATCGCCCAGAAAAAAGACGTGGTACTAAGCAATTGGCTGGCAGAATTAAAAGCGGATGCTTTTATCGACATCAAGGACTAAACCACTAACATGACTAAACAAGACGAGAACAATCCACTGCCTATTATTGCGATTACCTCAGGGGAGCCCGCAGGCATTGGTCCAGACATCATTCTCAGCGCATTAATGACAGAGTCATTTGCTGCGCGTCTTGTTATTCTGGCTGACCCAGTACTGCTCCAAGCGAGAGCGAAGCAGCTGGGGCTCGCGCCAAATTGGGAGATCATCCAATCGGCCGATCAAGCAGCTACACATCAAAAAGGCACCATTAGCATACTCCCCATTGAGTTAGCCACACCAAGTGAAGTCGGCCAGCTCAATGTCGCCAATGCCCCCTATGTGCTAAAAACATTAGAGATTGCTGGGCAAGGCTGCCTGAATGGCGACTTTGACGCCATTGTCACGCCCCCTGTTCATAAGGGGATTTTATGTGAGACTGGCGTTCATTTCTCTGGGCACACTGAGTTTTTTCAAGCACTGTGCCACTCAGAGCAGGTCGTCATGATGCTAGCCACTGACGCAATGAAGGTGGCACTGGTTACTACCCATTTGCCATTACAGCAGGTTTCTCAAGCCATTACCGACGACAGCCTAAGCTTGGTTATTAATGCGCTTAATCATGATCTTAAAACAAAGTTTGGCATAGCGTCACCCAAAATCCTCGTCTGTGGCTTAAACCCACACGCGGGTGAAGATGGGCATCTAGGTATGGAAGAAATAGACGTCATCATTCCAACCCTAGATCGATTAAGAAACGAAGGCGTCGATTTAATTGGCCCCTTGCCTGCCGATACCTTGTTCACTCCCAAGTATTTAGACCATGCGGATTGCGCACTCGCCATGTATCACGATCAAGGTCTACCTGTGTTAAAATATTCAGGGTTTGGTAATGCCGTTAATATTACGTTAGGCTTACCCATTATTCGAACCTCCGTAGATCATGGCACAGCCATTGATTTAGCAGGTACTGGCACCGCCAATGACGGCAGTTTAAAAGTCGCCATTCAACACGCCATCAACATGGCCAATAACGCGAAAAAACATTCCTAATGAGCAAACCACAGTCCCATAAAGCACGAAAACGCTTCGGCCAAAACTTTTTACATGATCACGGCGTGATCCGTCGTATCGTTGCCTGCATCGGCCCCAAAAAAGGCCAGCGAATTGTTGAGATCGGCCCTGGTAAAGGCGCCCTAACGGAAGGCATTATCAGCACCACAGAACGCATGGACGTGGTTGAATTAGACCGCGACCTTATTCCTATTTTAAAGGTTAATTTATTCCGTTTTCCTGAGCTTACTGTGCATGAAGCGGACGCGATGAAATTCGACTTTAGCTCACTGGCCACAGAGCAAAATATCCGCGTTGTTGGTAACCTGCCTTACAATATTTCAACCCCGCTGATCTTCCACTTGCTGAGCCAAGCGAATGTGATTGAAGACATGCACTTCATGCTTCAAAAAGAAGTGGTTGATCGTCTGGCCGCACGCCCTGGCGACAACCTGTACGGTAGATTAAGTGTTATGGCTCAATATTACTGTTCCGTTGAGTCTCTGTTTATTGTCGGACCTGAGTCCTTTGACCCTGCGCCAAAAGTGGATTCTGCCATTGTTCGAATGACGCCTCATAAAACACTGCCTTTCCCAGTGGAAGACATCAAAGGCCTTGAAGACACCGTAAGAATTGGCTTTCATCAGCGACGAAAAACCCTACGTAACAATTACAAAGGGGTGTTAGACAATGACGATTTTGAAGCACTACAGATTGATCCAAGCCTGCGTCCAGAACGTCTCGATGTGGAAGAGTTCGTGCGCATTGCTAATTTTATCCATAACAAGGAAGCCTAGTTGATGTTAAAGCACGACGTTGCTGTCACTGTGCAGACTGAATACTTGGCCCAACAATCGATGCCCTCAGAGTCTCGATTTGTGTTTGCCTACCACATCACTATTACCAACTGTGGCAGCGAACCGGCCAAGTTGAAATCACGACACTGGATCATCACCAATGGCAACGAAAAGGTCCAAGAAGTGAAAGGTGATGGCGTTGTCGGAGAATACCCTTATCTAGCGCCTGGTGAATCTTACCAGTACACCAGTGGCACTATCATGGAAACCATGGTGGGCAGCATGCAAGGTAGTTACCGCTTTACCGCAGACGATGGCACTGAATTCGACGCCCCAATTCGCCCATTTACGCTGTACGTTCCAAACCAGGTACACTAAGGATTTACTATGGCAACCTATGTCATTGGCGACTTACAAGGCTGTTTGACGCCGCTAATAGAATTGCTTAAGCAAATTGACTACCGACAAGAAGACGATCAACTTTGGTTTGCTGGTGATTTGATCAACCGCGGACCAGAGTCTCTTGAAACACTTCGCTTTGTTAAATCCCTTGGCGATAACGCCAAAGTCATACTTGGCAACCATGACCTTCATTTGATTGCTGTGGCCCATGGTCACAGCACATTAAAACGCAGCGACACCCTACTCGAAATACTCAGCGCCCGTGACCGTGACGAGCTGATTGAATGGCTTAGACAACAACCTCTTTGCCATTACGATGAATCTCTCAACACCATAATGACCCACGCAGGTGTTCCACCTTGCTGGACGCTCTCACAGACACTCGAGCTTGCCAAAGAAGTGGAAAATCAACTCAAGGGCAATCATGTTGATGATTTCCTTGCAGTTATGTATGGTAATAAACCCAGAATGTGGAAGGACAGCCTAGTAGGTATGGATCGCTTACGCGCCATCACCAATTATTTAACGCGCATGCGTTTTTGTGATCCTCACAGCAAACTGGACCTAAAAAGCAAAGAAGGCCCCAACACGGCTCAAGCAGGCTATGCTCCTTGGTTTACTTACCCTTCAAAACTGCCTGAAAACTGCCATATTGTCTTTGGTCACTGGGCCGCATTAGAAGGCATAACCAACCAAGACAAAATACACGCTTTAGACACAGGCTGTGTCTGGGGAGGTAGCTTAACCGCGCTTCGCTTAGAAGATAAACAAAGCTTTAGCACCCCTTGTTCAACGAACCGGAAATCACTATGACTTATTCTTGTATTGACGTCTCTGACGCGCTTCCAATCATCGAAAACGATGCTCTCATTGTCGATATTCGCGACACAACAAGCTATCAAAATAGTCATATCGTTAATGCGATCAGCCTCCATAATGATAACGTACAAAGCTTTATTGAGAGCAGCGACAAAAGCCGCCCCGTTATTGTTTGCTGCTATCACGGCAACAGCAGCAAAGGCGCAGCAGAATACCTAGCCGCTCAAGGCTTTCATGAAGTGTATTCATTAAATGGTGGATACAGCCAGTGGAGCGCCATGTTCCCAGAGCAATGTGAGTTAGGTGCTTAAACAACACTATGTCACATTATCAGGTGTATTTAGTCGGTGGCGCGGTGCGAGATAAACTACTCGGACTGGAAGTAAAAGACCATGACTGGGTTGTGACTGGTGCCACACCTGAGCAACTAGAAAACAAGGGATATCAACAAGTTGGAAAACAATTTCCTGTTTTCCTTCATCCTAAGAGCAAAGAAGAATACGCACTCGCTCGCAAAGAGAAAAAACAAGGCCAAGGCTACACTGGCTTCATTTGTGACTTCTCGCCCGACATTAGCTTGGAAGAAGATTTAGAGCGACGCGACCTCACCATCAATGCCATTGCTCAAGATGAAAACGGCACCCTCATTGACCCATTCAACGGTCAACAAGATCTCGACAATCGCCTGTTTCGTCACGTTTCCAGCGCTTTTATAGAAGACCCGCTGCGAGTCTTGCGCATCGCCCGTTTTGCCGCCCGTTTTGCCGACTTTGGCTTCACTATTGCGCCAGAGACCGTCACCCTAATGAAAGCCATCAGCCATTCAGGGGAGCTCTCTAGCCTAAGCCCTGAACGCGTATGGAAAGAGTTAGAAAAGGCCTTATTAACGCCAAATGCACCTGTCTTTTTTGCTGTGTTAGCAAGCATAGATGCACTAAAAATACTGTTTCCAGGCTTTGTCTGGCAATCCAGCCAACGACACCAAGAACAATTTAAACAAGCAAACCTGACCCCAGCACAGCGTTGGTCATTGCTGTGCCAAGATACTCAACTAGACGTATTGGTCACACTGCACAAACAGCTAAAGAGCCCAAATCAGTTCAAAGGCTTGGCAGAGCAAGTCCGAGCATTTAAAGAGCAGCAACAAATCCCCATGTCGGCGACGCAATGGGAAAACTGGCTGACTCAAGTGAGCGCCATAAAAAAACCTCAACCATACCAACGTCTGATTGAGGTTTTATCTTTAATGACTCAAACCCAGCAAAGCACTTGGCTGGCACTGCGTAACCAGGTCGCCAGCATCAATGCCGCCAGCCTCATGAAGCAAGGTTTTAGCGGCGCTGAATTAGGCCAAGCCCTAAAAGAAGCAAGAATTCTCAGCCTAAGCGAGCTTCCCCACCCCTTCATAGAGCAAGGTGATTAGTAAGCACTCACCTTGCTACGAGCTATTTTTACGCCCACCGCACTGGCGGCTTTTACCGCGCCAGGCTTACGCAACGTCATGACCAAGGCGTTCATTTGAAAGACTTTAATCAATTCATCGCACAAGTGCTCTGCTAAAGTTTCAATAAGCTCAAATCGACGTTCTGCACAAAAATCTATAATGAAATTGGAAATCGCCTCATAATCCAGCGTCTTAGCCAAATCATCAGTTTGCGCAGGCTCACGATTGTCGTGCTCCATCTCCAGGTCAAAGACCAGGTCTTGCTCAATCACTTTTTCCCAATCGTATACGCCAATCACAGCTTTAACGGCAAGACCTTCAATAAAGACTAGATCATTCATACTGCACTCTCCTTCACTGGGGGCAATTCAGACAATGGCCAGCGCGCTCGGATAGAGAGGTTCAAGGGCGAAGATTGACCCTTTACCAATCGCTGTGCGCCTGCGTACGCAATCATGGCGCCATTATCGGTACAAAATTCAGGCCGTGCATAAAACACACTCGCCTTAATCTTTTTCAACTGTGATTCTAATTGTTCTCTTAAGCGCTGATTGGCGCTCACACCGCCAGCAATAATCAACTGTTTAAGACCTTCTGCCTCAAGCGCTCGACGACATTTAATCACCAAGGTATCCACTACCGCGGTTTCAAACGCGAGCGCCGCGTCTGCTTTAAATTGCTCATCACAACGACCTTCATCTAAGGCGCTGTGTACTGCCGTTAGAAAGGCGGTTTTTAACCCACTAAAACTGAAATCCAACCCTGGGCGATCTGTCATGGGGCGAGGGAATTTCAACCCACTTTGGCTGTTCCCCTGCTTTGCTAAGGCCGCGATTTGCGGACCACCAGGATAAGGCAAACCAATCATTTTAGCCGCCTTATCAAACGCTTCACCTGCCGCGTCGTCTAACGATTGACCGAGCAAGCGATATTGACCAATGCCATCGACTCGCACTAATTGCGTATGCCCACCCGACACCAACAAAGCAATAAACGGCATGGCTGGCTGCTTTTCTTCAAGCATGGGCGCCAACAGATGACCTTCCATATGATGCACCCCCAACGCAGGGATGTTTAATGAATAAGCCAAAGAACGCCCGATGGTCGCGCCAGCCATTAAGGCGCCAACCAACCCTGGACCACTCGTATAAGCAATCGCATCCAACTCTTGTTTCGTCATGTTCGCTTCTTGCAATACTTCATCAATCAAAGGCAAGGTTTTACGGACATGATCTCGAGACGCCAATTCCGGCACGACACCACCGTATTCAGCATGCTGAGCAATTTGAGAATATATTTTGTGAGCTAATAAGCCATTTTCTGTGTCATAAATGGCGATGCCCGTCTCATCACAAGATGTTTCCAAACCCAGTACTTTCATTCACATCATCTCATTAATCTCTATGTGCCAGTATTGTAACTCATCTGACCAAAGGGAGGCAGGTTACAAAACAGATTAGACAGGACTGATTAAAACATTTACAATACGCGCGTTTTCAACGTTTAAATTAAAAGGCAGGTGATTTTTCTAGTTTGGCTCGGCTCTTATTTATTTCGATAAATTCAGAGAAGAGATATCAAACCCCTCTTATTATTAAAGACATCAATACATTACAGACGCGAAAGAGTCTGTTCAGGGTAAGAAAAATCGATCTCGAGTAGATCTCACTCTGTCCAACAAAAGCGCGCTTTGAAAGCCTGTCAAATACAGGTATGATTCACGCCGTTTTTGTGAACACTTAAACTTAAAAAAACATTCTAAAGGTAAATACATGCCAGCTGTAAAAGTAAAAGATAACGAACCATTTGACATCGCTCTACGTCGCTTCAAACGATCTTGTGAAAAAGCAGGTGTTTTGGCTGAAGTTCGTCGTCGTGAATGCTACGAAAAACCAACAACTCTTCGCAAACGTGCTGCAGCCGCTGCTGTTAAACGTCACGCTAAGAAAGTTTCTCGTGAGCAGAAAAAATTCCAACGTTTGTACTAGGTCGATCTGCCGTTTGGCAATTTGCTAAAAAACAAATGTTTTGCCTAGACGCTTATTGCATTTAGGCTTATAAAAAACGGCTAGTTAACAAACTAGCCGTTTTTTTTGCTTATATACTTGCCTACTAGAAAGTAAAGAGGACCTCATGTCAGACTTAAAAAAACACATTTCCGATACGCTTAAAACCGCCATGCGCGCGAAAGAAAAACAACGCGTCACCGTTATTCGAACCATCCTTTCTGAATGCAAAAAAATCGAAGTCGATGAACGCATAGAACTAGACGACGCGCGCGTATTGGCCGTTCTGGATAAAATGAACAAACAACGCAAAGACTCTACTCAGCAGTTTCTTGATGGTGGCCGTGAAGATCTAGCCAAAGTTGAACAAGAAGAAATGCAGATTATCAGCGAGTTTTTGCCAGCACAACTAACAGACGAAGAAGTGGCTGAGATCGTGAAAGCCGCTATCGCAGAAACAGGCGCCAGCTCGATGCAGCAAATGGGTGCGGTTATGGCCATTGTTAAGCCTCAAGCACAAGGCCGCGCGGACATGGCACAAATCAGCAAACAAGTTAAAGCGCAATTAGGCTAACAATATGGCTGGACGCATTCCCGATCAATTTATTGACGAGCTACTCGCTCGAACCGACTTGACTGACGTGGTTGCGTCCCGCATTAGCTTAAAAAAAACAGGGCAAAACTACAGCGGTCTTTGCCCTTTCCATAATGAAAAAAGCCCTTCTTTTAGCCTCAACCCCAACAAACAGTTTTATTACTGCTTTGGCTGCGGTGCTGGCGGCAACGCTATTTCTTTCGTTATGGAACACGACCACCTGGATTTTGTAGACGCCATTGAACTGCTTGCCAAAGACGCCGGCATGGAAGTGCCTCGCGATCAAGGCGCTCCTGATCGTTATGAGCAAAACGCTGAACTCCTAAAGCGTCTTTCAGAAAGCTCGCAATTCTACCAAGAACAGCTGACACAACACCCAGATAAGAAAAAGGCCACCGACTACCTCGCCAAAGACAGAGGGCTGTCAGGCCAAATCGCCAAAATATTTGGCTTGGGTTATGCGCCACCTGGCTGGGATAATCTACTAAAACGCATTGGTACTCGCGCCGAAAGCCAAGAACAGCTTTTTCATGGCGGCATGCTAGTCGAGAAAAAAGACCAACCTGGCCATTACTACGACCGCTTTCGTGATCGCATAATTTTCCCTATTCGAGACTCTCGCGGACGCGTTATTGCCTTTGGCGGACGCGCCTTCGGCGATGAAAAGCCAAAATATTTAAATTCTCCCGAAACCCCCGTCTTTCAGAAAAGCCAAGAGCTTTATGGACTTTTCGAAGCCAAACAGAACACCCCCATACTCGATCAAATCATCGTTGTGGAAGGCTACATGGACGTCATCGTCCTGGCTCAGCATGGCATCACCAACGCCGTTGCGACGCTGGGCACCTCGGTCAATAGCCAGCACATTCGCAAGCTTTTCAAGCTCGTCAGCAAAGTCGTGCTTTGTTTCGATGGCGATAAAGCCGGTCGAGCCGCCGCCGTCCGTGGCCTCGAAGCGGCACTGCCCGTCATGCAAGATGAAAAACAGATCCGCTTTCTTTTTCTTCCTGAAGGGGAAGACCCAGATTCGTTGGTCAGAAAAGAGGGCAAGGAAGCGTTCAATAATCGCCTTGCAGACGCCTCCTCACTTTCGCATGCACTGTTTGAACACGCCAGAAGCCAAGTTACCCTAGGCGATGAAGAAGGCGAAGCTCAGTTTACCCGCAACGCCATGGGGCTGATTCAACAGATCCCGAAAGAGCTTACCTTCCGCTCAGTTCTTATTCGTCAACTCAGTGAGCAGTCGGGCATTGACAGCGAAACACTAAGCAATACAAACATTAAGACGCGCCACCATTCGAACAGCGCGCACAGCGACCATACAAGCTCAGCGAACACCTCAATGGACGCCTCCTACGATCACAGTGCGCCAGACTTAAGCCACTATGAAATGGCGCCTTCGTTTGACGAATACGACGATTACCAGCCTACTGACAGCCATATTGAGTACAGCTCACCCCAAAAAAATTCGTTTAAAAAGCCATTTAAAAAAGGCAAGTTTCAAAAAGATGAACCTGCCCTTCCGCCAGCGCCGCCTAGTTTAAACCGCTTGGCCAAAGCTTCTTTGTGTCTTTTATTACACCCACACATCGCTAAAGACATCGATATTCCCGACCCAATCGTAAACAAAGCCGAAGGGCACTTGCAGCTCCTATGCAAGGTATGGCGCTACTTCCAGAAACACCCAAGTCGAAATGTCGGGCACTTTTTAGTGGATCTCAGCGACCCTGACATGAGCGCCGCCATTCTTAAGCTACTAAATCACAAAGACGCGCCTATTCAACTCAAACTCCCTCACCCACAACAAGAGGTGATTGACGTTATTGCTAAATTAGAAAAAAATCTTGGCATGGAGTCCTTGAAAAATGGCGCAAGTGATTCCATAAATACAGAGCAAGAAAAGCAAGATTGGCGGAATAGAATAGAGCAAATACGACGAAAAAAATCATAATTCTTGTCTAATATTCACTCAAAAAAGAGACGAATATCTGGATAAAACTGATTGATTTTGTTATAATCCGCTGCTTGCAAAACTCCCAAACGAATTTCTAACGATAGGTTGTCGAATGCCAGACACTCAACAGTCGCGTCTCAAAGAGCTGATCGCTAAAGGTAAAGAACAAGGTTACTTAACCTACGCAGAAGTAAACGATCACCTTCCTGATGACCTTTCTGACCCAGAGCAAGTAGAAGAAATCATCGCCATGATCAATGACATGGGGATCACGGTTTCTGAAGTTGCTCCAGATAAAGATAGCCTTCTGATGGAAGAAGGTGATTCGACCGATGAAGCGGCTGCGGAAGAAGCCGCTGCTGCATTGGCCGCTGTAGAAGGCGATGTCACTCGTACTACAGACCCTGTCCGAATGTACATGCGCGAAATGGGAACAGTTGAACTACTGACCCGCGCAGGCGAAATTGCCATTGCGAAACGTATCGAAGAAGGTACGCGCGAAGTGATGGCTGCCATTTCTTACTTCCCTGGTGCCGTAGACGTCCTACTTGACACTTACGCAAGGGTGAAAGAAGAAGAAGGCCGCTTAAGCGACATCTTTAGTGGTTTCATCGATGGCGACGGCGAAGAACCTATCTTCGAAGAGCTATTAGAAGACGTTCCTACTGAAGAAGAAAAAGACAGCGCTGACGATGACTCCGACGATGACTCCGACGATGACGAAGAAGAAGAAACAGAAAGCGGCCCTGATCCAGAAGAAACCGCACTGCGCTTCAATGACATCTCGCGCATTTATGAAGAATTAAAAGTCTTGCTTGAAACTCGCGACAGACACGACCCTGTTGTAAAAGCCAAGCAAGAAGAGCTAAGCATTAGCTTTGCTCCGATTAAACTGGTACCCAAGTTATTTGATGAACTAATCGACCGTGTTCGTTCTCGTATGGACAAAGTACGCGAGCAAGAACGTTTGATTATGCAAGTATGTGTTCGTAAAGCCGGCATGCCTCGTACCGAGTTCCTAAAACGCTTCCCAAGCAATGAAACCAATGCCAATTGGTTACAAGAGCAAATTAGCTCTGGCGCAGGGTACGCAGCAGGACTTGAAGAAAACGAAGCAGAGTTCATGCGTAGCCAACGTAAACTACGCACCGTTGCTAAAGAAACAGGGCTAACCATTGCCCAACTAAAAGAAATTAACCGTCGCATTTCTATTGGTGAGACGCGTGCGCGTCGAGCTAAAAAAGAAATGGTAGAAGCCAACTTACGTTTGGTTATTTCGATCGCGAAAAAATACACCAACCGTGGCTTACAATTCTTGGATTTGATTCAAGAAGGTAACATCGGCCTAATGAAAGCGGTTGATAAATTTGAATACCGTCGTGGTTACAAATTCTCTACTTATGCGACATGGTGGATTCGTCAAGCAATCACACGTTCGATTGCCGACCAAGCCCGCACGATTCGTATTCCAGTACACATGATCGAAACCATCAACAAACTGAACCGTATCTCTCGTCAGATGCTTCAGGAGATGGGTCGTGAAGCAACACCAGAAGAGCTTGCTGCTCGTATGGATATGCCTGAAGACAAAATTCGTAAAGTACTGAAAATTGCGAAAGAGCCTATTTCGATGGAAACACCAATTGGTGATGATGAAGATTCTCACCTAGGCGATTTCATTGAAGACGACGGCGCTGAATCCCCTATCGATACAGCAACGATTGAAGGTCTTCGTGAGTCAACGACAACCGTATTGGCAGGCTTAACCGCCCGTGAAGCAAAAGTACTTCGCATGCGTTTTGGTATCGATATGAATACCGACCACACGCTTGAAGAAGTGGGCAAACAGTTTGATGTAACTCGTGAACGTATTCGTCAGATTGAAGCCAAAGCATTGCGCAAACTTCGTCATCCAAGCCGCTCAGAGCATTTGAGAAGCTTCTTAGACGAGTAAGTAATTGTTTTACTTCGAGTCACTATAAAAAGCCATTGATACTTTCAATGGCTTTTTTCTTTTAAAATCCCTCCAAAAAAGAAAGCATCTTCAACAAAACTGTCATACACTCAAAGCATAATCGAGCAAAAGACAGTGAGATTCAGCTTGAAAAAACCTTATCGTGATAACAAGCACGACAGTTTGCTGACCGATTTTCTCCCAGAAAAACGTTCTGCAGTGACTCTAAATGGCGCTTTTACAGTAAACGCCGCTTCCCTCTTATACCCAAAAACTTCGCAATCTCATCCATTAAATACGTATTTTTCTAGCCGATCAAAGTGTCAAAAAAACTTTTCTCGTTCAAAAGGAGTAATGCTGTATGGAAAAAATTTACGTCCTAGATACCAATGTACTGCTTCACGACCCTTTAGCGATTTATGCCTTTACTGAGCATAAAGTCGTCATCCCGATGACGGTACTAGAAGAATTAGATGTCATCAAAGACAGACGAGACAAAGACGTAAGCAGAGAAGCCAGGCTTGCCATCAACACCATAGATAAAATAGTTGGTGACGCTTCCCCTAAAGCGCTACAAAGTGGTGTCACCATTAGAAAGCCCCATCAAATAAGCGATGAGGACAGCCCAAGAAAAGCCACTGAAGGCTCTTTAGCCATCTTCCCTGATCAACAAATCACCCACACTGATAATATCCCCTTCCTGAATGGCAATCACGACCATGCCAATGACAACCGCATCATCAATGTGGCGCTAAGCTTACAAGCCACCAACCCTAGATCTTCTGTTTGCTTAGTCACCAAAGACATCAATATGCGCATCAAAGCAAAAGGCTCTGGCTTAGAGCGCGTGGAGGACTACAGAAAAGACAAGGTACTGGATGACGTCGATTTAATGAGTAAAGGCTACATCCAAGCAGAGGGTAGCTTTTGGTCTACCGTTGACAGTGTGCGCACCGAATCCCATGGTCGACACACGGTACACCTGATAGAAAAAAACACCCTCCCTACACTCTATCTCAACATGTTTATTATTGACGATGAGGAGTTTGTTGGCTTTGTTGTCAATATCGACAAAGAGTACGTTTACCTTTTAGACATCAACAAACAAAATATAATGCACCAAAGCTTTTGGGGCATTAAACCTCGCAATCTTGAGCAAGCCATGGCTTTTTATCTGCTACGCCATGACAACTCAGACCTCATGATCATGACCGGTCCTGCGGGCTCAGGAAAAACCCTACTCGCCTTGGCTTATGGGCTGCAAGTTACTATGGAGGAAAAACGCTTTAATAAGATCATTGTGGCTCGATCAACCCCGCCAATGGCGGAAGATATTGGTTTTTTACCAGGAACAGAAGAAGAGAAAATGGCGCCTTGGCTGGCTGCGTTTGACGATAACCTAGAGATATTGCATGGCGCAGATGAGCATGCCTTTAGCAGCATTGATTACGTCAAACAAAAAGCAAACATTCAATTTAAATCCCTAAACTTTATGCGTGGACGCTCTTTTAACAACGCCTTAATCATCATTGATGAAGCCCAAGGGCTAACCCAGTTTCAACTCAAATCCATTGTTACTCGGGTGGGCAGTAACTCTAAAATCATTGTATTAGGGAATCTGGCGCAAATTGACAACAAATACATCACCCCACTGACGTCTGGCCTGACCTATCTGGTCGAAAAATGTAAATCCTTTAAATACGCCAGCGTGATGCATGTTAATGGCATAGAACGAAGCCGTTTGGCAGAGTTTGCTGAAGAAAACCTCTGAGCACGAACCTCAAACAGGCACACAAGCAATAAAAAAGGGAAGGCAAATCGCCTTCCCTTTTCAGATGCTCTCTTTAGAGAGAAACGCTTTACTGATTAACCGATTTGGCCAGCTCAGTAATCTCATCCCACTTGCCGGCTTTTACTAAATCTGTCGGCACAATCCACGAACCACCAACGCAAAGCACATTAGGCAAAGCCAAGTATTCACGGAAGTTGTTTGCACCAATACCGCCTGTCGGACAGAATTTAATTTGCGGCAAAGGACCGCCAAAGGCTTTCAGAGCTTTGACGCCACCATTCACTTCCGCTGGGAAGAATTTAAAATGGTCATAGCCATATTCCATACCCAACAATATATCTGAAATAGTCGCAACCGCTGGCAAGTAAGGAATATCGTATTCTTTACCAACGGCCAACAAGTCTGGCGTCATACCTGGACTAATGATGAACTGAGAGCCTGCTTCCACCGCCTGTACATACTGCTCACGGGAACAAACTGTGCCAGCACCAACAATGGCATCAGGTACTTCTTTGCGCAAAGCGGTAATCGCTTCCAGTGCCGCTTCAGTACGCAGCGTCACTTCTAATACAGGCACGCCGCCAGCCACTAAAGCTTTTCCAAGTGCTACCGCTTGTGCAACATCGTCTACCACAATAACAGGTACTACCGGCGTTGCCGTCATCACTTGCGCTGAAGTTAATGAAGTCGTCATAATCTAGTCCTTCTTAGCTTAATAGTCGTGCCAGTTACGGCCATCTTTAATCGGTAACGCCATAGAAGCCGCAGGCCCCCAAGAGCCAGCTGCGTATTCTTTAGGACGTTCGCTCGTTTGATTCCAAGCAGACATGATGCCGTCAACCCATTTCCAAGCGGCTTCAACTTCGTCATAGCGCATGAACAAGGTCGCATCGTTACGCATAACATCCAATAGCAAACGCTCGTAAGCCTCTGGGCTACGCTTGTTATGGAAGGCTTCTGTCAAACTCAAATTCAGATCAACCGGCTGAAGGTTCATACCTTCACTCGCACCTGGCACCTTATTCATCACAGTCAGGGAGATTTTCTCTTCTGGCTGTAGACGAATCACCAATTGGTTACGCTGTAGCTGACGATTACTTTCATCGCTGAAAATACTATGAGGGACCGCTTTATACTGAATAACAATTTCAGAATAACGTTGACCGAGACGCTTACCCGTTCGCAGATAGAAAGGAACCCCCGCCCAGCGCCAGTTATCGATATCGGCGCGTAATGCCACAAAGGTTTCCGTACGAGAAGCAGGATTACTTCCTTCTTCATCGAAGTAGCCAGGAACTTCTTTGCCCTTAATAACGCCACGAGCGTATTGACCACGTACTGTTTTGGTATAAGCATTCGCGCCTTCAATTGGACGCAATGCTTTCAACACTTTAATTTTTTCGTCGCGCACAGAGTCCGCATCCATACGTCCTGGAGGCTCCATCGCCACAAGACACAACAGCTGAATAATATGGTTTTGAACCATATCTCGCATAGCGCCTGCGTCATCGTAATAACCCCAACGCCCTTCAACACCCACTGTTTCAGACACGGTAATCTGCACGTTATCTATGTGTGCACTGTCCCAAAGAGGTTCGAATAAGGTGTTACCAAAGCGAATTGCCAATAGGTTTTGTACGGTTTCTTTGCCAAGGTAATGGTCAATACGGAATACTTGCTGCTCCGTAAAGTTCTCCATTACTTCATTGTTAATGGCACGGGAAGAATCAAGGTCACGACCAAGAGGCTTCTCCAATACAACACGCATACGGTTTTTGTTTAAGCCATGCGCCGCCAATGAAGAACAAATAGAACCAAACAAACTAGGCGATGTGGCTAGGTAGAAAACAACGTCTCTATCATCACCACCAACATTGTCGTCATTAAGACGAGCAAAATCCGACTCTTTTTGCGCATCCACAGAAACATAACTCAAACGCGCTTTAAATTGAGACCATGTTTTATCATCGCCAATACTCGCTGGAACAAACTCATCCAACGCAACACGCACTTTGTCTTGATAATCTTCTGCACTCATCTCTCGTCGAGAGGCGCCAATAATGCGTGTTGTCGCGGCTAACAATCCATCCATTTCAAGATGGTACAAAGCGGGTAACAACTTGCGCATAGCAAGATCACCACCACCACCGAAGATCACTACATCACAGGCTTTCAAACTTGCCTTCATATTCTTCATTCTCCAACTAGTCTAGGCTTTCGATACAAGATGAGATGCATAACAAGCACACCCCATCAGCCCTGGGTATTCAGACAGAACAACAAAGGTCGGAATCGGTGACACAAATTCTTTCATACGACCTTTTTCTTGCATGGCATTACGAAAGCCACTTTTTAGAATTTCATTCACATAACGCGGCACAATCCCACCGGCAATATACACACCGCCACGAGATTCTACCGATAACACGAGATCGCCAATCACCCGTCCCAAGAACACGAAGAACTGCTCTAATGCCGCTTCAGCAATAGGGTCGTCACCCGCTTTGAGCGCAGCACCGATTTCTGGTGCCGTAAGACGACGCTCGATGCCTTGTTTGGCCGCCAACGCCTCGTAGATATTTTCTAGGCCCATTCCTGATAAAACACGTTCTGCCGAAACTCGCTTATGACGAGTACGCAAAAAGCGTAAAATATCATCTTCTTGTTCGTTACAAGTGGCTAAATCAACATGACCACCTTCACCAGAAAGCACTATATTAGGACCAACATCTTGCGGTACGACGCAAGCAACACCAAGGCCGGTGCCTGCTCCAACAACCCAAGACGCTTCTTTTGGATCAACAACAGACGACTCACCAATGACCACTAGATCTTCTGGGGTAAGCACCTCTAAGCTGTGACCGACCGCATCAAAATCATTTAATAACGCGACGGCCTTATGCTCACCGAAGTAAGATTGCACTTCTGCTCGCGTAAATTGCCAAGGATTATTAGAGAAACGAATGACAGGAAGGTCTACAGGGCCTGCAATGGCAAGCACTATGGCGTCAATATTATCCATATCGACACTACAGTTATTTATATAGTCGGCGGCAGCATCAAAAAAATTCTCGTAGTTCTTGCAAGAGAACACTCGTACTTCTTGTGGTATGTACTCATGTATTGGAACCAGCGCAAAACGAGCATTGGTGCCGCCTAAGTCGGCGATCAAAGCGTGGGACATAAAAGAACCCTATCTGATTTTTTTGAAATTTTATAACAAAACAACCTTGAAAAATACCGAAGAATGGAATTTTTACCGAATAGAATGTAATAAAATTACATTTTATTTGATTCTATTTAAAAACTTGAACACCTTCGTTGGTACTGATCTTTTACGGTTATTTTTATAATTATAGAGACGTTCATCTGCTAATTTCAGCAGATGCTTGTAGCTGGTAGGCGTATCGCTGATCACACTGGCGCCGCCATAACTTATGGTAATAGGAACCAAGTTAGATTTATACCTTAACGGATTAGACTGAAGATATTCGTGAATAGATTCAGCAATCAACAGCGCTTGATCATAGCTTTTTCCAGGCGTCACGAAGACAAATTCATCACCAGCAAAACGAAATGCCAAGCCTTGCTTGTGGACATATTTTAGCAGACGTTTGGCTATGTATTCTAACACCTCATCCCCACAATTATGCCCTAACGTATCATTGATTGATTTAAAGGCATCACAATCAATAAATACTACGGTCAAATCTCGGTTTTGCTTTTTCGACCGGGAAAATTCACGGTCCAACATCAACTCTAGTTGACGGCGATTAAGCAGCCCTGTCAGCGGATCTCTTGTCGCCAAATATTCGAGCTTTTCGCGAGCCGTCACATTGCTTAAGCAGATAGAAATCTTGATCGCCAGTTGGTCTAATAAAAAGGTATCTTTAGTGGCCGCATCATAGCGAGTGCTGTCCGAGTCAGCCTGGCAAAATAACCCCACCAGTTCGCCATCGATTGTCAGCGGAGAAACCGCCACAGAGGAGATGATATCACGATACACTGGCGGGATGATTTCGCTACAAGCAGCAAGGTTATGATTTAAAAGCACCGTCTTATTACCAGACTTAATAACGTCTATCATCACCCGTCGACGGGTAAACAGAACACGATCTCTTAAGTCAGGCGTTTTCTCAAGGGTGTCAATAAGGTGAGACAAGGGCGCTTCATTGATCAAATTGACCCAGACATAAGGGACATTAAATTGCTTCTGAACTTCTTTGGTCAAGGTCGACACAAATTGATCACAACGACCGATAGACAAAATACACCGCTCAATCTCGAAAAATTTAAGCGCGATTGCCTCGTTATGCCTAACATTGTCTATTAGCTCATTAATATCATGCATGCATCAAATGTCCCGACCGCCCTGTTGCGACATAGAAAAAGTCATCGCCATATTTAGAAAAGCAATTGATCTATAATATATTATAGTACGACGCTTCAATCCTTTGAGCCATTAATAACGTCCAAACGACGCGAAACTTTTGTAACAAAATACGATCGTCTTAGTTTTTCCACAATCCCCAAAAAAGCGCCCAGCCTCCCCAAACAAAGCAAAAAAACTTATGTATTTCGCTAATCTATTAGAATAATCGGCCGATACACTTCTCATCCATGATAGTGAGAATGCAAATGAACATTAGAGACGTTGTCCAAACACAACTGACCCAGAGCACCTCGGCGGGCAAACCCGTCTCAGGTAACGCTCAATTTGCTTTAATGATGAGTTTGTTTAGCCAACCAGGCCCTGCAATCATAGACGCACCTGACACTCGCAGCGTGCATGAACCTCACGCCATTACCCGCCCTATTCAGTTCTCTGGCGGCATTATCGATAATCCATCAGCCAATATTGCTCTGCTAAAAGCACTTAACGAAGAACCTTTAGCACAAGGCATGCCTTACCAATATAACGCAGTGGAAGCACTAGAAAGCCAAATCAGCACTCGTATTTAACCCTCATCTTACAATACCTGATAAAGCGATATCGCAGCGATTAAACAATCGACTCCAAGCCTGCGCATGACGCTGGGAAGCGCGCTGATAACGACCCCAAAGCCCCTCTTTTTGATCAAGCGATAACATAGACAAGTATTGATCCAAGGCTTTCGGCAATGGTTGTCCATAGACGGCAGCTTGCCTAATCAAAGGTAATATCTGATAAGCCGTCGCATTAATTTTTGCCATATAAGGCTGGATAATCTTAATGTAATGACGCTCAAACTGTTGCTTAAGAAAGGTCACCGGTGGCCCACAAACGCCCTCTGGCAAGTCTTCTATTGCCTCTGACACAACACTCAAAAAACGACTTAATTGCGCCAAGCTATAGATTAATTGCCCTGCGTACTCACTGTCACTCAGTGCCTTTAGATCCTCTTCAAACGCCTTTCCTTCAAGCTTAGGCAAAGAAGATAAATTCGCCCCCAGCGCGTTTATGTCACGCAATGAGGCCAGCAACACTTGATAATGAGTCAAATCGTTTTTAAGTGGTAAAAAGCCGTTCGACAAACTAAAAAAATCCTTCCCTTCAGCACCATTAAACACGGCATTGGTAAAAGCAATAGGCAACTCTTGTCGCTTAATTTTGGCAATAGCATTGAGTTTTTCAGCCAATTGAACATTGCCAATATGACATGACTCAATGGCGCGGATAATATTAATTTCATACAAAAAGCGCTGACTTGCCGGCATAACCTTCCCCAACACGCTGTTTTTCTCGCCCACTAAAAAGCCCACATCACACTGCTGTAATGAGAGAAAATCGAGTATGCTAACGTCAAATTTAGTGAGTGCTTGCTGTCGCTGATGCAAAGGAGGATACAAGCTGGGCGAAACGAAGTCCGGTACGACAAGCTGTATGTATTTCGAACGGGATAAATCCTTCACGTAATCCATCAGCAATGACTCAGGCTGATACCGAGAAGTGCAGCCAGTCAGCACCAGCAAGCAACCCAAAGCGATAGCCCACACGACTTGAGGAAATATACGAATTAATATGAACAAGCTGCTAATCCAAAAACGTGAAGAAATCTCTGAAACCCGCGTCGCCAAAATGGTTTTCCCAGGAACCACCAATCACTATGACACCCTGTTTGGTGGAATCGCCTTACAATGGATGGACGAAGTCGCCTATATTGCCGCGACACGCTTTGCCAGAAAACCCTTAGTCACTATTTCGACCGAACAAGTGAATTTCAAACAGCCTATTCCGTCCGGTATTTTAGTCGAATTGGTGGCTCGCGTTGTCCATGTTGGTCGCACCTCTTTAAAAGTTGAAGTGAATATTTTCTTAGAAGAACTCGACAGCGACAAACGAACCAAAGCCATCACTGGGCACTTCAATTTCGTGGCCATTGATGAAAACAAAAAACCTGTCCCTATTTTCTCAGAAGACGATCAAGAATAAAAAGAAGGGAAAATAAGAGTAAGCCAGCCTCATAATGTAGACGCTGGCTTACTCCCTAACTTATTGTACTTTCTGTTTAGCAATCTCTGACGCTAATTCATCAAAGCTCTTTTTTGCTTCTAATTTTTGATAAATTGCTTGGTTATTCTTCATTGATGTACGCAAAATATCTTCAGAAATACTCTCCGTTTGCTTTGGGTCTAGACCCACTAACACCACCAAACCGCCGCTTGGCGTTGGCAGCTGACGCAACACACGAGAGCCAACTAAGGTTTGCTCTGTCACTTGCTTAGTGACAACACTGTTTACACGATCAACACTTTCAGCGTCGCCAGCCCCTGTCGTTTCTACATATTGCTTCACCATATTCTGCAGATTCAGGCTCAGCACTTGAGCCAGTTCCACTCTGGCCGCTGTTGCCGCCATTTGTTTCATATAGTTTGGACCTGCTGCGGATTTTTCACTGTAGCCTACAGCCGAAAGTGCCACACCTTCAACCGGCGCGCCACAAACCCATTGTGGTGCCGCTTTATTTGAACCATCGGCAAACACACAATCCGGCACAGGCTCAGCTTGAGTAAGCACTTCTTTTGAACTACATGCCGCTAACAACAAGGCCGCGGCGGCAACACCAAGTAACTTAAACTTCATCCTTTCCTCACTCTCAAATAAACAATTTGAATTCTTTGTATAGTAGACGAATTCATCCCATAAAAACAAAAAAAGGTGCCAAAAGGCACCTTTTCAAAAAAGTCATAACGCGTTTACTTATTCAGTAAAGTTCGCTTTGTCTTCTTCTGTTACGTCTTTCATAGACAATTTAATACGGCCACGCGCATCAACGTCTAGTACTTTTACAATCACATCCTGACCTTCAGACAAAAAGTCTGAAACAGCACGGATACGCTCTTCAGCGATTTGAGAGATGTGAACCAAACCATCTTTACCAGGCAAGATATTCACGAAAGCACCGAACTCAGCAAGACGAACCACTTTACCTTGGTAAAGTTTGTCTACTTCTGCTTCTGCTGTGATCTCATGGATCTTAAGCAATGCAGCATCAGACGCGGCTTTATCCGCTGCGTAAATACGTACTGTACCGTCGTCATCTAGGTCGATAGAAGCACCTGTTTGCTCAGTAATGGAACGAATCATCGCACCACCTTTACCGATAACGTCACGGATTTTCTCAGGATCGATTTTGATCGTTGCCATAGACGGCGCATTTGGAGACACTTCAGGACGAGCGTAGCCAATCACTTCCGCCATTTCGCGAAGGATGTGCTTACGCGCTTCCATTGCTTGGCTTAATGCGATATCCATGATTTCTTCATTGATACCTTCGATTTTAATGTCCATTTGAAGCGCGGTAATACCTTCTTCAGTACCCGCTACTTTAAAGTCCATATCGCCTAGGTGATCTTCGTCACCCAAGATATCAGTCAAGACAGCAAAACCGTCGTCTTCTTTGATCAGACCCATTGCGATACCAGCAACGGGCGCTTTAAGAGGAACACCTGCGTCCATCATAGACAAAGACGCACCACAAACAGACGCCATAGAGCTAGAACCGTTTGATTCAGTGATCTCAGACACAATACGAATGGTGTATGGGAATTCATCTTCAGAAGGCAATACCGCTTGAACACCACGACGTGCTAGACGACCGTGACCGATTTCGCGACGACCAACGCCACCCATGCGACCACATTCACCAACAGAGTATGGAGGGAAGTTGTAATGCAACATGAAGCTGTCTTTGTTTTCGCCAGCTAGACCGTCAGACATTTGCGCATCACGGCTAGTACCTAGAGTACAAGTTGCAATCGCTTGAGTTTCACCACGTGTGAACAAAGCAGAACCGTGAGTTTTGCTTAACAAACCCACTTCAACGTTGATTGGGCGAACGGTTTTGTTGTCACGACCATCAATACGTGGCTGACCATCGATAACACGACGGCGAACGGTGCGTTTTTCAAGTTTCGCGAAAGCACCGGTTACGTCAGCTTCTGAGAATTCACCTTCTTCAGTCACTAGCGCTTCAACAGCCGCTGCACGTACTTCGCCTAATTTAGCGTAGCGTGCCATTTTTTCGCTGATGCCGTATGCTTCTTCGATTTGAGCGGCGTAACCTGTTGCTAGCGCTTCAGTCAAAGCAACATTCGCCACTTCTGCTTCCCATTCCCAACGAGGCTTAGCGCACTCAGCAGCGAATTCAGTGATCGCAGAAATAGCCGCTTGCATTTCTTTATGAGCATAAAGAACCGCGCCTAACATTTCGTCTTCTGTTAGCTCTTGCGCTTCAGATTCAACCATCAATACAGCGTCTTTCGTACCCGCAACAACCATGTCTAGCAAAGAACCATCTAGATCAGAGTAGCTTGGGTTAAGAATGTAACCAGACTCGTCGTTAAAACCGACACGTGCTGCACCAATTGGGCCATTGAATGGAATGCCAGAGATAGTCAATGCTGCAGACGTTGCCAACATAGCCGCGATGTCAGCGTCTAAGTTAGTGTTTGTCGACATAACCGTACAAACAACCTGAACTTCGTTCATGTAACCTTTTGGAAACAATGGACGAATTGGACGGTCAATAAGACGAGAAGTCAGAGTTTCTTTTTCAGAAGGACGGCCTTCACGTTTTAGGAAACCACCTGGGATTTTACCAACCGCGTAAGCACGCTCTTGGTAATGAACAGACAATGGGAAAAAGTCTTGACCTGGTTTAGCAGATTTAGCGCCAACAACAGTTGCAAGCACTTGTGCATCACCAATAGTACAAAGAACCGCACCGGTTGCTTGACGAGCAATGCGGCCTGTTTCTAGTGTTACGGTATCGTTACCGAACTGGAAAGTTTTTGTCGTAATACTCACACGTATTCCTTTTCATTAAAAAAATTACTTTCTCCCAAAGATCTTCTTTTAAAGCCAGTACTCATATGCACTCTTTCTGTCTCGTTTTCCAGTAACGAAAAATGCATATGAAGTACAGGCTGTCCCTTGGGAGACCAATAAATAAAAAAAGGGCCATAATAACTTATGGCCCTTCCTCAGTCTTAGCGACGCAGACCTAGTTTTTTGATCAAACTAGTGTAACGTGCAGCGTCTTTACGCTTAAGGTAATCCAACAATTTACGACGTTGGTTTACCATGCGAATTAGACCGCGACGAGAATGGTGGTCATGGATATGAGTTTTAAAGTGACCTTGAAGACCTTCGATGTTCTTAGTCAACAATGCTACTTGAACTTCAGGAGAACCAGTGTCGCCTTCCGCTACTTGAAACTCTTTAACCAATGCTGCTTTTGATACTGCAGATAATGCCATAATCTATAACTCCAAATTAATATGCTATAAAAAAATACAGGGTAGCCGAGCATATTTTCAGTTACCCTATAGCCTGCAAGTTTAACACTCTTTTTAGCAGAACTCACTGCTATTTATTCGCGCTCTCGCTGGTATTTAATAGTCGATGCGGACGAATATTTGTCTCTTTGATTTTGCCCAACCCAAGGAAGTCCTGACTGTCTTGATCGTAGAGTCTCAGTAAGCGACCTTCCTCTAATGGGATAGGGCTAGAAACCGTACGACCAAACAACATATCCTTAGTATCGTGGGTCGGCAATTCTATGCGATGCAAATAGTCTACCGCTGAATCCATCGGCATTAAATGGGCATCAAGGGCCGCTTCACCTTGCTCTGCAATCGCTTCAAACTCTTCAAGGGTTAACATACCCTCTGGGGCATAGCCTGCCGTTGAAATACGATGCAAGGACTTCAAGTGCGCTCCGCAACCTAATGCCTCACCAATGTCTTCGCCAATCGTTCTAATATAGGTGCCTTTAGAACACTGGATATCCAAAGTAAGCGAGTCTTCTGTTCTCGACACTAACGTCAGATCAGAGATAGTAACCTGTCTACGTTTACGTTCGATGACAATGCCTTTGCGGGCGTATTCATACAAAGGTTTGCCTTCGTGCTTAAGCGCAGAATACATCGGGGGAATTTGTTCTATGTCGCCACGAAAACGATCAAGCACAGACTCAAGCTCGTCTTCTGTTAAAGAAGGAACCGGCTCATCGGTCAGCACATCGCCTTCACGATCACCCGTTGTGGTTCTTTTACCTAGCTGAATACAGGTTAGATAACGCTTATCAGCGTCTAAAAGGAACTGCGAAAACTTCGTCGCCTCTCCCAGACACAAAGGCAACATACCTGTTGCCAATGGATCTAAAGCGCCTGTGTGGCCTGCTTTAGCTGCCCGGTACAAGCGACGAACTCGCTGTAACGCCTGATTTGAACTTAAACCGATGGGCTTGTTCAGTAAGACAATACCGTCCACTGAACGCCATTTTGTTTTAGACATACCGACCAATTACTCGCTTTCGTTACCGTTTTTTGCTTCATCATCACGAATCACTTCGTCGATCAAAGCAGACATTCGCGACCCATTGACCACACTCTGGTCATAATGGAAACGCAAATGCGGCATAACTCGAAGTTTTACTTCTTTTGCCAAACGGCCACGTAAGAAACCTTTCGCACTGTCTAGGGCTTCTTGATTTTCAGCCAACACTTCTGGCTGATCGTCTTTACCCAAAACCGTGTAATAAATGTCCGCGTAGCCTAAATCTTTGGCCACACGCACTTCGTTGATAGTAACCAACCCTAAACGCGGGTCTTTTACTTCAAACTGGATCAAGGACGCCAGCTCCTTTTGGAGCTGGTCACCAATCCGACTAGTACGACTAAATTCGCCTGCCATGATTTTGTCCTATTAAAGAGTACGCGCAACTTCGACGGTTTCAAAAACCTCGATTTTATCGCCTACCTTAACATCGTTGTAGTTCTTAACACCGATACCACATTCCATGCCTTTACTAACATCGTTAACCGCATCTTTGAAGCGACGAAGAGACTCAAGTTCACCTTCGTAAATAACAACATCATCACGCAATACACGAATCTGCTTATTACGGTATACCGTGCCTTCAATAACCATACAGCCAGCAATCAAACCGAACTTAGGAGAACGGAATACATCACGTACTTCTGCTGTACCTTGGATGTCTTCGCGAAGATCTGGAGTCAACATACCAGACAAGGCAGATTTCACATCGTCGATAATGTTGTAGATTACGCTGTAGTAACGTAGATCAATGCTTTCACGCTCAATGAATTGCTTCGCAGATGCGTCCGCACGAACGTTGAAACCAAAGATAACCGCTTCAGAAGCAAGCGCTAATGTCGCGTCTGTTTCGGTAATACCACCAACACCGCTAGAAACGATGTTCACTTGCACTTCTTCAGTATTCAAGTCAGTCAATGACTTGATTAGGGCTTCCAAAGAACCACGCACATCGGCTTTAAGCACAACATTAAGCGTACGAACTTCGTCTTTGCCCATTTCAGAGAACAAGTTCTCTAATTTCGCAGAATACTGACGAGCAAAGCGTACTTCACGGTATTTGCCTTGACGGAAGTTAGCCACTTCACGCGCTTTACGCTCATCAGCCACCACGATGAATTCTTCACCGGCTTCTGGCGTACCATCTAGACCTAGAATTTCTACTGGGATAGAAGGACCAGCACTGTCGATTGCTTTACCATTTTCGTCTAACAAGGCACGAACACGGCCCATTTGTAGACCAGCCAAAACGATATCGCCTTTGCGCAAAGTACCATTTTGAACCAACAAGGTAGCAACCGAACCGCGACCACGGTCAAGACGAGACTCAACCACAACACCTTTACCTGGAGAGCTAGGTACGGCGTTCAGTTCAAGTACTTCAGCTTGCAGTAGAACCGCTTCTAGAAGCGCTTCGATGCCTTCACCAGACTTAGCAGAAACACCAACGAATTGGATGTCACCACCCCATTCTTCAGGCACAACTTCTTGAGCCACTAATTCGTTTTTAACACGATCAATGTCAGCGCCATCTTTGTCGATTTTAGTCATCGCAACAACCATAGGAACACCGGCTGCACGAGAATGCTGAATCGCTTCGATTGTCTGTGGCATAACACCGTCATCCGCAGCACAAACAAGAATAACAATGTCTGTTGCTTTCGCACCACGTGCACGCATAGAAGTAAAGGCGGCGTGTCCAGGTGTGTCTAGGAAACTGATCATGCCATGTGGTGTTTCAACGTGGTAAGCACCAATGTGCTGTGTAATACCACCAGACTCACCCGCGGCAACACGAGTCGTTCGGATGTAATCAAGTAGCGATGTTTTACCATGGTCTACGTGACCCATTACCGTCACAACAGGTGCGCGTTTGATTGCTTCACCTTCATAATCGATGGCTTCAAGCATGTCATTTTCGACTGCGTTTTCATCGATGAATTTAACCGTGTGACCCATTTCTTCAACAACCAAGGTCGCTGTATCGCGGTCAATAGTTTGGTTAATGGTCGCCATTGCGCCCATTTTAAACATCACCTTGATCACTTCAGCGGCTTTGATTGACATTTTTTCTGCAAGATCAGCAACAGTAATGCTTTCCGGCAGAGCAACTTCATGGATCTGAGGCGCTGTCGGTTTTTGGAAGCCGTGTTCTTGCTTAGAAGGTTTCTTACCTTTACGTCCCAGTTTACCGCGACGGAAATCATCATCGCCGTTTACATTTACGCGGGAACGCTTGTTATCTGAGTTATTACGGCCACGAGGCTTGTTATCGCCGTCTTGGCGAGGGGCCCCTTTTTTACCTTTAGGCGCAACTGGCGATTTTTTATTGTCCATCGCTGGTTGAGACGCTTTTTTCGTCACTTTAGGCTGTTTTGGTGCTTCCACGGGTTCTGCCGCTCCTATATCGGAGTCATTCTGCTCCGTATCGTTTTGCACATCAGCATTTGAAACAGTGGATTTCACCGCCTCCTGACGTGCTTTTTCTTCGGCTTCAGCTTTGGCTTTTGCCGCCTTTTCCGCTTCAAGCTTGCGCTCAGCTTCAAGACGAGCCTGTTCTTCGGCCTCTAGACGCGCCTGCTCTTCGGCCTGACGCTGCGCAAGAACTTCTTGTTGCTTCTGAAGTTCCTCATCGGCATCATTTCGCTTCACATAAGTGCGCTTTTTCTTAACAGCAACATTAACTGCTTTACCGCCATCACTGCGGGACAAGGTACTGGTCTTTTTACGCTGCAATGTAATACGCTGCGCTCCATCATCCTCATCGCCGTGCTGACGTTTTAAATAGTTTAACAGTATTTGCTTTTCAACATCAGAGACGTCTTGATTTTCACTCTTTTGAGGAAGACCAGCGTCTTTCATCTGAGCCAGTAGCTTATCGACTGGTGTATCCACCAATTCGGATAGTATCTTTACGGTTTGAACTGTCATTAAGTTCCCCCTTATGTACTCAGATTTTACTCAGATTCAGCAAACCATGGTGCACGCGCAGTCAAGATGAGTGTGCCGGCACGCTCTTCTGTCATATCGTCGATATCAAGTAGCTCATCAACAGACTGCTCGGCAAGATCTTCCATCGTGATCACGCCTTTAGAAGCAAGAACAAGAGCAAGGTGATTATCCATCCCCTCCATCTCTAAAAGGTCTGCTGCTGGCTTAGCACCATCTAACTGTTCTTCAGCTTGAAGCGCTTGGTTTAGCAAGGCCTCTTTTGCACGAGAACGTAATTCGTTTACTAAATCTTCATCAAATCCGTCGATGTCTAACATTTCTTCCATTGGGACGTAAGCCACTTCCTCTAAGGAAGCAAATCCCTCTTCGACCATTTGAATAGCCAAATCGTCGTCAATTTCCAAGTTATCAACAAACAAGTCGATCAACTTTTGTGACTCTTCTTGCTGTTTCGCCTCGGCGTCTTCGCTCGTCATCACATTTAAAGCCCAACCTGTTAATGTTGAAGCTAGACGAACATTTTGGCCATTACGACCAATGGCTTGCGCAAGGTTGTCACTTTTTACTGCAACATCCATAGAATGCGCGTCTTCATCAATCACAATAGAATCAACTTCAGCAGGAGCCATTGCGTTGATGACTAATTGAGCTGGATTATCATCCCAAAGGACGATATCAACTCGTTCACCATTCATTTCATTTGAAACAGCCTGTACACGAGCGCCGCGCATGCCCACACAAGCACCAATTGGGTCAATACGACGGTCATTGGTTTTTACTGCAATTTTTGCACGTAAGCCTGGATCACGAGCCGCGCCACGAATTTCAATCACTTCTTCAGAGATTTCTGGCACTTCTAAACGGAATAACTCGATCATAAAGGCAGGAGAGTTACGTGACAAAATAAGTTGTGGACCACGATTGTCTTCGCGAATTTCTAACAACAAGGCACGAATACGATCATTCATGCGGAATGTTTCACGAGAAATCAGCTGATCTTTTGGCAACGCTGCTTCTGCATTTTCACCAAGATCAACAATCAAGCTGTCACGAGTCACTTTCTTCACTTGACCGTGTACCAGTTTGCCTACTTTTTCTGAGTATCGAGCAACCACTTTTGCACGTTCAGCTTCACGTACTTTTTGTACGATCACTTGTTTCGCTGTTTGTGCAGCGATACGGCCAAACTCTTCAGACTCAACTTCTTCTTCGTACACTTCACCGATGCCAACACCAAGATCTTGTTCTTCGGAGTCATCGATTGTTAATTCGGAAGCTGGCGCAGAGTAATCTTCATCAGCGACGATATTCCATTGACGGTATGTTTTATAATCACCTGTACGCTGATCAATAGAAACACGAATAACGGCGTCTTCTTCAAAACGACGTTTGGCAGCACTAGCTAAAGCAATTTCAACGGCTTCGAAAATAACTTGTTTCGGAACATCTTTTTCGTTGGAAACGGCTTCCACTACCAAAAGAATCTCTTTGCTCATCCTTTTAGCCTCTCTTCAAGGTTAATTTTTAAAATTGTGGAACAACATTTGCCTTTTCGATCAAGTCGATTGGCAATAGGTATTCTTCTTGGTCTACACGGATAACGATGTCTTCGTTTTCGATACCCACTAACTGCCCTTTAAACTTGCGACGTCCATCAAATGGAACACGTAAGCGCAGAGAAACAATAGATCCTACATAAGCTTGGTACTGAACCAGATCAAACAACGGACGATCCAACCCAGGAGAAGATACCTCTAGGTTGTATTCCCCTGTAATTGGGTCCTCAACGTCTAGGATAGAGCTGACTTGTCGGCTGACTTGAGCACAATCTTCGACATCTATCCCTTTCTCAGCTTCGGTTTCAATAAAGATACGAAGCACAGAATCCTTACCCTGAGATAAGTATTCCATTCCCCAAAATTGAAACCCCAAACCTTCTACGACAGGTCGGATTAGTTCTTCTAAAATCGTATATTTCGCTGACAATCGCTTTCTCCGAAACGGTAATTTTCTAAACGCAGAAACAAAAAACGGGCTCGCGGCCCATTTCCATTTATAACCAGTCACAGTGCAGATAACAAAAAACCCCATATAGGGGTCCTCATAGCTCGCCTTAAGAATACAATTAAGAGAGCTGCCATTCGAAAATGGCTTGTCATTCCAAAACTCAACACTGAGTAAAAATTGGTTGCGGAGGCTGGATTCGAACCAACGACCTTCGGGTTATGAGCCCGACGAGCTACCAGACTGCTCCACCCCGCGACAAACTAACGACACTATACAGGAAATATAACGTCAACTCAATATTGGTACCGATGGCCGGACTCGAACCGGCACAGCCTAAGGCCACCACCCCCTCAAGGTGGCGTGTCTACCAATTCCACCACATCGGCATAACCACACTACGTTCCAATTTACTAATTAGTTGTTGGTAAATCGGACGTTGTATCTGAGGATTTCTTATCATCACCTAGTTTAGGCATTTCAACGCTGTCATCTACTTGAGACGCGATAGGTGCCAAATCGTGAGCACCAGAAACACCGTTTGCTTTTTCGCTGGCAAAATATGCCAAGCCAAAGCTTGTCAAGAAAAACACTAGCGCAAACACAGCCGTCATACGACCAAAGAAGCTACTGTTACCCTGACTACCAAATACAGTTTGAGAAGCGCCACCACCAAAAGAGGCTCCAGCGTCTGCACCTTTACCTTGCTGTAGCAATACTAGAGCGATAATCAAAATCGCCGCCAATACATGCAGAACTAACACAAGTGCTTCCATTAAATTAACCTGCCGCTTTTACTATTTCTAAAAATTCTTTTGCATCAAGTGATGCACCACCTACCAAAGCACCATCTATATCTGGCATCGCAAATAAAGCACGACTGGTTGACGCCTTTACACTGCCGCCATATAGAATCTGAACACGCTGAGCAACAAGGTCTGAGGATTTAGCGATGAAAGCTCTGATCCCGCAATGCACTTCTTGCGCTTGCTCTGATGTTGCCGATAGTCCTGTACCAATTGCCCAAACAGGTTCGTAGGCAATTACTATACGATTAAACGCTTCCACACCCAACAAACTCAAAACTGCTTGAATTTGTCTTTCGCAAACAGCCAGTGTTTGCCCTGCTTCACGCTCTTCCAATGTTTCACCAATGCAAAACATAGGAGTAAAATCTTTATTAAGCAGTGACTGTATTTTCAAAGCGACAAGATCATCAGTTTCCCCATAAAGGGAGCGACGCTCTGAATGCCCTACTAAGACATACTTAACGCCAAAATCTTCTAACATTGAAGCCGATACTTCGCCAGTGAAAGCGCCGCTTTCTTTGTCACTTACATTTTGCGCAGCCAGTTTGATCAGATCGCTCTGGGCACATAAAGTAGACACTAAATGCAAGTAAGGGAACGAAGGAGATACAACCACTTCAGAATTAGAGTGACCCGCCTTAAGCAAATCAGTTACAAGCGCTGTAATTGACTCTGTCGAGCCATTCATTTTCCAGTTACCCGCAACTATTTTTTGACGAATCATACTCTAACCCTTAAATTCGAGGCGCCCATTCTATGGAATGGCGCGCATTGTTTCAAGCATTTATTTTTGCCTAAAGCAAAAACACCTTAACGCATCAATACAAATTAACCCGCCACCACAGCATTCACTTCATCGACTAAATATTCGATCAGCTCATCAACCGTTTCATCATCTCGGCCTTCAACCATAACGCGAATCAAAGGCTCTGTTCCAGAAGCGCGCAAAAGCACACGCCCCAAGCCATTTAATCGCTCGTTGGCCACCGCTATGGCTTTTTGCAAAGAAGGCACTTCCGTTGGCACAAAGCGCTTCTCTACACGGATATTTTTCAGTTTCTGTGGAAACTTAACCAAACCTTTTAGCAATTCTTCTAGTGTTTTTTCTTCTTCGATCATGGCTCTAAGCACTTGAAGAGCCGCTATAATGCCGTCTCCCGTGGTCGTAATAGAACGACAAACAATGTGCCCTGATGGCTCACCACCTAACACCCAGCCATGCTGAACCAATTTTTCGTTAACGTATCGGTCGCCTACGGCGGCCCGACTAAAGCCAATTCCGCTTTCAGAAAACGCCAACTCAAGACCGAAATTACTCATTAAGGTACCAACCACACCACCGCTAAAGCGGCCAGTTTGCATCAAGTGGTTAGCAATCACATACAAGACATCATCGCCGTCGCGCACAACACCATTATGGTCAACCAAAATCAATCGATCGCCGTCACCATCGAGCGCAATACCAATGTCTGCTTTTTCAGCCAATACGGTTTCACGCAATAGCTCTGGTTTAGTGGCACCACTGATCTCATTAATATTCAGCCCATCTGGACTAATACCAATGGCGATAACATCCGCACCCAACTCAGAGAACACACGAGGTGCAACGTGATAGGTTGCACCATCGGCACAATCAACAACAATTTTCAAACCGCTCAGCTGAAGGCCGATCGGAAAAGTCCCTTTGCAATATTCAATGTAGCGCCCAGCCGCATCTTCAATGCGTCTAGCCCGACCAATCAAACTTGAATCAACCACTTCCATTGGCTGATCTAGGTAATATTCAATTCGCTCTTCAAGCTCATCTGAAATTTTTCCACCCTCGGCAGAAAAGAACTTAATACCGTTGTCCGTATAAGGATTGTGAGAAGCACTAATGACAATGCCGGCACTTGCACGGAAGGTTCGCGTTAAATAAGCAATAGCTGGTGTTGGCATAGGCCCAACAAGACGCACATCAGCGCCCGCCGCCACAATCCCAGACTCCAACGCCGACTCAAACATATAGCCAGAAATGCGCGTGTCTTTACCGATTAAGATTTTCTTATCTTTCTCTTTAAACACCTGACCAGCAGCCCAGCCAAGTTTTAACATAAATTCTGGCGTAATTGGCGTCGTGCCGACCTTACCTCGAATTCCATCCGTTCCAAAATACTTGCGCATTATACTTCTCTCTCAATACGATACATCAGCTCTAACATGTCCACATGAGGCTTCACATCATGAACTCTAAATAATCGAGCACCTTGGGAATAGGTCGCAGCGTTCGCCCCCATGGTTCCATAAAGACGCTCATCGACAGGCACGTTTAGCACCTCACCAATCATTGTTTTACGCGACAACCCGATCAAAACAGGAAACCCTTTACGCCTAAAATCTACCGTGTGATTTAACAGCGCAAGATTGTGTGGCAAAGATTTTCCAAAGCCGACACCGGGGTCCAAAATCAATTTATCTCGACCAATACCAACCGCTTCACAAGCCGCAACACGTGCCATCAAGTACGCGTTCACTTCCTCTACAACAGAATCATACACCACATCATCCTGCATGGTGCTTGGACTGCCTCGCATGTGCATAAGACAAACAGGCAATCCAGTGTTGGCCGCTGCTTGGAGCGCACCTTCTCGCTCTAACGCTCGCACATCATTGATCAGTCCAGCCCCTAAACGCGCACTTTCAGACATTACCGAGGGAGTACTGGTGTCAACAGAAATAATCGTATCAAAGCGCGCTTTAATGGCTTCAACAACCGGCAGCACGCGATCCATTTCTTCTTCAACACTAACAGGAAGGGCACCTGGCCGAGTGGATTCTCCTCCCACATCAATGAAGCTTGCACCATCCAAAATCATTCTTTCGGTTTTCGCTAAAGCATCATCAAGGGAAGAATAAGACCCGCCATCAGAGAATGAGTCTGGGGTGACATTTAATATCCCCATTACATGAGGACGAGACAAGTCGAGCGACTTGTCTCCAAAGGTCATAAAAGACATTCACTATCCATAGACATGACTATCGAGTGAGTTAAGACTCACCCGATATTTTAGAGTTAGTAGAGCTCGCAGGATTAGCAGAAGAATCAAGATCATCTTGAGTCTCTACTTTTGCTTCTTCTACCTCTTGATCAGACGCTTTTGTCTCATCGTTTTCAGACTTAGCATCACCCGCTGGCGCATTGCCACTTGGATCCGTCCAACCTTCTGGTGGAGATGGCTTCTTGCCATCCATAATCTCTTTGATTTGTTTTGCATCAATCGTTTCATATTGCATCAAAGCCTCTGCCATAACATCCAGCTTGCTGCGGTTGTCATTTAGGATTTGTGATGCTTTTTCGTAACAACGATTAATAATATCCTGAACTTCGGCGTCAATTATTTTGCCAGTTTCAGGAGAGAAGTAGTTTGCCTTGCTTCCTGTTGGGCCTGAGATATAGCTGCCACTATTATCGTCTTCTTCATAGGCGAATGGTCCTAGTTTTTCAGATAAGCCCCATTTCGTCACCATGTTTCGAGCAATGCTTGTTGCGCGCTCAATATCATTCGATGCACCGGTCGATACGCCATCAAAACCATGAATGATTTCTTCTGCTATACGGCCGCCATACAAACTACAAACTTGGCTCTCAAGACCTGTCTTACTCACACTGTATTTGTCTTCTTCAGGCAAATACATGGTTACACCCAAGGCGCGTCCACGAGGAATAATAGACACTTTATAAACAGGATCATGCTCAGGCACTAAATAACCAATGATGGTGTGACCCGCTTCATGATAAGCCGTATTCAGCTTCTCTTTCTCATTCATCACCATGGTTTTGCGCTCTGCGCCCATGAGGATTTTGTCTTTCGCCAGTTCAAGCTGCTCCATATTCACCAAACGGCGATTAGAGCGTGCTGCAAACAACGCTGCTTCATTGACTAGGTTAGCCAAATCGGCACCAGAGAAACCCGGTGTACCACGTGCAATGTTTTTCGGTTCAACATCATCATCACAAGGCACTTTACGCAAATGCACTTTAAGAATTTGTTCGCGACCACGAATATCAGGCAAACCAACCTGTACTTGACGGTCAAAACGACCAGGACGCAACAACGCAGGGTCTAGCACGTCAGGACGGTTAGTCGCCGCAATAACGATAATACCTTCGTTGCCTTCAAAACCATCCATTTCAACCAACAATTGGTTCAATGTCTGCTCGCGCTCATCATTACCGCCGCCCATACCGGAACCACGATTTCGACCTACTGCGTCAATCTCATCAATAAAGATGATGCAAGGGGCGTGTTTTTTCGCTTGTTCAAACATGTCGCGTACACGAGATGCACCCACACCCACAAACATTTCAACAAAGTCAGAACCAGAAATGGTGAAGAAAGGCACTTTTGCCTCACCAGCAATCGCTTTAGCCAGCAATGTTTTACCAGTACCTGGAGGACCACACATCAAAATACCACGAGGTATTTTACCGCCTAAGCGCTGAAATTTACTCGGCTCTCTTAAGAAGTCGACTAACTCTTCGGTGTCTTCTTTTGCTTCGTCACAACCTGCCACATCGGCAAAGGTTGTTTTAATTTGATCTTCTGGTAATAAGCGCGCCTTTGATTTACCAAAGGACATAGGGCCGCCTTTACCACCGCCACCGCCTTGCATCTGGCGCATAAAGAACATAAAAATGGCCAAGATAAGCAAGATAGGGAAACTGGCTACCAGCAGCTGAGTCCAAATACTTTGGCGCTCAGGCATTTTGCCTTCTACAACGACTTTATTGCTTAACAAGTCATCCATGATCTTTGGATCTGCCGCCGCTGGGCGAACCGTATCAAAAGTGTCACCACTGGTGCGCGTACCGCTAATGGTATAACCATCAACAACCACTTTCGCGATGCGGCCATCATGAACCTCTTGGACGAACTCAGAATAAGAAATTCGATTTGTGTCAGATGTCGTATTAAAATTGTTGAATACGGTCAGTAGCACAGCGGCAATGACCAACCACAACAGTATATTTTTCAGCATATCGTTCAAGAGCTCACCTCTAAACGGTTATATTTAATGTTTCCAGTATCATACCAGAACACGCTTAATTAACCTTTGTATTGTCTTCCTAATAAATAAACTTCGCGGCTACGTGCACGCGATGCTTCCGGTTTTCGTGTTACAACGCTCGCAAACTGCGCACGCATAGCTTTGAGATATTCCTCAAAACCCTCTCCTTGAAACACTTTCACCAAGAAGTTCCCGCCAGGACGCAACACTTGCGCCGCCATATCCAAAGCCAGCTCTACAAGATACATAGCCTGAGGCTGATCAGACGCACTATTACCACTCATATTGGGGGCCATATCTGAAATTACAAGATCTGCCTTTTCATCCCCCATTTCTGCCAAAATGGCTTCATAGACACTTTGCTCAGTAAAATCACCTTGCACAAAGGTGACACCTGGCAAAGGCGCCATTTCAAGAATATCAGACGCGACTATCGTGCCCTTATCCCCAACCAGTTTCGCTGCGATTTGAGACCACCCACCAGGGGCCGCCCCCAAATCAACCACCCTGATCGCAGGGCGGAACAATTTGTCTTTATCGTTAATCTCTATCAGCTTATAGCTGGCTCTAGAGCGATAACCATCTTGCTGGGATTTTTTGACATATGGATCGTCAAAATGTTCCTTCATCCAACTATTACTACTTTTTGATCTTGCCACGGTTTCATCATACCTAAATCAGTCTATATTCCGCTATAATATCGCTTAACCTCTAAAGCCTCCAATAAAGAGGGTTAACTAAGATGAGAAATTTTTATTATGAGTCTGACAAACGCACAAAAAAAGCAATATCGCTTAATTGGTCACGCCCTTAATCCTGTTGTTATGATCGCAGGTAACGGCTTAACGGAATCGGTACTAACCGAAATCGATCGTGCTCTAGAAGATCACGAGCTAATCAAGGTTCGTATTAGCGTCATGGATCGTGACGTAAGAACAGCACTGATTGCAGAAATCAGTAAAATTATGAAGTGTGAAGTGGTCCAAACGATTGGTAAGGTTGCACTTTTTTACCGCGCAGCGTTAGAAGCTAACCCAAAGCTTTCCAACCTACTTCGCTAAGAACGTCAGTGAAATAGCCTAGCTGTTTAAAAAACAGGCTATTTCACTAAACTTACCTGGAATTTGGCCGATATCCTTTGTATCTCATAAAGGATTCATCCAATGCTATTTATAGAAGCTTTAAATAGAGTCGGAACTCAGCCGAACAAACCTCAGGCGACAGGCAAATTAAAAAACCGTCCTTTGATGACACAGAAAGACTCTGTGGACCTAAGCACGGCCGCGAATGAAGTGAAAGAAATTCACTTAGACAGCGAACAAAAAACACCACTAACAGCTTCATCTAGTATTTTTGCAAATCTGATCGAACACATTCTTAATCACATATTAAACACTGAGCTATCCATTCTGTCTCCAGAAGAGCTCAATATAGACAACAAAGAATGGCGTCTTTTCTTACAAGCCCCTCCCAACAGAGCCCAATCTGACGCGCCGGTCATCAACAGCAACAGTTATCAAGAGCCTGAAATAAAAAAGCAGCCGGCAAAAAAGCAGCTACGCTTTCGCATTCCAGTAAAACCTGCTTACGGCAACCCCGTCGAAATGACCGTTCTGCTGTCTGCCCATCAAGGGTCACCAGAAATACCGTATTTTTTCTCACACATCCCAAAGGAAAATACACTGCCCTTATTAAAAACCCCTTACACGCCCGAATTTATCGGCCAGCAGATTACCTACTACCATATTCTGCTGGATCTAGACGGCGAGCCGGATCAACTGTCGCCTTTATACCCCTTGCTCACACCGCCGCCGTCAGAGGAAGACAATAAAACACCCGACATTTATGGCTTACGACTTTGGCGAACCCAAGGCGCGAGCCTTCGCCCTATTGTTCTTGGTGACAAAAAAATGGGGCTTTTGTACATTGGGCATTACCCACCGCTCAACAGCCACGCTCAAGCACTCAAAGAAACCAACAGAAAAAGCAATTACCTTTATACAAAGGCATGACTTTTTCTATCAATGCAAAAAAAAGGCCCTTCAAAACTGAAGGGCCTTTTTAATATTCAAACAAAGAACTAGATGCTAAAGCTTGCGCCACAACCACAAGTTGATGTCGCATTAGGGTTTTTCACGGTAAAGCGAGAACCTTCCAAGTTTTCTTGGTAATCCACTTCTGAACCAACCAAGTACTGAAAGCTCAAAGGATCTACCACTAGCGTCACACCATCTCGCTGAACTTCTGTATCGTCTTCTTGATGCTCTTCATCAAACGTAAAACCATACTGAAACCCAGAACAACCGCCTCCTGTCACATAGACTCGTAACATTAAGCGATCGTTTTCTTCTTCCTCAATCAGAGTTTGCAACTTAGCTGCCGCCGCCGAAGTAAACTCGATGGGATTTGCCGATTCAACAACACTCATTTTGATACCACTAAACCTAATTTAAGAATAATCAAATTATCCTCTTATCCTAGTAAAATAGTCAAGTATTGATCAATGCTCTCGCGTTGAACGGAACGAAACTTCAGGCCACTTTTCTTCAGCCATCATCAGGTTTACGCGGGTTGGCGCCAAATACGTCAAATGTCCGCCGCCATCGATTGCCAAGTTATCTGCACATTTTCGTTTAAATTCTTCAAAACGCTTTGGATCTTCACAATCAACCCAGCGCGCACTGTTGACGTTAACCGCTTCGTAAATACACTCAACCTTGTACTCATCTTTCAAACGGTAAGCCACCACTTCGTACTGCAGCTGACCAACCGCACCAACAATCAGCTCATTATTGCGCTGTGGCATAAATAACTGTGTCGAACCTTCTTCAGACAGTTGTTGCAAACCTTTCTGCAAGGCCTTCATCTTCATTGGGTCTTTAAGGCGAACACGGCGGAAAAGTTCAGGCGCAAAGTGTGGAATACCGGTAAATTTAAGGTCTTCACCTTCGGTGAACGTATCACCGATCTGAATCGTGCCATGGTTATGCAGACCTATGATGTCACCAGAAAAAGCTTCTTCAACCCCTTCTCGATCACCGGCGGTAAAGGACACCGCATCGGTAATTTTAATGTCCTTGCCTAAGCGGCAATGGCGCATTTTCATACCACGACTATAAGTCCCTGAACACACTCGCATAAAAGCAATACGGTCACGGTGTTTCGGGTCCATATTGGCTTGAATTTTAAAGATAAAGCCGGAAAACTTCTCTTCCGTCGCTTCTACTTTACGAGTGTTGGTTTCACGACCAATCGGTGATGGTGACCACTCAACAAAGCCATCTAACATTTCACGTACGCCAAAGTTAGACAGTGCCGTACCAAAAAACACAGGCGTTAATTCACCATTTAAGTACGCTTCTTGATCAAATTCATGACTTGCACCGCGCACCAATTCGATTTCATCAACATAAGCTTCCCAGTCATCACCAAGCAATTCTTTGGCTTCATCCGACTGCAAACCCTCAATGCGAATATCGTCCATCAAGGTATGTCCGCGGCCACGAACAAACACATGAATCGTATCGGTATAAAGGTTGTAGACCCCTTTAAAGAAGTCGCTCATACCAATCGGCCAGGTAATGGGGGCCGCAGCAATTTTCAAAACGTCTTCGACTTCATCTAACAAATCAATAGGGTCACGAATATCACGGTCCATTTTATTGATGAAGGTTAAAATAGGCGTATCACGTAAGCGACAGACATCCATCAATTTGATCGTGCGATCCTCGACCCCTTTTGCGCCATCGATGATCATCAACACTGAGTCAACAGCGGTCAATGTGCGATAAGTATCTTCCGAGAAATCTTCGTGCCCAGGTGTATCCAACAAATTGACGGTACGACCTTTATAAGGAAACTGCATGACAGAAGACGTAATAGAGATACCACGTTGCTTCTCCATGGCCATCCAGTCTGAGGTCGCATGCTTATCGCCTTTGCGCCCTTTTACCGAACCTGCGGTTTGAATAAGCTGCCCAAGCAACAACAATTTTTCGGTAATCGTAGTCTTACCAGCATCCGGGTGAGAGATGATGGCGAACGTGCGACGCTCATCGACTTTACTAATAAATTCTTGACTCATCTTTATAGGATTCTCTTTTATGCACGTTTTTATTGGATACAAAACGTGTTTTATGCAATTTTTTACTGTTGGGCGGGATTCTATCAAAACCCCTTTCTTTTCGCTCATTTAAAAATGCAGAAGTTTCGCACGAGTTAGCCCATTCACTTTTATTAGCGCGCTCATCCCATCTCGTTTTAAAGGTAAATCGGCAAGGCCGTGTTGCCTTTCACTTGACGCACAGCAAGGTGCGTATGGAAGTCTTTCACACTGGATAAGCGATGCAGCTTTCTGGTAAAGGCTTCAAAGCCGGCTAAATCTTTGCTCACCACTTCCACTAGGTAATCGTAAGCGCCAGAAACAATATGCACATTAATGGCTTCTTCTATAGCCGAAATATCCCTTTCAAAATCCTCAACCGACGACGCCTGATGATTATTCAAACGCACGTCCACAAAGAAACTCATGCCTATGCCGACTTTTGTTTTGTTTAAGCGCGCTTGGTAGGACTCAATGTAACCTTCCTCCTCTAGGCGCTTTAAACGTCTTGCACATGGTGAGGGTGACAAACCAACCTTCTCTGACAATTCTGCCGTAGAGAGTCGCCCATCGCTTTGAATAATCTTTAGTATGTCTTTATCAATTCGATCCATAGTGACGCCGATTTCCATCAGTATTTAATTTTAAAACGCTTCTTTCCACCAAGATTAACAAAATTAGAGATCAATTTGCCAGATAAAAGCGTCCATCACAGGAGATAATAGCAGTCATAACAAGCCACTCTAAACCGAGTATTTTAGCCATGAAACAGATTGAATTAAGCCCTCAAATTAGCCGCTCGAAAGACACCTTCCCTCCTCTTCTGATGGGCTATATTGCTATGACACTGGTGCTGTTAATCTGGTCTGGCTTTGCGCTGACTATGCGCGCGATTCACAGTTCGCCTTTGACCACTGCCGATGTGGCCCTTATTCGCTTTGCGGTGCCTTTTATCTTGCTGCTGCCCTTTCTTCCTTCTCGTTTCCAACAGATCAAGAACGCAAGATGGTCGGATATTATGCTGATTTTATTGGGCGGCTTGCCCTTCTTCTTTCTGGCCGCTTATGGCGCAAGTAAAGTACCGACGGCTTATGTGGGGAACTTTTTAGTCGGCACTCAACCTTTTTTTGTGCCTACGCTTTTGTATCTAGTCTATCGCCAAATCCTTACCAAAACACAAGGTGCTGCGCTTTCTCTTATTCTCATCGGCATCATGGTGATGACCTTTGGTGACAATCAGACCTTATCCAACACCATGAAAGACGGTTTATTGTTTTTGATTGCTGCCAGCATGGTGTGGGCTGTCTATACCATTGGTTTAAAGCGCGCGACGCTAGACCCTATTGCCGTGGCGCTTATTTTATCGGCCATTTCCCTGGTCATAACCATCGCCATGATGATTTTCGGTTTTGTTGACAGCCACTTAGAACAAGCCACTCTGCAAAACTCATTCGCCTTTATTTTGGTTCAAGGGGTAGGTGTTGGCGTATTGGCCACCACAGGCTACACCTATGCAATCCGCCAACTGGGCGCTGCTCGCGCAGCCGTTATGGGGTCTCTCTCCCCAGTACTCACCGCATTACTGGCTTTCCCTATTTTTGGCGAATCACTTTCTATGCCCATTATCGTTGGCATTTCTCTCACCACTATTGGCGTTCTTTTATCAACAAGAACAAAACCGGCTGCCCACAAGGAAAACAACTAATGCTATCCACACTTCCGCCATTAGAAACAGACCCATTATGGGAATTAATTCGCCTATTCAAAGAAGATAAGCGAGACCATAAAATCGATTTAGTCATCGGCGTGTATCGAGACGAATCAGGGCAAACGCCGGTGTTTGATATTGTTCAAAAAGCAGAACATTGGCTTGCCAATAACGCACAATCCAAAGCTTATAAACCGCTGTCTGGCAATGCTCAGTTTAATCATCATATGGGGCAGTTTTTATTGTCGCCAGACAAGGCATCCACCGCCCACCACTGCACCATACAAACGGTCGGAGGCACAGGGGCACTCCGTGTCTTAGGTGACTTTATTCATCGCCTCTCCCCCAACGCCACCGTCTGGAATACTGATCCAGGTTACATCAATCATCAACCTATCATGGAGGCGGCAGGACTTAGGGTAAACCACTTCAGATGGCAGCAAAAAGAGGGGGTGTTGGACATCGAATCCTGCTTCTCTGATTTGATAGACGCTCACCGCGGCGACATTCTGCTGCTGCACGGTTGCTGTCATAACCCTTCTGGCATTGATCCCACTTTTGCTCAGTGGCAGGCGTTGGCAACCTTCTGTAAAAACACCGGTGTGATCCCGCTTATCGATATGGCTTACCAAGGGTTTGGCGACGGCCCTGAGACCGATGCGGCGGGCTTAAGATGGCTCGTCAGCCAACTGGACCTCGTCTTGATTGCGTCCAGCTGCTCCAAAAACATGGGGCTGTATTGTGAACGCACAGGCGCAGCAACCATAGTCACAAAGGACACGGCACAACAACCTAGTGTAAGAGTGTTATTAGAGCACATTGCACGCGTTAATTACTCAATGCCACCCGATCATGGGGCCGCCGTCGCGGCATTTGTTTTCAACCATCCAGAACAATGGACCGCAGAGCTAACCAAGTGTCGCCTACGAATCTTAACCATTCGCCAGCAACTAGGAAGCACCCTAAAAGCGTTAGGCGCCAGCGCGGAACTGTGCGCTCTAGCCAAGCAAAAAGGCATGTTTTCTTTGTTGCCATTTAGCGCAGCTCAGATGCAACAACTGCAAGAGAAGCACGCCATTTACGGCACCTCTAATGGCCGAATAAACATCGCCGGACTGCAAACTCACCAAATTCGCACCTTGGCCAATGCCTTGATCGACATCAGCCAATGGGGCAATCATAACAACGCGAACCAACTGACGGCCTAATCGCCTTCTTGCACTCAATTACGCGACCAGAATGACATTAGGTCAAACGTAAAGCACAAAAAAAGGAGCCTCTCGGCTCCTTTTTTATCGCTCATAATGTGTCTTTATTAGCGACTTATTTTTCGTTGTTTAGCGTATCTTGATGGTCATCAGTGATCGCAGTCATTTCAACATTGTCTGCTGGAATCACTTTACGCCCTGGGAACAAACGACGCACTAAGACAAAGAACAAAGGCACGAAGAAGATCGCCAATATGGTCGCGGTCAAAGTACCACCAACGATACCAGAACCAATCGACACTCGGCTATTCGCACCAGCGCCAGTGGAGACAGCCAGTGGCAAAGTACCAACGATAAAGGCCATCGAAGTCATAATGATTGGTCTTAGTCGTAAACGCGCCCCTTCTTTTGCCGCCTCCCACACAGTCGCACCACGCATGTAGGCCGCTTCCGCAAACTCCACAATCAAGATGGCGTTTTTGGATGACAAACCTATTGTCGTGAGCAAGGCAACCTGGAAGTAAACATCGTTCTCCAAGCCTCTTAGATGAGCGGCGAAAACCGCACCAATAACCCCAAGAGGAATCACCAAGATAACCGAGAATGGCACCGTCCAACTTTCATATAGCGCAGCCAAACATAAGAAGACAACCAGAATCGAGATACTGTACAAGACCAACGATTGACCACTGGATTGCTGCTCTTGATAAGACAAGCCACTCCATGCGCCAGTTGTACCAGGCAAACTGCTGGCTACTTTCTGTAACTCACTCATTGCTTGACCAGAACTTACTCCTGGCGCGCCGCTCCCTTGAATTTCGTACGCTGGAAGACCATTGAAACGAGCCAAACTTTTCGCCCCATAAGTCCACTTAGACGTAGCGAACGCAGAGAAAGGCGTCATGGTGTCATCGGCACTACGTACATACCAATTTTCAAGGTCATTCGGTGAAGAGCGATATTTAGCATCGCCTTCCACGTAGACTTTTTTCACTCGGCCACGGTCAATAAAGTCATTGACGTAATCACCTGCCCAAGCAGTACTTAGCGTATTACTAATATCCGACAATGACAGCCCCAGTGCGGACGCTTTCTCTTTATCGATATCAATAAACAACTGAGGCGATTCTGACTGGCTACCCAGACGAACACCCATCAGCAATTTACTTGCATTGGCGTCTTGCAAGAGTTTGTCACGCATTTTCAATAGAGTGGCACGGTCTGTATTACCCGAAGCCTGTAATTCAAAGGTAAAGCCATTACTCTGACCTAGACCACGAATAGAAGGCGGCAACAAACTAAAGATGCGCGCATCGCGTATTTTACCCAGTGCGGCAAAAGAACGACCCACTACGGCCCCAGCACTGTCTTCAGGATTAGGACGTTCAGCCCAATCTTTCAATACCACAAACGCAAGACCGGCATTTTGCCCCGTTCCCATGAAGTTAAAGCCCGAGATAGTAAAGATACTCTTCATATCTTTCTTCTCGTTCACCATGAAGTGATGCTCAATATCACGCATTACTTCATTGGTACGATTCAATGAAGCACCTTCAGGCAAGGACACCATGACAATGACATAACCTTGGTCTTCTACTGGCAAGAAGCCCGTTGGCAAGTTCGTCATCAACCAACTTAGTGCACCAATAATCAAGGCATAGCCAAACATCCAGCGTATCGGGCGCTTAACTAGACGCCCCACGGTATTACTATAAGCGTCTGTCGCACGATCAAAATTGCGGTTAAAGAAACCCGCCAAACCTTTTTCGCTTTCACCGTGCCCTGGTTTCAACAAGGTTGCACACAATACTGGCGTTAACGTCAACGCAACCAGTACAGACAAAGCCATAGAAGAAACAATAGTGATAGAGAACTGACGGTAAATAACTCCAGTTGAACCACTAAAGAACGCCATAGGTAAGAATACCGCAGCCAATACAACCGCAATACCGATCAAGGCGCTGGTAATCTCTTGCATGGACTTAAGCGTGGCATCTCGGGGCGATAAATTATCCTCCCGCATGACTCGTTCGACGTTTTCCACCACCACGATGGCATCGTCCACCAGCAACCCGATCGAGAGCACAATACCAAACATGGTCAGTACGTTTATCGAATAACCAAACAGGCTCAAAATACCGAAGGTACCTAAAAGTACAACAGGAACCGCAATGGCCGGGATCAAGGTGGCACGCCAGTTCTGCAAGAAGACAAACATCACGACAACAACGAGTACGATCGCTTCAAATAGCGTTTTTACCACTTCCTCAATAGAATCTTTGATAAAGGCAGTGTTATCCACAGGGTAGGCTAATTTATAGCCATCTGGGAAAGTCCCGTGAAGTTGCGCTAATTTCTGTTTTACCGCTTCAGAGGTCGATAATGCGTTCGCGCCCGGAGAAAGCATGACCGCAATACCGGCCGCAGGGTGGCCATTTAAGCGTGCAATCACATCGTAAGATTCACTGCCTAGCTCTACTTTCGCAACGTCTTTAACTCGAACAATGGCACCAGATTCTTGGTGTGTCAGAATGATATTCTGAAACTCTTTCACCGTTTCCATTTTCGATTGAGCAGTGACGGTTACGTTCAATTCTTGCCCTTGCACAGAAGGACGACTACCAAGATCACCGGCCGCTATTTGAACGTTTTGCGCTTCAATCGCACTGGTAATGTCACTCGGCATTAAGCTGTAAGACGCCAGTTTTAAAGGGTCAAGCCAGATACGCATAGAATATTGCGAACCAAATACCTTGTAATCACCCACACCCGCTACACGAGATACTGGGTCTTGAATATTCGACACAATAAAGTCTGAGATATCACTCGCTCTATCTTTATCTTTTGAGTCGTATATCGCAGCAATCAATAAATAATCGCTGTTTGCTTTTTTAACGGTAACGCCATTGTCCTGAACGGTTTGCGGCAAACGGGATGTTACCTGCTGCACCTTGTTTTGCACTTGAACTTGCGCAATGTCAGGGTCCGTACCTTGTTTAAAGGTAACCGTAATATTAGCGGAGCCATCGGATGAACTAGTAGAAGAGAAGTACAATAAGCCATCGATACCGCTCAACTGTTCTTCAATTACCTGTACGACACTGTTTTCAACCGTCTTTGCAGAGGCCCCAGTGTAGGTAGTTGAAACACTGATGGACGGCGGCGCCACATCAGGATATTGCGCAACTGGGAGCTCAAAAATAGCAGCCACCCCAGTCAGCATAATTGCAATCGCAATCACCCACGCAAAAACGGGACGATTAACAAAAAAACGAGCCAACATATCGATATGTCCTTAGTTTGAAGAAGAAGCTTCTGAAGCGCTAATTTCTTTCATTGTGTCCGTTTTAGAGTCAAATTGAAGCTGAACAACTGACACATCGCTGCCGATACGAACCTTAGACGATCCTTCTACAACCACTTTATCGCCTGCTTTCAAGCCTGAAGTGACCATCCATTGATTGCCGAACGTTCTTGCCGTAGTCAGAATTCTTTGCTCAATTTTGTTGTCTTTATTCACAACATACGATACTGCCTGACCTTTCGCATTACGAAAAACCGCTTGTTGAGGCACTATGATAGCGGCACTGTCCACAGCTTCATTGACTTCACCGCGCACAAACATACCCGGTAAAAGTTTATCGTCTGGGTTAGGGAACTCAGCGCGCAGAGTAACACTGCCGGTTGACTCATCAACACTGACTTCACGGGCTTTTAGAACCCCTTGATGTTCATAGGTTGTGCCATCTTCAAGTACTAAAGAAACCTTGTTATCACTCTTAGTGATATTTGGCTCGTTCAATAAGTTGCGCTTATTCAGTTGGTCTAAACTGGTTTGAGATAAATCCACAAAAATAGGATCAAGTGAACGAACTGTTGCCATTACCGTAGTCTGGCTTGCGGTAACCAAGGCGCCAACGGTTACCTGAGAAATACCAATGCGACCACTGATTGGTGAGCGTACCTTAGTATGCTCTAGATCAATTTTAGCGTTCTCAACGGACGCTTTCGCTTTTTTCTCGCTCGCGACAGCTTCTAAATAAGCCGCGTAAACATCGTCTAAATCCGATTGAGAAACATTATTTTGCTTACGCAGTACTTTGTAACGATTGTAAGTTAGCTCTGCTGACTTAAGGCTCGCAGCCGAGGAGTCTAAATCCGCTTGTGCTTGGTTATAAGTTGCCACATAAGTAGAGTCATCTAATTGATACAGAGGTTGACCCTCTTTTACATCTTGTCCTTCTTCAAAAAGACGCTTTTGAACAATGCCACCCACTTGAGGACGAATCTCTGCAACAAGGCTAGATGCAGTCCGACCTGGTAACTCGGTAGTAAGTACTACTTTTTGAGGTGCTACAACGACAACACCAACTTCCACTTTTGGCGCTTGAGGCGCCGCCGCATTAGAAGATGCCTGTTCTTCACAACCAGCTAAAAGCATGATTAAAAGAGCGCCTGAGGCATATTTGAATTTAGACAACATCGAGGATTTATCCTTTAAGTACATTGAGAATGAACGTTCATTCTCACTATAATCGAACATAACAAACCGTTATACGAATAAACGTGCAAATAAATGAGAACTAGGTGCATTAATAGAAATACAGAGTAAATACGCTATGAAAACCAACTGCATTCAAAAATACACTGATCATCGCCAACGCATTATCGATGCGATGAAAGAGCAAGCAATAAGCAAGGGCTTTCATAAAGCAAGCATGAGCGAAGTCGCCAAATCTGCCGAATTGAGCGTCGGACAGATCTATCGTTATTTTGCACATAAAGATGACATTATTTGTGCATTGGTAGAACAAACAACATCCTATCGCCTAGAATTCATGTCGGAATTCTTAAATAAGCAAAACTGGCTCGCTCGTCATGTCGCGACACCAAACGAAACCAGACACAATATGCGCATTCTGACGATAGAGATCAAAGCGGAAGCAGCACGCAATACCGTGATCTCTAATATTTGCTACAAATCGCATCTACTCTTGCAGAATAGAGCGATTGAAATAATGCAAGAAAGATACCCAACGATGGGGAAAGAAGAAATTATCGCGCGTATTGATTTGCTGATTACCATTACAGAAGGTTTTATGACGCGCTGGGACGACCAACGGGAGCCCCCATCTACCGCCACCATAAACTTATACAGCAAAGTATTAGAAGATATATTGCCAGGCTAACCTAACACACTGCCGCCCAGCTAAGAGGCCGTGAATATCGCCCTGATCTGAGTCCAGCGACTGATCAGCATCGCCAGAAAAATAAGCCCACACCCAACCAGCTGTTGCTGACTCATCGACTCCGAAAACCATACGGCGGCAAACAAAGAGGTCCAAACAGGCTCAAGGTTCATGATCACGGCCGCATGACTGGTGGGCGTTAAACTTTGCCCGTAGGTTTGCAATAAAAAACGCAAACTGGTGGCAATTAAGGCGCTTGCTAAGAACCAACCAGCCACCTCAAGCGATACACTGCTCGGTAAATCCTCCGAAAACACAGACAAAAGGAGTAAAAAGCACCCAGCTACCATTAGTTGAATCGCGGTCAGCACCAACACGTGAATACGGGTAGATAATCGAGACAATAAATTAAACTGGAACGCAAACGTTAAGGCGGCGCCCAAAAATAACAACTGCGCCACTTCGTAGCTCACGCCATTACCGAGTGCTAAAAAAGCCAACCCAGCCACAGCAACTGGCAGCGCAACCCAAATACTCTTTGGTGGATGATCCTTAAAAATAAAGCGCCCAAATACAGGCACTAAAACCACGCCCAAGCTGGTAATAAAGGCCCCCACACCAAGGTTGGAAGCTCGATCCAGACCACTGATCCAAAACATCATGGCCACGCCCATCACCAAACCGACAAGCATGGCTTTTTTAACGTCATCCCACACTAAGCCATAAAAAAATCGACGCCCTGCCAGCACCAAAATGAAGCCCGCGACCAAAAACCGTGCACCCATAAAAAAAAGTGGTGGTAACCCGGCTAGCGCTTCTTTTGAAAAAATCCAACCAAGGCCGGCCAAAACAGTAACAAAAACCAATATAAATTCGGCTTTTAAGTGCGATCCTTGTTTCAAAATCTGTCCTTAGTATCAATTCGGCAGTAATAATTTGCGGTGAGTATATATGAAAAGGGTAGCGGATAATGCAGGAGGTTATGCCTCCTTTAAAAGGCGCGATTGATTCTCTCATTTTCAAGACAATAAAAAGCCCGCTTTACATTTTATCCATGTAAAACAGGCTTTTCTACTGCTGACTAAAATCCCGTGGCTATTTTGCTGGTAACGGCGTTACTTTTGGCCATGCAAAGAAAATAGACAACAAAGCGATGACACCCAATATCCAGCTGTACTGCACATAGCCGATCAAAGACAAAGGCGATACCTTAGCCAAAGAAGACGCCAATAATATTTGCGCACCGTAAGGTAAGATTCCTTGCGTCACACAAGAGAATATATCCAATAGGCTAGCGCTGCGACGTGGATCAACGTTATAACGTGTTGAAATGTCTTTTGCGACCGAGCCATTAATCAAAATAGACACAGTATTATTAGCAGTACATAGGTTTGTTAACGCCACCGATGCACTAATACTCAGCTCGCCTGCTCTGGTGGAGCCTGGTTTGGCACCAAAAATGCGACTGATTTTCTCAATCGCCGACACCAGCCAATCCAAACCACCTTGCGCTTTCATTAACGCGCCCAAACCACCAATCAACAAAGACAAGATCAGAATTTCTTGCATGCCGGTGTAGCCTGAGTAGATGTCTTTAGACCAGGTAGCGAAGGTGTAGCCCTCTTGTAGCGAAAGACCAATGCCACCCGCCAACACAATACCGCTAAACAGCACCAACATAACGTTCACACCCGCAACGGCCAGCCCTAAAACTGCCACATAAGGTAAGACTCGAATAAGGTCGTAGTCCTGAGGCGCGCTAATTTGCGCAGCGCTGCTTTGAAAGAACAACCAAATCAGCGTCAAGATCGCCGCTGGTAAAGCGATTTTAAAGTTCATTTTGAACTTATCTCTCATATCACAACCCTGGGTGCGAGTTGCCGCAATCGTGGTATCAGAGATAATCGACAAGTTGTCACCAAACATAGCACCACCAATGACGGTACCAACGGTCAACAACATAGGTAAATCCGCTGCTTCAGCGACGCCTATGGCAATCGGTGCAATGGCAGCAATCGTACCCATTGAGGTTCCCATCGACGTTGCAACAAAGGCGGTAATCACAAACAGGCCCGGCAAGATCATCGAAGGAGGCACTATGCTTAAACCAAAGTTAACCGTAGCATCCACCCCACCGACTGCTTTCGCCACACTGGCAAACGCGCCGGCTAGCAAGTAGATCAATATCATGGTTGTGATGGTGTTATCGCCAACCCCATTCACAAAGGTTTCAATGCGCTTATTCAAAGCGCCTTTGCCTAACAAAATAGCCAACGCTATAGCAGGTAAAATCGCGACCGGCGCCGAAATCTGATAAAAGGCATAATCAACATCATGCGCTTGATACCAAAGGCCGCTGCCTACAAAAAGAACGAGAAAAAGCGCTAACGGCAGAAGCGCCAGCGGAGTTTTAGAAGTCATAATGTCTGTTGTTTCCAGATTGAGTTGTTTCTAAATTAAAACGTTTCCTCGCAGCTTATGGCCTTGAGAATGAGAAGGGCGCCGATATTAATGAAATCGGCAAGTCTAGGCCAATAATAATTTGTGCTGTATTTGTTGTAAATTGTTATAACGATTTATCGCAATTTTATTAACTCTTTATATTAAACCGCTATAAAAACAAGACACCATAATACCCTCTAACCCTCACGGGAAGAGTCAACCAACTCATCTTCAAGATCATACCCATAAACAGGGTCCAACTTGGCATGAATGAGCTGTGGACAATACTCAGATGCGACGCGAAGAGCGTTCAGTTTCATCCGACCTAATGCACCACCACGCATATGGTATAAACCAGCATTGTCTTTTGACATCGCCTGAATTTTGGTCGCTCTTGGTTTACGCAGCGCTTCATAACGAGCAAGTGCAAGTGGCAACGCATGTTGTTCAAGCAATCGCCCCAACGCATAAGCATCTTCAATCGCCATCGCGGCCCCTTGCGCCATAAAAGGCAACATAGGGTGGCAAGCATCGCCGAGCAACACGACTCGGCCTTGATGCCAAGTCGACAAGGCTTCACGGCCATTTAACGCCCACAAAAAAGTACTCTGCGCTTTCGCCAATAGACCACTCACCTCTGGATGCCAGCCAGCAAAAGCGGCTCTCAGCTCGTTGATGTCGCCCTCTTCACGCCAAGATTCTTGGTGCCAATCATCTCGTTCCTCCACCGCAACAAAATTCACCCATTCACCGCCACGTAAGTAATAAGTCACTAGGTGACGCTTTGGCCCCACCCACACACACGCATCAGGTTGAATGGTCACGCCATCAAGTTCGCTAACAGGAATCACACCACGCCACGCCACCTGTTTCATAAAGGTCGGCGACTCTTTTCCTAACATCTGCTCTCGAATCACGGAACGAATGCCGTCAGCGCCAATCAATAAATCCGCCCTGTGTTGTGATTTGTCCGCCAACATGACAATGACTTGATCATCTTGTTCAAGATAACTTTCCACACTGCGGCCTAACACCAGCGTCACACCGACCTTTTCGCAGGCAGCAAGCAGTACTTTATGCAAATCAGCACGGTGTAAATGCCAATAAGGCGCCCCATAACGCGCTTCCGACGACGCCCCTAATGGGCTTTTAAGGTAATAATCGCCGCTTTTGAAATGTCGTATACAGGCATGCTGTGGCACAAAAGCAAACGCACGTAAGGCGTCTTCTACCCCTAAGTAACGCAACACCTTCATGGCGTTCGGGCTCATTTGCAAGCCTGCTCCCACTTCACCAAGTTGACTGGCTTGTTCAAAGATAGTGACCTTATGACCTGTCTTTGCCAACGCCAATGCGGCGCTCAGTCCACCGATTCCAGCCCCTGCGATAGCGACTTGCTTTGCCTTATTCACGATATTTTCCTATTACGGCCAGATTAATTTGCTCTCTGACGTTGTTTAGCTAGATTCCAACCAATAAAGAAATAGTAACGACCTTAGTCCAATAATGTCTTGCGCTTAATCACGCCAAGTCATAGTCATTCGATTATTTCTCTTAAAAAAACACACTCTGGCGCAATACTTGCTGTATTTCATTTGCCTAATTAGCGCGCTAATGTCAGATTATCAGTACGGTTATTATTAATTCTATAACGCGTAAGCATAACAAATAAGCCTCTGAAAAAGGGGGCGCGCTAGGCCAACAAGTGCAAGGAATCGCACCATTTTTAAGATCAAAGCCCAAAAGCTAATAATAAAGCGAGGTGTAAATGGACAGTTTGAGTAGCCAATATCAATCAAAAGATTTTTTTGATGAACTAATAGACCCACAAGGAAAGCCAAGAGCACCAGCCGAACAACTACTGAATTATTTAAACAGTTTATCCGAAGAAGAGTTAGAAAAGCGCAGGCTCACTGCCGAAGCCACTATCCAAGAAATGGGCATAAGCTTTACTGTTTATACCGAAGAAGGAAACATCGACAGAGCTTGGCCTTTTGACATTGTTCCTCGCACCATTGAAGCGTCAGAGTGGCGCATTGCAGAAGCGGGCTTAAAACAACGCCTAAAAGCCCTTAACTTATTCATCGACGACCTCTACCACGACCAAAATGTCATCAAAGACGGCATTATCCCCGCCCACATCATTAAAGATTCAAAAAACTTCAGACCAGAATGCGTCGGCGTGTCACCTGCTTTCGGCGTTTGGGCGCACATTTGTGGTACTGACTTAGTGCGCGACGACGTCGGCGACTTTTATGTGTTAGAAGACAATTTACGCGTTCCTTCTGGCGTTTCTTACATGTTAGAAAACCGCGCGATCACAAAACGTGTATTGCCTGAGCTATTTGAAAACGACGACATTCTTCCTGTTGGCTCTTACACCTCTCACCTTTTTGATACCTTAGCGGCGCTGTCGCCACGGGACATAGAAAACCCAGAAATTGTCGTACTCACCCCAGGTATCTATAACTCAGCGTATTTTGAACACGCTTTCTTAGCACAACAAATGGGCGCAGAACTGGTGGAAGGCAGTGATCTATTTGTTGATGAAGAAGACGACTGTGTCTACATGAAAACCATTAATGGGCCTGAGCGTGTCGACGTTATTTACCGTCGTATTGATGATTTATTTCTCGACCCAGACGTGTTTGATTCGGAATCCGTATTGGGCGTTCCAGGCTTAATGAGAGCCTGGAGCAAAGGCAATGTGGCTCTCGCCAACGCACCAGGTGCCGGCGTAGCGGATGACAAAGTAGTGTACGCTTATGTACCGGCTATTATTCGTTATTACCTCGACGAAGAACCCATCCTGAAGAACGTGAAAACCTTCTTATGTGAAGACCCAGAACAACGAGCCTACGTATTAGAAAACCTCGACAAATTGGTGGTAAAACCCGCTAACGAATCAGGTGGTTACGGCATGCTGGTTGGGCCTCACTCAACTAAAAAAGAACAAGCCATGTTCGCAGAGCTCATTCAAAGCAACCCACGCAACTACATCGCACAGCCTACTTTGAAGCTCTCCACGGCCCCAACGCTCATTGCAAAAGGCACATTAGAGCCTCGCCATTTGGATCTGCGTCCATTCATTTTGCAAAGCAAAGAAACCTATGTCACCACAGGCGGACTCACACGAGTGGCCATGAAAAAAGGCTCCTTGGTCGTTAACTCGTCACAAGGCGGTGGTAGTAAAGACACTTGGATTGTCGAAACAAAGGGGCAATAACTATGTTATCTAGAGTGGCAGAGCGCTTATATTGGAGCGCACGTTATTTGGAGCGTGTGGAAAACACCGCCCGCTTAGTCAGTGTGTACGACGAGCTTCTTTTTGACCTCCCAAGAGACATTGAAATCTCTTGGTACAACTTAATTGAAATCAACAGTGGCGTAGAACAGTTTGAACAGCGCTACAAAGTAAAAGACGAACGCAATGTGGTGAAGTTTTTGCTCGCCGATGACATCAACCCAGGTTCCATGCTGTCTTCCCTTAAAGCCGTCCGCGAAAACATTCGTACCACACGAGACGTTGTGCCTGAAGAAATGTGGGAGCTGATCAATGAGTTGGATTTATACGCTAGGCAAAATATCAAACAAGGCATTAACCGCTCGGAACGTCATGTTTTCTTAAACACCATTATTGAAGGCTGCCAGAAAATCATCGGCCTCTTAGCTGGGGCCATGAGTCGCGACTGCGGTTGGCACTTTTTGATCATGGGTCGTTACCTTGAACGTGCTGACATGAATAGCCGCATTATTGATGCCGCCGTGTCAGTGATGCTGCAATCGAAAGAAGAGGAAGATGTTCGTCTTGGTCAGGTGGTTTGGTCGAAAGTGCTTAGATCGCAAAGCGCCCACCTAGACTACCGCCGTACTGTCCGCTCATCCATTAATGGCGCCAAAGCGGTGAGCTTTTTACTGAATGATCCTTGCTTCCCACGAAGCCTTACCTATTGTTTAGAACAAATTAGAGAAGCGGCGGCTAAGCTACCGCGCGCGGGCCTTATCACGGCTCAAATAAAAGCATTAAGCGAGCAGCACTACCCGATTTCCAGCTCCGAAGACATTAATGCTGAGTTCCACGATTATCTCAATGATCTGCAACTAAAAGTCATCGAAATAAACCACCACATTACTGAGAGTTGGTTCAATTTTCGCCAAGGAGATGCCGCGTGACGATTAGAATAGCAATACAGCATAAAACCACTTACGACTTTGATCGATTTATCAATGTTGGGCCTCATATTTTGAGGCTGCAACCGGCCGCGCATTCTCGTACCAAAATCCACAGTTACTCACTAAAAGTACTGCCTGAAACGCACTTTATCAATTTACAGCAAGACCCATTTGGCAATTTTCAAACCCGTTTGGTGTTCCCTGAAAAAACCAATAAACTCGAATTTATGGTGGAAGTCATCGCTGACATGACGGTCATCAATCCATTCGATTTCTTTGTCGAAAGCTACGCAGAAAACTACCCTTTTGCCTATGACAAAGCGCTGAAAAAAGAGTTGGACCCGTATTTACAAGTCACCGACTCTTGCCCGTTATTAGACAAATGGCTGTCTGCGGTAGACCGCAAAGAAACGCCTATCAACGACTTCCTAGTGGCGATCAATAGCCGTTTGGCAGGCGATATTGGCTATGGCATTCGCCTAGAACCTGGCGTGCAAACGCCAGAAGAAACGCTAACACTAGCAAAAGGCTCCTGCCGTGATACCTCATGGTTATTGGTGCAAATTTTGCGCAGTTTAGGGTTGGCCGCACGCTTTGCTTCTGGCTATCTGGTCCAGCTGACTTCCGATGTCAAAGCCCTTGATGGCCCATCTGGCCCTGAAGAAGATTTCACCGACTTACACGCGTGGTGTGAAGTCTACTTACCAGGTGCTGGTTGGGTTGGATTAGACCCCACTTCCGGCCTCTTTGCCGGTGAAGGTCACATTCCATTAGCCTGTACGCCAGAACCCGCTTCGGCCGCGCCGATTTCGGGCTTGATTGACGAATGTGAATGCGAATTTAGTTACAGCAACATAGTCACTCGTATTCACGAAGACCCACGAGTGACCAAACCCTATGCAGAAGGCGAATGGGAAAACATCAAAGCCCTAGGTTTTGCCGTCGATAAGCAGCTTGACGAAGGCGACGTCCGCTTAACCATGGGGGGTGAGCCTACGTTTGTTTCCATCGATGACATGGATGGCGAACAATGGAATACCGGTGCACTCGGTGCTGAAAAGCTCAAACTGGCTAAAGACCTCTTACTGCGCATGAAAAAAGAGTTTGGTGCCAATGGGTTACTGCATTACGGTCAAGGCAAATGGTACCCAGGAGAAGAAGTCCCACGTTGGGCATTAGGGTGTTTCTGGCGCACCGATGGCGAAGCGCTGTGGCACAACCAAGACTATCTCGCACGCGTCGATAAAGATTACAAACACACGATCAAAGACGCCAAAGCCTTTGGTGATCAGCTGTGTACTGCCCTCAAATTGGATGGCAAATACCTACAAGACACCTACGAAGACACGCTTTACTATTTATGGCTAGAGCAGTCTCTTCCAGTCACAGCCGACCCAAGAAAAGCCGATCTAAAAGACGACTTAGAACGTCGTCGCTTAGCCAAACTGCTGAACCGCGGGCTAAGCACGACAACCGGTTATATTTTGCCAATTGAGTTCGATACCAGCCGTCATCAATGGCAAAGTTCACTGTGGCCAATGCGCAGCGACGTCATCACCTTGATTCCTGGCGACAGCCCAATGGGTTATCGTCTTCCTTTGGATTCATTGCCGCCCGTTGCCGAAGAAGATCGAATTCCCGAACGGGACCCTTTCGACCCTCGTCAGCCGCTCGCGAATAAAACCGAAAAAGCCAGCGCAACAGTCCTTAACAATGTGGCCAAACAGCACTTCGCGAAAAAGCCAACAGCGCCCTTGTTAGCGGAAGAAAAACAAGCGACTGAAAAGACACTGAAAAACGTCATTCGCACCACCCTTTGTATAGAGCCACGAGAGGGACGCTTGCATGTCTTTATGCCGCCGACCACGCATCTAGAGCATTTTGTGAGCTTGTTGAACCACATTGAAAGTGTCGCAACAACGCTTGACCTGCCAGTCGTGATTGAAGGCTATGAACCACCTAAAGACGCGCGTTTACAGAAATTTTTGATCACCCCTGATCCAGGTGTGATCGAGGTAAACATTCATCCTGCTGGTTCATGGGAAGAGCTCGTACACAATACAGAAACCTTGTATCACCAAGCGTATTTGTCACGCCTTGGCGCTGAAAAATTCATGCTCGATGGTCGCCATACTGGGACCGGTGGCGGCAACCATGTGACCCTTGGCGGTCGTACTCCAGCAGACAGCCCCTTACTAAGACGTCCAGAATTACTGCAAAGTCTGGTGACTTTTTGGCAGCATCACCCAGGCCTTTCTTACTTGTTTTCTGGCATGTTTATCGGCCCGACCAGTCAGGCACCACGCCCAGACGAAGGTCGAGACGAAGCCTTATATGAGATGGAAATTGCTTTTCAAAATATGCCCGATGGCTTTGTTCACGAGCCTTGGTTGGTCGACCGCTTGATGCGCAACCTACTGGTCGATATTACCGGTAATACCCATCGTTCAGAGTTCTGTATCGACAAATTGTACGCCGCCGGTAGCGCCAGTGGACGCCAAGGATTATTGGAGTTTCGTGGTTTTGAAATGCCACCGCATCCACACATGTCTTTGGTGCAAATGCTGCTATTGCGCTGCTTGGTGGCACGTTTCTGGAAAGAACCCTATAAAAAGCCACTGGTTCGTTGGGGCACCAGCTTGCACGATAAATTCATGCTGCCGCATTTTGTCTGGCAAGACATCAAAGAAGTCGTGGAAGACTTGCAACGCCACGGTTTTCCATTCAAATTAGAATGGTTAACGCCGTTTGAAGAATTCCGCTTCCCTCATTATGGTCGCCAGCAAATAGACGATGTAGAAATTGAATTGCGCTGGGCCATCGAGCCTTGGCATGTACTTGGGGAAGAAATTACCGCCTCCGGCACCGCCCGTTATGTTGATTCTTCTGTGGAACGTCTACAGGTCAAACTTACTGGTTTAACCGAAGGTCGTTATGTATTGAGCTGTAATGGCCGCCGTGTACCAATCCGCTCTACTGGCCGTAAAGGTGAGTTTGTTGGCGCGGTGCGTTACAAAGCATGGGCGCCACCATCCGCTTTACACCCAACATTGGGAACAGATACGCCACTGGTATTTGATTTAATCGATACTTGGAATGGCTTATCGATTGGCGGTTGTACTTATCATGTTACGCACCCAGGTGGACGTACTTATGATAATTTGCCGGTCAATAGCAACGAGGCGGAAGCTCGTCGTGTCAATCGCTTCTGGGATCATGGCTTTACCCAAGGCGAGTTATCACAACCGTCGGCGTTTAATGCATTGCGGGCTTTTTACCCCAATGAGGAGCCTCCTAAAGCCATGGCACCACCAGCAGAAGAGCCAATGGATGAATATCCTCATACATTAGATTTGCGTAAGCAGTATACTGTACTCTGATCGTTAATTTTTTAGGCTCACACGCACTATGCAATCTCAATCTAGTATTCTTAGTACGCCAGCGGATGATTCATCATCCGCTCAGGCGTTATTTTCTGATTATGAAATGCCAATGGATGCTTTTGATGAGGCCTTCACGGAAGATCGCCAACCGCGCCCACACTGGGAGCACTTGCTCAACAGCATTAGAGGTCTCTCTAATGTCGGCATGGTCGATAGACAAGCGCGTGCACAGCGCATACTCCGTGAAGACGGTGCGACATACAATCTAACCAGCGACCCATTAACGCCAAGCGTTTGGTCGCTGGATTTGATTCCCAATGTTATTCAAAGCGATGAATGGCAACACATAGAAGAAGGTTTGGCACAGCGCTCTTCTTTGTTTGACCTCATCTTAAAAGATTTCTATGGCCCAAGAGAGCTGATAAAAAACGGCATTCTGCCGGCTGAAATTCTCTTTAGTCATCCAGGTTTTCTGCGTCAATGTGACAACATCATTACCCCAGGTCCCCACCAGCTGCTGTTGCATGGTGTCGACATGGTGCGCAACAGTAGCGGTCAATTCCAGATCATTGGCGATCGCACACAAGCACCTAGTGGCGCGGGCTACGCACTGGAAAACCGGACCGTCGTTTCACGCGTCATTCCCAGTATTTTCCGCGACAGTCAGGTGCACCGATTGTCGGCGTTTTTCCATTCACTCAAAGGCATGCTTTCCAAACTTGCCAGTGACTGGACCGATAGTCCTCGCATTGTCATGCTCACCCCAGGGGCCTTTAGTAACACCTATTTTGAACAAGCCTATATGGCGAACTATTTGGGGCTACCGTTAGTACAAGGCAGTGACTTAACCGTTCGTAATGGCGCGGTTTGGATGAAATCCCTCAGTGGACTAGAACGAGTCGACGTGATTTTACGGCGTGTTGATGACGCTTACTGTGATCAAGCCGAACTTAGAACAGACTCCATGCTAGGTGTACCAGGCTTATTGGAAGTGGTTCGTGCTGGCAACGTTGCCATAGCGAATCCTCTGGGTAGCGGAGTCCTTGAAACACCTGCGTTATTGAAATTTCTCCCCGAGATTAGCCGTTTTTTAACCGGCTCTGAACTGGCTATTCCATCCGTGTCTACTTGGTGGTGCGGCGATGCGGACGATTTCGATTACGTCACTAAGAATATCAGTGACTTGATTATCAAGTCGGCCATTCGACACCCTAATCAGCCCAGTATTTATGGCCATACACTGAATGAAAAGCAACAGCTAAACACCTTAGCCATGATCAAAAAACAGCCTCATTTGTATACCGCACAAAGCTACATTCCTGGGTCTGTGGCACCGGTATGGCAAGATGGCGGATTACAAGCGAGATCGAGCATTTTGCGCGCCTTCACTGTCTCAGACCAAGGCCATTTTGCCGTCATGCCTGGTGGCTTATCGCGCGTTAGTAATGGGGAAAAAGACACCATAGTCTCCAATCTCTCTTCTTCTAAAAGCAAGGACACCTGGATTCTGGCCTCCGAGCCGGAAAAACAAACCGAGCAGCTGTCAGACAAAGTCATCTTGCAAAATGAAGTTTTGCAGACCAATTTGCCCAGTCGAGTTGTGGAAAACTTATTCTGGATGGGACGCTACGCTGAACGAGCAGAACTCAGTACGCGTTTACTACGCACCCTATTCAAGCAGATGAATGGCATTGACCCCTTGCCCGCTGAAAGCCGTCGCTTGATGCTGGAAATGGTGTCCATACAAACCGGTTGTTTGCCCGGATTTACCGACGCGGACGACGCACTCATTGACACACCAGACAGTGAATTAGTGTCCATCATTACCGATGGCAATCGCCCCGGATCGATCAAAGCGAACTTACAAGCCATGATCAACTGTGGTGAACAAGTCAAAGAAATGCTCTCCGCCGACACTCGTATCATCATTAATGAGTTACGCGATCACATTCACGAACTGGATCGCGCTTACACCAATGGCTTGCCTGCGGCTCCTGAAGAGTCTCTCGACAGCTTGGTTACCTCATTACTGGCTTTATCTGGGTTAAACCACGAAAGCATGTTACGCGGCCTCGATTGGACCTTTCAAGAAATTGGCCGTCGTACTGAGCGCGCGCTGCAAACAGCCACGCTACTGCGTTCATCTTTAGCCAAGCCATTACCAGCGCCGCAACAACAGCAAGTCCTTGAGTCTGTGCTACTCAGTGTTGAGGCGTTGATTTCTTTTCGTCGACGCTACCGCAATCGCGCGCGTGTTGAATACGGATTAGAGCTGCTTATGCTCGATGGCACTAACCCTAGGTCGTTGATTTATCAAATCAATCAGTTGCGTAAGCACCTTAAAAAGCTGCCTCGCAATAATCTGCCAACCTCAGGATTAAGCCCAGAAAACCACTTGATTATTAAGTCGTTGAATGACATTCAACTGGCCGATTTAGACGCTCTCGTTCAAGTGGACAGCAGCACTCAAACACGGCTGCCTCTTGAGCAACTCATGACACAACTATTAGAGCAACTAGAACAGTTTACTGTGTTTATCAGTGACAAATATTTTGATCATACCGCTGGGCCTCATTCCTTGGTAGAAAATAGCTGGGGGAGCCAATAATGCGATACCGTGTACGTCATATCACAAAATACTCATACGGTGCCCCCGTTAGCCTGTGTTACAACATGGCGCATTTATTACCCAGAGACACCCAGCACCAGCGTTGCCTTAATCAAAAAGTACGCATTACGCCACTGCCCGTTTATCAAAACGAAAGCACCGATTACTTTGGCAATCAAACCTTCTATTTTTCGATTCAAGAAGCCCATAAAAAACTCGAAATAGACGTAACGTGTGACTTCGAAATTACCCCTATTGACCTTGAGACCTATCAAGCCAAAAGCACCATCAGCTGTGGTCAATTACGAGCTTTGCTAAAAGCGCCAAGCACACCTGAAGAGCGCTTAGCCAAAGAGTATTTGTTGGACTCCTCTCAAGTGCGTCGTTCAAAAGCACTTCAGGATTACGCCGCAGAAGTGTTTACAGAGGATAAAAATGCCTTAAAAGCGACGCTAGAGTTTACCCATAAACTGTTCAGTGAATTCACTTTTGACCCCAATACAACCACGGTGGCGACGCCACTTGAGCAAGTATTAGAGCAACGCAGCGGGGTTTGCCAAGACTTTGCACACCTTGCCATCGGCTGTTTACGCTCCGTTGGGTTACCGGCACGCTATATGAGCGGTTACCTAGAAACCTTACCGCCGCCTGGTCAAGAAAAACTCATCGGCGTCGATGCCTCACACGCTTGGTTTGCGATTTTCCTGCCGGAACTGGGCTGGGTTGAGTTCGACCCTACCAACGATTTAATGCCCAGCGATCAGCACATAGTGACCGCTTGGGGACGTGACTACGCCGATGTGACACCACTTCAAGGGGTTATCTTTGAAGGCGGTGGCAGCCAACAAATGTCGGTCTCTGTGGATGTACGACGCCTTTAACCTTATTTGTAAAGGTCATCGTACATTTTCCCAACATCGATGACATAGCATGTAAAAGGGATATAGGGTAAGCTCCACACAATCTATACTAGGTAGAACTTCTTTGCCTAGCACCCACCTTTTTTAATAAATGAGAACACCTATGAGTTTCAACGCCCTTGGGCTATCTGCCCCCATCTTAAAAGCCATTGAAGAGCAAGGTTATACCACGCCTTCTGCCATTCAAGCTCAAGCCATTCCAGCCGTATTGGAAGGTCAAGATGTGATGGCTGCAGCCCAAACGGGTACTGGTAAAACCGCTGGTTTCACCTTGCCATTGCTAGAACGCCTAATCCAAGGCGAACCTGCAAAAAGTAACCAAGTCCGTGCCCTTGTGTTAACGCCAACCCGTGAACTTGCTGCACAAGTCGCCGCCAGCGTTCAAGAATACGGCAAACACCTTGCGCTAAAATCCACCGTAGTATTCGGTGGCGTGAAAATAAACCCACAAATGATGGCATTGCGCCGCGGCGCCGATATCCTTATCGCCACGCCAGGTCGCTTGATGGATTTGTACAATCAAAAAGCCGTTCGCTTCGACAATCTCGAAGTGTTGGTACTCGATGAAGCTGACCGCATGTTAGACATGGGCTTTATTCATGACATCAAAAAGATCCTCGCGATATTGCCTAAGAAACGCCAGAATCTATTGTTTTCTGCCACCTTTTCTCCAGAAATTCGTCAGTTGGCAAAAGGCTTGGTAAACAACCCAGTTGAAATTTCTGTTACCCCAAGAAACGCGACAGCCGTTTCGGTTGAACAGTGGCTTCATCCGGTCGATAAAAAACGCAAAACAGAGCTTTTGATCGAACTGATTTCTGAAGGTGAGTGGGAACAGGTCTTAGTGTTTTCGCGCACCAAACACGGCGCAAACAAGATCACGAAATTACTTGAAGCAAGCGGCATTCGTGCCAGCGCCATCCATGGTAATAAAAGCCAGGGCGCACGAACTCGCGCCCTAGCAGACTTTAAAGAAGGCCGTGTTAGAGCGCTGGTTGCGACCGACATCGCCGCTCGCGGTCTGGACATCGAACAATTGCCTCATGTGGTGAACTTTGATCTACCAGATGTGGCAGAAGACTATGTTCACCGTATCGGTCGTACAGGTCGTGCTGGTGCAACAGGTAAAGCGATCTCTCTCGTCGCGGCTGATGAGCTAGACCAACTAAGAGCTATTGAACGTCTTACTCAAAAGTTAATCGAACGCCGTTATGTGGACGACTTTATGCCAACGCATATGTTGCCAGACACCACATTAGACACGCGTCCAATTAAACCAAATAAACCCAAACGCGCTAAGTCACCACGTGACCAGCACGCTGGGGCAAAACAAGGTTCTGGCGGCTCTGCAAAATTCTCTGGCGCTCGTCGCTCTGGAAATGGCGCAAAAGCCGCTCCAAAGGCAGATGTTACACCAGGGCAAGGCATACGCAGCAAGCCGTTAGCGCCTGCTCGTCGTAACCGCAAGCCAAGTCCAGCACAAGACTAACTGCTCACTATCGTGCCGCCCCGCAAGACCATGGGGTGGCACGATGCCTGCAAGATTTCTCACCATCTACCGTTATTACGGACCTATCTGTGTATTTGCATTAAACGACTTCAGTTAATGCGGCTTTTTCACATCTAGAGATACAGTATTGGTGCATTACACTATTCATTCGCACCTTTTTAATGCATGGCGTTACCGCCATTCACTATTCTGTCGAGATGCGCATGCCGGTATCACAAAAAATATTTAAAGTTCGACGCCATTATAATAAATGGGTTGCTGACCAAACTCTGGAAGATTTTGCGTTACGCTACACCTCCAAACAAACCCACACAATGAGCATTGAGCGAGTGGCCAACACCGCCTTAGGCGCCACCGCTTTTCTGGCGCTGGAAGGCCTTGCCGCCGCCATCACGCTCAATTATGGTTTTACGAATGCCATCGCAGCAATTGCTGTCGTCTTACTGGTGTTTTTTATCACCGGCTTTCCCATTGCCTATTATTCTGCCAAGCACGGTTTGGACATTGACCTGCTGACTCGTGGGGCGGGCTTTGGCTATTTAGGCTCCACCATCACATCGCTTATCTACGCAACCTTCACCTTTATTTTCTTTGCCATTGAAGCCGCCATTCTCGCCTCGGCACTAGAAGTCTTATTTAGTATTCCTCTAGCCATTGGTTATGCTCTATCGGCGGTGTTTGTGATACCGATCGTGACCCATGGCATACGGGCAATAAGCCGATTTCAGTGGCTCACCCAATACATTTGGCTGGCGTTGCAATTAACCGCATTGTTGGTTGTGGTGTTCAACGAATACGATCATTTCCAGGCTTGGAGCGAGTACACTGTCCCCGACTTACCCAACAGCGGTAACTTTAATCTGATTCTTTTTGGCGCCGCCGCTTCTATGCTCTTTGCTCTCATGGCGCAAATTGGAGAGCAGGTAGACTACCTTCGCTTTATGCCAGAAAAGACCGCAGAGAATAAAAGACGCTGGTGGTTTTGGCTGATTATTGCTGGGCCTGGCTGGGTGTTTATGGGGGGAATAAAAATGCTGCTTGGGTCGTTTCTGGCCTTCCTCGCCTTTTCAAATGGCTTGCCGTTTGAGCAAGCCGCCGACCCTACTCATATGTATCAAGGGGTGTTCGAGTTTCTTACCAACTCCCCCATTCTCGCGCTCATCATGGCCGCCATCATGGTGTTTATCTGTCAAATGAAGATCAACCTCACCAATGCCTATGCAGGGTCAATTGCTTGGTCTAATTTTTTCTCTCGGTTAACTCACAGCCACCCAGGTCGCGTGGTCTGGTTGGTGTTTAATGTCACCATCGCATTATTGCTCATGGAGTTGGGGATTTACCAAGCCCTAGAGGCCATATTGGGGGTGTTTGCCATCGCCGCGGTAAGTTGGTTAGGGTGTTTGTCAGCGGATCTATTGATCAATAAGCCACTCAAATTAAGCCCTGATTATGTGGAGTTCAAACGCGCGCATTTATACGATATTAATCCAGTTGGCACCGGCTCCATGCTGATCGCGACTATTTTGGGGTTGGTGAGCTATTTGGGCGTGTTTGGCGACACCATGAAAGCCCTGTGTCATTTTGTCAGTCTTGCCAGCTGCTTTGTGTGCGTGCCAACCATCGCTTGGCTCACCAAGGGCAAGTATTATTTAGCACGACAATCGCCCGAATTACTGCCATTGATTCTCCTAGAAGCAGATCAACACCCGAAGATCACCTATCGCGTACTCACTTGTGGCATTTGTGAAAACACCTTTGAAGTCGCCGACATGAGCTACTGCTCAGCGTATCAGCAACCGATTTGCTCATTGTGCTGCTCTTTGGATGTTCGCTGCATGGACAGCTGCAAACCTCACGCCCGCATCAGCCAACAGAGCATCGCGTTTCAACGCATGTTTTTGCCGAAAAAAGTTGTGCGCCTAATCAATTCCCGACTCGGGCGTTTTGCCACCCTGCTGCTGGTGATCAACTTAATTAACGCCGCACTGATGACCTTAATCTATCGGCAAATGGCACCGCAAACGCTCTCCGAAGCCGCCCTATTAAGCCAGACCATGTGGACCCTCTTTTTTACACTCTTAATTGTTTCTGGGGTGCTTTCTTGGCTGTTTCTGCTCGCTCATGAAAGCCGAGTGGTGGCACAAAAAGAGTCCAATCGGCAAACTCGAAAGCTGACGCAAGAAATCGATGCCCACCAGGAAACAGACAAGGCACTACAATCAGCAAAAGAGCTGGCAGAACGCTCTAATGCGGCAAAAAGTCGCTATTTAACCGGGATAAGTCACGAACTAAGAACCCCACTGCAATCGATCATTGGCTACGCCCAACTGCTTTCTGATAAAAATGAAATGCCACCACAACACCAACATGGCTTAGACATTATCCAGCGCAGTGGTCAGTATTTAGCAGACCTGATCGAGGGATTGTTGGACATTTCGAAAATCGAAGCGGGGCGCTTAGACCTGTATCGCAACACAGTGGATTTACCGGCGCTAATTGAACAGCTCTGCAATATGTTTTCGATGCAGGCCACCAGCAAAGGGCTGCATTTCCAACATCACATTCTCGACCCTTTGCCACACTCGGTAATGACTGACGAAAAGCGCTTACGTCAGATTCTGATCAACCTGTTATCCAACGCCATTAAATACACCAAAGCGGGCCGTGTAGATTTTTTTATTCGCTATCGTAATCAAGTGGCGGAATTTGTGATTAAAGACTCAGGCCCTGGCATCCCAGAGCATCAGATGGCGCGTATTTTCGACCCTTTTGAACGGGTTCGTAATGCCGATACCGCCAACTTACCCGGCACAGGTTTAGGCCTCACCATAGTAAAATTACTCACAGAAATTATGGGGGGTGATTTACAAGCCAACAGCCAAGTAGGTGAAGGCAGTGAGTTTACAGTGAACCTAATGCTCCCTTGGGTAAACAAAGAAACCCTACGAGAAAACACCCAACAACGTGTTATTGGCTACCATGGCTTCCAAAAAAAGCTCTTTGTGGTGGACGACGACCCTGTGGTGCGTGGCTTGCTGGCAGACATTTTAGTGCCTCTTAACTTCATCACCTATGAAGCCTACGACGCGGAACATTGTTTGTCTCAATTGCCCGACGTTGCCCCTGATCTGTTTATTTTGGATGTCTCTATGCCCGGCATGAACGGCCTAGAATTGGCCAAAAAACTGCGCCAACAAGGCGTTAAGGTTCCTATCATTATGCTGTCTGCTGACGCCCAAGAACAACATAGACAGCCCGACGAAAAAGCCGCCTTTGATGACTACTTGGTCAAACCGGTCAATAACCAAACCTTGCTTGAAAAAATCTCGGCCAATATTGACCTTGATTGGGTCTATCAAACGCCCATTAATGCGCCAGATTCCGCGTCCAAAACGACGTCTGTCGATTATTGTTCGCCAGTAAAAAACACCTTAAAAAACAACAACAATGACTCAGAGGCTCCTATTCCAGACCATGAACTGATCCGTGAATTGGTCGCCTTCGCTGAAATGGGGTATCGAAAAGGCGTGGGCAATACCTTACAAAAAATAGCGCAATTTGAGTTACTAAACACCGAACAACAGAACAAGATCGAACAGTTTTACAACACCTTTCAATTCGATATCTTGGCCACTTACTTAACCCAACACAGCACAATCGATGCCATGAGCCAAGCTTCTCAAGCAACGCAGGAGACAAAATAACATGATGAAAACGAACAATGACATTGTCTTGGTGGTAGACGACTCTGCCGATGCGCTCAGCTTGATTAACGACACTTTAGAAGCCGCGAATATGGATGTGCTGGTGGCACTAGAAGGCAAACAAGCCCTCACCATCGCCAAGCGCATTCGACCTGATATTATTTTACTCGACGCCATCATGCCAACCATGGACGGATTTGAAACCTGCCGAGCTCTAAAAGCCGACGCAAGTCTGGCCTCCATTCCGGTGATCTTTATGACCGGATTGAGTGACACAGATGACATAGTTCGAGGCCTAGAAGTGGGAGGGGTCGACTACCTAACAAAGCCGATCAAGCCTAGCGAGTTGCTGGCACGCATGAAGGTTCATCTTAATAATGCTCGCCTAACCAGCAGCGCTCAATTAGCGCTGGATAGCACAGGCCAACACCTAATGACGGTGTCCGATGACGGTAATATAATGTGGGCAACGCCACAAACCTATGCGCTGCTTGCCAAGGCACGCGCCTCAACCCAATGGCAGCACAAGGTTCTCACCCAACAACTAAAACAGTGGCTTGATCATCAGCCCGAAATAGACAGTCGTTTGCCACTCAGCGGGTTAGATTATCCATTGTCGGTTAAAATCGTGAGCGCAGAACAAGGACAAGAACGCTTACTCAAATTAGAAGACGGACGCCGCCCCACCGGCCCCCATTTATTACGCCAAGAGTTGGAATTAACAGAACGAGAATCCGAAGTATTGCACTGGCTCGCCAATGGAAAAACCAACCGTGAGATTGCCCAAATACTCGATATGAGCCCAAGAACCGTGAACAAGCACCTAGAGCAGATTTTTCCGAAACTGAGTGTCGAAAACCGCACCGCCGCCGCAGGCATTGCACTAAAAATACTCGCCAACGCCTAGCTTCTCCTTGTCCTCAAAAGCACTCACCAACCTCGGAATAAAAAAAAGGAAGAAGCCAATCTATACAAGAAGTAAAGCCTCTTCCTTAAAGCGGGTACTCAATGAAAGAAAGTACCTGCAGGACTCTTGATAAAACCACGAGAAGAACTCGATAAAAAACGAGAAGCCCCCCTAGGAAAAGGGCTCAATCAATGGGTTAAGTTTGCCATCGGCCATTTCCCCAGGCTGGCGATCTGGCAACCAACGAGTCATATCATCTCGGCGGCCTTTGTTCCAACGCCCTTGGCTATCTGGGTCTTCGATAATTTTGGTGTTATCGGCATACCAAATAATGGTCATGGCTTCACGCATCACATTGGATTGGTTTTCATGGGCTCCGTGCAAACACCACCCCGAATGGAAGGTCGCGTCACCCGCTTGCATTGCACCATGATTAACTATCTCAAAGCCTCGTTTCTGGCACAAATCGCTAAGGATTTTTTCAGATTCATCTGAAATAGGAATATCCCCCAAATACCCAACCTTACCGGTGCCACTGGCAAAATTCAGCGTGCCCATGTTCTTTGTTATATCAATTAAAGGCATCCACATGGTGAGGATTTTATCCGTCTCTAACGGCCAATAATATTGATCCTGATGCCAAGGGGTTAAGCCACCATAAGGCTCTTTGTATAAGGCCTGATCATGATAAATTCGCACCTTGTCTGTGCCTAACAATTGCGCAGCAATACCGGCAAAGCGCTTCGCCATAACAAACTTTGCGACTTCTGGGTAATCTGGCCATAAGTTCATGATTTGTAAGAAGGCTTTACCATAAGTGTCGCGTTCTTCGAGCGGTTTTAGGGCAAGGCGGGATTTACGATCCTCTACAGCGGAACGGATCGCTTGTCGACTCAACGCTACTTGCGGTTCATCACACACGCCATTGATTCGCACATGGCCTTGTTGATTAAACGCCGTGATGGTGTCCTCTGGTACGCTGAGTAGTTGATCAAAACACGTCATGATTGGCCTTCCTCTAACAACATAGATATGCCATTAGATTACGAACTAACAAGCCAAAGAAAAACGCTACTATCGCTCAAAAATATCAAATATTTGCACTAAGATGTTTTAGCCACTGAACGCCCTAACAGCTCATTTCGATACTGTTTTGGGGTGACTGAAAACTGTTTTTTAAACACAGAAATAAAATGAGACGGCGTTGAAAAATCCAATTCATAACTGATTTCTGTGATCGATTTATTGCTTTGTGTCAGCATACGAGCCGAACTGTAAAGCTTATGCCGAATCGTATATTCAGAGAAATTAAAACGAAAAACACTTTTGAAAAGGCGCGAGAAATACGACGTTGAAATATGACAAAGCGCCGCGGCCTCCACCAAAGAAAGCTCAACATAAGCATGATGCCGAAACAGGTCAATCACAGGTTCAAGACGCTCATAGCCTTTGCTTTTAGTAATCGGCTGGGCATGTAAATAGCTGACTGGCTTAGCGTGTTCTACGACCCAAATAATCAACAGCTTCAATAAGGTCAAGCTCATCTCACTGTGTGGATCGGCTTGATAACTCTGCTTTAGCCACGCCACTTGCTGCTGCACGTTGAGCAACTGCTCTTTGCCTAAGCGTAGATGAATGCCAAACTGAAGGAAGTCGGCCTCTTTGCTGAGATTATTATCGTCTAAAAAGGCAGGTAAAAACTGCACAATAGTCCAAGATTTCTGCCCTGAGTTTAATTCAAAATCATGGGTTTCCAGCGCTGGGGTAAAAACAATGTCTTTGTCTTTGAGCTGGGATTCACCTTGCGAGTAAAAGTATGAACCGTCTATTTGATCAAAAATAATAAACTCGTGCACTTCATGAAAATGCATAAAACACGAGTAGCTTTCCCCTTCTTCATAGGCAACGCTATGGACTTCAAATTGGTAGCCTTCTTGAATACAAAAAGGCTCGCAGTAGGTTTGTGTTTTTATCATTATTGTATTTCAACCTGCATCACAACGAACAAAAGTATCAGATATTGCTTATTATCTTTAGCATAGCCAAAACACAGAAAACCACAAATATATGCTATTACGGGACAATCATTTGGCAGAATAGCGTCTCCCTTGCATGTTCTAATCGAGGTTAATGAGTGAACTATCACCCTCTTTTAAGCGTTAAGGAAAAGCCATGCCTCAGGTTCAAGCCATCGTTTCAAACGGCCAAGGTTATTATCAACTTACTCAGATCAACGTTGGCCTACCTGCTGCAGACGAAGTTCAAATCCGCCTAAAAGCCAGTGGCATTTGCCATACTGATTGGGACTCTATCCAACATTGGAATAAACACTTTGTTGTTGGCCATGAAGGCGCAGGCATTGTGTCTGCAGTAGGCGAACACGTTTCTCGTGTCGAGGTTGGCGACCATGTCATTTTAAATTGGGCAATTCCTTGCGGACAATGCTTTCAATGCGCAGAAGGCAACTTGCACCTTTGCGCCAACCATTCCCCTGTCTGTGGTTGTGGGCTTAAAGGGCATGCTCATGCCGCTGCTTGCCAGCATGACACGCGCCCCCTCGAACGTTCCTTTCATTTAGGAACCATGAGTGAAATGACCGTCGTAAAAGAAGCCGCTGTGGTCAAAATTCCTAAAGAGATCCCCTTCCCTACCGCCGCCATTATTGGTTGTGGCGTCATGACTGGTTGGGGTTCTGTGGTGAACGCCGCCCAGTTAAAAGCGGGCAGCTCAGCCTGTGTTATTGGTTGTGGTGGCGTCGGGCTCAATGTGATTCAAGCCAGCAAGGTGTCTGGCGCCCGCATGATCATTGCGATTGATATCACCCAAGAACGACTTGACCAAGCCACACGCTTTGGCGCGACTCATGGCATTATCGCGGATAAAAATGACCCAGATTTTCGACAGATAACCGCTCAGGTGAAGCAACTCACTGATGGCCTCGGGGCCGACTACGCGTTTGAGTGCACCGCGATTCCAGCGCTTGGCGCCGCGCCTTTAGCCTTGATCCGTCATGCTGGCACCGCCGTGCAAGTCAGCGGCATAGAGCAACGTATCGAGTTTGATTGCCAGCTTTTCGAATGGGATAAAAAATACATCAACCCGTTATACGGCATGTGCAATCCGCAACGCGATTTTCCCCGCATTTTGTCGCAATACCAACAAGGCGACTTAAAGCTGGATGAGCTGGTTAGTCTCACATACTCACTAAGCACCCTAAGCCAAGGCTTTGATGACCTGATCCATGGTCGCATTGCCAAAGGCGTCGTGGTGTTTGATTAAGGGCACAAATCATGACAATCAAACGCTTAGAAGTGTCCAACCCCATTTACACACCCGATAACACGCAGTTTTTGACGATTCATTCATCTCATCTTGAACGTCGCCATGATGTGTCTGTGTACAACGTGAACACCCAAGGGCAAAACGTCCCGATTATTTTGCTGCTGCATGGCGTCTATGGGAATCATTGGGTATGGATGCATTTAGGCGGCGTTCATCTGGTGTACGAAACCGTAAAACGCACTCACAATCTACAGGATTTCGTTTTGGTGATGCCTTCTGATGGCGGCTTGCACGACGGTTCCGCTTATTTGCCAATGCACAGCGGCAATTACGAGCAATGGATCATGCAAGATGTACTCGCAGCCGTTATCCAAAGCGTGCCATGCGTTTCTGAATCCAGCCGTATTTATCTGACCGGCCTGTCGATGGGAGGCTACGGCGCATTACGCCTAGGAGCAAAGTACTGCGAGCAAATTAGCGCTATTTCCGCACACTCCGCCATCACCAAGATCGAGCAAATGAGTAACTTTACCAAGACACCGCTGACCCAATATCGTGGGGATAATAACGAGCAAGATAACCTGCTTTTTTGGTGTCAGAAACACGCTGCCACGCTGCCTCCTTTGCGCTTTGATTGTGGCGTAGAAGACCCTTTATTTGACGCCAATGTCGAGTTGCACCAGAACCTAGAAAAACTCAACATAGCACATCAGTTTGAGCGTTTTCCAGGAGAACATAGCTGGCCTTATTGGCATCAGCAGATTGAAAAGACATTTCAGTTTTTTCATCACATCGAGTCACAGAAGCAAGCAATATAAAACAATCAATGCCATCCTAAATAAAAAGAAAAAAGGAACCGTCATGAAGAAACTCTCCGCACTATTAAGCCCATTGATACTGGCCGCCGCACTGGCAGGCTCAGCCCATGCCGATACTCTTGTGATCAATTCGGACCAAGCCGATTCCGCACCAAAAGCGGCCTTCGAAAAGATCATTAGCAAATTCAAAGCAGAAAACCCTGACATCGACGTAAAGTACAACCTCTACGATAAAGAAGCCTATAAAACCGCCATTCGTAACTGGTTAGCGACCTCACCACCAGATGTTGTGTTCTGGTATGCGGGCAACCGTATGAAGACCTTTGTCGATCGGAACTTGTTTGACGATGTCAGTGATATCTGGGATGAGCTCAACCTCAAAGAGAGCATGCCGTCTTCTTTGTCTTCCATGACAATCAACAATAAGCAATGGGGCATTCCCTACACCTACTACCAAGTAGGCGTGTATTACCGCAAAGATTTGTTTGAAAAGTATGGCCTTTCTGAGCCAAAAACATGGCAAGACTTACTAGACGCCAGCGCAACACTAAAAGCCAATAACATTGCCCCCATCGCCATTGGGACAAAATTTCTATGGCCTGCTGCCGCTTGGTTCGACTACCTAGATTTGCGCCTTAATGGGCTTAAATTTCACATGGATTTGATGGAGGGTCGCATCGCTTATACTGACGAGCGAGTACGTAACGTATTCAAATATTGGCTAGAGCTGGTGAAACCAGGCTACTTCTTGGCCAATCATTCCTCTTACTCTTGGCAAGAAGCACAGCCTTTCCTATACAATGGCACAGCGGCCATGTACTTGATTGGTAACTATATTGCGCCGAATTTCCCTAAAGAACTGGATGGAAAAATGGGCTTCTTTCAATTCCCCATCATAGATCCTAACGTTCCTGTCGCGGAAGACGCGCCAACCGACACCATTCATATACCCGCCAAAGCTCACAATAAAAAAGACGCTCGGAAGTTTCTTAAGTTTATGGCGCGGGCAGAGAACCAAACCTTGGTCAACGCTGCTTTGTTGCAAATCCCCACTAACAAACACGCCTCTGCGGTGGATAACTACTTCTTAAACAAAGGCGTAGAAGTATTAAGCAACGCCAGTGGCACCGCTCAGTTCTATGACCGTGACACTCACCCTAATATGGCAAAAGAAGGCATGAAGGGCTTTCAAGAATTCATGGTCAAACCTGAACGTCTTGATAAGATACTCAATCGCCTAGAAAAAGTTCGTCAACGCACGTTTAAATAAGCCAATAAAAAGCCCATGAAACTTGTCTCAACAGACGCTTCATGGGCTTTATCATTGATATGGTCTATCTCGAGAACAGCCTAGTCTGCAGTAACAAACGCTGCGGTATCAAACGCTTGACCAGTTTCTGTGGCTAGAATCGCGTGGCGATACGCTTTTGCCGTATCCGCTGCTGACACGCCTTCTGCCGTCTCCATGCCCATTTGCTCTAGGGTTTCTTTTAAGAATCTTGGGCTTACCGTATTCACTCTAAGCTCACCGGCTAACTCTAATGCAGCCGCCTTAGCAAAAGAATCTAACGCCGCATTCACTAGACTAACAGCCGATGACCCTTCGATAGGATGCTGAGCCAAATAGCCAGAAGTAAAGGTCATGCTGCCGCCTTTTTTAACGTACTCACGACCAGCCTGAAAAAGGTTAATATGCCCCAAAATCTTGCTGTTTACCGTCGTCGCAAACTGCTCATAATTAAGTTCTTTGATGGGACCAAAGGCGATCTGACCTGTCGTTGAGATGATGGCATCTACCATACCGATTTTTTCAAACAAGGCATCAAGAGCGGCTCTGTCTTCAATGTCGACTTGATAATCACCGCCACTAAAACCCACTTTTACAACATCAAATTCGCTTAATTCTTTCGCTACCGCTGAACCAACGGTGCCCGTCGCTCCGATTAAAACAATCTTCATTTTAGTCTCCACTATTCATAAAAATTTAAGATAGTGAGGATCTTACTCTTGATTTATAATGCGAAAAATATCAACAATATAATTTCACTTGTCATTTTTACTGAACAATTAAATCTCGAAAAAGAAGCGAAGCTTAATGGACATCATCAAATCAATTCAAATATTTCAACAGGTTGCAAAAGAGCAAAGCTTTACTCGAGCAGCAGAGCAATTAAATTTGGTGCCATCGGCGGTCAGTCGACAAATTAATGAGTTGGAAAAGTGGCTGGGGATTCGCTTAATCAACCGTACCACTCGTTCTTTGCACCTAACAAAAGAAGGACGCGATTATTTAGAAAAAATGGCATTGATATTGGATCAAGTTGAGAGCCTACAACAGAGTCCGCAGAACCCTCAAACGCTAAAAGGCAAATTGCGCATCACAGCCCCGATGATGATTGGTCAACACATCCTGCCCGAGATACTCTCTGGCTTTAAATCTCAGCATTCTGAAGTACAAATATCGCTTTCTCTGATGAATCGAAAAGTCGATTTGATCGAAGAAGATTATGACCTTGCCATTCGAGCAGGCCACTTAGCAGACTCAAATTTATACGCCCGTGAGCTAGGCCACATCGCTTTCAAAACCGTTGCGGCGCCCAGTTACCTCGACACTCGCCCACCTCTGCTTATGCCAAAAGACTTAGCGGATCATAACTGCTTGATAAATACAGCACTCACAACACCAAAACGTTGGCGTTATAAAATAGAGGATAAAAATAAAATGGTGAAAGTGAATGGCGATCTAGAAACCAACGAATCATTATGCCTACTCACCTTCGCAAAAGCCGGACACGGTGTGGCGCTGTTACCAGAACTGTATGTAAATCAAGATATTGCAGAGGGAAGCTTGGTCGAAGTCCTCGCCGATTTTGCGCCAGAACCATTACCAGTGCACATTTTATATGCTTCGAACCGCTTTCTTAACCCGACTCTCAAAGCCTTGATTAGACATATTAGTGATCAGTTTAATCACCGCCTATAATCAATCAATGACCCAGTATGTGGGCCATACAGCATAGGGGGAGAACGGAAAAGACTGAGTGCTATAACAAGAAATCGAGCTTATTTTGGCCAATAAAAAAGCCCCTAGAAGGTCAGTTTTCACTAACTTTCTAGAGGCTTATTTTATATGGTGGGCCTGCCCCGACTTGAACGGGGGACCTGCCGATTATGAGTCGGATGCTCTAACCAACTGAGCTACAGGCCCTAAAAACGATCCGCATTATAGCTATATGCGCAACCAATGCCAAGATGGTTTTGCCTGTAAATTCAGTCTAATACAGAAAAAAGGCTACTTTTCTTGGCGTACTCAAGGTTCACGACTGACGAATTATCGCCCCAGGAGCAATACCCATTACTTTTTTAAAGGCGCGGCGAAACGCGGCTTCGCTTTGATAACCTAACTCATCACAGAGAAGTGCTAGATTGCTCTCCCCTCTTTTTATACGCTGAGCCGCCAGGCGCATGCGCCATAAGGTAAGGTAGGCCATCGGCGTAATGCCCATGGTACTTTTAAATAGGCCGCTGAACGCCGAGCGCGACATGCCTGCTTGTTGTGCCAAACTGGCCACTTGCCACGCTTGCTGTGGGGATTCATGAATAGCCACGATGGCTCTGGCGAGTTTGGCATCGCTTAACCCTGCGAGCAGACCAAATTGTACTTTTTTGGCCTGCATGAAAGATCTCAACAGATGCACCAAATGCGCTTCTGCCAATCGCTCTAAGACAATTTGAGAGCCACAACGCAACTGGGTGATTTCAGTAAGCAATAAAGTATTTAACGACAATAATTGCTGGGCGATCTCATCGCCTCTTTCTACCTTGACCCACTGCCCTGCAACGTCTAAAAGCGGATTGAGTGCTTTTTTGCCAAAATCGTACTCACAGATCAGCAGTTTGTTTGCCTCACTATGATTCTCTGTAGGCGCTTTTGAGAGCGATGTGTCAAATGCAATACCAGACGCTAACCAAACCCCATCACCGGTTTTTAAGGTGATTAGCTGATTGTCTTTTGCTCGTAGAGTCAACTCTCCTTCCATCATGTACAGCCAATAACTTGCGTCCGGAGAAAGGGGCAAATGCCCTTTTTCCTCCAAAAAAAGGCAACTGCTCACTGAGGTGGCTTTTGGACGAAACGCGCTTAACACAGAAGAAAGTCGATCCATTGTTTACCTAGCCTTATGAAAATACGATCTGCAATACATTTAGGATTATAAAACACCTATCGTATCGAATTTTATCGTAGTATGCCCTTATAGTAAAAATCAACGAAACATGAGGAGATACCAATGGTTGTACTAAAGCCTAGAGCCGCTACTCCAGAGTTAGCGCTTAACACTCTAACAGGCACTTGGTCTTTGGCTGAGCAAACGCCAGAGAATTTCACCATGATCGTCGTTTATCGTGGCCTACATTGCCCTAAATGCCGTGACTACCTAAAAGAACTAAGTCGTTTAGCCGATGACTTTATCGCAAAAGGTGTGAGTATTATCGCCCTTAGTAGCGACACTCAAGAACGCGCGCAGCAAGCTTCTACTGACTGGGCGATTGAAAATCTAACCATGGGCTACGGCTTAACGCCTGAGCAATCACAAGCATGGGGATTACATCGCAGCGCTGGACGCGGATTAACCAGCATCGGAATTGAAGAACCGGCTGAGTTTACTGAACCAGGATTTTTCCTTGTTCGCCCTGATGGTACTTTATATTGGAGCAATATCAGCACAATGCCATTTGCTCGACCACACTTTAGAGAAGTTCTAGGTGCTGTCGATTTTGCTATTAATAAAAACTACCCAGCCCGTGGTGAATTAATTTAATAGCTAACATCAAATATTAAAAACAAATATTTAAAAAAAGCGAAATCCTTTTTGGGTTTCGCTTTTCTTCGTTTTTAAAACACATTAAAAAAACTCTCTTCCACTAAACAAACAAAACACTTCAAACAAAAAAAACCACTTCAGCAAACCATTATTTTAGCGATCACTTACTTTAGAAAAATATCAATTACTTAATAAAAACATCAATTACTTAATAAAAAAAGCACATCTATAAAGACATGCTTTTTAAAAATTTACATTTGCTTTCTGTTAAGAAAAATCGATATAACCGATTACTTACCCAGAGAGAATTTGTTGTCGTAGTCTCTAAACAGGTAAAGAGCCACAATCGCCGCCAGCATCGGCCATGCAGCATAAAAGAGTAAGTTTGATCCTGCCCAAGGGTCTAGGTAACGCCCAAAAGACACTAGAGTAGAACTTAAGTGCATGATTAATATAATTAATGTTGCCCATCTTCTCTGAAAACCTACCAAAAAGCTCAGCACCAAAGCAAGTTGTAAGGCTCCCATGATATAAGCAATACTGACGCTTATGTCAGGAATTGAATAGAAAACTTTCATGACAGCAGCGGAATGGCTAGGATTCACAAACTTATCCACAGTCCACATAATTAGCACAATAAACACACTCAGTCGCAGCCCCAATAGGCTCCACTCAAGCTTTTCTTTCGATATGGTAACGGTACTCATTTTAAAAACCCTTCAACAGTCATTAATATCATAAAGCTTTGACAAACGATAATTTATGCATTCATCCATACCGCAACCATTATTTAGTTTATTTGCATAAAGCTTTCAAAAAACAACTGCACTTTAAAAAGAATAGAGTAAGAAAACAATACTCATCAATTGAGATGATCATTTTTATCTCTTTCATGCTATTTATTATTAAATAAAGAAAAGATGGGGATTTATTTACAATCTAAGGAACTTATATTAATTTCTAAAATCGCCGAAATGCTGGCATTTATAGACATGATTTTTTACATTTATGCGACCAACACGTCTACCCCAATAGTCTGCCAACCCAGATAAAAAACACTATGAAATATTAACTTGATAACGAAAGGTTTCAGCTGGGCCTCTAGAAATTCGATATTCTAACGGAGTTTTATCATAACTGTAGGCAACCCGTTCAATAACAGCCACAGGGCGACCTTCGTCAATCCCCAGTACGCTTGCTGTTTCCGGCATCGCAGACTCAATGGACAATGTTTCTGTTGCTGAAGCCACCAGCAAACCACACTGTTTCTCGTAAAATGGATAAAGTAAGTTACCAAACGATGTTAACTCAATGTCGGATAAGCTTGCGAATAAACTCTCAGGCAACCAGATTTCTTCTGTTAACACGACACTATTATCTAGCACTCTATTACGCTCTAGGCGAATCGTAATTTCATTAGGCTTAATTTTTAATGACTTAGCAATATGCTCCGGTGGCAACACAAGCGTACGCGAGAGTATGTTGCCGGTCGGTATCGATACCTTTCCATCCGAAGAAACCTGTCTAAAAAAGCGAAATAAAGATGAAGAAAAATCAGGCCGACGCACAAAAGTGCCACGCCCTTGGCTGCGATAAAGCACACCGTCTGCCACTAAAGTATCAACCGCCTTACGTATCGTACCAATAGCTACGCCGTAGTGTTTAGTTAGCTCTGCTTCTGTTGGTATAGCAACATCAGGCAGCCAGACTCCACATTGGATGTTCTTAAAGATCTCATCCCTTACTTGCTGATAAAGCGGCAAACGCTCATCGTGGCCACACTTCGATAGCTCCATTCGTTTTTAGGCTCCTAAAAGGCAATTATTTTAATAGTCGGTACTGCCTGCGTCCATGATTATTGACTCGATTATATTTTATACATATAGTCATACATTCATATATATGAATTTAAAGATACAGCAATAAATAATGATAATAACGACAAAGGTACAAGCTTCATGGCTACAAACTTAACTCAACCTATTTTAGGTATTGATACTCACGCTCATATCTTTCGTAGTGACTTGCCCATGGCGGAAAACCGCCGCTACGCCCCTGAATACAACGCGTTAGCGTCATCTTTTATTGATAATTTAGATGCGCACCAGTTGTCTCATGGGGTATTAGTTCAGCCCAGTTTTTTAGGTACCGACAATCGTTTTATGTTGGACGCACTACACAAATATGCAGGGAGATTAAAAGGCATTGCCGTCGTTGACCCCAGCATCAGCGATGCTGATCTGGATATGCTGGACAGCTCTGGGGTGGTTGGTGTCCGCTTTAACTTAATTAACAAACAGCTTGAGGACTATAGTAGCCCTAGATGGCGCGCTTTTTTAAGTAAAATTCAGCAAAGAAATTGGGCTATTGAAATACAACGTGGGATTGAAGATCTTAGCCAGATTTTACCTAGTATTTTAGCTGCTGGTGTCGAAGTGATTGTTGATCATTATGGGAGAACAACTCGTAAAATTGACCCAAATAACAAGCAGCATACTGAGTTTTTAGCACTACTCAAAAGTAACGCTATATGGACAAAAATATCCGCCCCGTATCGCTGCCACGCAAGCCTCAGTGATGCAGAGAAAATGCTAGAGGTATTGAGAGAAGCTTATGGCCATTCTGACCGCTTATTGTGGGGAAGCGATTGGCCTCACACTCAGTTTGAGCAGCAAACAAATTATTCAGCACAATACGAGATACTAACTCGACTATTACCAGATACTGAAGAAAGAAATAAAGTGCTGATTCATAACCCTGCTAGCCGATTCCGGTTTCAATTTTAGACCCTTTCCATAAGATAACAATAATACCAATAGGAAATTAATTATGATGAGTCTTCTAGTTGTAGGTGCCATCCTACTATCCATTGTTTTAGGGTATAAAACCCGCATCAACATTGGTCTATTTGCCATTGCTTTTGCTTACTTGTTAGGCTGTTTTGGCTTAGGTTTATCACCAAAATCTGTTATTTACATGTGGCCACTGAAAATATTTTTTATTATTTTTTCTGTGTCTTTATTTTATAGCTTCGCCATTATTAATGGCACTCTGGAAAAGCTAGCTGAGCACCTACTCTACCGCTGTCGTCGCTTTCCTCACTTGCTGCCTTACGCTATTTTCATCTGCACAACATTGATCTCAGCATTAGGTGCAGGCTACTACACAGTTCTTGCGTTTATGGCCCCTATCACACTATTACTCTGCCAGCGTACTGGAATGAGCATGACAGTAGGGGCAATGTCAGTAGGGTATGGGGCGCTGACTGGGGCTAACTTCATGTCTAGTCAAAGTGGCATTATTTTTCGTAGCATTATGGCCAATTCTGGGATCTCCGAAAACCAAGCCTTTATTAACTCAATCGGCATTTTCTTAAGTACCGCTATCATTCCATTTATTGTTATCACAGTGCTGATTTTCTTTACCAAACACCGCACATCGATGACAAGTTCAGATTTTGAAATAAACAAGCCAAGTACCTTCAATACTGAGCAGCGCCACACTTTAGTGCTGACACTAATGATGATGGCTTGTGTGTTAATCGCACCTATTGCCAACCTAATCGCACCAGACAATGAAACAATTACTTTCATTAACTCCAAAATGGATATCGGATTAATTGCCAGTATTTTCTCAGTCATTGCTTTACTGTTAAAACTTGGCGATGAGAAAAAGGCAATTGCATCTTTACCTTGGGGGACGATGATCATGATATGTGGTGTCGGCATGCTGATTTCTGTTGCCATTAAAGCGGGAACGATTAACTTATTGGCTTCTTGGATCAGTAGCACCATTCCAGATGTATTAGTACCGGTAGCTTTTGGGGTTGTCGCGGCCTTTATGTCTCTCTTTGCAAGCACTCTTGGTGTGGTTACTCCTGCTTTATTTCCTCTTGTACCAAACATCGCAGAAAGCTTGTCGATTGATCCAATGATGTTGTTTATTTGCATTGTCGTCGGAGCTCAAGCTACCGCTATTTCGCCTTTTTCATCTGGTGGCAGTCTGATCTTAGGCGCTTGTCCGACTGAAAAAAGCAGAACTATTTTATTCCCTCAGCTTTTATTCCGCGCCGCGCCCATTGGCTTTGTCGCGGCACTTGGTTTCAATTTATTAATTACCTTCGTCATTTAACTCTTACTCTGGGCATCTCAATGGTGCCCAGAGTCAGTACTATCTCCAAGCACTCAATAAAAATGTCGGCTCTCTTCTTTTAAATAGTTGATCAGTACTTGTAGCTTTTTCGGCAAATGCCCATATGGGTACTGGATGTAGACGGGCATAGGATCAGCACGCCAATCTGGTAAACAATTCACCAAGGAATCAGCATGATGCTTAGCTCGCATGTCGACCAAATAATTCGGCAGAATCCCCACTCCATTGCCTCTCACAATCGCGTCTGCGTGAAGCGTGAACTGATCCACGATTAAACGACTTTCGGGCACCTCAAAACACACCTTCCCATCGACATCATTCTCTAGGCAAATAGAACCTTCGTCATTTTTAATCATATCCACCCACGCGTAATGATGAAGCTCACTCGGGTGCTGTATATGAGTCGTTTCTTCCAGATATTGAGGGCTGGCGTATACACCTTGTGATAATTCGCCTATTTTCTCTGCTTTTAGACCTTCGTCTGCTGGCTGACCCACCCAAATGCTAACGTCATTTCCTGATAAACCTTGTACAAGGTTATTACCGGTTTTCACTTCCATGTTGACGCCTGGATGTTGATCCAAGAATTCAAACATTCGACTTGAGAACCAGCCTCTTATCAGCACATTATGCACATAGACTGTCAGCTTACCGGTGACCTCTCCTTTTAAATCTTCAACCGCTTTCAGTCCTTCATCGGCTATTTCAAGCATTTTCCGGGCAAAGGGTAAAAATTGAAGGCCCGCTTCATTGGCAATTAATCGATTCGCTTGACGACGCAATAATGGCTGGTTGAGCACGGTTTCAAGATGATTGATGCGACGACTTAATGTCGATTTAGACACCCCAAGTTCAAGCGCACTCTCTTTTAAGTTACCGGTTCCCATTACTGATACAAACGTCTTTACTTCGTTCAAATCATACATACTTCGGTCCTAGAGCCTCTCCGGAAAATAAGAAAAAATCCGTCATATAAATTCATTATTTAGCAATGTTGCAGAAATTGAAACAGAGCGTGTCAACACATCGCATCAAATATGTAAGAAAATGCAAATGATAAACATTCTCACTACTATTTTTAATGATTCACATCATACCCAAAAGTTCTCAAATATATAAGGAGATAATGCTCAAAATGACCTCTTCACCACGCCATTTTAAACGTACACTAGTCGCCGCTTTCATTAGCGCAGCAAGCTACTCGCCTATTCTATTGGCAGCAGATAACACCGCATTAGATAATACCGATGTGGCAAAAACCTTAGATCAGCTAGTAGTCACGGCATCTGGGCATGAGCAACAAATTACAGACGCGCCAGCGTCGATTACCGTGGTGACCCAAGAAGAACTAGAAAGCAAACCTTATAAAGATGTGACCGATGCACTGCAAGACGTACCGGGAGTGATGGTCACGGGCGGTGGTTCCAGCCGAGACATCTCTATGCGAGGCATGAGTGGTAAATACACCCTGATTTTGGTGGATGGTAAACGCCAAGGTTCACGTGAAACGCGACCTAACAGCGATAACTCAGGTATCGAACAAGGCTGGACACCGCCATTGTCTGCTATCGATCATATCGAAGTGGTACGTGGCCCTATGTCTTCTCTTTATGGTTCAGACGCACTCGGTGGCGTTATCAACATCATCACCAAAAAGGTTCAGGATAAATGGGGCGGCGAAATTTCCGCCAGCACCACAATTCAAGACAACAACAAATCAGGCGACAGCCGCCAAGCCGACATTATGGTAAATGGCCCCTTGATCAAAGATAAATTGGGGCTGCAATTTTACGGTCAAGTTTCTCAGCGTGATGAAGATGACATTACCAATGGCTATGCTGACCAAGACATTAACAATGGTACCGCCAAGGTCACTTGGAAACTTTCTGACGATCAAGACATCGTCTTTGAAGCGGGCAAGGAAACCCAAGATAGAGATACAACGGAAGGCAAATCGTCTACCTCTACCTCTAATACTAAATACACCCGCGATCACTACGCCGTCACCCACAATATTACTGTTGGTGATACCAGTGCTCAGACCTACATCACCAATGAGAAGATCGATAACCCAAGTCGAGATATGTACTACGAGGACACCGTTTTAAACAACCAAACGACCATCTCCTTTGATAGCCATATTTTGACCCTTGGTGGCCAATACCAATATGAAAAGCTTGATGACTCTGGCAACGGCTCAAGTAATGGTGTTGATCAGTTAACCCGCTGGCAAGCGGCGCTGTTTGTGGAAGATGAATACTTCCTGACCGATGACCTTTCTTTAACTTCGGGGCTACGCTACAACAAGGATGAAAACTACGGGGATAACTTCTCACCACGCCTGTACGCCAACTGGAATTTCACTCCAAATTGGACACTTAAAGGTGGCGTGAGCACAGGTTACCGCTCACCTGATTTGCGCCAAGGTACAGACGGCTGGGCACAAGCCACAGGCGGTAGAACCGGAAACGCACTAATACTTGGCAACTCAGACCTAGACCCAGAAAAAAGCGTCAGTGGCGAAGCGGGGCTTTATTGGAACAACCATAAAGGCACGCAAATCAGCGGGACGATTTATCGCACCGACTATAAAGACAAAATCACCGAAGAACGTATTTGTGATACCGGTGCAGGGGATGCATCCTGTACATACGACGGAGATAGTAGCTATACCTACCTAAGCCAGAGGTACAATGTCGACCGCGTTGTTATGCAAGGGGTTGAGTTAACCCTGAACACGCACATTACAAAAGATGTCTCCTTCACGGGTAACTACACTTACACAGAGTCCGAGCAGAAAACAGGCGCATATGCAGGTGAACCACTTAACCGTTTGCCTAAACACATGATCAATGCAACAACGAACTGGGTCATGAGTGACAAGATGAAATCTTGGGCACGAGTTAACTACCGTGGCAAATCAAGCGATGGCCTAGAACGTACTAGTATTTCTAAAGGCATCCCTTCTTATACTTTCGTCGACACTGGTATGAGCTACGCTTTGACCAAAGATGTGACGGTTTATGCCGGAATCTACAACATACTGGACAAAGAAGTGGACTACGATACTTATGAAGAAGTGTTAGACGGCCGCCGCTATAACGCAAAAATCAGAATGACCTTCTAATCTAGCAAGCCTAAACAGCACGAATAGAAAATCATCAAAAACCGTTACTATTTCCTAGTAACGGTTTTTTTCTATTAGACACAAGCATTTTCAAATCCCCTCTGCCTTTCTGGCGTGATTCACCCTTCCTACCCAGAGAAAAAGTCACCTTTATTACCCATTAATAGAGCAAGACCATTTACAGAAGGTGGATTAAAAACTAGATTAGTTCGGCTCATTTTCTGCCGTGAATAGATTCGTCTTAATAGGAATGACTCGATGTCATCCTATGCTCTCTATTCTCACTCCCTTCAAACAGATAAAAGTGAACACGATGAACAATAACGTTACAACCTCGTCCAATACACCACCGTATCGGGTCATCAGTATCGCCTGTGTATTAAGCGCTATTTTAGGCGTCGGTATTCTTAACCCTGATAGTTTGCCAATTAACTCTGTGGTACTCGCGATAGGTCTGATGATCTTTCTGTGTATCGTCAGAGTACCTGTGACCATCGCACTCATCGCGTCGGCCTTAGTCGGTGCCTTACACAGCGGTTTGTCTACCCATGAAGCCATTGCCGCCATCAATGATAATTTATTAATTGGCTCGCAAGTCGGTATGACATACATCATGGTAGGCGCGTTAGCGGTGGCACTAGCTCGCAGCGGCATTCTGGATTTATTGGCCAGAAAAATGGTCAGTTTGCTGGGTAACGAAAGCGTAAAAGAGCAAAAGAAAGTCAAATGGCTACTCTATTTGATCTTTATGGTGTCTTCCATTTTGTCGCAAAACGCTGTGCCTGTGCACATTGCGTTTATTCCTGTGATGATTCCACCTCTCTTGGTGGTGTTTAATAAATTGCGCATTGACCGTCGTGCTGTAGCCTGTGTTTTGGCCTGCTCTATCAGCGCCAGCTATCTATTGTTGCCGACTGGCTTTGGTGCCATCTTCCTGAATGAAATTTTGCTCGCCAACGTCAATGACGTTGGCTCCGCTTATGGCCTCTCTGTTACGGCAAGCATGGTACCAAAAGCCATGTTTCTTCCTGTTATGGGGATTTTAGCTGGGATGTTGGTTGCGGTTTTCTTTACTTATCGCAAGCCTCGCGATTACCAAGTTAGCGAGATTGCACAACAGCATTTGGATAAAACCAAAGACACTGTACTTAAACCGTTTCAGCTGATCATGACCCTGATCGCCATTGCGGCAACCTTAGCCATCCAGATCCTGTTTGATTCACTGCTTGTTGGTGCCATGATTGGTTTTATGATTCTGTCTCTTTCTGGCATATTCCGTTGGGACCAACAGGATGATGTGTTTACCGAAGGCATGAGAATGATGGTGCAAATTGCCGTTATCATCACCATTGCGTCTGGTTTTGCAGGTGTCCTAGATGCGACAGGAGAAATTAAACCGTTAGTTCAAGCGTCTGCTGAAATCATTGGTGACAACAAAGCCCTAGCGGCGGCCATCATGTTAATTGTTGGCTTATTTATTACCATTGGCTTTGGGGATTCCTTTGCCAGCGTGCCTATTTTAGCGCCTATTTATATTCCTCTTGCCCTCACATTAGGGTTTTCGCCAATGGCGGCGGTTGCATTATTAGGTGCTTCTGCAGCATTAGGCGACGCCGGCTCTCCAGCCTCAACCATTACACTTGGCGCAACCTCAGGACTCAATGCCGATGGTCAGCACGACCATGTGCGTGACTCCGTTATCCCTACCTTTATGCACGCCAACTTTGGTATGGTGATCTTTGCTTGGATAGCGGCCATGGTGCTGTAATCTTCTCCAAACTTCTTTAATCCTCAAAAACAAAAAAGCCGTTATCATGTTGTCATGATAACGGCTTTTTAATCTGACGACTTTAGAGCATCAAGAGATTAGTCTTGGTTGATAAAGTAGTTGATCACGTAAGCAGGAAGGTCCACTGCGTTTACTACGATTTGCTCCATGGTGTCACGGTCACGAACGGTCACTGGTGCGCCTTCTTTTTCGATAGAATCGAAATCGACGGTGACACAGATTGGTGTTCCGACTTCGTCATGACGACGGTAGCCTTTACCTACGTTACCTGTGTTTTCATAAAGAATACGACCCAAGCCCAGTTTTTGAAGCTTGTTTTTCAATTCTTTCGCTAGCGCAACGATCTCTGGCTTGTTCTTCTTAAGCGGCATGATAGCGACTTTGATCGGCGCTAGATGAGGCTTAAATTTAAGAACCGTACGAGTCGAACCGTTTGGCAGCTCTTCTTCTGTATAAGCTTCTGTCATTACCGCAAGCAAACCACGGTCAAGACCAGCAGAAGGTTCGATACAGAAAGGCACTTCCCACTTGTTCGCTTCTAGATCACGAATCGCCAATTTCGCAGTAGAGTGTTCGTTCTTTTTCACTTTCGCAGAAAGACCAAACTCTTCTTGTGCTTTGGTATGAGAACCTAGATCGTAATCAGTACGGTTAGCAACACCTTCTAACTCTTCAAAACCGTGTGGAAAACGGTACAAGATATCCACAGTCGATTTTGAGTAATGCGCTAGGTCATCACCCGTTACGTATTCAAATTCAATATTTTCTGCGGCTAGGCCTTGATCCAACCACCACTGCTTACGAGCGCCGACCCAGAACTCATGCCATTTTTCGTCTTCACCAGGTTTGCAGAAAAACTCTAATTCCATCTGTTCGAATTCACGAACACGGAAAATAAAGTTACGTGGCGTGATCTCGTTACGGAAAGATTTACCGATCTGAGCAATACCAAAAGGCAAAGCGCGAGAAGTTGAATCAACCACGTTTTTAAAGTTAGTAAAAATACCCTGTGCGGTTTCTGGACGAAGGTAAGTGTAAGACTCTTCGTTTACCATTGGACCGACATTGGTTTTAAACATTAGATTAAAGTCACGAGGCTCTGTTACGTTCGTAGAACCACAGTTATCACACACTTTAATGTCTTTCATGTGGTCGGCACGCATACGAGATTTACATTCGTGGCAATCGACCATTGGGTCAGTGAAGGTATCTTCGTGACCAGAATATTTATAGACGTTTTTATTTTGGATGATGGCGGCATCCAAACCTTCTACGTCGTCACGTTCGTAAACCATCGAACGCCACCAAGCCGCTTTTAGGTTGTTTTTCAACTCAATACCTAACGGACCGTAATCGTAAGCGCCTTGCATACCACCGTAGATTTCACTGCCTTGGAAAATAAATCCGCGACGTTTACACAGGGAAACGAGTTCATCCATTGTTTTAGCTGGCATTTCTAAACACACCTTAAGCAAATTCGTTAATAGAAAAGACGCTCGACATAACTAAGAGCGCATATCAAAGAAAGTTATAACTAGGCATTGTACTCTGTGCCCGAATTTCCCTCAATGGCGATTACTCGGGAAAATAAAATCGCTTTTCAGCTGGGGAATGACAGTATTTCTCATTTAGCTAGGACGCTTATCGTTAATTCACAAATAGCGGAGGATGCAAGTACAAAAACATTCTTTTTTTGAACTTTTTAGGGTGTTTTTGCATTCATTTTGTAAGATAATTCGTATTAATTACACATTTGAAGCCGAGATCAGGATTTTCTATGCGCTCAACCTCCATTTTCCCTATTGTTCTTTTTGGCCTCTTTGGCGTGCTCCCGTTTGCAATATGGACGCTCTTCGCCATAACAGGCACAAGTTTAATGGGTTACTCTGGCGTTCAATTATTTGCCAGTTACGGTGCGATTATTTTGAGCTTCTTTAATGGCGTGGTTTTTGGGCAAGTTATAGAAAATCCTCAGCGCACTTATAGTCGTCGCGTGATGCTGTTTAGCCATCTTATCTCACTGTTGGCATGGGGAACCTTGCTAATGGGAGTCCCGACTCTTGCTGTCGTCGTTTTGTTACTCGGCTTTATTTCAACTTTTTGGCTAGAAATCCGTTGCCTGAAACTGCTTTTCGCACACAGCGATGGCCACTCTAGAACACGTTTTGTGCTCATCACTATTGTTTGCGTTTTGCATATTTTAGTGCTCTTTCCACATTATTAATAAAACGCTCTTTAGCATTAGCCCAAATGCCATCAAATAAGGCGCCTTGCACCATTAGGTTAACGCTAAGAAATCAGGCTAAGAAACGGACATTTATCACTGCAGCATCACTCATTTTGAGGTTTATTCAGACAGAACGATTGAGGACAATGCTATGCCTTTCAATGCCCTTATCATTGGCGCGAGCAGTACCATAGCCCAAGCTGCCGCAGCGCTATTCGCACAAGACCCTGACTGCCAACGGGTTTTCACGGTCAGTCGTACCCCAGCTAACCTTTTCGCAAACAAAGTCACGTCTCTATTATGCGATTACAGTGACGACTCCATCGACACCATCTGCCACACCTTAAAACCTTATGCTGGCACTTTTAGCAGAGTGCTCATTTGCAATGGCGTATTACACAATGAGGCCAACGACGAGTCGGCCTCCTCACGCATGCCCGAGAAAAAACTCGAAGACATTAGCGCCGATCAATTAGCTCGCCTTTACCACTCTAATAGCATTATTCCGATGCTTTGGATCAGTCGTCTTTTGCCATTACTAAAAAGCGAAAACGCGGTAAAAGTCGCGGTGTTCAGCGCTCGAATCGGCAGTATCGCAGACAATAAAATTGGCGGCTGGTACAGCTATCGCGCGTCTAAAGCCGCCTTAAATATGCTGATACAAACCAGTGCCATTGAATACGCAAGACGCGCCCCGAACGTAAAACTCATCGCCTTTCACCCAGGTACAACAGACACGCCCCTGTCAAAACCCTTTCAAAATAATGTGCCCAAAGACAAACTGTTTACCCCTGAATTTGTCGCTGAAAGGGTTTTATCGGTACTAGAGAGTGCGCCCGTAGACCAACAAGCCGCGTATTTAGACTGGAACAATAAGCCTATTGAATGGTAAAACGCTGCATAGAAAAGCAGAAGACATGCTAACCATCAACAACGAGCTCCCTATGGATGATCTGGATCAGACTGACCGCAAAATACTCAACCTACTGCAGAAAGACGCGACCTTAACCGCGACTCAAGTAGCCGATCATGTTGGTTTATCACAATCTCCTTGTTGGCGACGAATCAATCGCCTGGAACAAGAGGGCTACATTCAATCTACTCAAGCGATTTTGAATCGTCATAAAGTGGGGTTAGATATTGTGGTGTTAGTGAACATAAAGCTGTCTTCCCATGGCAGAAAGATGCTGGATGAGTTCGAACAATCTATTGTCGACTTTTCAGAAGTGGTGGAATGCTGGACGATTTCAGGGTCGATGGATTACAGCTTGCGAGTGGTCGCAAAAAACATTGGCAGTTATGAAACCTTTCTACGCAGCAAGTTATTACAGTTACCGCATATCCAAGAAGCACAAAGCCATTTCACAATGCGTGAAGTCAAGAATGTCACCCAGCTTCCTATCGACTAAAAGTGGTCACTTTGTCGTCACTGTCACTGGGTAACAAACAGCAAGAGTGGCTTATTACTTAAGCAGTGGATCGTCTTTAGGCAGTAGCTTTTGAATCCACAAGGCCAGTTTATGTTTCATGCTTGGCAAATCTTCTTTATCCGCAGGTAGCCCCACAATCAATTTATCCAAAACCAATAAACGGTAAATGGCTTCTGTTTTCTCGTTCGCTGACATAGTGGCAGAAAAACCATCATAGCCTCGCTTTAAAGCATAGTTTTCGCCAACTTGAATGGCTTTTTTACTCAGTGCGGCTTCGTTCTTAACTTTTTTCATGGATTTCCTCACCTGTTCAGTTATCAATACAGCGATGCTTTTCAAGCATTGTCGACACATTGCATAAAAACGCGATTTGAGACATTTCCTCGACTCTAGCAGTTTTTTCCTCTTTGCCACACTTTTCTCAGCAATAAACCGTAAAAAACGATTATTAAACAAGGCGTTGTCGGATAATCCTTCAATAATAAAATCTATATTTGTCATCAAAAATACAAAATCAAACCTTAAATTGTCGACAATCATGCTTGATATACGCCTAAATCAAGGCTATAAAGAAACACATTGTCGACAATAGAGTGATTTACCCCTTTATGAATAACCTTGTTTCCATCAAATCTGCCACCTTATCTGAAGATATTGCGCAGCAACTTAGTAATGCGATCGTACAAGGTGAAATTCCACAGGGCAGTAAAATCTCCGAGCCTGAGCTCGCCAAACAATATGGCGTCTCTAGAGGGCCTCTTAGAGAAGCCATCGTCAAATTAGAAGGGCTTGGTCTAGTGACCCGCACCGCCAATGTGGGCGCTCGTGTTATCCAACTGAATATCCAAGACATGCTAGACACCTTTAGCATGCGTGAAGCTCTAGAAGGCATGGCCGCTAGACTCGCGGCGGCATCCATGCCGCTTACCGAAGTCAATCGTCTGTATACCTTGCTTGATAAACACCAAGCCTATCTCGATGACAACCAAGATGAACATTATGTTCAGCAAGGCGGTAATGATGACTTTCATTTGCGCATCATCCACGCCAGCGGCAACGCCAAGTTAGTGCGTCTGCTGACCGAAGAATTGTACGCAGTGATTCGCATGTATCGCCGTCATACGGCCGACCAACGCAGCGATCCGCGCCAGGCATTACGTGAACACAGAGCGATCCTAGACGCCATTGCCAATCACGAAGGCGACCTCGCCGAGTTGCTGATGCGTCGTCATATCAGTCGGGCAAGTCATTTGTTGAAGCAAGCGATGGAGCACAGCGCCCTCGCCTCACAATAAGTCGACCCCCATTTATTAGAACAACAAAAAGAGAGCTAAATCATGACTAATCTTTCAGCCGGTGCCCGCTTTAGAAAAGCGGTACAAACACAATCACCACTGCAAGTCGTTGGTACCATCAACGCCTATTGCGCCATGATGGCCGAACAAACCGGACACCATGCTATTTACCTATCGGGTGGTGGTGTCGCCAATGCTTCTTATGGTTTGCCTGACTTAGGCATGACAGATTTACACGACGTGCTAGAAGACGTACGCCGTATTACTTCCGCGTCTAACTTGCCCTTGTTGGTTGATATCGATACCGGCTTCGGTGGCGCGTTTAACATTGCCAGAACCGTTCAACAAATGGAAAAAGCGGGCGCCGCTGCCGTCCACATTGAAGACCAAGTTCAGCAGAAACGCTGTGGTCATCGCCCAAACAAGGCCATCGTTAGCCAAAGTGAAATGGTCGATCGTGTCAAAGCCTGTGTCGACGCTCGTAATGACGACGATTTTGTCATCATGGCACGCACTGATGCCTTGGCGGTAGAAGGTATGGAATCCGCGATTGAACGCGCCATTGCGTGTGTAGAAGCCGGCGCCGATATGATCTTCCCAGAAGCCATGATCACCTTAGATCAGTACAAAGAATTCGTCGCGGCGGTAAAAGTGCCAGTACTGGCCAATATCACCGAATTTGGCGCAACCCCACTGTTTAGTAAAGAAGAGCTGGCCGGCGCAGGCGTTGACCTAGTGCTTTACCCATTGAGTGCATTCAGGGCCATGAATAAAGCCGCCTTAAACGTCTATCAACATCTACTAAACGACGGCCACCAACGTGCAACCGTCGAGACGATGCAAACGCGCAACGAACTCTACGATTTTTTGAACTACCATGATTACGAAGACAAGCTAGACGCGCTTTTCTCAGAGCAAAAGACGCAAAAATAAGGCGTTGATCAATCTCTAAAATACATAAAGCACACTTAATCTAATGATTTCTCAGCGAACAATAATAAAGGAGAGACGACATGGCTAAAGTACTTTCTGGTGCCGGGCTACGCGGTCAAAGTGCAGGCGAAACAGCGCTTTGTACCGTCGGTAAAGCCGCCGCAGGGTTAACCTATCGAGGCTATGACATCGATGTATTAGCCGACCATGCAAGCTTTGAAGAAGTGGCGTATCTATTACTCTATGGCGCCTTGCCAAATCGGATTCAGCTGCAAGATTACGAGCACAAACTGATGCAGCTGCGCAGTCTGCCAGAAGCACTAAAAGCCGCTTTGGAGCTAATACCAAAAGACGCGCATCCTATGGATGTCATGCGCACTGGCTGCTCCTTTTTAGGCAACCTTGAGCCAGAGCTAAGTTCTGAACAGCACGCCTTTTCAGGCCAATTGGCCGCTGCAGACCGTCTGATCGCCACCTTACCTGCCATGGTTGTTTATTGGTATCGCTTTACCCATGATGGCGTGCGCATCGACACCCAGAATAGTCACGTGCCGTCTTTGGCTGGGCATTTTTTGACCATGCTCCACGACCAAGAACCGAGCGAATTACACACCAAGGTCATGAACGTTTCTTTGATTCTGTATGCCGAGCATGAATTCAATGCTTCTACCTTTACCGCTCGTGTCTGCGCTTCCACTTTATCGGACATGCACTCTTGTGTAACCGGTGCCATTGGCAGCTTACGTGGCCCACTGCATGGCGGTGCAAACGAAGCCGCAATGGAGATGATCGAGCCTTGGCAATCCGCCGATGAAGCCGAAGCTGCCCTCCTGGAAAAACTCGCCAATAAAGAAAAAGTCATGGGCTTTGGTCATGCCATTTATAGCGAGCGCGATCCGCGTAATGACATCATCAAAAAATGGTCTAAAAAGCTCAGCGAAGAAACCGGCGATGATCACTTATACGCCGTTTCAGAGCGCTGTGAAGCTGTGATGTGGCGGGAGAAAAAGCTCTTCTGTAACGCCGACTTCTTCCACGCTAGTGCTTATCGCTTTATGGGTATTCCAACCCAGTTGTTCACGCCCATTTTTGTCTGCTCTCGCATCACTGGATGGGCTGCCCATGTCATGGAGCAGCGAGCGAACAACCGGATCATTCGCCCTAGCGCAGATTATACCGGCCCAGACCATGCAAAATGGATCGCCATAGACGATCGGCCATAAGCCTATCTTCAATGGTATTTAGACAGGCTATTTCAGAACCCTATTGATAACAAAAATAACTCTCTTCTATTTTAAAGGAAAGAACATGAGCGCCAACGTAGATGTAAATAACCGCCCTGATTATGATCAAGTCATCCAAGACATCGCTGACTATGTGATTGATTATAAAGTCACCAACCAAGAAGCGCTCGACACCGCTCGTAATTGCTTGATGGATACCCTAGGCTGTGGCTTGCTTGCCCTACGTTTCCCTGAATGTACTAAGCATTTAGGGCCCATCGTACAAGGCACAGTGGTGCCAAATGGCGCGCGTGTTCCTGGTACCTCGCTATCCCTTGACCCTGTTAAAGCCGCTTGGGATATCGGTTGTATTATTCGCTGGCTTGATTACAACGACACTTGGTTGGCGGCAGAATGGGGACATCCTTCGGACAACCTAGGCGGCATTTTGGCAGTAGCCGATCACTTGTCTCAAGTTCGTCTATCGAATGGTGAAGCGCCGCTAACCATGCGTGAAGTACTAGAAGCCATGGTCATGGCCCATGAAATCCAAGGCGTTATCGCGCTTGAAAACTCCTTTAACCGCGTGGGTTTGTGTCACGTATTACTGGTCAGAGTCGCTTCTGTAGCCGTTGTCACTAAAATGATGGGCGGCGACCGTGAGCAAATCATGGCGGCCATTTCTCAAGCTTGGGTCGATGGTTCGGCGCTGCGTACTTATCGCCATGCACCAAATGCCGGTTCTCGTAAATCTTGGGCAGCGGGCGACGCTACCTCGCGCGCAGTACGCCTAGCGGACATGTCGATGCGTGGTGAAATGGGCGTACCAAGTGTGCTAACCGCGCCACAATGGGGCTTCTATGATGTGTCTTTTACGAAAACAAACAAAGACCAAGCGATCAAGCCAGAAGCAGAGCGTCAATTCTCTTTCTCCCAAGACTACGGCACCTATGTGATGGAAAACATCTTGTTTAAGATTTCTTTCCCGGCAGAATTCCACGCTCAAACGGCCGCTGAAGCCGCCGTGACTCTGCACCCTCAAGTCAAAGACCGTTTGGCTGAGATCGACAAAATCGTCATTCGTACTCATGAATCTGCGATTCGTATCATCTCGAAATCAGGCCCATTAGCCAATGCCGCCGACCGCGACCATTGCTTGCAATACATGGCAGCGGTGCCATTGGCTTTTGGTAACTTAATTGCCGAGCATTACGAAGACGACTTCCACGCAGCGAACCCTATTATTGATGAACTGCGCGAGAAAATGGAGATTGTTGAAGACAAACGCTTCACCGCAGAATACTTAGAAGCGGACAAACGCTCCATCGCCAACGCGATCCAAGTGTTCTTCAAGGACGGCAGCAGCACAGACGAAGTGGTTGTCGAATACCCAGTGGGCCATCGCCGTCGTCGTGAAGAAGGCATTCCGCTCTTAGAGCAGAAGTTTAAAAACAACTTGGCAACACGTTTTCCAAGCCGTCAGTGCCAAAACATCTTCACCCTTTGCAAAGACCAAACTAAGTTAGAACAAACCCCTGTGAATCGCTTTATGGATTTATTTGTTATCGCGTAATCTGCGTTTAGCTAAAGCGTAAACCCAAGCAGTCACATAATGCCCACAGACCTTTGTCTCTGGGCATTTTTTCCTTAGAAAGCCTTCTTTCCCCCTGAGTTTCTCCTTAATCATCCGGCTTTTCGTAGATAATATGAAACCGCTTATTAGGTGCTTACCGTGGCCCGCTAAAAAAACTATCATCCGCCCGTTTTTATTAAAGAATTCGTTAAAAAATTGAAAATTTAATCAATAACCTATAAATTATTTTTATAGATCGCCTCACAATAATAAAAACACCAGAATTTTAAAGAATCACTCATTGCCTCAAAGAGACGCTTTTAATTGCCCATAAAGCGTCCAGCCAAGCTATGCCTAGTGGTTTTTAGCGTTTCCCCCTTTAAATGTTTAAACGTACGCTCGCTTCTCTATTAAGGAATAAAGCATGTTGTCTTATTTAAAAAAATCGCCGCTACCGCAGCAGCTCGGTTTAAGTGCCTTATCGGCCGTTGTGATTATTTTTTTGTTGCTCATTCTGTTGATGAGAATGCTCTTTAGTGAGCAAATCAATAAAATAGTCACCAGTCATCAAGAAAAAGAAGTCGCACTGATTTCTAATCAATTACACGATAAGTACGAACAGTTAAGTCGCCGCACGCTGCGCGATGGAGAGTTACTTAACTTAGCGCTCGACGATCTCAAAGTAGATAAGAGCAACACCATAAACATGAAGGGTTATCAGGTTCCAACCTTGTCCCTGAACGACCAAATACTCAATGGTAAAAATCGCTTTATTAGCCATTTCGCCAGCAGTATTGAGCTGCAAATTGGATTAATCATTAATCAAGGTGGCAAGCTTATTCGTTTAACCAGCTCACTGGATGAGATTGGAGGCGAACCCGCCATTGGCAGCGAGATTCCTCGTTTATCCCTTGCTTATAAAGCGATTCAGCAAGGTCGCGTGTTTGCCGGTAAAATAGGCATTAATAAACAAAACTACTTTGCTCGATACGCAAAGGTCAGCGGCTCATCTGATCTTTATTATGAGCTTTTGATTCCTTACGCCAGCGTTCTTGCGCCCATTTCTCAGTCTCTCAATAACATTAAATTCGGCAAAAGTGGTTATGTTTACGTTACCAATAGCGGCGAACATAAAGGCACTCTTCTCGTTCATCCAAATAAAGAGATGGTTGGCAAAAGCCTGATAGAAATGTACCCGAGTATAAATAGTGCCTTAGATAAAATGTATCAACACGATAAAGGCATCACCCGTTATGCGCTAAGAATACCGGGGCAAGACGACACATTGCGCCCATCTAAAATTGTCTTCAAAAAAGTGCCTGGCTGGGATTGGGTCGTTGCTTTGAAATCTTACGATGATGAGTACAAGGAAGAAGTAAACGCTGTGTTATTGGGAATTAGCTTACTTTGTGCATTTGCGTCACTCTTTTTAGCCTGCATTTTATGGATTTTCATTCGCCGCGCATTAAAACCTCTGAAAGACATTTCTTATGGCTTGAATCAGCTAGGGCAAGGAAATTTGGCGTTTGAGTTTTCCAGCAATAAAGATCACAACAGTCGCAATGAAGTTGACTTATTACAGAACGACACGATACGCATGCGGGATAGCCTTATTAGCCTGATCAATAAGGTATTAATGTCTAGCAATGAGTTGCTCGCCTCCACACAAGCCATCTCAAACGCCAACTTAGATTTAAAAGAAAGCGCGAACAACAGCAAAGATGCCAGCATTCAAGTGGCGTCAGCAATCACGCAAATTTCCGCCTCCATTGAAGAAGTCGCCCAAAGCGCCACCGAGGTGTCGAGCGAATCCGTTGCGGTGCAAGTCTCCACGGAAAGCGGCCATGAAGCAGTGAAACGAGTTGAAGAAACCGTTAGTAAATTGTCGTTCGCTTTTAGCCAAGCTTCTGAAACCATTGCCAGTGTCGAAGCCAGCTCCAACAACATCGGAGCCGTTGCGACTGTGATTAATGAAATCGCCGAGCAAACAAACTTATTGGCGCTAAACGCCGCCATTGAAGCCGCTCGCGCTGGGGAGCATGGACGTGGTTTTGCTGTCGTCGCCGACGAAGTTCGTGTGCTTGCACAACGCACTCAGCAATCGACTGAAGAAATTCGCAAGGTCATCGATACCCTGCAATCAAACAGTCGATCAGCGGTGAATGAAATGAACAAAGGCCGTGAACAAGTGGACAATAGCGTCAAGCAGACCATGTACGCAGGAGAGGTGTTAGATCAAATCTTCAAATCCACTCAGACCGTCGCAACGGGCATTACGAATGTGGCAGCGGCCACCGAGGAGCAAAGTGTCGCGGCCACTCAAATTCGTCAGAATTCAGAGTCCCTGCAAGAGGCAGCCATCGCCACATTGCAACAATCGGATGTCTCTCAAGGACACAGCCAGCACATTCGAGAACTGGCGAAATCTCTACAAAAAGATCTAGACGCCTTCACGCTTAAATAAGCTTAAGTTGGCTATGCCTCATGGTCACAGTATCATACGCTGACCATGAGGAGATTTTATGTATTCAGCCGACAACCACCGCCATTGTTTTTTATTTAAAGGATCTACTCCTGAGGTGTTGTCAGGCTTTTTACGCCTTTGTGAGCACTTAACCACACCGCTTATTTGTGCCCATGATGTTGAACCATATCAACAACTTGCACCGTCACAGAACACAGCGTTTCGAACCTGTTCCTTCAAACAAGCACGACAAGAGCTGGGCAGCAGCCACGATGCCATCTTGGTGGATTTAACCCATGGAGTATCCGCCAGTGCGCTCGCTATTTTGGCAGGTACAGTGCGCGGCAATGGTATCTTCGCCATCGCCTTACCTGAAGAAGATTGGTTGTCTGTTGTCGACCAAGACCTGCCCCGTTATTTGCCATGGCCTTATCAAAGCGAGCAGATAGACTCCAGCTTCAAGCGTTTTTTACTGGCACGTCTGGAAAATAATTCATCCCCTTTTATTGCCTTATCCAGTCAGGGTCACTCTCACCAACAAACACCTTTGCCAGCCTTGGATCGCCTTAATGAAAACGCCCCGTTAACTCAAGAGCAAACCGCGGCACAAGCTTGTTTACTGAGCCTAAAAGCAAAGTCCTATGTTCTAATCGCTCCACGCGGACGTGGGAAATCCACACTGCTCGGTGATAGTCTTGCCAAAATGCTGCAAGCAGGGAAAAAAGTCGCTTTGACCGCCGCCAATCAAACCGCCATTACGACTCTCAAAAAGCGCTTTGACGAGCAATTACAACACTCAGCAGTCACCGCGGAGTTCCCTTTCTTTGCGCCTGACGCGTTGCTCTCCAGTGACACTCATTGGGATCTATTGTTGGTCGATGAGGCGTCAAGTATTCCTCTTCCGATGCTGATGGCGCTCAATAAAAAAGCCAAGCACTGTCTTTTTAGCACCACAGATTATGGCTATGAAGGCGCAGGAAAAGGCTTTGGCATACGCTTCTGCCGTTATTTGGAAGCACAATCTGATGGCTGTTTATTACCGCTGGAACGACTGACTTTGCGTCGCCCTATTCGGTGGGGGGAAAATGACCCACTGGAAAATTGGATGAATGATTGTTTCTTCTTAGCCCCAGAGCAAAACACAAAAAACCCACAGTCTGTCGCCAAGCACGATGACGCTGTTCTCGAATACTCTGTTATCAAGGGAGCCGAATGGTTAACCCAAACAGCCGCCTTATCACAAACCTTTCAACTCTTGGTCAGTGCACATTATCAAACCTCGCCTGATAACCTACGCTGGGTATTAGATGACCCTTCTGTCTCAACGTATTTATCGATGCAAGGCGATCATCTTCATAGCGTGGCCATTGTCACCGAAGAAGGTCCTTTACCAGATGAACTCAGTAGCGCGGTGCTGCAAGGGACGCGACGTCCTCGTGGGCATTTAATACCGCAATCCTTGTTGGCCCATGAAGGCATAGAAGACGCAGGCCAATACCGTTACTGGCGTATCAGCCGTATTGCCACCCAAACAAACCAGCAAAACAAAGGCATGGCCAGCGAGCTGCTTAACCACATTGAAGCAATCGCGAAACAAAAAAACGCACACGAAGCGTGTGATTTTCTGTGCACGAGTTTTGCTGCAACAGCCGATGTGGTGGCTTTTTGGCAAAAAAATGCGTTTGTGCCCGTGCGCTTAGGCACCACGAAAGATCAGGCCAGCGGCTGCTATTCCCTGATGATGGTAAAACCGCTCACAGACAAGGCTCGCCAGCGGACAGCGCACTGGCATCATTCTTATTTAGCCAATCTCGCCATTAACTTGCCACGCGATTATTCAGACATTGATGCTCATTTAGCCGATAAACTGGCAATGCCGCTTGTGGAAAATACGCCCCTCATAACCACAAGGTTTAACGAGTCTAGGGGTGAAAACCCGCCTGTCTGCGACACTATTTCCGACAAAGATAAAAAAGACCTTCTCTTATTTGTGCATCACCACCGCCCTTACCTCACCATACGAGCGCAACTCACTCGCCTAGTGCAAAGTAAAATCAGCCGCCAGCAGCTGACCGTAACGCACCCAGATTACTCGCTGCTTAATGCGCTAATCCGCCAACCAGCGAATAAAGTCGACTTTTCCGCCTTCCAATTAAACACCAAGAAACAAGTAGAAAAACACTTAAAGTCCGTCGTTGACGCTTTATTATCGATGTAAAAAGGCCGTGTGGTCTCGATTTGATTAAATGTGTGACTTTTCACCCATTAACAAAAAAAGTTTGGGCGGAATTCCACCCAAAACAACACTATCTGCTCGGTTTAAATTAACTTCACAAAAAATAATCATGCTATTTTTATATACAAATCAAAAGCTTAATTAAATTAATAAAGAATTGGCACAAAATGTGTAATAACTAATGCTGCAACGTTATTTATTAACCTTGTTATCCGTTTAACAAAGATTAAACGAGCAACAATAATAATTACTCAGTTTTGGAGTCCAATAACAATGAAAAAACTCAGCTTAGCCCTAACTACTCTTGCGCTTACCTTTTCCGCAGGAAGTGCTTTTGCAGATTCATCTTCCGCTTGTGATGCAGGCGAACGTATTGTCAAATTCAGCCACGTAACTGGCGGTACAACCCACCCTAAAGTCGTGGCGGCCAATAACTTCGCAGATCGCGTAAACAAAGAAATGAACGGCAAGTTGTGTGTCGTTGTATACCCAAACTCGACGCTATTTGGTGATTCAAAAGAGCTTGAAGCCCTACTATTAGGGGATGTTCAGTTGCTTGCACCGTCTTTGTCTAAATTTGGTTCTTACTCTCCAAAATACGGCGTTTTCGACCTACCTTTCATCTTTAAAGACATGGACCACGCGATCCGCTTTACCAAAACGGAAGAAGGTAAAGACTTGTTGATGGCAATGGAAGACAACGCAGGTTTCGTTGGTTTAGGTTATTGGATGTCTGGCATGAAATACTTCTCTGCCAACAAAAAACTGATCTTACCAAGCGATGCGGAAGGCCTAAAATTCCGTGTACAAACGTCCGACGTAGCAAAATCCATGATTTCTGCCATGGGCGCATCACCACAAGCCATGGCGTTTTCTGAAGTATACGGTGCCTTGCAAACCGGCGTAGTAGATGGTCAGGAAAACACCTGGTCTAACATCTACACGAAAAAATTCTACGAAGTTCAAGACAGCATCACTGAAACAAACCACCAATTATTGGCTTACTTGTTCATGACGTCTAAAGACTTTCTAGACAGCCTTTCAGCGGCTGACCGCGAGCAATTCCTAGCCATTGCCGACACAGTGACTCAAGAAGCGAACGAATCGGTTAAAGCCAAAGAAGCGGCAAACCGTGCCAACATTCTAAAAGCAGGCGGTAAGATCAATACTTTGACAGCAGAACAGCGTCAAACTTGGGTTGATACCATGAAACCTGTTTGGAAAAAGTTTGAAGGTGACATCGGTAAAGACGTTATTAACGCCGCCGCAGGCGCGTAATTTATCGTTTAGTACCCAGCAATGAGCTGGCCTAATTAGGCCAGCTTTTGCCAGCTAGGTAACAGGCTTTCTTTTACCCTCTTTTGAGAATACGCCCCTCTTTTCGTTACCGACTGGCGCCGCTCTTATATTTGTTCAGGAGACACTAATGGCATACTGGCCACATATTTATTTATTGATTTTCGTCCTCGTGCTTTGGGCATTAGAAAAATGCTTCCCCAGAGTCATGGAGCGTGCAGAAGAAAACCTGATGATCATTGTCATTTCCTCGATTATGGTGGTGTCATTTGGTCAGGTTATTGCACGATACGGTTTCAATACAGGCTGGGACGCCGCGCTAGAATTCAATACCATCGCCTTCTCTTGGCTGATCCTTCTTGGTATGAGTTATGGTATCAAAACAGGCATTCACCTTGGTGTCGACATTGTCCTCAATGCGGTTCCTAAAAAGGTATCCAAAGCCCTTTCCCTATTCGGCGCTTTCGCCGCCATCATGTATGGCTTGATTCTTCTTGATTCCACTTGGTTGGCGTTATTGGGCATAGACACCCGCGGCGGGGCCATCGAATATTGGTCAAAAATGTACAAAATTGGCATCGGCAGCGAAGAGCTTCGTTATCCGCTCTTCATGCAAGAAGCGTTTGATTTACGTCCGCGCGTTCAGCGCTGGTTAGTACTGGTCATTCTGCCAATCAGTTTAGCAATGCTCTCTCTCCGCTCTTTGCAGGCCTTCATTGATATAGCACGTGGTAAACGTGACATGTTGATCAGTGGCCATGAAGCACAAGATCTGGTCAAAGAACACAAAGACGCCTTAAAAGACTAGCCGGTTAGGAGCTTATTGTGGAAGCCATTATTTTATTTGCCTTTGTACTAGCGATGCTGTTTATCGGTATTCCAGTTGGTATTTCGTTGGGCTTATCGTCCATCCTGTTTATTACGTTTTTCTCCCATGACTCTTTGTCATCGGTTGCGATTTCCCTGTTTGGGGCGGGTCAACATTATACTTTGTTGGCCATCCCGTTTTTCATTCTCGCCTCGTCTTACATGTCGACCGGTGGTGTGGCAAAGCGCTTGATCAACTTCGCCATTGCCAGCGTTGGTCACTTCCGTGGTGGTTTAGCCATGGCGTCTGTATTGGCGTGCATGATGTTCGCAGCCTTGTCTGGTTCATCACCGGCAACGGTTGTCGCTATTGGTAGTATCGCGATCGTTGGTATGCAGCAAGTTGGTTATTCAAAAGAATTCGCCTCTGGCATCATTGCCAATGCCGGTACGTTAGGCATCTTGATCCCACCGTCTATCGTTATGGTGGTGTACGCAGCGGCCACGGATGTGTCTGTTGGACGTATGTTCTTGGCCGGTGTTATTCCAGGCTTGCTAGCAGGCGGTATGTTGATGCTGGCCATTTACGTTGTGGCGCGCATTAAGAACCTTCCTGCTGAAGAATGGAAAGGCTTTGGCCATCTTGTTCGTGGCGGTAAAGAAGCGGGCTGGGGCTTGTTCCTTGTGGTTATCATCATGGGTGGTATTTATGGTGGTGTCTTTACGCCAACAGAAGCCGCCGTGGTCGCCGCCGTATATTCCATCTTTGTCGCGCTGTTCGTTTACCGCGATATGGGGCCATTGAAAGGCCAAACGTGGACCAATGATAACGACGCCGCTCATGCCCGTGTTGGTTTCAACGGTACGGTTTATGGCGTGTCGTTTTTCCTTGTTTGGGAAATTATGTCGTTCTTCGCTCTCGCTGGCAGCGACACCATCACCGGTGGTGACCGTGCCCTTTGGGGAGCGATTATGTCGGTGGCCTTAGCCATATTCTACGTTTACAAACGCTCTGCAAAACTAGAGCAGTCTATCCTCGTATGTTTGTCAGCCGGCTTGCCTATCTGGGGACGTAACTTGTCTCTTATGCTACGCGGCTTCTTCCCTGCACTATTTGGTGAAGAGTCCCGCAAGGTCATGTTGGAAGGCACCAAGACCACCATTATGCTGATGTTCATCATCGCCAACGCCCTGTTGTTTGCTCATACTTTGTCTTCTGAGCGTATTCCTCAGATGATCACAGAATGGATGCTAGGCGTCGGCTTTAACTGGTTTACCTTCTTGATCGCAGTCAACATCTTGTTATTGATTGGCGGTCAATTTATGGAGCCATCCGGCTTATTGGTGATCGTTGCGCCTGTGGTTTTCCCAATCGCGATGAAACTGGGCGTTGACCCTATCCATCTTGGTATCATCATGGTGGTTAACATGGAAATCGGTATGATCACGCCGCCTATTGGTTTAAACCTATTTGTGACCTCAGGTATCACCGGAATGAGCTTAGCACGAGTCGTTAAGGCTGCAATGCCGTTCGTGCTCGTGTTGATGGTGTTCTTAGTCTTGGTTACTTACATCCCTGCGCTTTCTACTATGTTGCCATACAGCATCATGGGGCCAGAGATTGTCCATTAATCAATAGAAGACCTTTAATTTTGGTTTTGGGCGTCCTTCGGGGCGCCTTTTTTTACACCAAAAAAAGGAGCATTTAGTCTGCTCCTTTTTCCTTGGCTGTTTCTCTAGTCCGTCTGCATTACGAGGTCAGCACACCGTTTAGCAACTGCGGCACAGACAAAGGGTTCGCGTCCTGAACCGTTTCTGGCAACAATGCGGCCGGAAAGTCTTGGTAACAAACTGGGCGTAAGAATCTGTCTATCGCCGCACTGCCAACTGACGTGGTTCGACTGTCTGATGTGGCTGGGAAAGGCCCACCATGCACCATGGCATGACAAACTTCCACGCCTGTCGGATAACCGTTACACAGTATCCGTCCCACTTTTCGCTCCAACGTAGGCAGCAGAGGTCTTACCGCTTCTATGTCGGCATCGAGCATTTGGATCGTCGCGGTTAATTGCCCTTCTAGCTTCTCGGCCACAGCATAGGCTTCACTCATATCTTTGCATTTTATGATCAAAGATGAAGACCCAAACACTTCTTGCCCCATTGTCGAGTCGGCCAAGAAAGCCGTGGCATCGGTCACAAATAAGTGAGCCTGACATTGGTTCGCTTGTTCGCTGCGCTGCCCTGCGGCCAACTGAGTAATATGAGCATTTTGTGCCAAACTGTTCACACCTTGATAATACGCATCGCAAATGCCCGGCGTTAACATAGTCTGACTGGTTAGGCTGCGAACCTCGTCACTGGCTTTGGCGATAAACTCGTCGGCGCCGTCTTCACCACATAACAATATCAAGCCTGGGTTTGTACAAAATTGGCCTGCGCCCATGGCGAGAGAGGCGACAAAACCAGACGCCACCGACGCCGCGTCTTTTGCCAATTTATCTGGCATCACAAACACCGGATTAATACTGCTCATCTCTGCGTAAACAGGAATCGGTTCTGGACGCTGTGCTGCTATTGTTAACAAGGCCAAACCGCCCTGTCGTGAGCCAGTAAAGCCAACCGCTTTGATCAGCGGATGCGACACCAAGGCGCCACCAATAAAGTGGCCCGCACCATAGATAAGGGAAAAGACGCCATCTGGAAGGTGACATTTTCTCACCGCACTTTGAATCGCTTTACCCACCAGCTCAGAAGTACCTGGGTGGGCAGGATGCGCTTTTACTACCACAGGGCAACCTGCCGCTAGCGCTGAGGCGGTATCGCCACCAGCCACCGAAAATGCCAATGGAAAGTTACTCGCGCCAAACACAGCCACAGGACCAAGAGGAATTTTTTGCAGACGTAAATCAGAGCGCGGTAGTGGAGAACGTTCAGGCATCGCATGGTCAATACGCGCATCAAAGCAACCACCCGAGCGCACCACCTGAGCAAACAAACGTAATTGCCCCATGGTCCGGCCACGTTCGCCTTCAATACGAGCGCGCGGCAAACCGCTCTCGGCTACAGCGCGTTCAATCAAGGCATCACCAAGCGCCAAAATCTCATCCGCAATGCAGTCTAAAAAGTCGGCACGAGACGCCATACTAACCGTTCTATATGTGTCAAAAGCATGCCATGCTAAACTCGCAGCCTGGTCGACTTGATCTTGGTTAGCCCCTGCATAAGCGGGCTCTAGCGCCTGATTCGTGGCTGGATTAATCGCTCGAATGACTTCTTCTTGCCCCGTTACGGACGCTTGGCCAATTAACATTTTGCCTGATAACTGTACGTTTCCTAAACCTTGCATCGATCACTCTCCTTAGATAAAAAAATCAATCTTCAAAATGCCCGTCGCTTGCAAAAATCCCCCCTTGAAAACGCACTGCAGGATCATTTGGGTCCACCAACTCTTCTTGCAAATAGGCTTCATGCTCGAATACCGCCGAGCTGTCTTGCGGAGACCAGCCGATAAATTTGGCATGACGATTGTCCCACCAAGTGCTGGCGTTATTCGATACGCCATAAATGACAGTGCAGCCTAAGCGATCCGCGGCATAAACCTTTTTGATTAAATCGGCCAAATCGCCCTCACTTAACCAAGTAGACACCATGCGGCGGTTTAACGGTTTGGGGAAACAAGAACCTATCCGTACCAAAGCCGATTCAATACCAAATTTGTCGAAATAATACTGCGCTAGAAGTTCGCCAAAACCTTTGGAGACACCATATAGACTGTCGGGGCGCATCTGGCTATGGGCGTCTAGTAGGGTTTCGCGCTGATGAAAGCCTACAATATGATTTGAGCTCGCAAAGAAGACACGTTTCACACCATGCTTTCTTGCGGCTTCGTAAATATGATAAGTCCCTTTGATGTTGCCATTTAAAATTTTATCAAAGGTATTTTCTGTCGATACACCACCAAAATGCACAATGGCATCACAGCCTTCAACCAGCGACATCACGTCTTCTGCACTCGCTAAATCACACGCCACAAACGCTTCATTCGGTAATAAGTCATCCACCATTACAATGTCGGATAGACGCAGTTCATCAGCCCAATCGGCCAATGACGCTCGCATGGTTTTACCTAGATTACCGGCCGCGCCAGTCATCAGCACACGTTTCATATTCCCTCCTTTTGATCCACTCATGCAGCGGAATTTTTATCATTGTTATCGACTCAGCGAACCCATAGCCTAGATTCGCCAACCCCTTTTCCACCTATGAGCGAATAACCGCACCTAAACGGCAATCGCTAATCCCCCATCTTTTCACAAGCTATCTCTTTTTGTAAAACGTTGCGTTGCAGATTTGAATTCGTTAATTGATACACTCTTTGTTTAAAAAACAAATGAGAAGCGTTAACATTCGCAACCAGTTTTACACTGGTAAAGAATTGTCGTCTTCTTTACAGCTTGATAGCGACCAGAGCGATTCGCTCAAGAGTACACTTTATCTACTCACATCCCTAAAGGAGTCTTTGATGTTTTCAGCTCGATCATTTCGCCATGCAGCACTACTTACTGCCGGTCTAACCGCCGCAATGGGCGCGCTAGCAGCCGACCATATTGTTAGCACTAAATACGGTGATGTAAAAGTAGATAACAATGTAAAACGCGTTGTTACCTTATACGAAGGCGCGCTAGACATCAGTTACGCATTGGGCGTTAACCCTGTTGGAGCCTTCACTACGCGTGGCAGCGATACTGTCTCTACTTACCTAGGTGACCGTACAAAAGGTCTTAAAATCGTTGGCACAACCCGTGAAACAAACCTTGAAGCGGTCGCTGCGCAACACCCAGATCTGATCCTAGCGTCTTCTCGCTTGTCGCCAGAGCAATATAAAATCCTATCAAAAATTGCACCAACGATAGTGCCAAAATCCAAACCTCATAGCTTCCCATCGTGGGAAAGTGAAACTCGCCTGTTTGCCAAAGCGCTCAACAAGACAGCACAAGGCGAAGCTGTGATTGGTCGTATCCATGACCGTGAAGCCGACATTAAAAATGTCGTCGAAGTAAAAATTCCTAAAGAAAAATGCAACGTGTCATTAATTCGTTGGATGCCTCAAGGCGCCATGGTGATGTCGACTAAAATCTTCTCTACCGAAGTATTGGCGAACACTGGCTTCAATGTAAATGATGGTGGCATTGTGAAACAAGGCAGCCCTCATAGCAGCGCGCTAAGCTTAGAAAACCTATCTAGCATTGATAGCGAATGGGTGTTTCTTGCGACTATGAACCTAGAAGGTCAAAAGTCATTAGATGCCGCGAAAAAGTCCCCTGCTTTTGAACGCTTAAACGTGGTTAAAAAAGACCATGTAATCCCCGTTGATGGCCAAGTTTGGACCAGTGGTTCAGGCCCGATTGCCGCTAGCGTGATTCTAGACGACATTCAAAAAATGCTTGATTCTAAGGTGTCTTACCCTGAATGATCCCTTGGTTTAATCGAATACCCGCTCAACGCTCTTTGTTAAGCGCACTAGTGCCAGCCGTTTTTCTGCTGGCACTTTCGTGTTTCTTAAGCTTGCTCTATGGCGCAGGCTCAATCGGCCCATTTGAAGCGCTTCAAGTATTGTTTAATCAAGGCAGCTCCGAGGCCTATTTTGTGGTCACCGAGCTGCGGCTTCCACGTACCTTGGTGGGCTTATTTGTGGGTCTGTCCTTAGGTGTTGCCGGCGCGCTTATGCAAGCGGTAGCACGTAACCCTCTTGCCGAACCTGGCTTACTGGGCGTGAGCGCAGGCAGTACGTTTGCGGTCGCCTTGGCACTCGTCATGGGCGCCAGCGCCGCGACCCTTACGGTCAGCATTGCTCAAATCGGTGCGCTCGTTGGCTGCTTTTGTGTGATTACCGCGGCGCGCATGCAGGGGCAAAATAGAGACCCTATTCGTTTGGTTTTAGCCGGTGCTGCGTTATCGAGCTTATTGGTCGCCCTGACTTCGCTGCTGCTACTTTATGATCAAAGAGCCGCCGATGAAATTCGCTTTTGGGTAACTGGCAGTGTGGCTGGCCGCGGGTTAGACCAATTAACCGCCGTGCTGCCTTCGATGTTTATTGCCGTGATGGGCACAGTGCATGTAGCCCGCCCATTGTCCTCATTAGCGTTAGGTGAAAAAGTCGCCATTGGCCTTGGACATAACCCTGGTCGCATCCGTTTGATCGTTATCGTCTGCGTGGCGTTATTGGTTGGTGCTGCCGTGGCGGTGGCTGGGCCGGTTGCCTTTGTCGGCTTGGTGGTGCCGTTTGCCGCTCGTGCCTTAATCGGCCCCGATATTCGCCGCACTTTATGGCTTTGTTTGCCTATTGGCCCTATGGTGGTGATCAACGCAGACACCTTATCGCGTCTCATCGCCCAACCTGCTGAAATGCCTCTAGGTGTTCTCACAGCCATTGTGGGCGCCCCAGTTCTATTGGCCATTGTCAGGGCTCGCCGCCTCCCAACATTATGATAACTATGAAAACACACAAGGTAGAAGAAACGTCATCAGCCGCCTCGCTTGAGGGCCATTCTGCGCTGACCTTTGGCGCTCAAAATAGCCTGCTCATTGAACACAGAGCCGTTCGTCGAAACATTCTCTTATTGTTGATGCTCGCCGCCGTTAGTATTGCCTTTTTGGGCATGGGAAGCTTGATCATGTCTCCATGGCATGTGCTGGAAGCGTTATTCGGTCAAGGCTCTGAATTGAATCAATTCATCATTAAAAGCCTTCGTATGGAGCGTTTATTGGCGGCTATTTTTACCGGTGCAGCTTTCAGCTTAGCGGGCTGTTTAATGCAAACTCTCGCCCGTAACCGATTGGCCACACCAGGTATTATTGGCATAGACAACGCTGCCATGGCGTTTGCTGTGTCTTCTATTGTGAGCACTGGCGTTTCAATGGCCCCTTCTGGCATGGCGCTCGTCGGTGCGGCAACGGCCACTGCGTTAGCATTTGGTTTGTCTGGTGGCAGCGGTACCCGAGGTTATCGGTTTATTGTCGCCGGTATTGGCATTGGAGCAATTGCCGGCTCTATTACCCAGCTGATGCTCAGCCAAGTCAATGTGGACACGGCCAATGCGGCCTACCCTTGGACTGTGGGTAGCCTTAACGCACGCGCTACCGATATGGTGTATTTGTTAGGGGCTGGACTGCTACTCAGTTTAATTGCTTGCCTTGCGTTGTCTCGGCGCTTTGCTCTATTGCCTTTTTCCGATCAAGTCATTACCGGACTTGGCGAACAAATCAAAAAGATCCGCGTGGCGGCATTGAGTATATCGGTATTACTCACAGGATTAGCCGTCGCCGTCGCTGGACCGGTTGGGCTGGTCGCTCTGGTTGGGCCGGAGTTGGCGCGCGCTATGTCTGGTTATCGAGGAATTCCGTTAATCGGCTCGGCCTTAGCAGGGGCCTTTATTATGGTACTGGCTGACTTAGTTGGCCGAACCTTATTGTCTCCGATTGAACTGCCGGTTGGCATTGTCACCTCTATTGTTGGCGCCCCTTATTTAATCTGGATACTTGTCCGTCGCTCTCCAAGGAACTAATCATGGCTTCTACTATGCCCCATAACCACAAGCTGGCACTGCAGCAGAGTGATTCCGCAAACACCACGCTAAGCGCAAATGACCTGACCCTTAAGCATGGTAAAACCCATATTATTGATCACCTAGATGTGACCTTACCCGCCGGTAAGGTGACCGCTATTGTGGGCCCCAATGGCTGCGGTAAATCAACACTACTTAATGGGTTATCTCGTGTGCACATGCCAAGCGGCGGAGAAGTATTGCTCAACAACAGTAATATCCATCGGGTGCCTTCTAAAGTCGTCGCTCGATATTTAGCCCTGTTACCGCAAGACACCTCAGCACCCGACGGCATCAGTGTGTCTGAACTTATCCGTTTTGGTCGTCACCCTCATCAAAGCATGATGAAACAGTGGGCGATGGATGACAAACAAGCCATTGACTATGCATTAGATGCCGCTGATCTGCATGATTTAAAAGACCGACAGCTAGACACCTTGTCAGGTGGACAAAGACAACGCGCCTGGATCGCCATGTCCATCGCTCAAGAAACACCTTTGTTGCTATTAGACGAGCCCACATCAGCACTCGATTTAGGCCATCAAATTGAAGTATTTGAATTAATCAGACATTTATCTCAAGAGGGTAAAACCATTGCGATGGTGGTTCATGATCTGCCCAGCGCTTGCCGCTATGCTGACCATATCATTGCCATGAAAGACGGCAAAATCATCACGCAAGGCCCACCTAAAGAGGTAATGACCCAAGCATTAGTACGCGAGCTTTATGGTATTGAGTGTGATCTGATCGAAGACCCAATGACAGGCAGCCCTATTTTGATCAATATAAAGCGAGTGAAAGGTTAACCGTCACTCGCTACTGGCCTAAACAACGATATCAAAACCTTCGAACTTAGGCGGACCAAGGTATACCCCTTTTGATGAGCCGGCGTTTGCGTGGGCTTTTTTGAACGCTTCAGACTGGGTCCAATCGCGGAACGCCTGCTCGCTTTCCCACACGGTATGAGACGCAAACAAGGTGCATTCTTCATCCGTTTGCCCTTGTAATAAATGGAATTCTTTAAACCCTGGCACGGCTTTTAAATGCGTGTCTCGGTTACGCCAAATGTCGGTAAATTCTTCTTCGCGCCCAAGCGCAATACGAAAACGATTCATCGCAATGTACATGCTGTCTCCTAAAAATCATGGGGATACTATGCACTACCAATAGCAATTTTCTCGCGCAGAGTAAAACCCGTTCATGGCTATCGAATGTCATCTATCGATACTTTACCTTTTGCTGACACGCTGGATTTTGTTTGCTAGAAGGCACTTTTTGTCAGACGTTTTTGAAAAGTGTAAATGTCCGTTTTTGACTTCCTAAAGGCCGTTATTTTTGTTTTTATGGCAAGCACAATATTGCAAAAGGACTTCAAAGAATGATCAAACCTTTACCTTGGCGCGCTCTACTCACGGCCGCACCTCTTTGCCTAGCCAGCAGCCTCAGTTTTGCAGCAGGCCAAGCCGCCGATACGGTAGCGCCTGAAGCTGCAAGCACGTTGCAAACGCAAAAACTCGCCCATGCACAACATTTTATGATTGCCACAGCCAACCCAGTGGCGAGTAAAATCGGTTATGAGATACTCAAAGCCGGAGGCTCTGCAGCCGATGCTTACGTTGCTGTACAAATGGCGTTAGGCCTTGTCGAACCGCAATCATCTGGTTTAGGTGGCGGGGCTTTTGCCGTGTATTACGATGCGAGTCAGAAAAAGCTCACCACCTTCGATGCCCGTGAAACCGCCCCATTAGAAGCCACCCCTGCATTGTTTCAAGATAAGAACGGCAAGCCGCTTAAGTTCTACGATGCGGTTGTCGGCGGGCGCTCAGTCGGCACCCCAGGCACAGTAAAATTGTTAGGCGAGTTGCATGAGCGCTATGGCAAGCTGCCATGGAAAGATTTATTAGAGCCTGCGGCCACACTCGCACAAGATGGCTTTATCGTGTCGCCTCGGTTGGCGGGCGCATTGGCCGACAGCAAAAAAAGTTTGGCTCGCTACCCGCAAACAAAAGCCTACTTCTTCAATCCAGATGGCACCACCAAGCAAGCGGGACAGCGTCTTAAAAACACCCCTTATGCTGAAACCCTGTTAATGCTCGCCACCTATGGAGCCGACTCTTTTTACACCGGTCGAATTGGCAAAGACATCGTATCAAAAGTCCGCAGCGTGCCAGATAATCCAGGTGTTTTGTCTGAAAAAGACATCGCCAGTTACACCGTAAAAGAGCGCACGCCTGTGTGCTTACCCTACCAAGGTTACGATGTCTGCGGCATGGGACCACCAAGTTCTGGCGCCCTGACCGTGGGTCAAATTCTCGGCATTACCAATCAGTTTGACCTCGCTTCTATGGGGCCAAATTCCCCCAAAGCATGGCAAATCATTGGCGACGCCTCTCGCCTTGCTTTTGCGGACAGGGGGCGCTACATCGCCGACACAGATTACGTCCCTATGCCTGAAGGTCTGCTTGATGCGGATTATTTAAAAGCGCGAGCAAAACTGATTACTCCTGGTAAAGCACTGAAAACAGTCGCGCCTGGAGAACCAGCATGGCGCCACCCTATTGCGCTAGCCGATGATCAGGCCATTGAATTCCCTAACACCAGCCATGTCTCTATCGTCGATAAAGATGGCAATGCCATTTCAGTCACGACGACCATTGAGCATGGATTTGGGTCTACTTTGATGAGCCACGGCTTTTTGCTTAATAATGAGCTGACCGATTTCTCTTTCAAGTCTTACCAAGATGGTCACCCTATTGCGAACCGCGTCGAGCCTGGGAAACGTCCACGCTCTTCCATGTCGCCGACTATCGTCATGAAAGACGACAAGCCTTACCTTGTGGTTGGTTCACCAGGCGGTTCACAGATCATTGGCTATGTGGCCAAAACCTTAATCGCCAATCTGCAATGGGGAATGGACATTCAACAGGCTATTTCTTTGCCCAACAGCTTAAATCGCTTTGGTACTTTTGAACTAGAAAAAGGCACAACGGCCACTAAGCTCGCAAAACCACTCGAAGCAATGGGCTATAAAGTGGCGATAAAAGACATGAACTCTGGGGTTCAAGGGATCGAAATTCGCAACGGTCAACTCACCGGCGGTGCTGATCCACGACGTGAAGGGCTGGTGCTAGGGGACTAAATACTAAAGTCTAGAAAGCCCCTCTTTTTATCAACAAAGCGTCCCCCTCAAAATGCCCTTGTTAATAAACCAACAAGGGCATTTTTTATGCCTTTCTGGCGCTTCACGCTCGTGCAGCATAGCTCATCTCATCGCCTCATTAGAAACGCAAATCCACTCTCTTCTTCATGCTGCTTATTCGTGATATCGCTCTTCTTTGTATTAATGATATGTTATAACATTAATTTAAAAGCATTCACCATCATCCACAAAGACCATCCAAGGAAAACACACCATGAATGAAACATTGCCTGATGTTTCCATTAGTGAACTAGTCGCGCACCAGCACCCCATAGAATGGGTTGGTATGGAAGGCATTGAGTTGCCCATCGTTATTGCTGAAGGCGATTATAAAAAAGAGCTTCATGGGCAAGCGGACTTACAAGTGAACCTGCCAGCGGCTCATATAAAAGGCATTCACATGTCACGCCTATACAGATTACTAGAGACACTGAGCAAAGGGACTGCGCTCTCCCCTGCTCGCATCAACGCCTTATTGAAAAGCATGATAGACACTCACCAAGACTGTCATACTGACAGCGCTCGACTGCGACTTCAGTTCAACTTATTGGTTTATCGCCCTGCTCTAATCACAGAAAATATCGGCGGCTGGAAATCATATCCTGTCAGTATTAGCGCTCATATGATCAATCAAGAGTGTCGAATTCACACCACAGTGGGCGTGGAATATTCCTCAACATGCCCTTGTTCTGCCGCTCTGTCACGGCAATTAATAGAACAAGGTTTCTTAGCCGAATTCTCTGATAACGCACAAATTTCACCAGAAAAGGTCGCCCTATGGCTAAGTGACAACGCCACCTTAGCCACACCTCACAGCCAACGCAGTGAAGCAGAAGTCTGTGTTGAAGCGGCTGAGAATAGCGCTGATTTTTCTCTTCTAGCACTGATTAATAACGTAGAAAAAGCCTTGCAGACCCCATTACAAACCGCGGTAAAACGAGCCGATGAGCAAGCCTTTGCGGCCCTTAATGGCCAAAACCTGATGTTTGTTGAAGACGCGGTACGGCGTATTCGACATGCACTTCATGGCACCTTCATTAACCCCAAAGCTCATGTTCGGCATTTAGAAAGTCTGCATCCTCATAATGCGGTCGCTTGGTCTCATCCAATGGAAATATAAGCCTCCACACGTCGACAAATATTGACGCTGCGCCTGTGTTTTAAACAAATAGACGCCTTATAATCCGAAAAAACACACTGACAGCGCTACACGCTACTCCTGTGTATTTGTCGACTTGCCTCTCTCCATTAATTCGTTAACCTTATCAACTAACCTCTTTTTTTGCATTTGATGCAACAATCAAGAATATGCGATTGTACTCGCCGGCGAACAAGCCTAAAGACAATGCAACTGGTCGCAAGATACAACGCCGATCCAGTTATATCGTCATCACACTCTCCAACAGCGCTTTTTTGGTCTTACCTTAACCAAAATACAATAATGCCTGTTGCAGGTTGTTGCTTTAATTAGGATGTATTCATGGCTGTCTTCAGCGCTCTAAACCAACCTTTATCCATTACGCTTTCTACTCACTCAGTCGTATCTGCATGGCTGGGTCTTGTCGTTCCCCCCGCTCGACAATCAAGGTGCTAGAACTCCTCGGTGATGGGTATGACAGAACACCGTCCTAACTATTTTTAGCCACTTATTGAGTGGCTTATTTTATTTCACTCTTTTTAAAGGAAAGCCTCACTTTCTGATTCTCTTTGCCATACATCTATAAAACGTCATTTAAAATAAAAGCGATAAAAACAAAGAGAGATTAAAAACATAAAACAACACAAAACTTTGAGATAAGGCAATGAAAAATGTCTATACAATTAAAAGAAAAAGTACATTATAAATCTTACATCACCATTACGATTGCATTGGCTTTAGCCGGGTTATCGGAGCTGGCGTCTTTGTTTTTTATTCAACCTTTACTGCCAGCCTTAGCAAAGCAATATCATGTCCCTATCGATAATGTGAGTATTATTCTCTCTGTTGAAACCGCCATGTTGGCCATAGGCTTATTATTTACTGGCAGTTTATCCGACCGCTTTGGCCGCAAAAAACTCATAGTGACCGCCTTATTCTCCGGCGCGGTGATTACCTGCTTGTGCTCTACCGCCAACTCATGGGAAATGCTCGTGGCTATGATGGGGTTACTCGGGCTAACATTGAGTGGCATTGCCTCTGCTGCAACAGCCTACATCAGTGAAGAAGTCGCACCTGCGGTGGCCAGTATAGTAACTGGCTATTTCGTGTTTGGTAATTCGATGGGGGGTATGTTTGGCCGTGTATTTGCCAGCCAGATGATTGCCTACACGAAATTGACCAACATTTTTTATGGCTTTTCAGCGCTGCTTCTTTTTATCTCTGTTCTGGTTTTAGTGATATTGCCCGAATCTAAAAACTTCAAACCAACAGCAAGATTAAAACTAACCACCATGATCCATGGTATAGGCGGGCATTTTAAAAATAAAATGATCGTTCCTGTTTACCTGATTGGTTTTATAATTTTTGGATCATTTACTTCTTTGTATAATTATTTAACCTTTTACGTGTCCCATGATCCGTATAACTTATCACACGCTCACGCCGGTTTAATTTCTATTTGTTTCGCATTAAGTGTCATTACCGCACCACAATCTGGCCGCTTAGCCAATAAGTTTGGCGGTACAAAAGTATTAACCGGTCTTTTTCTCATCATGGCATTAGGAATGACTCTGTCACTTACCCATTTTCTGCCTATGGTACTCGTCGGTGTGGTCATTTTTACCGGTTGTTTCTTTGGTTGCCACTCAATTTCACTGCGCTGGGTGAATAAATATGCGCTGAACAATCGCGGCCAGGCCACGTCGCTTTATTTATTCTTCTATTACCTAGGCGGATCCATCATTGGTTATTGCAATGGCTATGTGTACACCCATCTAGGTTGGCAGGGATTGGTCGCGCTGGTCGTTTCCTTACTTTGTATTGCTATCGCCATTGCGACTTATTTAAGAAGCCAAATCGCCCGCGTTCCTGTGCCGGATGCCACAGCGGCCTAAAAAATGGGGGGCTTGATAGAGGTGTTTATGCAATGGGTTCACTAGCAGAGCCCGTTGGACTCTTTACACATTCTCGTTGGTGTTTGCTGGTTAAGCAAACACCAACGCAGCTTTCAAGCAGCACCAAGACGCTAGAGCTTGTAAATGTCTTTGTCTAATTCGTACTTACGCATTTTATCGTAGAGGGTTTTACGCGGCAGCCCTAATGCGTCCATTGTGCCCTTTATCGAGCCTTTTTGACGCAGCAGTTCTTGTTCTAATAAGGTTTTTTCAAAGCGTTCCATTTGCTCTGGCAACGTCATCACACCTGGGTTATTTTCATTGCTGATAATGATGTCATCAAACTCAAATGACCCAGCTTCTCCCATCAATACATAACGTTCTGCTAGGTTACGCAATTCACGAACATTGCCCGGCCAGTCATAACTCAACAAGCTGTGCATACGCGCCGCCGACAACGGCTCAGACTCTCGCTTGTATTGCGCCGTGGCCACCAAACAAAAGTGTTGCCACAGCAAAGGAATATCATCCGTACGTTCTCGCAAAGGAGGAATGTCCACACGCACTACGTTCAATCGGTAGTAAAGGTCCTCACGAAAAGCGCCACTGTCACAAAGCTGTTTCAGGTCCACCTTGGTCGCCGCTAAGATACGCAGATCAAGGTCAATCGCCGTGTTCGACCCCAAACGCTCTAAACGACGTTCTTCTAATACTCGCAATAAGCGAATCTGCATGGTCATCGGCATGCTTTCAATTTCATCTAAAAATAAGGTGCCACCATTGGCGTGCTCAAGCTTGCCGATACGCTGGCTTTTTGCATCGGTAAAGGCGCCTTTTTCATGGCCAAACAGTTCCGACTCCATTATAGAATCAGGCACGGCACCGCAGTTAATCGCCACAAAAGAATGACGACGACGCGAGCTGTGCTCGTGAATGAAGCGCGCCACGAGCTCTTTACCAGTGCCCGTTTCCCCTTGCACTAGGATGTCTGCTCCCGTGTCTGCCACATGCAATAACGCTTGTCTCAGACGGTGAATACCTGGAGTGTTGCCAATAATACGAGGGCCTGGGGCGTTCTGCGCGGCCAGCTCTAATCGTAAATTGCGATTTTCTAATGTGAGCTGACGTTTTTCACTGGCACGACGCACGACTTCCAGGAAGTCTTCACTGGAAAAAGGCTTGGCGATAAAGTCGTAAGCGCCATCACGAATCGCATTCACAGCCATGCTGATATCGCCATGGCCGGTAATCAAAATAAAGGGGATTTCCGCATCAATTTTTTTCACCTCTTCAAACAGCTCTAAACCGCTTTTCCCAGGTAAGTTGATGTCACTAATGATAACGCCAGACCAATCAATCGACAGGCGATCCACCACGCCTTGGGCACTCGCACACTCGACCACATCAAAGTCTTCTAGCTGCAGTGTTTGCGAAATGGCCATTCGCACCGCGTGCTCATCATCAATCAAAATGATTTGATTTCCGTCTGGCATTAAGATTCCCCTTTTCGATTTAAAGATGCTTGATAGCGCGGTAGCGTAACACAAAATTCTGCGCCACCTTTTGCTTGGTTTTGAGCCTGTATTTGCCCACCCATCGCTTCCACAATACGTTGGCTAATGGAGAGGCCAAGTCCCAGCCCTGAGCCTGATCGTTTTGAGGTGAAAAAAGGTTCAAACAAATGTTTAATCGCCTCTTCACTCAAGCCATCACCAGAGTCTTTGACACAAATCGTAACCTGCTCTTGACTGGCACTTTGCTGAATGACCACATGCTTAATCGTTCGCTCTTTTTCCAATATGGCATCCGCTGCATTGGCCAGTAAATTCACCAACACTTGCTCCAGAAACACCATATCCCCATTCACAATCAAGTCTTCATCATGGTCGGCCAGCTCAAGTTCGATCCCCACTTCTTTGTAACGTGCCTCCATGATGCGCAACGCGCCTTTAATCGCCGTGGAAACCGAAACAGGGGCTGGCTGAACATCCCCTTTACGAGCAAATACTTTAAAGCGCGCGATAATATCGCTCATATGATGACCCAGCTGACTAATGTGCTGCAGGTTCGCATACGCTTGCTGATGATTATTTCGATCAAGAAACTTTAAGCCATTGTCCGCAAACGCTCGAATCGCCGTCAACGGCTGGTTAAGCTCATGATTAATACCCGCACTGAGCTGCCCTAAAACTGCCAACTTAGCCGTTTGTATCAATTCCCGCTGAGTGCCCTTATGCTCTTCAATTTCTTGGCGCAACAGCGCATTGGCATTTTCTAGCTCAAAGGTTCTTTCGCGAACCCGCTCTTCCAATGCATTGCGCGCATGAGTGATTTCTTGTTCGTAGCGTTTGCGCTCTGTCATGTCATGAAAAGTCACCAAATAACTACGACGATTCGGCAACTGCATCTCACACAAGGTCATTTCAACCGGTATCGAGCTGTGCTGCGAGTAACACAGAGAGCCTTCCATGGTAATCACTTTAACGCCTAGTTCGTCGGTTTTCAGCACCACATCTTGTGCCTGATTTAGGCTCTCCCCTTGTTTGTTGAGCGGTTTAAAGAGGCTATTCAGTGGTTCCCCAACCAGGGGTGACAAGGGCTGTCCCATCAAATGCTCAATCGCAGGGTTGAATGACTCAATACGATGGGCAGAATCCAAGGTAACCAGGCCCGCCTGCGTATTCTGAATCACTTCTCGAATGTAGGCCTGATTGTGGCGTGCCATTTCATTCGCATCAGAGCGCTCTCGCAGCATACGAGTACGCAACATCGCCAAACCAAATAACAAGGCAGTAATGGTGACACCGCCCGCAAAAATGGCTCGCCACAAGGCAATTTCTTCATTAATGGTTTTGAGGGGCGCTAAGATGGAAACCTGAAAATTCAGCAACTGTATCGGACGAGTCATTTGCAGATAAGAGTGACGGCCTAACGATCGCTGATCATGATCGCTGCTCACCTCTTCCAGAATATCCACAATATTCGATTTTTCATCCAGTTGTTTGCTATACACAATCGCCAACTTTTGAATGTCTTTGCCCTTGTAGCGTTGGCTGTCAGCAATACGCTGCAACTCGTGATAAGACAGCTCACCTAATAAGTGATAGAGCCAATCCACTCGAGAACTACTAAACACAATGCCATCTGGATCAATTAATAAGAATTCATAACTTTGGTTATTGAAGCGCTTTTCAAATTGCGTCAAATCCACCTTAACAACGGCAACACCGATAATCTTGGCGCCATCATAAACAGGATAGGAGAAATAATAGCCGCGACGGTTCGAGGTGGTGCCCAAGGCATAATAGCGCCCAGCCTTGCCTTCCATTGCGTCTTTAAAATACGGTCGGAACGAAAAGTTATTGCCAACAAAACTGGTTTTCTTTTGGTAATTAGACGCCGCTATGGTTAACCCATTTGCATTAATAATATAACTATCAGAGGCTTCCGTGATGCGGTTTATTTGTTCCAACTCGCGATCCAGTTGCCTAATGTCGGCAGCGGAACCATCGCGCAACGCTTTCTTAACCCTATCGTTAGACGCTAATAACGTTGGCATGTTTTGATATTTAACAATGGCGCCTTCCAAAACACCCGCCAATTGATCTAGCTGCCCTACCATCTCACCGTGCAAATTTTTTATTTGTTGAGCACGAAGGGCATCCCCCCCTTTCCAAATGGCCAATAGTGCCAAGGCGAATATCAAAAAGCAGAAAAAGATCAATCTCTTACGAATAATACTGAAAATTACAGATAGGGTGATGGTTTTTTTACCGTTCAAAATAGCACCTAAAAATGGCTAATGTGTTGATAATCTTTACTTTATTCGAATTGCAATTTCATCGCCTTTAGGGCATTTTGCACCCTACTCGCATGCGTTACACGTTAATTAAGGAAGATGGTCAGTAGGAATGTATTCCAATAGCTTTTATTGCACTTCACTCGCGTCGTTTATTTCGCAGATAAAAGACCAAGAAATACCTGATTTAATCCAAATATACGGCACTACTCCTGTTAAAGAAATGGCAACATGGGCTTCATCACTGACAAGGTTGTTTCCTACCGCATGTCGCATCGGCATGGCTTGTGATCGCCATATTTACAATGGTGACATTAAAGCCACTGGGATGACGGTCATTTTCTCTTATTTTGATAACACCCAGCTCATTCATAATAGCGCGCCATTTTCACAACAAGCTCAACAGGTCGGCCAAGCACTGTTTGAACCTTTAATCACCACTCTAGGTTCTCAACAAGCTGCTTCTTATATTGTGTTAACCGATAACCACGGTTTTCTCTCGAACCAATTTTTCAGTTACCCAAATGAACATGATTGTTTAATAAGCGGGGGACGCGCGGGATTGTCTGATACGACACAGAGCTGGGTTTTGTATCAAGACAATGTACTGCAAAATCACGCCCTGGCCGTGGGCTTTGTAAATCCAAATTTATTGGTACACAGAGACATTTTTGTCGACAGTATTCGCATTGGTCAGCGGATGCTGGTGACCTCCAGCGAAGGCAATATCTTAAAATGCTTGGACCACTTACCGGCTCAACAAGTGTATCAGCGCTATCTAACAAATGGTGAACGACTACAGCTGCCCATCGCGGCTCAATTTGCATTGCAAACCGTGGACGATAGTCTTGAAATTAATGCAATCCCTATGCAACTAGAAGCCGATGGCGCATTAACCATGAGTGAGCCGCTAGCAGAAGGTGCTCAGGTTCAATTTTTGTACATTAACCCATCGCATTCTATCTACTCTGCCACCTTGAAAGCACAAGAGTTAGAGACCTTGCAGCCTGAAAGCGTCTTTGTCTTCAAATGCATCAGTCGCAATGACGTTAATAGCGAATCGCCAACGGAGAACCTAGCGCTTATTGGCTCTTCGCAGACACTCAATGGGCCTTATTGTTACGGTGAGTTTTACAGCTCGCAGTTTGGTACTCATAACCGCCAGCACGCCCTCACTTATTTGGCATTTAGCGAATCAGCAGTGAGCGAACACCCCCCCCAACAAACGCTTACCCTACCTGCGAACGAAAACCCTATATTCCCTATTCTCAATCTCATTAACAATACGCTATTAGATATTGAACAAGAACGTAAAGCTTTGTCTTTATTAAAAAATAATGGCACGGATAACAACTGGCTTTATGATTTTCAAACCGGCTTACTCAATCGCTTTGCGTTACTAAATCGATTGCAGAAACACGATGATATTTTGCATTTGGCGGTGATACGAGTACGTAACTTCCGCTTAATTAACGAGCAATATGGGTACAGTGTCGCCGACGATCTATTGGCTCAATTGGCCCATCATATAAAACACCAGTTAACGCTCGATGGTACTGAACTGGGGTTCGTATGCTATCGACTGTCAGCCAATGAAATCGCCGTATCCATTGAGACCAAAATCACTCCGAAAAGAACCCTACAAGTCTTCCATAAATTAATTGAGAAAATAGAAGACAGGACTTTTTTCACTACCGACTCAGCAAAAAATTTACTCACCCTCACATTGTCCGTTGGCTTAGCGTCGACTAAAGACCACAACGGCCATACTTTGTGCCAACACCAGCATTTATTAATAAAAGCCAGTGAAGCACGACGCTTTGCGCAAACCAGCAATTTGCCGCTCTCTTGGAATGGGGACATACAGCATCAATCTGGCTCTGGGGAAAACTTAGAATGGATTCAAAGCATTCGAAAAGCGTTAGAAAATGATCAGGTTTTTGCGTATTTCCAGCCTTGTTTTGATAGCCAGACGACTCAGCAAGTCGGCGCGGAAGCGCTCTTACGAGTGCAAATAAATGGCGAAATCATTGGCCCTTTCGCGTTCTTAAATTTGATAAAACAAACTCAGCTTTACCCAAAAATCACACTACTGATGCTGGCTCAATGCGAGCGTTTGCTAAAGCAGTACCCGGATATCAAGGTCGCGCTGAACCTGTCGATATTGGATTTTAAACATCAAGCCACACTGGATACGTTAAAAAGTTTCTTTCAGCGTAATCAAGTTGCAGGCCGCTTGACCCTTGAGATTACCGAATCCGAGTCGATCCAAGATTACGAATGGATCAACCCGATTCTGGCAGAATTTCGTCAAGCGGGGGCTTTATTGGCGATTGATGATTTCGGCGCTGGCTATTCCAATTTGGAGAAGCTTATTTCATTGGACCCTGACATTCTCAAACTGGATGGCAGCATCATCAAAAATATTGATCACGATGAAAAAATGCAGAAATTGGTGCTTAGCATTAACAAGCTGGCTCATTCTCTAGGAATAAAAACCCAGGCGGAATTTGTCCACAACCAAACGGTACACGATTACCTTGTGGACATAGGCGTGGATTATCTACAGGGCTATCACCTTTCCAAGCCGTTAAGCGAAGCACAGTGGATAAAGACCTTCGAGTAAGACGGCCATAGTTAATCTTTTAAGCCCGCTGATGAGCAAACGGCAGCACCGCTTCTATGTGTTGCTGTTCGCACAACAGCATTAACAATCGATCAATACCCAAGGCAACACCAGCACAGTCTGGCAAGCCTGCCTGGAGGGCGCTGATTAAGCGCTCATCAAACTGTCGTTCCGCCAAGCCTAGAGCTTGCCGGGATTGCTTATCCTCGTTAAAACGCTGCTGCTGCTCCTCTGCGTCCGTTAGTTCATAGTAGCCATTGGCCAGTTCCATACCTTGCCAATACAATTCAAAGCGAGCCGCTACTGACTGACCTTTTGCATCTTGGTAAATCTTCGCCAGCGCCGCTTGGCTAGTCGGATAATCATGGATAAAACAAGGCTCATTTTGACCAATAGCCGTCTCAATCACACTCGCAAAAATCAATTCTAGCAAGGTATCTCTGTCTTCTTCTTGCAGGCCATATTCTGTGTGTTTATGGGCGCATTCTTGCAACTGACGCAACGACGCCGTAAAGGGGTCCAAATCAAGATAACGAAGAAATGCCTGCTGGTAGCTTAAACGCTCACATTTCAATGCATCATTTTGCAAAACACACGCTAGTAATTTCTCTATCTCATCCATCAATCGCCAGTGATCAAAACCAACGCGATACCACTCCAACATAGTAAATTCAATACTGTGCCGACGGCCAATCTCTTCCGCTCGAAACACCTTGCCTAATTGATAAATTGAGCCGGAACCCGCGCACAACAAGCGTTTCATCGCGTATTCTGGAGAGGTTTGCAGGTAATAAGTCAGCGCTTTACCAAGTGAATGCGTGTGACTGGTCAAGACTTCGATATGAGGGTCTGTGATGCTGGCTAATGACAAACAAGGGGTATCCACTTCCATCACATTTCTGGCGCTAAAAAAATCGCGAATAGTGGAAAATAGCTGGGCGCGCTTTTGCAAGGTCGCCATATCCGCACTGGGTTGCCACAAAGATGCGTCGTACATAAAAAAGGCTCGATTAAATAAACACAATCATAACAAAACCTCCTCTTAGTAGAGGAGTTTTGTTGAAAATAGCGCCTTTTATTCTTCTGGAAGTCCACGAACCTCAGATTCTGTCACGACTTTATTACGCCCTCTTGCTTTGGCGAAATACATGCATCGATCGGCTCTTCTCACCATATCAGAGAAGGAATCTTGTGGGCTCGCCACGGCGACACCGGCACTTATCGTAATATGAAAATGTTCGCTGTCGGAGTAATGAAAAACATGCTTGGCTGTTGCAAGTCTTACTTTCTCTGCAAACATTCGACATTCTTCTTCAGTAGCGTGCAGCAGAGCAACCATTTCTTCCCCACCATAACGAAATACATTTTTGTGAGGCAATAACTCTTTTTGGATAATACTGCTAATGGCTGACAGTACATTATCGCCATAATTATGACCGTATTGGTCGTTTACTTTTTTAAAAAAGTCGATATCAAAAAATATCACTGACAAAGGTAAAGAGTGCTCTTCTTTAAGCATTCTAGGGCCTATTTCATCTAAATAGCTGCGCCGATAAAGACGCGTCAATCGATCAAAAATAGCCACCTCTCTAAGCTCTGTTAAATAGCGTTTATATAATTGCAACGAAACGAAAATGCTTAATAAAAACAACCCGATAATAATGAGTAAGCCGATATAAATTTGGCTAACAATCTCACGATTTAAATCGCTTACATACAAGCCAGTACCGACAATCCAGCCCCAGGGTTTAAACAGCGCCACATAACTGAGTTTTTGCGCCAACACCTCGTCATCCGGTTTTGGCCAATAATAAGACACAAAGCCACTGCCGCTGTGTTGAGTGGTTGTAATAAACGCCTTCACAAAGAACTTGCCATCTTTGTCTTTAGAGTGAATTAAAGACTGGCCCACACTGCTCTTATTATAAGGGTGCATTAGCATCACCCCTTTGGTGTTAAGGACCCAAAAATAACCATTGTCTGAGTATTTAAGTTTCTCTATATATTCTAAAAACTGATGCTGTGCTTCAGCCTTGGTTAATTTGCCCTCAAGAGCGTCTTCGTAAACCTCCTGCATTAGGCTCATGACTGTATCTACTTGAGAGTGAATCAGAATTTTTCGTTCTTTGAGTATGGAGCTATAAAGGTGCCAAACAATGACAAACAGCAAAACAACCATGCTGATCAAGCTGACAAGGGAAAGGGTTAGCATGTGCTTTTTAAATTTAGAATAGCGCATCAAAAATAGACCATTGAAACAAACCAAGAGACTAAATAACACCTTGCTCGCGGCCTGTAATACCCAATAGAAAAACCTGATCTTTAATGGAGAATCCTAGACCAAAAGATCAACTTTCAAATAATGATGGGACAACAAAGATCTGCCCGTTTCTATTTTAACATAGCCTTTTTGATGCGCGGAAAACGTTTCAATAAAAGTGGTTATTTACTCGTCTTTATTGCCCTAAATGACGAAAAACACGATAAAAAAATCGCCACGACGTTACATTTTCATCAAACTTCGAATATGGCTAAACGCACATCGCCCTAACGCATCTAGGTGATAGCCGCCTTCTAATACAGAAACAACCCGACCCTGACAACGCTCATCCGCGATCGCTACGAGCTGCTCCGAGATCCATTGAAAATCACTGTCTTCTAAGCGAAGTTGCCCCATGGGATCGGATTTATGAGCATCGAATCCAGCCGAAATCATGATCAACTCTGGCTGAAACGACGCTAATCGCGGAAACAGCACATCCGTCATTGCAGTGCGAAATTCCAGACTGCCAGTACCAGCATCGAGAGGCATGTGCAGGATATTATCGTGGGAAGCCCCGGGGTCTGCATAAGGATAGAAAGGGTGCTGATAACTCGACGCATACAGCACATTAGGGTCGCCGTTAAAAATAGCCTCTGTGCCATTGCCGTGGTGTACATCAAAATCGATAATGGCCACGCGCTTCACACCACCATGTGTCAGCGCATGCTTGGCGCCTACGGCAATGTTATTGAAGAAACAAAAGCCCATTGCGCGGTCTATTTCAGCGTGATGGCCAGGCGGCCTTACCGCGCAAAATGCATTATCCATTTTGCCACTCATCACCAGATCCACCGCTTGTACGACCGCGCCAGCTGCGTGCACCGCAGCCGCAAGACTGTGTGGCATTAACAGGGTGTCGGCCTCTATTTCAATATGGCCTTGCTCTGGTGCTTTCGCAAAAATGGAATCAACGTAGGCAGAATCATGAACAGCCTTCAATTGCGCTTGTGTCGCAGGTAAGGCCTCGACACAGCGTAGGTAGTCAAGTAACTGCCCTGCAATCAGACGATCACGGATCGCCCCCAAACGCTGGGGGGATTCAGGGTGCGCTTCGCCCATGTCATGTTTGTCACAATGGTTGTGAGTAATGTACGCGGTCGTCATCTTCATTCCATCCGTTATTATTCTTTTATGCGCTAAGCAATTCGTTTTATTCTGAGTGAAATCAAAACATAAATCGAGCCAAATGCGCTATCCTACTATGGTCTACACGCCCATATTGGGTATGCATTTTAGAGGAGAGTCCCTGTGTCACAGCATGCTTTGCAAGCGCTTTTAGCCCCCTCTTCCACGGTCGTTCTGACAGGTCAGGATGCGGCAGATCCTATTCTCACCGCCTTATTGAAGGCGCTGAGTAAAAACAATAAGGGTCTCACCCTTGTCGGAGTCAAGCCACATTGGGGTGCTGAAAACTCGCCGATTAAGCATTACTCTTCTCTCAGTGAACTCACTCAACCTTACGACTTAGCGATCCTGGCCGGTAAAACCACGCAACCAATGAGTGAAATCATCGCCGCTTGCAGTCAAGCTGGCATTCACGCCTTGCTAATGCTTTCTTGGACTGGCGAGCCACCAAGCGATATTCAACACCACCTAAGACAACATAATGTGCGTCTATTAGGGCCAAATAGCTTCGGAATCTGTCGACCAAAACAAGGTATTTCAGCTTGGCTAGGGCTCACGCATCCCCTCCCTGGACGATTAGCACTCATGTCACAGTCTGGCACAGTCGCGAGCGCGCTTGTCGATTGGGCTAGCTGGCAAGGTATTGGCTTTTCACAAGTGGTGGCGATGGGGTCACCGGTCGATGTCATGCCTTCTCAGGTACTCGACTTTCTATCTAACGATTTTGAAAGCCAAGCCATCTTGATGTATTTACAAAGTGTCGGCCAACCAACCCGTTTTCTAAGCAGCTTGCGCGCAGCAAGTCGCAGTAAACCGGTCGCCGTGGTAACCGAGCACAACCTAGGCGCCGACCCAAGAGTATTAGACGCGGCCTTGATGCGTACAGGGGCGGTACGAGGCCGTCGCTTAAACGATTTGATCGGTGCCGCTTCGGTCATGACCAATGCGCGCCGTATTAAAGAAGGCGCCTTGATGATCATAGGGAATGGCGCAGGGCCTGGGGAATTGGCTGCTCAACGGGCCGCGGAGTTGAATCTGTCGTTATTAGAACCTGATCAAGTGCTGCGCGAACAATTGGAAAACATTGTCGACCAACGCGGTCATATCGGCCCAGTCAGCACCGTCTGGGCGAGTTGCCCAAGCGATGTCTTTGTTGATCTGGCACAAACGGCGTTAAGCAGTAAATCCTGCGGTGCCGTCTTATTAATGTTAAGCCCAACCGCCTTGATTGATCTGTCTTCCTTTTACGAGCAAGTCATCGCACTGCATCGTAAACAGAAAAAACTCATCATGGTGTGTCTACTTGGTGGTGGCGATATTGTCTCTATGCGAACTCGCCTCAATGAAGCAGGAATCCCAACATTTCGCACGCCTGAAACCGCCATTGAAGGCTTTCAATTTCTAGAGCAATTCCAGCGCAACCAACAGCTTGCAAAACAGTCTCCTGACAGTAATGCCGCCAGTCAACAAGTCAATATAGAACAAGCGAGAAAGCATCTTAAGACCTTCATCCGTCAAGGGAAGACACAGCTCTGCGCCGCCGATTTCGCCCCTGTATTGGCTTTATTTCACCTGAGTTTCGCCCAGTTCCCTCGCTCGCAGAGTGTCATCAAGGCAGCTTTGCATGTACGGATTTTTCGCGACCCTGTTTTTGGTACCGCCATAGGCGTTGCCCTAGGTGGGTCTGATCAGGGTTCTCCGCAAAAAAGCGAAGTCGTCGGTTTACCACCACTCAATACACTGTTGGCAAGGGATCTTATTTCCCAGTTATTACCACCTGGCAATTACCCTCAAGTGGAAGCATTACTACTGAATGTCTCCAGCCTGGCGTGTGAACTGCCTGAATGCCAAACCTTACAATTAAGCAAGCTCTACATAGACCAATATGACTGTTTAAACGGTGACATTGCCATCACGCTTGCCCCTTGTAGCAACGCACGTCGCTACGACCATTTGGCGATTCAGCCTTACCCGCGCCAATGGGTCAGTCACCTAACATTACGAGATGGCAGCAACACCACAGTGCGGCCAGTTCGCCCAGAGGATTCCCCTCTGATTGCAGATTTTGTCCGTGGAATGTCGAAAGAAACCCGCTACTTACGCTTTATCTCGAATATTGAAGAACTTACGCCACGCATGCTCTCCAGTATGTCGCATATCGATTACGATCGAGAAATGGCCTTCATGGCAGTTCATGAGATAAACGGCAAAGAACGCTTAATCGGCACCTCGCGTTATATTGATAATTTCGATGACCAAAGCTGTGAATTTGCCGTGGTATTAGACGATGAGTTTCAAGGCCAAGGTTTGGCCTCTTACTTGATGAAACAGCTTTTTCTGGCCGCTGCCGACAAAGGGATTCGAGTTATGCAAGGTATTGTTTTGGCAGAAAATAAACGCATGATCACTTTTTGCAAGCACCTCGGCTTCAGTATCAAAAGAGACCCTGACGACATCGGGCAAGTCATCGCAACACTCAGATTAACGGATAATTTTGTCTCTGCACTGCATTCAAAAAAAGAATAAGAAAGTAATAGAACATAAAAAACTCGATCCTGCTGTTAGACTGAATCGAGTTTTTTATTGTGTATCTACTGGTTACTATTTTTAGCCACCAGTACTATTGTAGAACCTGCTATCGAGTGCAGCGGTATCGGCCATTATCGTATGCAGAGTGCTCTATTCCTTTTGAACCAAAACCAATTTTTCCTTTACAAGACGCATATTCATAGGAGCCGCCTCTTTCTAGCGTCACTTCTTTTTCACCGTACGCTTTGATGTTAGCAGACTGTGTGTAATAGGTATTGTTAGGGCCATCACCACAATCTTTTTTACTGTATTTCAAGTCTCCGCACCAGACGACAAAAATTTGATAACTACATCGGTTTTTGAAAATAAGATTGTGCGAGCTCTTTGAATTAGTAGAAGCGTCCAAGCACCTTTCTGCACTCTGTCCTGGATTACTAGCCTGTACATTCATACTGGATAATAACGCGCAAACCATCACACTCATTGCTACCAAATATCGTCTCATAGTGATCTCCAAGGAAATTCCCCCTTTAGAAAAATCAGATGCAGAGGGTAAACATCTGTCTCTTTTTCTATTATAGATCACATTTTATGACATTTAATTACAATTGAAATACAAATAGACCGATCGCGAGCAGTCTCCTTTTCAGCTGGGTTCATACCTAAACAAAGAGAGAAGTACCCTCGGAACAACTTTATTTTTTAAGATGGTCAAAATAGGAAATATGCCTTTGGCATAAAGCAATTCAGCTAATTCACAGCGCAATGGTTTTAGCTTATACAGCTTAATAGGATGGTTTTCTCTACACTAAAATTGGCATTTTTATTTAAAAAAGCATATTTAATCTAGTTCAAAAAATCTGAATCTTTACGTTAAAAATATTCGTTATTATTATCCGTTCTGTTTGACTATAGTAGGCGGCAATTCAAACAGTCTATTTCTTGAGGTCAATATGTCTACATTCGTTCAGAAAATTACTCACACTACTTCCGGTATTGCTAGTACAGCATTACGTGTTCCAGTTGGTCTTGTTTTGATGGCCCACGGTTCACAGAAATTGTTCGGCATGTTTGGTGGCTATGGTTTAGAAGGAACCGGTCAATGGATGGCCTCGATCGGCCTTAACCCTGGCTATTTGATGGCACTGCTGTCTGGTTCTAGTGAATTTTTTGGCGGCTTGGCTCTGTTACTGGGCCTATTAATTCGCCCAGCCTCTGCTGTGGTTGCCTTCACTATGTTAGTGGCTATTTTCTCTGTGCACATTTCCAACGGTTTGTTCATGGCAAACAATGGCTATGAATATGCTCTGACTTTATTCGTGGTGGCTGTTTCTTTGATGATCAGCGGCGCAGGTTCTTACTCTGTTGATAAAATACTGTCTAAACAATAACTCACGATAGGTACCGCATCGTGAGCTTGTCATAAAGAGACAAAAAAAAGACGAGATGAAAAACATCTCGTCTTTTTTGCTTTAAGCCTCACTTAATAAGGAATGTTAACCTCAACTAAGGTAAGGGAGCTTAAAAGTTATATTGAGCACTAACGGCGATCTCGTTTGTACCAAGATGCTGTGATGCATCGTCATAGTTGAAATCACTTGAAGACGCATAGTTAGTATCTAGGTCGCCATTGTTGTGACGATACTCTACCCAGGTTAAGGCATTCGAAGTAATGTTGTATTCAACGCCTAGCTTGTAGGAGCTGACAGCTTCATAGGCGTCTGTCAGTGCACTACCTGAACGACGTTGCACTCCATAGCCTGTGTACAAGCGGTATTGATTAATATTATACGCACCAACTAAGTCGTATGAGTCTATGTTGGTTTCAGAGTTCGATGAGGCCCCGTTATCTGCACGAGCGCCCAAATACACAAACGCCATGTAGAGGTTTCCAACAGCGTAATCCGCCCCTGCCCCATAGGTATTAATTTTGGCGTCATTTTCAAAGGTTTGATTAGCAAATGCAGCGCGCAGATTTAGTCCAATCCCTGTATCGTAAACCGCCGCGGCTGAGTAGGCGTTATTCTGTACATCGTTCTCGGTTTCGCCCACATTGGTACCGGTGACATCTGTACCATCTTCATTATGAAACTGATAACTGGCTTGAACCGTAACAGGACCATAGTGATTGGAATAAATCGCAAGGCCAGATTGTCGAGATTCCCCATACAGACCACCTTGAGCTTCCATTCCCCATTGGTCAAAAATATCGATCGTACTAACTAGGCTGGTATATACAGGCGTGTACTGCTGGCCAAAAGAGACGCTACCGTCTTCCCCAAAATCTGCGCCAAGGTACATATAGCGTGTTTTGAACTTGTTACCATCACTGGTTTCGCCCGCCACTTGCCACTCAGCTTTACCAAATATGGAAACGTCTTCGTTGATCTGAGTCGAACCTTTTAATCCCAAACGCGCAGAGGATGTCATATCACCTTGCGTATCTGTCGTGTACTTATCTGAATCTGAATTGTTACCACCAGCATTGGTGGCATCAATTTCCACACGTCCATAAACATCCAGTGTTTGTCCACCAGTGTTATAAACATTCGCTGCGTATGCTGGCGCCACCATACTGGTCACTGCCGGTATAGCAAAAGCTAATATTGTCCTTTTCATGAAAGCGGTCCTCTGCGTTTTTTTTATGCGGCGGTACTATAAACAGAGAAGTTCATTTTTTATGTATCTGAACAGAGGAAGATGAGCGCAAGAAAACAGGATTATGAAGATTTCTTCTAATGCCGAAAAAGAGAAGAGAAATCACAGCGAAAAGTCGTTAAAAATACAGATAACGCACAATAACGTCAGTATCTTTAAAAAAACACCGCTTATAAATTTATTTTTGCCTTATAAAACAAGAATTTAAAGCCTTATTTTACGACATTCCTGATATAAAACAGGCACAGAGTCATAGATGATCCTTATTGTGATAGAAAAAGCACATTGAATTTAGTTATTCGATAATGGTTATCAATACACAAGAAAAACAAAACGTCACTCAATTAAAAGACGTCTTATTAAAAGGGGGAGGAATAGAGTCAAAAAAGCCCTCAATGCGCAAACATTGAAGGCTTTTTAAGAGAAATAATCACCTTAGTTTAAAGGATTATTTGCCTGTGGCACGTGATACATATTCGCCAGTACGCGTATCAACACGCAATACTTCGCCAATATTGATAAATAGAGGAACGCGAACCATAGCACCTGTTACTAAGAAAGCTGGCTTAGAACCACCGTTCGCCGTGTCTCCCTTAACACCTGGATCTGTTTCCTTCACTTCCAACTCAATGAAGTTAGGAGGTGTAACGGCAAGAGGTGCGCCGTTGTATAGAGTAATAACGTACTTCTCTTGCTCTTTAAGCCACTTCATTGTGTCGCCTACCGCCGCTTCGTCTGCAGCGTGCTGCTCGAAAGAACCGTCAGTCATCATGAAGTGCCAGAATTCGCCGTCGGTGTACAAGTACTCCATGTCAGTTTCCATGACATCAGCGCCTTCTAGCGTATCACCAGACTTAAAGGTACGCTCCCAAACACGACCGGAACGAAGGTTACGCAACTTTAGGCGGTTAAACGCTTGGCCTTTACCTGGTTTAACGTGTTCGTTATCCAAAATCGCACATGGATCACCATCAACCATTACCTTGGTACCACTGCGCATTTCGCTAGTAGAAATATTAGCCATACATCCTCACCGTGTATTTTTTAGAGAAAAGGCCCCAACTGACGTATCATGTCAGCCTGACGATCTCAGCAAACATCTTTTTAACAATAAAAGAACGTTTGCGAAGATCTCAAAGAGCCTAAGGCCTATTCGGCCTGAAATAAGTTGGCGCTAATCATAACCCAAATTAACTCTATTTTGCAGATATTTGACGTGATCCCGATTCAAACAGACAGTACTTTCACTTGGTCGCAACACCTTTCTAAGGCGTTAACGAGCTTACCTGAACTTATCCAGCACCTAAATCTGCCAACCAGTATGGTAAAAGACGGCGGTGACGCTCAAACGGCCTTTAAGTTATTGGTGCCACGTCCGTATTTATCACGCATAGAAAGCGGTAATCCAAAGGACCCTCTTTTACTGCAGATTCTGCCCAGCGCCGCAGAAATGCAAGTCGTCCCTGGTTACACGGCAGACCCATTAGAAGAAGCGGATCACACTCCGCAAAAAGCCATTGTTCATAAATACAAACGCCGTCTATTGGTGATTGCGGCTGGCAGCTGCGCCGTAAATTGCCGTTATTGTTTTCGTCGCCATTTCCCTTACGGTGAAAACCAATTAGCTCAGTCAGAATGGCAATCCGTCATCGACTATTTAATCGCTCACCCCGAGGTAAACGAAGTCATTCTAAGTGGTGGAGACCCTTTGATGATGAAGGATTCGTTACTCGCCGATAAGGTGGCTAAGCTTGAGTCCTTACCTCAGATCAAACGATTGCGAATTCACTCACGCTTGCCTGTGGTGATTCCGCAACGAGTATGTGATGAGATGCTGCATTGGATCAAAAAAAGTCGTCTGGACATCGTTATGGTGTGGCATATTAACCACGCTAACGAAGTGGACGAACAGGTAATACACGCCGCCACACAATTAAAGCAAGCGGGCGTTACCTTGTTGAATCAAGGCGTATTATTAAAAGGGATAAACGACACAGTAGACGCGCAAGTCAATCTCAGTGAAGCCGTGTTTAAAGCCGGCTTATTGCCTTATTACATGTTCACCTTAGACCCAGTAGACGGGGCCGCTCACTTTGATATCAGTATTGAGCAAGCACAACGTCTAATGGGAAAAGTAGCGGCTGAATTGCCTGGCTACCTAGTGCCAAGGCTTGCCAAAGAAATCCCCGGCAAGCAGGCAAAAACCGTCTTTGCACCCTTGACTGATTAGCGTGTCTACGCCGAAACGCGGCGCATACTTCTAACGAGCCAACGCAATGCGAGAGGTTTTTACTAACTGACGGCGAACACAGATTTGTGGTGCCAATTGATACAAATCGCCATTGCGGCCAATCAATTGGCGAGGTACCTGACTGGCTTTCGCCACTTGCCCATTGGCCTCTAAATGCGCGGCTTCACCATGGCAAGGCACCGCTATTTCAGGTTGCACCCAAGTGTACAACTGGCTCAGTTCGTCTTTGCAGGGATGCCCACTCACATGAATAGTAAGCGCCGTATCTTGCTGCTGTAAGGTGCGGATTTTTCGCCCTTTAAACTGCTCAACCAATCGCATAATCGCCGCTTCATTTCCAGGGATCATCATGGCACTAAAAATCACCAGATCATCCGCGTCCAAACTGAGATCAAAACAATTATCAGCGGCCAATCGATTAAGCGTCGCTCTCGGTTCACCTTGGCTACCCGTGACAACCGCCAACACCTCTTCTCTTGGCAAATAGCCTAAGTGAGCCGAGTCAATGACGGGCACATCATCCGGCCAATAGCCAGTGGCTTTGGCGGCCCCCACCATATTAATCAGCGAGCGACCTATCAAGGCTAAATAACGCCCTGTCTCTTTTGCGACTCGCCCTAAGGCGACGAGTCTTGCCACATTACTGCTAAAACAACCAACGACAACACGACCTTTTTCAGGCGCTATGGCTTGTAACAGCCCCTCGTAACACTCACTTTCTGACAACGAATGCCCATCTCGCAATGCGTTAGTCGAGTCACACACCATCGCTTTCACACCCGTTTTCGCCAGCGCTTGAAAACGCGAGGGGGAAAACCCTTCACCAATAATCGGCTGTTTATCAATTTTCCAATCACCAGTATGAAAGACACTCCCTGCTGGGGTATTAATCGTCATCGCAAACGGCTCTGGGACAGAATGAGTTAACGCCAGCCAAGACACCGAAAAAACACCAATCTGTTGTGTTTCATTTTCATTAACGACAATCACCGGCACCTCATCGGCCAATCCGACTTGGACGAGCTTGCGACGTAGCACTTCGGCGGTAAAGGCAGTGGTGTAAACAGGACATTGGAAACGGCGCCATAAAAACGGCAATGCCCCCACGTGGTCCTCATGAGCATGAGTAATGACAATGCCCGCGAGGCGTTCTTTTTGTGCTGAGATAAAACTTGGATCGGCCGACACCACTTCTGCAGTGTGAAGATCATCTGGCTTAAGTGGCTCATTAAATGACACCCCACAATCTACCATTAGCCATTGGCCGTTATGACCATAAAGGTTCATATTCATGCCAATTTCCCCTGTTCCTCCCAGAGGTAAAAACCACAGATCTTGTTCCCTTGGTATCAAAGATGAGATAGTTGACTCCCGTTTATGCAAATAATTTTCTCTATGGTACGCGCTTATTATAAAGATATCAGTTTGCCTAGGAAGCCTGCGAAACTTTAAGGGACTAAATTCCTCAGATTTGCATAAATTTGATCTTACCCTCTCTTTGTTTACCGACAGTGAAAGTGATTTGGGCTTGCATCAACACATAAAACGACCGCACTTAAGTCGATGGCATCAGCGCGGCCATGGTCCACTTTATTAGGCTTTTGCCGCTGGTATAGGAAACACATAATCGTAAACTAGGTTATAAACAAAGGCGTAAACCAAGTAGAAAACGACTATCCCCATATCGAGTGCAAAGGCGCTAATAAGACTAATGTTTAGCCACCATGCCATAATCGGCAAACTGATCGTCAGTAAACCCAACTCAAATATCAGCGCATGAAGTACACGAACCAGCGTTGTTTTATGAACACGTCCTGTTTTTTTGAGCATAAACCGATCAAACAGAATGTTGTAATAATAATTCCACCCCATGGCAATGAGCGAGAACGCAATCGCCAACACGCCTATTTTCTTCATATCCATACTCATCAGCTGACTGATACCTAAAGTCAAAATGATCAAACCAAATACTTCAAAGCCAATGGTATGTCTGAGCCTATCAAATGTCGTGCGCATTTCTTTTCCTTAGAACGGAATATTTCAGGCTATTATCAACCTTTATTCAGATAGATTGTAGTTACCATCCATCTACAAAATAGATAGATGGCTCGTTAGCCGATTTGAGGATAAAACGACCACCCCACAGAGTGAACATCAAGACGCCAAGAGAGAGAGGAACGTAAATAGAAAGGTTTTGTCTATCTAAAGAGATTTCTTATAAGATTCCATGCTCGTACACATAAGCGAACGTCATTCATTCGCTCTTAAAGCAGAGGTTTCGCGGTTACTTTGCGGATATTGAAGCTCATTATATAGAGGGTTACATGCATTCTACAGCTCTGCCGAACCAGAAAAAACAGCGCTTCATGATGATCACGGCCATTATTGGCTTATTGTTGGTCGGTGCCGTTTTTTTGGCGCTCAAATACTTTGGTACTCGCTACGCCATACAGATGATCGATGATCAGATACAAGAGTCAGGCTTAACACCGCTCATCCATTATCAAAAAATCAGTTTTGACCCTTTGACGCTAACCCCCACTCTGCACTCCGTCTCTATAGGCAATAAAAATGCCCCTTGGCTCAGGTTCTCACAAATCAAATTCAATTCCCTTCCCGCTATTTACCCAAAATTAGACATTGAGTTTCAGTTTGACAGCCTCTCGCAACCGCTCGCTAGAGACACTCGGCGCCTTATGGCCATTGCGGGAATAAAACAGCTAGCAGGACACGGGCGTTTTTTATCCACGCCCAAAGGAAACAATATCAACTCCAGCCTCACGCTGGATATTTCTCAAGTAGGCAAACTCTTGTTAACCAGTAATATGGACATTTTAGATGCTAATTTCTCCCTAAATGAACTGCGCTCTGATTTCCTTGCATCTATGGCATTAGGGCAACTTGATGCCATGCCTATTTTATATGGTGACAGTATTGCGCTGCATAACCTTGCTTTTCGCTTTCAAGATAATGGACTGACTCGACATATTTGGCCCAATGCGCAAAATACACGAAACAATAAAGACACGTTAGCGTTTCTTAAAACACTCATTAATAACACGGGATTGGCACCTTACGAGTCAATACAAGCGGAACATATAGCGACACAAATCCAAGATTTTCTCACCAAGCCTCAACGCCTTTCTTTTTCAATGATGCCCAAACAAGCGATTAAACTTGCCACGCTAATGACATTGTTTCAAAACAAATCACTTTATCGAGAATCTGAGATGAATCTTGCCGCAAGGTAATAAGACAAATACAAAAATAATTGACGTAAATTAGACTGCGTAACGTATTTTCTTGTCCGTTTGTTTAAACTACTTTATCTTTGGAGATCCTTAAAAAAATCGAGCGGTAAATGGAAAACGTCACCATTTTAGTAGATGTCCAAAATATTTATTACACAACCCGGCAGGCGTATGGCCGTCGCTTTGATTACAACGTCTTCTGGAAAAAAATCACACAAGGTAGAAACGTGGTTAAGGCCATTGCGTATGCCGTCGACCGAGGCGATGAAAAACAACGTCAGTTTCAAAACATTCTCCGAGCCATTGGCTTTGAAGTGAAATTAAAGCCCTATATTCAGCGTGCTGACGGCTCTAGTAAGGGAGATTGGGACGTAGGCATCACCTTAGATGCGATGGAATATGGGCCAGACAGTGACATTTTAGTATTAGCATCCGGCGATGGTGACTTTGATTTACTCGCACAAAAGCTTGACGATAAATACCATACCCAAGTCGAAGTTTATGGAGTACCCATGCTAACAGCAAATTCTCTAGTGAATGCAGCGACAAGGTTTTACCCGATCAAGGACGACTTACTACTCAATTAAAAAGAGTCAAATGGCCAAATCCACTATAACTTTCTCAGTGGTACTGGCCTCTCTTTTGAGTTTATCGACAATGGACTGCGATGTGATTTATGATTTTTACTAAAAAAACAACTTCGTTACGCCTTTCTCTGCAGAAAACCCTCAGTCTCCTCTTGGGAATATTAATGGTGCTCTACAGCCCCATCAATATTTTTTATTTGAACACCCCCATCATAGGCTTTATTGAAATTGGCATTTCACTTTACAGTTTTTATTGTTTTTGGGCTGCCTCATCAGGCCGAGTAAAAACCGTCCAATATTATACACTCGCAGGCTTAACCACTTTTCTGATTTACTTTGCCGCTTATCATGCGGACATCAGAGGCTTTTCTATTCTTTGGGGACTTACCCTACCAATTATTTATTATATTATGTTTGGCTCAAAGCAAGGTTTCTATTTCACGTTAGTGGCTTTATTTCCAAGCCTTTATGTCATCTTTTATCATTTACCATCCGATTTTTTCATCTCTTATCGGGCAATGACAAACTATAGCCTCGCTCACTTTTTCATCTGGTCTTTATGTCATTTATATGAAAAACAGCACTATCAAGATAAAAACCAGTTACATCAAATGGCGCTCAATGATGCCTTGACTGGCGTAAAGAATCGCCATGCTTTAGAAAAGTGCTTTGATAAATTAGAACAACACTCAGCTCAGGCTAATGTATTATTGGTAGATATAGACTTTTTTAAACGGGTCAACGACCAATTTGGCCACGGTATTGGAGATTACGTTCTGGTTGAAGTGGCTGAATGCCTACAAAACCATGTGGATAGCAATGCGGTTTATCGCCTTGGGGGTGAAGAGTTTGTTATTGTACTCGACAAGCAAAGTCATCAAGAAGCACAACATAAAGCAGAAGAAATACGCCACGCCATCGAACACTATATTTTCCATAATCACGACTTGCGTTTGCGCCTTACCGTTAGTATTGGCGTGGCGCGCTCCTCGCCAGGAGGGCGAATGAATGACGCCTTACGCCTTGCCGACATCAAACTCTATCAGGCTAAAAACGCAGGCCGCAATGCCGTCTGTGTTTAGCCAACAAGTCCGTTTTGCAAACTAACAAAACGTTTCTAGATAAAGCGCCTCTACCTTGTCTCTTGCCCAAGGGGTTTTACGCAAAAACTTTAAGCTCGACTTCACCGATGGATCACTTTTAAAGCAATTGATATTGATCCTAATCGACAACTCTTCCCAACCAAAATGCTCAACCAAATCGGAAACTATTTTTTCTAATTTAACACCATGTAATGGGTTATTCACTTGTGCTGTCATTGCTTGTTCACTCTCAAAAAATCGTTGTGCAATTATACCTCATCTAGCACGCTATCTTACGAGCATCTACAAATGATTTTAATGGGAGAAATACCCAAAAAACCGCTCAGAACATTTGACTAATAATGAAAATCACCGAAAAATAGACGAGATCACACTAAATAGATCATATAACAGGAGAACATCATGGGTATTTTATCCGGGCTGAAAGGTCTATTTTCTGGTGGCGAAAGTGCCCCTGAAGCGGCAGAAAAAGCCGTCGAATACAAAGGCTTTGAAATCATTCCTGCACCAATGGCGGAAGGTGGCCAATATCGCGTTGCGGCTACCATCACCAAAGGCGAAGGCGATGCGCAAAAAGTCCATCAATTCATCCGCTCGGATCTGATTCCTAACCGCGATGAATGCATTGAAATAACAATGCGTAAAACCAAGCTGACAATCGATCAATTAGGCGATAATCTGTTTGGCTAAAACACGACTCAACGATTAAAAGAAGAACATTATGAGCGCACCAATAGGGCAACACTGGAAGCAAATTAACGACCACGAAGACCTATTGGGAGCGAGTTACCGCGCCCGTACCTTTTCTTTCCAAGGTGCCAAAAGAGAAGCCCATACCACCTTAATCAATCACCTCGGCGCACAGCACGCCACGCACGCTATTTTATACATTCACGGCTACACAGATTATTTTTTCCAAACCGATTTAGCTGAGCACTTTATTACTCAGGGCCATCGATTTTATGCGCTGGACTTACAAGGTTATGGCCGTTCAATTCGTCCGAATACGCCCCCAAACTGGTGTGACTCGATTGAACAGTACGGACAAGACTTAGACATCGCCTTAGCCACTATGAAGGCAGATGGGGTCGATAAGGTGACTTTGCTGGCGCACTCAACCGGTGGGCTTATTACCGCAACCTATTTAGCTCAGCCTTATCGTTCAGAAGAACGAGCACAAATTTACCAAACGGCCTTTCCAGAGGTGTGTGGCGTTATTTTAAACAGCCCGTTTTTAGCCTTGCCTTTTTCTCCTAAAACGCTGCAGTGGATAAGTTGCCCTATTTATGCACTGGTTACTCTGTTTCCTTTTGCTTCTTTACACACCAAAAAAGCCACTCTTTACAGTAAAACATTGCACACAGTCTTTGGCGGGGAGTGGGATTACCGTCTGGATTGGAAACCGGCTGCGGGCTATCCCTTATCATTTCATTGGCTTAAACAAATTGTCTTAGCACAGCGCAAACTCAGCACGAAACGCATTGAGATTCCGACGCTGCTATGTCATTCAGAATTCAGCACAGTGGATAAAAAAACGGTTTCAGATATGCAGCGAGGCGATGGTGTGCTGAATGTGAAGAGCATGCAAGAAGCCGCAGCCAAAGCCTTTGGGCAACTATCAACAGCCTCCATCCCTAATGGCTTTCATGACTTATTTCTCTCTCAATTACCTGCAAGAGAAGCCTATTTAGCCAGCATAGATCACTGGCTAAATAGGCAAACAAACACACAGAAGTCATAACGCCCTAGTTACTTTGTTTACTCATCAATAAATCCAGTAAGCAGGTTGGTAGAAGACGTTTCAATATGCCTGCAATGTACGTCGGTGTGGTTACGTAATAACGCGCTTTAGGCCGCTGTGACTCCAATGCATGCAGCAGTTTTTTAACCACTGCACTGGCTGGCAATGTTTGAGACGAGGTTGGCCCTTCTTTGGATAAACGCTCAATTGCCTCTTCATAACCTTGTTTATGTCGACTTTGTGAACTATCCACATTATCTCTTAATGCGATCAATGCATTGGCTCTAAAACGACTTTCAATGGGGCCAGGCTCAATCAAACTGATCTTAATCGGCGTCCCTCTCAATTCTAAACGCAAGGTATCCGTTAACCCTTCTAGGGCAAACTTACTGGCGTTGTAAGCACCACGAAATGGCATAGCGACCAAACCTAAGACCGAACTATTATTAACAATTCGACCATAGCCTTGAGCCAACATCAGCTTTAATACTTTACAGGTCAGTTCATGAGTGCCGAAAAAATTGGTATTAAATTGCGCTTTCAATACATCAACGGATAAATCCTCAACAGCACCAGGTTGCCCATACGCCCCATTATTAAACAGCGCGTATAAATGACCGCCCGTTAGAGCTAACGTGTCTTGCAAGCCTTTTTCAATGGACGCTGAATCAGCCAGATCCAACTGCACCACATGGCGAATACCCGCCGCTTTCACCTTTTCAATATCCTCTTCTCGACGGCAACTCGCGACGACCAGAAAATCTCGTTGTTGCAACATTTTCGCGGCTTCCAAACCTATCCCGCTTGAACACCCTGTAATTAAAATCGAATACTGCATGTCGGACCCTTTTTTAAAAGTAAATAAATGCTAACAAACCGTCTGCACCAGTCGCCTAAGCCTCGGCACTTAATATGCCATCTTCTTCGATTGCACTTCAAATAGCCTTGTTATTTTACTGGTTTTCACTTAGGTTACTGGCAATTTTTTGTCTATCTAAAGTGGTTGTAATGAACGAAAGTGCTAAAAACGAAAATACCCGAGAAACCTTCGGCTCTCGCCTTGGCTTTGTATTAGCCGCCGCAGGCGCGGCGGTCGGCCTAGGTAATATTTGGGGCTTTCCCACTCAAGCGGCAAGTAATGGTGGTGGCGCTTTTCTACTTGTCTATTTGGTATTAATTTTCGTCGTTGCTTTTCCTATGTTAGTCGTCGAAATGGCCATTGGACGTTATGGGCAAGCCAACCCTGTCGACAGTATGCGCTCGCTTAATCAAAACCCTAGCGCAAAACGCGTTGGCGCTTTGGTTGGTTGGCTTGGACTCAGCGTTCCCAGCGCGGTACTCGCGTTTTATAGCATAGTCGGTGGTTGGATTATTTGCTTTATGCTGGCCGCCATCGCTGGCCTATTAGGCCTAACAGAACAAGCAAACTGGTTAAAAGGCTTCAGTATTGAGCGTAACCTATTTGGCACTATTGTCTTCTATGTACTTACTATTTTAATCGTTCAAGGGGGCGTTAAACGCGGTATTGAAAAGTGGTCTACCCGTCTTATGCCTGCGCTATTCCTACTGTTTGCAGTGCTCTTTATTTATATCATGATGCAACAAGGCGCAATGGAAGGGTTAAAACACTACCTAATCCCTGACTTCGATCGAATTTGGGATCGCAAACTCATTCTAGCGGCCATGGGACAAGGCTTTTTCTCGCTGACCATCGGCGGTTGCTCTATGTTGATCTACGGATCCTACTTAAGCAAAAAAGAAAATCTGCCGAAAATGGCATTCAGCGTCACTTGCATCGACACCGCAGTGGCTTTTGTTGCTGGTTTAGTCGTGCTTCCTGCTATGTTTGTTGCTATGCACAATGGCGTACAGATTTACGCCGACAATGGTTCACTATTAAGCTCAGACACTCTTGTGTTTACTGTCCTTCCACTCATGTTTAATAGTCTTGGCTTATTCGGACAACTGTTTGCCGTGGTCTTTTTCTTACTATTAACCATAGCCGCACTCACCTCTTCTATCTCAATGTTAGAGTGCCCTGTTGCGTTAGTGTCAGAACGATTCAACACCAAACGTACGCCAACAAGCTGGGTGCTAGGCAGCATCATTGCTCTGTTTAGCGGCGTGATTGTGTATCACTTCGGTGCCATGTTTGGTTTAGTCGCGACCTTGTCGACACAATACTTGCAACCCTTCGCGGCATTAATGTTTTGCTTATTTGGCGGCTGGGTTTGGAACCGCAATGCAAAATTCAAAGAGCTGGAAAGCGGTTTTGCGGAATTCCGCAACTCCTTGTTTGGAAAAATTTGGCCTTGGTATGTGCGCTTCGTATGCCCTGTGTTAGTTGTCGCCATTATCTGGGCTTCGTTTAACTAAGCCGTCCAACAGCAGACAAATAAAAAGGAGAACCTAGGTTCTCCTTTTTATTTGTCTGCATGCTGACTGACGATATGAGCCGCTGGTTTTTATTCAGAGCCAATCATTCGAGACTTCTTCTTGTTCTTCTCTGCGTACATGGCAGCGTCCGCTTCTTCGATCATTTCATCAATGGACTTTATACTCTCACTAGGAAAAAACGTCATGCCAGCACTGAATTCGACCTGATAAGGCTTATTGATGCGAGCATTCATCTCCGCAACTGCCTTGTCAAAACGCACCAGCAGCGAGTGAACATCTTCAAGGTTCGTGCCTGAAAGCATTACAATGAACTCGTCACCGCCGAAACGCCCAGTAATGTCGCTTTCTCGAAAAGTTTGCTGCAACGTCTCTGCAAACCGAACCAGCGCAAAGTCGCCTTCATAATGCCCATGCAGATCGTTGATTAGCTTAAATTTGTCTAGGTCAAATAAGATAAGTGTGGCCGATAATTTCTTACGCACACACACTTTCAACGCATGCTCTGCCAACATCAGAAAACCACGTCGACTCGAAATCATGGTGAGATCATCAAATGTAGCCCATTGAATGGATTTTATTTCTTGCTCGATCATGGCGCCAAAATCCTGCAAAAGGCTCATGTCTTCCCGACTTAACTCACGTGGTTTGGAATCCATCAGGCACAAAGTCCCTAGATTAATCCCTGGCCGTAACGCCAGAGGATAGCCTGCATAAAAGCGTATATAGGGGTCATTGAGCACCAAGGGATTATCAAAAAAACGACTATCCTTTAAGGTGTCAGCCACAACGAAAATATCATCTTGATTGATAACATGGGCGCAAAAAGAAACATCTCTTGGTGTTTCTTGGATCGTTAGCCCTTGGCTAGATTTAAACCATTGGCGTGACTCATCAACAAAACTAACCAATGTAATCGGCACTCTAAATATGCGTGCTGCCATACGCGTAATACGATCAAACCTCTCATCCTGAGACGTATCCAGAATTTTTAACGCCCTTAAAGCATGCAGCCTCTCAGCTTCATTTAAAGGTTTTTTAGGCACATCCATATAGACCTCTTTTTTGTTAATCGTTCACAACTGGCCTCACTGAAAACAGTGATAGCCATAAACGCAATAGTCAGAAAATGCGGTTTAGATAATAAAATAATGCTTCACCTACTTTCAAAAGGGTAGATCACAAACAAACATAAACCAAACCTCGCTTGCGCTGCCCACTCCAAATAGCCGCTTTTTAAATATCGACTTGTCGTTGCTTATTGACGGCGAAATAGCACATCGATAAAAACAACAAAAGCGAGCAGTCGCTCGCTTTTCAATGCATTTCTACTGCGCGGCAGCGCCTTTCACTAGAGACTAGCTCAATGCTTTAGAGTGAAACTCTAGATGCTCATCAATGAAGCTGGCAATGAAGAAGTAGCTATGGTCGTAACCAGGCTGACGACGCAAGGTAATTGGGTGTCCTGCGCTTTCACATGCAACTTCGAGCGCCTCTGGTTTAAGCTGTTCCACCAAGAAATTATCCGCTTCGCCCTGATCGATAAACAGCGGTAAACGCTCTTCTGCTTTCTCGATTAGACAAGTGGCATCCCACTCTTTCCATGCTTTGCGATCTTCTCCCAAGTAACCAGCGAACGCTTTCTCGCCCCAAGGGCATTGAGTTGGGTTGGTAATGGGAGCAAAAGCAGAAACAGATTGGTATTTACCTGGGTTTTTAAGCGCACAAATCAAGGCGCCGTGCCCACCCATAGAGTGGCCAGAAATAGAACGTTGATCCGTCACAGGAAAGTGCGTTTCGACCAAATGAGGCAACTCTTGCACCACATAATCGTACATATGGTACGTATTGGAATAAGGTGCAACCTCGGCGTTTACATAAAAACCTGCGCCTGAGCCAAAGTCGTAACTTTCATGCTCTCCAGGATAGTCCGTTCCGCGCGGGCTGGTATCTGGACAAACAATGGCCAAACCTAGCTCTGCGGCTTTTCGGAACGCTCCCGCCTTCTGCATAAAGTTTTCATCCGTGCAGGTTAAACCTGACAACCAGTATAAAACAGGCACTTTTTGCGTCTCAGCTTGCGGCGGCAAATAGATTGCAAACGTCATTTCACCACGAACAGACAAACTTTCATGACGATAGCGTTTCAGCCAGCCACCAAAGCTTTTTGTATTGGATAATAATTCCATCGTTAGCTTCCTTTGAGTTTGCACGGCAAACACCGTGCAAACGAATCAAAAAACTTACTTATCAAAAAGGATAACAGTACGAATACTCTCGCCTGCATGCATTAGATCAAAGGCTTTATTGATGTCTTCAAGTGGCATTGTGTGCGTGACAAATGGGTCGATTTCGATCTTGCCATTCATGTAATCTTCTACGTAACCAGGTAATTGGCTGCGACCTTTTACACCACCAAAAGCAGACCCTTTCCAGACTCGACCTGTTACCAATTGGAATGGACGCGTTGAGATTTCTTGGCCTGCACCCGCCACACCAATGACAATGGATTCGCCCCATCCTTTATGGCAGCACTCAAGTGCTTGGCGCATTACTTGAACATTACCAATACATTCAAAAGAGTAATCTACACCGCCATCCGTCATTTCTACGATCACTTGCTGAATCGGATCAGAGAATTTTTTCGGGTTAATAAAGTCTGTAGCACCAAATTGCTCCGCCATCTCGAACTTAGACTCATTAAAATCGATCGCGATAATGCGAGAAGCACCGGCCATGCGCGCACCTTGGATAACCGACAGACCAATGCCGCCCAAACCAAAGACCGCGACTGTGGCACCTTTTTCTACTTTTGCCGTATTCAATACCGCGCCAATACCCGTGGTAATACCACAACCTAGCAAGCACACTTTTTCCAATGGCGCGTCTACGTGGATTTTCGCCAGAGAAATTTCAGGAACGACACTGTATTCAGAGAAAGTAGAGGTTCCCATGTAATGGAAAATTGGCTCACCATTAATGCTAAAACGACTAGTACCATCTGGCATTAAGCCCTTACCTTGTGTTTCGCGAACGGCGCTACAAAGGTTGGTTTTGCCAGACTTACAGAATTTACATTCGCCACACTCTGCTGTGTATAGTGGAATAACGTGATCGCCAGGTTTTAGCGTGGTCACGCCTTCACCTACCGCTTCTACTACACCTGCACCTTCATGGCCTAGGATGGCAGGAAACACACCCTCTGGGTCTTCACCAGACAGAGTGAAAGCGTCCGTATGACAAACACCCGTTGCCACCATACGCACAAGAACTTCACCCGCTTGTGGGTCTTGAACATCGACTTCTTCAATCTTAAGTGGTTGGCCTGGGCCCCAAGCAACAGCTGCTTTACATTTCATTGTCTTCTCCAATATGTGCTTTCAATAAGGTACGAATTACTTAACTGCTTGTAGTGTAGTCGCAAATGATTAGGACGATAATAGCTATTTCAGAAAAGGATTGTTGCTATACAGCAACAATCCTTGTCGATATTCCAAAATCTGCGCTAAAATACACGCCTCTTTACCAGCAGATGAACACACTATGAAGAATTGGGAAGCAATGGAAGCCTTTATCGAAGTCGTGAGGCAAGGCAGTTTTTCGGCCGCTGCTCTACAGCTGAAAGTCTCTGCTTCTCATATTAGTCGCCTCATCACTCAACTCGAAAGTGAGCTGGGAACAACCTTGCTGTTTCGCACCACAAGACGCATTCGTTTAAGTGAAGCGGGGGAATTGTATTATCACCATTGTCGTGGTCTACCCGAAGCACTGAGCAGTGCAGAGGAAGTCATCTCTAGCCTTAATAACGCGCTAGTAGGCCCTTTTAAAATAACCTGTGCAACGACATTTGGAGAGCGTTTTATTGCGCCTGTGATAAACGATTTTTTAATCGAACACCCAAAAATAGAGTTGGATTTTCACCTCAGTAATCGCCCTGTCGATCTTATCGAAGAAGGCTATGACCTTGCCATCCGTATGGGCTCATTAAAAGACTCTAGCCACCTGTCTCGCCGCTTATGCGACCGAGTAGAATATTTATGCGCCTCCCGCGACTACGTAGATCGCCACGGTATCCCTCATACGTTAGCTGAACTTAATAAGCACCACTGCCTCATCGGTTCAAAAACTCATTGGTTATTTCAACAAGATGGTCAGCGCAAAGAAGTGAAAGTATCGAGCCATTGGCGCAGTAACTCGGGGCCGGCATTGTTAGACGCGGTCAAAAAAGGCTTAGGCATTGCTCAACTCCCCGATTATTACGTTGCCGATGAACTGGCATCCGGTGAGCTCATTGCTCTATTGCCACAATACCAATACCCATACAGCGGTGTTTGGTTGGTGTATCCAAAAGTGCGGCAGCCGTCGCCTAAATTGCAAAAAGTGTGTGACTATTTGATTCAGCGCTTCAGTCAACAACCGCCTTTTTAGCGATTAGCGAGCACGCCCAAGCTATGATTAAATACGCTAAATTGTACTAATAAATGAGTCTCTTTATGTTTTCTCAACAAGACCTTGTTCAAGTCGCCCGCCAAACCATGCCGTTTGGAAAATACCAAGGTCGTATTTTGATCGACTTACCAGAAGCCTATTTATTGTGGTTCGCTCATGAAGGTTGGCCGAATGGCAACCTAGGGCAATGGCTACAGCTTGCCTTAGAAATCAAGATTAATGGCTTAGAAAAGTTGGTTGATCCATTACGCGAGCCCACTAGAAAACAGGCTAACGAGCCTAAAGTTCGAATTCGCTTTGATGAAAACTAGACATCAAACAGCGCCTTAACCAAGCGCTTTTCGATAATACAAAATACCAGCGCGGGCTTCTTCAAGGGTAAACCCCGCTCGCTCTGCGACTTTTTGTGAAGCTATGTTGGTCGCTTTTATCTGGGCTAAAAGCGTCCCATCCAATTCAAGAATAAAACAATCCAACATTTTCTGGGCAACCCCCTTGCCTCGTGCTTTAGGGGAAACCGTCCACGATAAAAGCCACCCTTCAGGGTCTAAATCGGCTCTTATTGTACCGACCGCGCGATGGTTTAATTCTGCAATTTGTAAACGCCTTTGATCATTATGGATAGTATTTCGCAGCCACTTTAAATGATCTGCTACTTCCACTCGACCAGCAGACAGGGATGCCTTACGCGTTGCTAGATCATTGCGCCATTCTAATAAACAATCTGCATCAGCCATGGTCGCGGGCCGAAGGAACAACTCCGAATTCATAGTTTTCTCCAAATAAACAACGGCTTCTATCGAGCAGACCAATCACTGGCTTAAGATCTTGTTCAGATCAAGAAACTCAAGATAATCATCTTCTTGTTTAATAGGCAAGTATTCCTAGTAGTGAGTCAAACAAAGACGTTAGGAGAATAAGATATGGGCACTTATACACAGTAGCTAGAAGCGATGGCATTGGGCAAAGACAGGTTGAACAGATGAGCAAAATAGTCACGCGATAATCACTGGCTGACAAAAAAAACCAGCGTAGTGAGGCGTTCCTCACACGCTGGTTTTTTTCTCTTCTGATTCAGGGAAAAGAAATCAGAAAAACACTACAAACCACCATGAGTTAATTTTGCTGGATCCAATAATGATAAAAGCTCATCGCGGTTTAAATCCGTTTCTTCTTCTGCTACATCAACCACAGGTCGGCCTTCTTTATAGGCTTTTTTGGCGATTTCTGCGGCTTTTGAATAGCCAATAATCGGGTTCAATGCGGTGACCAAAATCGGGTTACGATGCAAGGCTTCATTGAGTTTGTCTTCATTAACCGTCAAGGTCGCGATGGCGCTGTCCGCTAATAAGCGACCGCTGTTGGCTAGCAATTTAATGCTGCTTAATAGATTTTTTGCAATCATCGGCAGCATGACATTAAGCTCAAAGTTGCCCGCCTGCCCACCAATGGTAATGGCAGCATCGTTACCAATAACTTGCGCAGAAACCATGGCAACCGCTTCCGGAATCACTGGGTTAACTTTACCTGGCATAATGGATGAGCCAGGTTGCAGCGCTTCTAGCGTAATTTCACCTAATCCTGCCAATGGTCCTGAATTCATCCAACGTAAATCATTCGCGATTTTCATATAGCTAACCGCCACCGCTTTTAGCTGCCCTGATAGTGCGACGGCAGTATCTTGAGAGCCAATTAATGCAAAGAAATTGTCGCCAGGAGTAAAAGTAACATTGGTTAAATCAGACAATTCTTTCGCAAATAAGGCGGCGAATTCAGGGTGCGCATTGATGCCAGTGCCTACCGCCGTACCGCCTTGTGCTAAGCGAGTAATCTTGGTTTCTAAATATTTTAAATTATCGAGATTATCTTTAAGTTGAGCCGCCCAAGCATGGAAGGTTTGATCGAAACGCACCGGCATGGCATCCATCAAATGGGTTCGCCCTGTCTTGGTATACCCTTTTAAGGCATTGCCTTTTTCTTTAATCGTCGATTTTAAGTGCGCAATGGCAGGAATGAGATGCCCAGTCAGCTCCAAACTCGCACTTACATGGATCGCACTTGGAATAACGTCATTGCTACTTTGACCAAAGTTCACATGATCATTGGGGCTGATTTTTGTCTCACTGTAGCGATTCGCTATGGTAGCAATCACTTCATTGGCATTCATATTAGAGCTAGTGCCAGACCCTGTTTGGTAGACGTCCACAGGGAAATGCGTCATTAAATCAGGGTCATTTAGCAACTCTTCACAAGCATTTTGAATGGCGTTTGACTGAGCCGGTGTGATGCATTCTAAGGTTTGATTGGCGCGAGCCGCAGCGGATTTAATTAAGATAAGAGAGCGAATAAACGCCTCTGGCAATGCTTCACCACTGACAGGGAAATTATTGATTGCACGCTGTGTCTGTGCGCCGTATAGGGCCTTTTCAGGGACATTTAATTCGCCCATGCTGTCTTTTTCAATTCGCATTTTCATGATCTAACGACTTCCTTCTTGTTCCAACGAGCACAAAAAATAATGACTCAACGTTCGTAAGTCATGTTCCATTTTGAAATACGCTTTGGCGTCTTGATAAGTCACAATCAGTCGTTTTAGATTCGCTAATGGCCGATAGACCATATCTAAGCAGACTTGTCGCCAATTCAGTGCAATGTGTGAATCGCACACAGTATCCAATAAAACATTGAAAACACGCTGATGCAAGATCACGGCATCATTAATATTTAGCCGCTCAGCGTATTCTTCACTCGTATTGAGATAATGGTAGAGTACTTCTGGTGAATCCGCACACTGACCGCCTTGAATGGCTTGCTCTATTACCGAGAAGGGAACTAGATAATGGCTCATGATGTCGTCCTGCCTATTGAAATGATAACTATTATCAATAATGAGACGACATTCTTTTCCTGTCAAGTTATTGATAACGATTCCCATTAAAAACAACTCGATTGATGACCTAGCTCATGAGCCACAAAAAAGCCCCTATTGCCAAAGGCAACAGGGGCTTTATCAGACGAATAATGCTTAGTGGTGGTGACCGCCTACGCCGTGAGCATGGCCATGGGCAATCTCATCGTCTGTCGCATCACGTACGTCTACGATTTCAATGTTAAACGTCAGGTCTTTACCAGATAGAGGGTGGTTCAAGTCCACAAGAGCGCGCTTTAAACCCGCTTTAATAATGCTGACTTGGCGCATACCTTGATCTGTTTGAACCATAGCAATCATGCCTGGTTTCCAACGTTTTCCACCTTGAAGGTGTTTCACAGGCACTTCTTGAGTACGGTCTTCATGACGATCGCCGTACGCTTCTGCGCTTGGTACTGTCACTTCAAATTCAGCACCGACTTCTTTTCCTTCCATGGCCTTTTCAAGACCAGGAATCACATTGCCGTGGCCGTGTAGGTAAGAAATAGGGTCTTTACCCGCGGAAGTTTCGATCAACTCTTCACCATGGCGAAGCGTGTAGTTAAATTGAACGACTTGGTTGTCAGCAATGGACATGATATTTCCTCTGTTATTTCAACTCAGCAAGGTCGTTAAGTGTTGACTTAGCGACTTGGCTCAGCGGTTTAGTTAAGCGGCGCAACCGCGCATTTTGCGCGATATTATAGAGAGTCCCTAGAAAATGGCGAACTCTATCGCATCTTCTTTGATTGAGATGTCTTTAATCATCGACGCTGTCGCTTTTTCTGTTGTCGAATGATCTAGCACATAAACAGGGTGCGAATCGAAGTAGTTTGCTAAGGCTTTCTCGAAATCGTCATGCAAAGACCCCAATGTCGAACGCAGCATTTTGTCACTAAAGCTAGAGCCCTCAACGTCTATTTTAGTGATTTTGGGCGCCACTAAATAAACACGGTTTTCTTCTAATCGCACACCTGACTCGAACGATGGGTTCACTTGTGTACTAAATGAAAAAGACTGTCCAAATGCGCTTAAGGTGCCCTGTAAATCTGTATTAAGGTCCACCAAAGCCAAACCACCATCACGATCGGTTAAATCAATATGGGCTGTTTTTACCAATAAATTCATATCCAAGGTGTTACCACCTTCTAGCGTTAATTGAATATGATTTTGTTTACTTTGTTCTAACTGCTTCGCGACCGCTTGATTTAACTCAGCTTCACTTATGCTTAGACCGTCACAGCCTGTCAGCATCAAAGTGGTTACGAGTAAAACCACGCATGCGATCATTCGACGAATTGCCATCTGTTTCTCCTAAAAAGCCACTTTGTTCACTATCTAGCCCTTTTTTCAAACCAAAAGTTCATAAAGTCTTCCGTTACTTTTTGTTCAATCACCATGGCTTCTTCCGTCGGACAAAATAATGAAACGGTGAAAATATTATAGCCTTCAGGGGAGGTCGTGATTCGCACTTTAGGCTCAGGCCCTGAGATTTTAATGTCTAAGCGCTTCTCAATCAGGCTATTGTAACGAATCGCAACCTCATGAAAGTGCTCGCTGTATTCCCGTATCTTATCCAGTATTTTGCCTTTAATTTCAAACAAATTGACGTCATCAGTCAGTCTAGAAATCGAAAAGGTATGGGTCACATAGCGACGCATGTAGTTCAGGTTTTGCACCGTATGCGTCAGCAATACACTGTTGGGGATCACAGTTGTTCGTCCTGTATAACCGTAACTGCCACCTTTCAAATCCACTTCAAAAAGCGTCGTTGAAAGCCAATCGCTGTCTGTGACCTCGCCTTCATAATTGGCAATTCTTACCCAATCGCCCACTTGATAAGGTCGAGTACTGGCGCGATAAAAGGCCCCGACTATGCAAGAAATAAACTCTTTCGTCGCCAATACCAAGGCCACCATAAAGGCAGCAATGGAGATCGCAATATTTTGTAATTCAGAAGACCAAATTAAAATAAAACCCACCACCAACAGTAGGTTGAAAATATTGTCTAATGAATTGATTCTTTGACGTTTTTTGTCATGTTCTAAGGTCGGATGCAGCCGAATAGCGCGCTTAGTAAAGCGACGGATAATATAGGAGAGCAATAGCCAAACAACGGTCAAAAATATTTCGAGGTGGTCTTTCACAACCGAAAAGTCAAAATCGGAAAAAGAGAGCTGAGAAAAATCGAATGACATAACAATTAGGTTCCTTCATTAAGGGCACTACTTTATCAATCATTGTATTAATCACCAACTAAAAGCACTAGACAGAACGAAAAACATTCCTGTATATTTATACAGTATAATTTTTCACGAGGGTGGATCATGCCTGTAGTTATTAAATACGTTGTAGAACGTGATGGAATTGAGAAAATGACATTTACTTCCAAAGCTGAAGCCGATGCCTATGACAAGTTACTCGACACAGCAGACGCACTTTATGAAGTGTTAGAAAGTAGTGATTTAGCAGGAGACCATCAGCAAAAAGAAGCCTTGTCGATGTATCTTGCTGAAAACAAGGACACGCTGCTAGAGGCCTTAGGTGCAAAGCGTAAGACCACACCAAAGATAAAATCCAAAGCCAAAGAAACACAACCGAAAGAGCAAAACAAAAACGACACTTTGCCGTTAGAAGATCTTGTCATAGAACCAGATGAAGACGCTATTTACGATGCAGAGGAAATCTCCACCTCATTCGATGAAGATAGCAACGATTACCCTGAAAGCGACGCGGCTTAATCCCACAGCGAGCCTTTAGCAAAAACGCCCTCTCCTTGATGGCGTTTTTGTCTTTTCTAACTGAGATTTTTGGCTCTAACGATGACTCATGAAGGCTAAGCCCCTCATAACATCGGCTGTAATAATTGATGAATGAAATTCAATTTTTTACGCACAGCGGGGACAATAACAAACGGGTATAAATCCGGCTGCCCCATGCTTCGATTGAGGTTATTCACAGCAAACGTAAGCGGTAAATACTGAGCCAGAATGTCATCAAAGTTTGAGTGTTGATACGGGTCAATCGTCACATTCACACAAAGTGACTGATATTGAGCATTAGGCGGCTGAAGGCTCATCCCGAACTGACTCGCGGTTTCTAACGTGTCGAGGATATGCAGATAATGCGCCCAAGTTTCGGCCCAATCTTCCCAAGGGTGAGAGGATGCATAAACACTGACAAACTGCTCACGCCAATTCTCGACTGGCGTCTCATAATGGCGCTGCAAAGCATCTTTATAGCTTTCCCGTTCATCGCCAAACAATTCGCGATAAAGCGCTAACGTACTTTCGTCTGTCGCCACCAATTGATCCCAATAATAATGCCCAACCTCATGGCGAAAATGGCCAATTAGCGTACGGTAAGACTCATTCATGTCTTCTCGCATTTGCTCACGATCAGCACTGTTCGCTTCTGCGGCATTAATAGTGACTTGCCCAAGCGCATGACCGGTACTGGATTGCGCATTGTCCGGCACCACATTTTCTTCTGAGATGAAGTCGAATGATAAACCGTCTTCAGGGTCTTCTTTTTTGCTGATCAAGGGCAACTCTAATTGCAGCAATGAATAGACTAATCGATGTTTAGCAAACTCTAGCTGCTGCCAAGCTTGGCGTTGCTCAATGGCTTCTAGATTGGGTATGTGTCGGTTCAAATCACAGGCCATGCAAAAAGTATGGTCGCTCTCCACCAGCCAATTACACACCCCATGTTGATGATTATCACAATAATGCCATACGGGTGCCGGCACAGATGTGTCCGCTAAAGCAAGATAGCCTGAATCATGTGGCTTAAGTGCACTTAATACCATTTGGTCCGGCAAAAAACCTAAGGCAGATCCACAATTTTCACACAAGGTATTTTCAAATAACAAGACTTGTGAACACTGTTGGCAACTGAATATTTTCATCTTCGTTTGAGCTCTGAGTAATGAATAAAATAGGCGTAGCTGAATGCTTATAGAATGAAGAGCGCGATGCGTTAACAGCAAGAACACACTCTCAAAAAGAGGCACTTATGAACATGCGATGTCCTTTCTTTATAATCCCTTTATCCATAGAAAGCGAGAGAATATGAACACAAGCCGCATTATCAACTCAAAGAAAAAACCATTTACTTGAGTGTCTAAAAGCAACTTTCATGCGACATAAGATGATCAAAATAGGCTCTATTTATGATCGTTTGCAACACACCAAACCCAGCACACAGCTAAGGATGAAAGATGTCGTAAAATAAACACACCAATGAAATAAAATAGCCTATTTGTAAGAAGATTAAAGTTCATAAACCTTTTATTATAAGTCTTTAATTCGCTGCCTACTGGAAATTGCCTTTCATGATTGACGCTTTACTACTGACGTTCATTTTTCTTGTTGCTGGAGTCATTTCTGTCCCCATCGCTTCTCGATTAGGACTCGGCTCAGTTCTCGGTTACTTATTAGCCGGCATAATCATCAGCCCCATTCTTTCCATTCTGAATGTGGACCTAGTCTCAGTACAAAATTTTGGCGAGCTAGGGGTCGTTTTGATGCTGTTTCTAGTGGGTCTAGAGCTAGAGCCGAAGAAGCTGTGGGCAATGAAAACCCGCTTACTTGGGTTAGGTGGCGGACAAGTCGCGTTAACGGCATTGTTTATCATGGGCGCCTCCATGATGCTCGACCAGTCGTGGCGAATCAGTCTTGCGGTCGGCCTTATTTTGGCGCTCTCTTCAACCGCTATCGTGCTGCAAACCTTAGGGGAAAAAGGCTTAATGCGCTCAGACGGTGGGCAAGCGTCTTTTTCGGTTTTGCTCGCTCAAGACATCATAGTGATCCCTATGCTGGCGTTTATTCCTTTACTCGCCACGCCTGAATTACTCAGCGCCTTAAATCATGCGGCCGAGCAAGCCTCAGCCCATGGCAGCAGCTGGAATTTATTGGAAGGGCTGGCCACCTGGCAGATTACCCTAGTCACAATCGGTGCCATTATTACCGTGATACTGGGCGGTAGTTACTTATCCAGCCCGATATTTCGGTTTATCGCGTCCGCACAACTGCGCGAGCTCTTTACCGCGACGGCTTTGATGTTTGTTATTGGCACTACCTTATTGATGTCAGTGGTTGGCTTGTCTCCTGCTCTTGGGACTTTTCTCGCGGGGGTTGTTTTGGCTAACTCGCCCTACCGACACGAACTAGAAAGCGACATTGCCCCGTTTAAAGGGTTGTTACTTGGGCTGTTCTTTATGACAGTGGGCGCAGGGATCAACTTCAGTCTATTAGCCGATCATTTGATCAGCATCATCAGTCTTACTCTGGGCGTGATTGTGCTAAAAATGGTCGCATTGTTGATGCTGGGCAGTTTGTTCAAAATTCGCGGAGCAGACAAATGGCTGTTCGCGCTAGGACTGGCACAAGCAGGGGAGTTTGGCTTTGTATTGCTGTCGTTTACCGAATCGAATGGCGTGATCCCCAAAGCACTGGCCGATCAACTCTTACTGGTGGTGGCGCTCTCTATGCTACTCACCCCTATTCTATTTATTCTCTACGATCGTTATTTAGCGCCACATTATCTAAAGGACAAAGATGATCAGCCTCAAGGGGTTGGCATGCCAGGAGATAAGAAAATCATTATTGCCGGCTCAGGCCGAATGGGCAGCTTGATCGATCGAATGATGAGTCTTGCTGGGTACGACACCACAGTGATCGACTACAGCACCAAGCAATTAAGAACACTGCAGCGCTTTGGTGTGAATAACTATTTTGGCGATGTGACGCGCCCTGAACTGTTGCACGCCGCCGGCATTGAAGACGCGCAACTGTTAATTGTCGCCATTGATGATCCAGAACAGATCTCTAAGCTGATTAAATACGTGATGGAGCACTACCCTCATTTGCACGTTATTTCACGGGCATACGACCGTCATCATGTTTACGATTTATGGTCTTACGGTTGTCGCGACATCATTCGTGAAGTACACGACAGTAGTTTGCGCATGGGGCGTTCGGCATTTGAAGCACTTGGAATCCCGCAAGAAAACGCCGAGAAGATGGTCGACCTATACCGACAACACGACCAAGACGCTATGGTCGCCGTTGCGGATGCTCACAAAATTGGTGTACCGGCGCACGAAAACAGCCATTACATTGCAAAAGTAAAAGCCTTTCTAGAAGCGTCTGACCCAGAAATAAAGACACAGATGCAAGCATACCGCGACACCAAATAAGCCCTGAAATGACGTATCCTCAGTCTACTAACAGACTGAGGGTTCATCACTCAATCTGCTTGTTACAAGTGGATTTATAAACACGCTTCACGTGCACCAAGCTGATCAATTTAATAATAGGTTTGATCAGCAATTGGCCGCTGCCCAAAATAAACAGCCAGGTTCCATCCACCACCAAGGCCTCTGTTAAAAAAAAGAAACTACCGATCAAAAACCACACAGCAATCAAAAGGTCATTCACGGCACCAAGGGCTTCATAACGTCGTTGAATCACAATATGGTCTTGGTCTAAATCGAACTCAAATACTTGTTTATTGCTTGGCACTTTTTGTCCTATCCTTTTGGGCTGAACAAGGACATCAGAGTGATATAAAAGCATCTAATGTCCTTATTTTTCATCATTCTCTAACGTAGAAAGTTATCTCGAAGCAAGGATACCACTTCATCACTACGACCGTTAAGCACCGCTTTTAGTCCAAACATGGCGGTGGAAGCCACTTGATTGGCCTCAATTTTTGGCGGCATAACCAGCTCCATACGACTGACTTTAACGTCTAAAATGGCGGGCTTATCCGATGCTAACCACTGCGCCATCGCCCCTTCTAACTGATCAAGACTGTCTACCCGCCAACCGTCTAGTCCTAACGAGCGTGCAACATTTGAAAAATCTGGGTTCTGTAACCCCGTAAACGAATCCAATAACCCTTCTACCCTTTGCTCCATTTCAACAAAGCCCAAAGATTCGTTGTTAAAGATAATCAGCTTCACCGGGATGTTTTCCTGCACTAGGGTCAATAAATCCCCCATCAGCATACTCATACCACCGTCACCACACATGGCAATGACTTGTCGATCTGGATAGGCTTTAGCAATCCCTAGCGCTTGTGGATAAGCATTCGCCATGGTGCCATGCAATAAACTGGTTAAAAAACTGCGTTTTCCGGTGGCGGTCAAATGACGTAATAACCAGACCATAGGAGAGCCGCCATCGGCGGTAAATGCCGCGTCGTCATCGGCGAGCTTATCCAACATGTGCGCCACGGTTTGTGGGTGCAATAAATCGTTGCCTGATTTGGCTTCAGAAACATAATCAGCTTTGTCTTTTTTCCATTGCTGTAGAGCTTTGTCTAAATGCTCTTGGTCTAATCTAGCACTCAGTTTCGGCAATAATGCCTTGATGGTATCCCCTACATCACCGACTAAACCTAGGTCAATTGGACTGCGCTTACCCAGATGGCTGGCGTCTCGGTCTAACTGTACTATTTTGGCTTTCTCAGGGTAAAACTGGGTATAAGCAAAATCACTCCCCAGACAAAGTAATAAATCACAATCGGCCACCGCCTCCATACCTGCACGGTTGCCTAACACCCCAGTCATACCGACTTGATTAGGGTTATTCGGTTCAATAAATTCTTTGGAGCGTGAGCTATGAACAATGGGCGCCCTTAACAACTCAGATAATGACACCAACGCCTCTTTTGCCTCACGAGCACCAATCCCTGCGTACAAGGTAATACGCTTTGCCTTGTTTATCATGTCGGCTAACTGGTCAATTTCTGCTTCATTAGGTCGTATCTCTGGTTTGGCTAAATGCACCTTCCAAGGTGCATCATCATGCACAGTCTCTTGAAACATATCACCGTTAACCACAATCACCGCAACGCCATTTTTAGCTAAGGCTGTTTGAGCCGCCTGCACGGTAATTCTTCGCGCTTGATCAGGGTGAGAGATGCGTTCGCAAAATACTGAACACTGCTCATAAAGTGATTTTTGATCAACTTCTTGGGGGAAGTTTAGCCCTTCTTCACGACGATCCACATTAGACGCAATCAACACCATAGGCGCACCGTTGCGATGGCTTTCAAAAATGCCATTAATAAAATGCAAGCTGCCAGGGCCACAGGTTCCGGCACACAAAGAAAGCTCGCCGGTCATGTAGGATTCGCCACCAGCAGCAAAGGCTCCCACTTCTTCATGACGCACATGAACCCAATCAATATCTGAGCCACGGATGGAATCGGTGAGGTGATTGATGGTGTCGCCCACTATGCCGTAACAACGTTTGGCACCGGCTTCGGTCAATGCTTCTACCATGATTTTCGATACTGTTTTGCTCATTTCTAACTCCCTAAGGTGATGAAAAGTGATTACAAGCATGCGTGATATCGCTCACTTAATCAGCAAAACAGCTGGGGTTCCTTGCTATCTGCAAACAACTTACACACTAAATAAAGAATCAAACCCATAGGTTTTAGAAGAGAAAATACAAATAGCAAATCATCTCAACAACAGGAGTACCCCCTCAAAAGCCTATAAAAACAATAACCAGATCAATCATATATTCTGTAAAGGAAGAAGGTATTGGAGTACCATAAATTAATAAATAGCGCTTTATTGGTAGCCTCTTGTTATAACCACAATCCTTTTTACAGCAAATAATCTAACTCTCTGTGCTATGGGGCGGAATATCTACACAGGAATCACCACGGATGTTGAACTTTTTTATTGTGGCTATCGCCACCTGCGTTTTTCTTTACCTCGCTTTTTCTACAAGACTTGCCCGCTCTGAGGGCTGGAAAGCAACCGTCACACCGCTGGCTTCCATCATGGGCAGTGGGTTTCTCGTTGTCGCTCCCTTATTGGCGGACTCCGTGGGGTATTTCGCGGTGCTCTGTATGGGGGGTTTATTGCTTCTCGCTTACGCTGTCGGCGGCGCTATTCGCTTCAACATTCGCCATTTTGAGCCCATTGAACATCAAAGAGGCCCAGCTCAAACGGTGTCGTTCGTGTCACGCATTGTTTTAGCTGGCGCCTATTTCATTTCTGTTACTTATTATCTGCAACTCTTATCGGCTTTTTTGCTCAACGCCTTTGGTTACAGCAGCGAGCTTTGGTCAAACATTATTACGTCACTTATTTTACTCTTTATTGGAGGCGTGGGTATGTGGCGCGGGCTGAGCCAATTAGAGAAAATAGAGAGTTACGCCGTCAGCCTTAATCTCGGTATGATCGCAGGCCTACTCTTCGCTTTAGCGCTCTATAATATTCGCTTAGTGTCAACAGGAAGTTGGCACTTACCCACTCTAGATTCCACCATAGACCTGCACGATTTACGTGTACTACTAGGGTTACTCATTGTTGTGCAGGGCTTTGAAACATCGCGTTATCTACAAAGTGAGCACCCAGCCGAATTACGCATAAGCACCATGCGTCTTGCTCAATGGATATCGGCGGGGATTTATATTGTTTTCTTAAGCCTGATGACGGTGCTATTCCAGCATGGCATGGGCGCAGATGTCACCGCGATCACGAGCATGGTTGCACCGGTGGCAATACTACTGCCAATACTCATTTCAGTAGCCGCTATTGGCAGTCAATTTTCGGCGTCTGTTGCGGACACCTCAGGGGCTGGCGGTTTAGTTGAAGACATTGTTCAGCAAAAAATCCCTATTCGTTATGCCTATCTTCTGGTCCTTGCTGTGACGCTTTTTCTGACTTGGATGACGGATGTAAACGCCATCATTGCGTACGCTTCACGTGCCTTTGCTTTATTCTATACATTGCAATCTGCAACCGCGGCCATTGTTGCTTACCAAACCAAAACACTAGAAAAACGCACACAAAAAGTACGCTTATTTAGCTTAATTTCACTGCTGTGTTTATTGGTTTTCTTATTTGGCCTGCCATCAGAATAATTTTATATATCAATATTTTATAAACTTTTCTTAGCACTATCGAGAGCAGCATAACCTCTGTTGAACAACAGAGGTTATGCTGCTCTCACTACACAATTAGCGCCTTTTTACGCTCAGATTAAAAGATTATTCATATAAGGTGGATTATTTGGTCAAGCGTTATAACGCCGCTCATAATTAATTTTTTTTTCACTTACACTCACTTAATTTGCTTATATCCAGCAAGAAAGTGAGCGCGTATGCAGCTATCAAATGCACAAAATATTGCCCCCAAGCAATATACGATTGCGATTCCAACATTGCCCTATGAATTTGTAGCCGCCAACGCTTCAGGAGCAACCAGAACCCAATTGGAAAGCTTTATAAAAGAAGGCTTTCATAAAAAATACCAGGCGGATGTCAACACCTTCATGCCGTTGCTACTTGGCATACAAGCTCGCGGACTAAAAGCGGTGGTAGGGATAAGGCGTGGCAATGAGCCATTATTCACCGAACAATATTTACCTGCCTCCATTACCGAAATACTGCAAGAACATGGCATCTGGACAGATCGCCATAACGTAGCTGAGCTGGGCAATCTGTACAGCCAGAACCAACGCTTCACCCTACCTCTATTGATGACAGTCGTAATGAGCCTGTACTTATCCGACGTCGATTACTTGGTATTTTCAGGAACAAAAACAGTTTGCCAACTGCTCGAAAAGCTCAAATTACCAATGACCTTTTTAGCCGACGCGAACCCTAAACGCTTAGTCAATGCAGAAAAGCAATGGGGGAGCTATTACCAAAACAGCCCTAAAGTCATGCTCCTCGACGTCAAAAAATCAGTCTCGATCGCACTGATGCAACCTGAACTAGAAGCCTTACTTGAGCTAGTCAAAATGCATCTTCAACCCCTATTACTGCAAATGGAGGAACTCTAATTATGTGGTACTTTTCCTCACCGGAATGGGCGAACAAGATCGCCCTGCAAACGTCCCATCAAACACTGACGTACCAGGCTCTCGCTGAAGCAGTAACCGCTCGCCAAAATTGGCTCAAGGCACAGCAAGTAACGCGCGTCGCTATCGCCATGGACAACAGCATAGAATGGGTCTTATTTGACCTAGCGTGTCAGCAGGCGAATATCTGCTGCGTGCCGGTACCAGGCTTCTTCAGTGACACCCAAACCACGCATCTGGTTACACAAAGTGGCATTGAATTATTGCTCACTGAGAGCAATAACAACAGCGAACAGAAGGACACAAGAGCGTCGCCATTCGCAGGTATTAATGCCGTGCGCTTTCCTGTCACACAAACACCGCAGATACCAGAAGGCACTCATAAAATCACCTTCACCTCAGGCACCACAGGAAACCCTAAAGGTGTTTGTTTAAGCGCAGAGTCGCAACGAAACGTTGCCCGCTCTCTGGTCGATGCCGTAGACATAAAACACGTCCGCCATCTTAGCCTCTTACCGTTAGCGACCTTATTAGAAAACATCGCTGGGGTTTACGCTCCCTTAATGGTTGGGGGCACCATTCTATTGGCCAGCCAAACCGAACGCGGATTTAGTGGCAGTCGCTTAACGGACCCAAAGCGCCTACTCATGCTGATTAATGAACAGCAACCTAACAGTCTAATACTGGTTCCTGAACTATTATCTCTGTTTGTCGGCGCCTGCGCCCAAGGTTGGCAACCACCGCAATCCCTCCAATTTATTGCCGTTGGCGGCGGTAAAGTGGCAGCAGGGTTGCTGCAAAAAGCCCGCGCTTTAGGCTTACCGGTTTATCAAGGCTATGGCTTATCGGAGTGCGCTTCTGTGGTGGCGCTCAACACCAAAAAATCAGAACAGATTAGCGCCGCTGGCAAGACACTCCCGCACAACCAAGTACACATTGAAGACGATGAACTGGTGATCAAGGGAAACCTCTTTTTAGGCTACCTTAACCAACCCGAAAGCTTCTATCCAAGCGCTGTCTATACGGGGGATTTAGTCACTCTAGAAAACGGTTTTTTAACCATAGAGGGTCGCCGTAAAAACGTATTAATCAATTCCTTTGGTAGAAATATTTCACCGGAATGGGTCGAAGCCGAATTGATGGCCAGCGGTCATTTTCGCGAGGTGCTGGTTGCTGGGGATGCGCAACCGCATTGCGTGGCATTGCTCACCCCACTGCAAAAAAACGCCAGCCAACAACAGATTGCCGCCGTGGTTGACCAAGTCAATATTAGGCTACCCGATTACGCTCAAATAGGTGGCTGGATCACACTAGAACAACCATTAGTCAGCGTTCCTGGCCTTGTCACAGCCACCGGAAAGCCCGTTCGAGAACGCATTTTTAACCACTTTAAGGCATCGCTCGAAAATCTTTATTCCCTTGAAAATAAAGAAAACTTTCGAGTTTTACTAGAGCAGCAAAGACAAGAGAGAAACAAACCAATGTCACTTTATCAACGTTTGCAAAACGAAACCCAAGCCGAGCGCCAATACTTAGTCACCTCTGCGATTATTCAACGCTGCTTCCACGGCAAAATAACATTGGATAATTACTTAGATTTTCTAAGCCAAGCCTACCACCACGTTAAGCATACCGTGCCATTATTAATGGCCACAGGCAGCCGACTACCGGATGAAAAAGAATGGTTGCGCGAGGCCATAGGCGAATACATTGAAGAAGAAATGGGCCATCAGGAATGGATACTCAATGACATAGCCGCGGCTGGCGGTGATAAAGACGCCGTGCGCCACAGCAAACCAGGAGCGGCCGCAGAGCTAATGGTCGCTTATGCTTACGATGCCATTCAGCGTAAAAACCCTCTGCGCTTTTTTGGCATGGTGTTTGTCTTAGAAGGAACCAGTATTGCGCTGGCGGACAATGCTGCACAGCAAATCCAAGACAAACTTAAGCTGCCAAAAGAAGCCTTTAGTTACTTGAGTTCACACGGGGCTTTAGACCAAGAGCACATCGTTTTCTTTGAAAACCTCATGAATAAAATCACCGCTAAAGAAGAGCAAGACCAAATCATTCACAGCGCCAAAATGTTCTTCAAATTGTACGCGAATATCTTTCGTGAAATTGATAATGAAACAGCATCAGAACAAGCCGCTTAGGAGGTTTTATGAACTGGCAACAACAAACCTGCCTATTAACGGGCGCGACGGGAGGCATCGGCCAAGCGATCGCCCATGCCTTAGCCTCTAAAGGCGTTACTCTGATCCTGCAAGGTCGTAATGAAGAACGCTTATTAGCGTTAGCGGCGTTATTGCCCGGCGATCATCAAATACTTGTCGCTGATTTAGCTACAGCAAGCGGATTAACGGCCATCTCAGAAGCGATGACGGTTACCCCTGAGTTTTCTATGTTGATTAATAATGCCGGTATCGGGCAATTTTCAGCCTTGCAATACACTTCCGCAGAAGAAGCCAATGAGGTTATCAACACCAATTTAACCGCGCCTATTTTGCTGACTCAACGCCTGCTGCCCTTACTAAACAAAGACACTGAGTCACATATTATCAATGTTGGCTCTGTCCTCGGTGGCATTGGCTTCGCAGGGCAATCTCTTTATTGCGCCAGTAAATTTGGCTTACGAGGCTTTAGCGAAGCGCTTTATAGAGAGCTGGCTGACACCAACATTCGTGTCTCTTACTTTGCCCCAAGAGCCACTGCCACATCGATTAACAGCCAACAGGCGATGGCGATGAATGCCCAGCTGGGCACCGCCGTCGATACCGCTGATAAGGTAGCGAAAGCGCTTATCGACCAGTTAGAACAAGGGAAGAGCCGTCGCGTTGTCGGCTTTCCTGAGAAGTTGTTCGTTAAAATCAATGGTGCCTTTCCATCGATTGTCGATAAAGCATTATTGAAAAAGCTCCCAGTTATTAAACGTTTTATTTTTCAAAACACAAAGGAGGCCTTATGAAAGCCCTACTACTAGCATTGGCAATAACAACAAGCTTTATCTCTCAAGCGTGGGCACAAGACACGACAAGTTTATTGGATATTCAACATCAATGGGCTCACATCAATTACCAAATGACGGACAGTGACAAGCAGGTCGATGCCTTTAACGCCTTAGCGCAAAACGTAGAGAGCATGATCAAGGCCGCCCCAAATAATCCAGACAACATGATCTGGCTTGGCATCATTCAAGCAAGCACAGCAGGCGCCAAAGGTGGCATAGGCGCTTTATCCTACGCAAAAAGCGCCAAAGCCAATCTTGAGAAAGCCATTGCCATCAACCCCAATGCATTATCGGGCAGTGCCTTAACCAGCCTCGGTGTGCTTTATCACAAAGTACCGGGGTGGCCGATTGGCTTTGGAAGCGATAAAAAAGCCAAGAAGTTACTAAAACAAGGGGTCGAAGCCAACCCACAAGGGCTGGATGGCAACTATTTCTACGCTGACTTTTTGTACGACGATGGCGATTATAAAGCAGCAAAACAATATCTAGAAAGTGCTGAAAAAGCCGCACCAAGACCCACTCGTCCAGTGGCAGACACTGGCCGTCACAAAGAAATTCAAGCCTTAATGGTGAAGATCAATAAAAAACTTTAAAACGGCAAATTCTCATCGCTAACCTCGGTTAGTAATGGCCATCAACAGAACCTCAAAGGTAGGACAACCTACTGTTTGAGGTTCTTCTCTGCCTGGGTAAGCGATGCAATGTGACGTAAAATATAGACGATCACAATAAAAGCAGCCGCACCGAAAAAGGCACCAGCAGCACCAACGCTTTGAATGTTAACCAGCTGAATGACTTGATTACCGATTAACGCACCTGCTCCAATACCTAGATTAATAATCCCTGAAAACAATGACATAATAATGTCGGAAGCATTCGCATCGACATTAAAAACACGCACTTGAGCTGATAACGTGACCGTCATCAGTGCCGCCCCCCAAAAGAGAATCACCAACACCATAAAAGTACTATCGTGAGCGGCCGAATACAGAAGAGCGGTCGACGCTGTCACAATCAAGGTACTCGCCACAATCAACTGAGCATTGGCTCGTTCGCCAAAGTAGCCGAATATCACACTGCCTAAAATGCCAGCACCACCAAACAACAACAGAATCAGTGTGGTAAAACCAGCACTGTTGTCTCCAACATTGGCTAAGAAAGGTTCAATATAGCTGTACGCCGTGTAATGGGCGGTAAACACCAGAAAAATGAAGAAGTACAAGAAAATCAAAACAGGGTTCTTCATCAGCTCAGAAACCTTGCTCAAGGTGCCCGAAAACAGACTAGGTAAGCTAGGCAGCAAGCGCATGAGCGCAATGGTAATGCCCAAAGACGCGACACCAATCACGGCAAATGTCGTTCGCCAACCTAATGACTCGCCAATCAAACGCCCTAATGGTACGCCTAACACCATAGCCAAGCCTGTTCCCGTCGCTAAGATACTTAACGCCAGATTCTTTTTCCCCCACGGCGCGACACGAATCGCAATCGACGCGGTGATAGACCAAAACACAGCATGGGCAAGCGCAATCCCAATACGGCTCACCAGTAACACCTCAAAACTCCAAGCCACTACGGATAAGGCGTGACTTATCACAAACAGCGCGAAGCTACACAACAATAAGGTTTTGCGGTTCATCTTGCCTGTCAATAGCATTAAAGGCAGCGACATTAAGGCCACAATCCAGGCATACACGGTGAGCATCCAGCCAGCATGGGCCGGCGAGATATGAAAGTCGTTGGCAATCGAAGACAACAACCCCACCGGCACAAACTCAGTGGTATTCACAATAAAAGCGGCAATCCCCATCAGAATAACGCGAAGGTATTGAGTCCGGGTTGAGGTGTTATCAAGCGTAGAAGAGTCCAAGTTCATTTTGACCTGCAAAATAGTAGAAGGAAATTTACTGTCCGTTGTTACACAAAAACAGAAGTATGAAATACGTTTGTTTCAGCCAATAGAAATACACGCACCTTGCTAGGCAAAGCGCTCTGACTTAGAAGTGTTTTTATTAGGAGGCGTTGTTATTTTTTGCTGCCAGCTTATTAGCCAACACTGCACAAATGAATATTTGTAACGGATGATAAATCATAATGGGCAATAACAACATCCCTAGCATAGGGCTAGCGCCAAAGATTACTTTTGCCATAGGCACACCAGCTGCCAGTGTTTTTTTAGTACCACAAAACAGTGCCGCGGCTTGATCCTCTGGGGAAAAGCCCAACCCCTTCGAGAGGCTCATCAACAACACAATCATCAGCAACAAAATCACCGTACACAAGGCGATAACAGTGAATAACGTCATAACATCAAAGTCGTGCCAAACACCCCGCACCACAGAGTCACAAAAGGCGTTATAGACAATCAGCAGAATGACCAGTTTATCCAGTTTGCTAGTGACGCTTTTATATTGGCGTAACCACTCCCCAATAAAAGGTCTTATCACCTGCCCTATCACCATCGGCAGCAGTAACAAGGCGGCAATATGCCCCACTGTATCGCCAAGATCGACATGCCCGCCGCTCATTCCCATAAAAAGTTGAACGAATAACGGCGTCAGAAATATCCCTAACACACTGGACAGTGAAGCATTAAAAATCGCACCGGGGACATTCCCCCCCGCAATGGCGGTCATGGCCACTGACGAAGAAATTGTGCTCGGTAGAATCAATAAAAAACAAAAACCGAACGCCAGCGCTTGTGGTAAAAATTGCTCAAACCACTGACCAAGCAGTATCCAGATAAGCGGGTACACTGCAAAGGTCGCAAGCTGAATAAACACATGCAAACGCCAACTGCCTAAGCCTTTGCGGACTTCTCGTGGAGAAAGGTTGACTCCATGCAGGAAGAACACCAGAGCAATGCCCCATTGCGTTACTTGATCCAATCGCAAGAGCCCATGGCTGGCACCCGCATTAGGCAATATAACCGACAGCCCAATAGCGGCCAACATCCCCACTAGAAACCATTCTTTTTTAAGCAAGCTGAACAAGCTGATCCCTTCCTACCTATCTATGACGCATTAATATTAAGGTGCGTATTGTCCACCGTTGACACCAAAACAAAAGCCCATAATAGGGATCTATCTGTGATTCTCTGTGCCTAGGTTCGTGATGTTTTACAGTGCGCAAGTAATCGCGCCTGTGATGCGTTTTTCCCAGTTTTTCAGTGTCACTGAACGGTAATTATTCATTTTCTCGTCAGACACAAAATTTGTAATACCGACATGGTCTAATAAAGCGGTCATCGCAGACTCTGCCGCACGAATAGCGCCATCGTCACATTTTAAAGCAATGCCAAGTTTCAATTCAGGAATCGCCGCCACATACACGCCTTCTGCGCCTAGTTTCAAAAATACCCGCTGTTGCAGAAGCGTCATCATATCGGTGCAATAACGCTCTGTGCCCGCCACCATAAAGGGATGTTTAACGACGGCATCGTATAAACTTTTACAGGCAAGTTGGCGCTCTGGTGCCAGCCCCTGAGGACAAGAAAATTTGGCAAATGCCAACGCAAGATTGGTCAGCGGCATCGCCCAAGTAGGCGCTGAGCAGCCATCTGGCGACCAAGGTGCGGTGCTGTAATCGTACTCACACATCTGAGCCATGGTAGAGGCGATTTTTTGTTGAACAGGATGATCAACCTCGATATAACCACGAGGCGACGAGCCTAACAGTTTGGCTAAACCAAGCATTCCGGCGTGTTTACCTGAGCAGTTATTGTGTAATTGAGTTGGCGTTTTTCCTTCACCCGCCAGTTGATAACTGGTTGCGGCGCGCATAGGCCAATGGCAACCACATTCAAAGTCGGTTTCAGACAGTGCCAATTTATCCAACATGCTCTGCACGGTTGCCACGTGTTTCGGCTCACCGCTATGAGACGCACAACAAATCGCGATCTCCTCGTCATCAAAAGCAAATTGTTTAGCGCCCCCCATTTCAATAAAAGCCAAGGCTTGCATGGCTTTAATGGCGCTACGCGGATAAACCAATGAGTTCACGTCCCCCCACGATTCCACTACTTCGCCAGTGCTTGAAACAATAACCGCCTTAATACTGTGTTCGCTTTCAACAATACCGCCACGGGTGACTTGAACGGAAAGAGAATCGTGCTGCATGCTAAACTCCTTGTCTGAAAATAACGTGGCCAACAGACTAAAAGGAAGTCACTTTTACCACAAGGAAAAACAACAATGATAATAAACAGGCTTGGCACATTATGTGTCGGCACCACAGCAAAGGGCGTACAAAACTTAATCTGTACGCCCTTTGCGTATCTTTCAATAAGTAACTTTATAAGAAACTAGTTTAAAGCAATATAAGGGGGTGTTAGCCCTCTATGCTGGAAGGATAAAATAAGTGGGTTTTTCACAATGCCTTTGTCGATATTAATTGCCCGACGAATCGTTTCATTATTCTGCCAATCATCACGCCCAGCCAAGACACATTCTAAGTACACAACCAAAGCGGCCGAAATAGAACGAGTTGCACTTTCCCAAAGATAACTCGGCGTATGATCCACCGCATAATAATCTACGCCATGACAACGAAGCAGTGGCTCTTGAAAGGTCGTTGGCTTAGCAAAGAAAAAACCCATACCTTCGTCACAACTTACATCAATAATCAAACTGTTAGGCTTCAAGGTAGATGCCTCAGATTCGATAACGAAATTCGTAGGGTGATCGGTTTCTTGGAAAGTACCATTCACAATAATATCCGCTTCCCCCAGCAAGTCCGCTAACGGGCGAATGGCGCCATCGTGTTCAACCACCACCATACGCGCTTCTCCTGCATGACCTGCACGGACTTTTACGTAATGACAATCCAATACTTCTTCACGAACTTCATGATCAGGACGCTGTATGCATATGGTGATATCACGAAATCCATGGGCTTTAAGAGCATAAATGGCGCCTCGACTTACTGCACCAAAACTAAAGATAATGACTTTACGCTGATTGCCATAATGACCATCAATACCTTTTAGTTGTAAGGCATGAATTACGGCACAGTAGCCGGCCATCTCATTGTTTTTATAAAAAGTATGGCGCCCTACTTGTCCACTTGGAGACCAAACAAACATATCTTCAAAAGCAATGAGTGTCTGTTTACGATCTAAAGCAGCCTGGGTAATATCTTGTTGCTGCACACAATGTACGTACCCCCACAAGATGCCACCTTCGCGCAATTCTTCTAAATCGGCTAGCACAGGTTTAGCAATAATCACGCAGCCAATGTCAGCTAAAATTTCATGCCGAGTCGCTACTCCACCTGTCTGCGCTGCTATCTCGGCATCGCTTATATTAAACGCCGCACCATAACCTTCTTCAAAAATAAGCCGTTGGCGAACAGATAAGGGAATACGAAGTAGGTGCTCAGGGTGTATTGGATAACGTCGCTCATCTTCTTTTCTAGAAGTACCAATAACGCCGAATGTTAATTGACTCATACCATGTCCTTTTATATGTAAATAAACTGGATTGAGCTCACAAACGCGTGATCAGCCACGCCAATAAACTGGTTATTACTAAACGCATTGTCGGAAGAGGAACTGAAAAAAGAAGCCGTAAATAAAGGAGAAGGGTCTTAGCTTGCCAAAGGCTAATAGATCAGAGCAGCGACGTGACGACTGTAACACTAAACCAGCACAATAACCGGAGAATAATAAAAACAGAGAAATGGAGCCGCAACAGTCTCTGCTCAAACGCCGCCATCAAACAGACCAATTACATCAGATTCCAGAAAGCTTCGACCATGGGGTTCTTGAGGTTTTTTTTCAGAGTAAACAAACCAATGTCATAAGGCGCTAGCTCTGGTTTCACCTCTAATACTTGAATGCGATCCATTAGCGGGCTGTTTTCCAATACAATTTTTGGCACGACGCCAATGCCAAAACCCAAACTCACCATACTCACAATGGCTTCATTCCCCGTCACCTGAGCATAGATACGCGGCACAATTCCGTGCTGTCGAAACCATTCATCAACACGAGCCCGTGACACACCACTTTCTGACAATATCATTGGAATATTTGCCCATTCTTGCGAGGTGGCAGGCGCCAACGTGGGTACATTCGGTACTTGCTGCTCTAATGGCGCGATAAACAGTAACGGTGAGGTTGCAAGAGGTTTAAAAGCCAAACCACGGGGCAAATTGGCAGGACGTGCCGCTATTGTAATGTCTTCTTTGCCATCAAGAATGTGAGCAATCGCATGTTCGGGGTCGCCTGTGCGCAACTTAATCTCGATACTTGGGTATGCAATACGAAAACGACTAAGCAACTCATATAAGAAGCTGTAACTGGCCGTCACCGAACCGTATAGGCTAATTTCTCCATGTAACTGATCGGAATTGTCCATCAGCTCATGGCGAATCATGTTCCATTGGTTGCTGGTGTCTCGAGCGTATTTGAGAAATTTCTTCCCTTCCTGAGTTAAGGTGACCGTACGGTTGTCACGATTAAACAGGCTGACCCCCACCTCGTCTTCTAATTGGCGGATGTTACGCGAGAGCGCAGAAATACTAATATGACACTCATCGCTGGCGCGACCAAAGTGGAGCGTTTCTGCTAACGCAAGAAAGTGTTTTAAGGATCGTATATTCATAAACGTCATCTTATCTTATGTTTGCAAAAAATGGGACGTTATATTGCAAATATATCAATTTACGAAAAAGTGCCTTTTCTATACAGTAACCCCACTAACATGATTTGCCAGTGTTCTGGCAATCGATGTAACCCATTTCTGAACTTAAATAGCACTTTGGCGCCTTTAATCGCTAATGCTTTAATCATAATAATTAGGATGTGTTTATCATGGCTAACTACTTCAACACCTTACCGCTACGTGAGCAATTGGCTCAATTGGCAAAATGTCGTTTCATGGACAGCTCTGAATTTGCTGATGGCGTAGAAGCGCTTAAAGGTAAAAAAATTGTTGTTATTGGTTGTGGTGCTCAAGGTCTTAACCAAGGCTTGAACCTACGCGACAGTGGTTTAGATGTATCTTACACATTGCGTGCTGAAGCCATTGCTGAAAAACGTCAGTCTTGGAAAAATGCCACTGAAAACGGTTTTGTTGTAGGTACTTACGAAGAGCTTATCCCGACTGCAGACGTAGTGCTTAACCTAACGCCTGATAAGCAACACACTCCTGTTGTTAAAGCGGTGATGCCTCTTATGAAGCAAGGCGCTTGCCTATCTTACTCTCACGGTTTCAACATCGTGGAAGAAGGCATGCAGATCCGTGAAGATCTAACAGTAATCATGGTTGCACCTAAGTGCCCAGGTTCTGAAGTTCGCGCTGAATACGTTCGTGGTTTTGGTGTTCCAACGCTTATCGCTGTTCACGAAGACAACGATCCTAAAGGCGAAGGTCTTGCTTTAGCAAAAGCCTACGCTGTCGGTACTGGCGGTCACAAAGCAGGCGTTTTGATGTCTTCTTTCATCGCGGAAGTAAAATCTGACCTTATGGGTGAGCAAACTATCCTTTGTGGTATGTTGCAAACGGGTTCTATCCTTTGCTTCGACAAAATGGTTGAAGAAGGCATAGACGCAGGCTACGCATCTCGCCTAATTCAATACGGTTGGGAAACGATTACTGAAGCATTGAAATACGGCGGCGTGACTAACATGCTAGATCGTCTTTCTAACCCAGCTAAGATCAAAGCCTTTGATCTTTCTGAAGAATTGAAAGTAATCATGCGTCCTTTGTACAACAAACACCAAGACGACATCATCAGCGGCCACTTCTCTCAAACTATGATGGAAGACTGGGCGAACGATGATAAAAATCTTCTAGGCTGGCGCGCAGAAACAGCAGAAACCAACTTCGAAAAAACACCAGCAGGTGACGTTGAAATCTCTGAACAAGAATTCTTCGACAATGGCATCTTGATGGTTGCTATGGTTAAAGCGGGTGTTGAATTGGCTTTCGAAACAATGACAGCCGCTGGTATCGTTGCTGAGTCTGCTTACTACGAGTCTCTACACGAAACACCACTAATCGCGAACACTATTGCTCGTAAGAAACTTTACGAAATGAACGCAACTATCTCTGATACGGCTGAATACGGTTGTTACCTATACAACCACGCTTGCCTACCATTGCTAGGTGACTTCATGAAAGACATCAAAACTGACGTAATCGGTAAAGGTCTTTCTACTGAAGACAACGGCGTAGACAACGCTCGTCTAATCGAAGTAAATGCCGCACTTCGCTCTCATCCAGTAGAAGCGATCGGTGCAGTACTTCGCGGCCACATGGCTGACATGAAAAAAATCGTTTAATACGACTGCTGAGTTTGCCAATACTTCGTTCAACATAAACGGGTATTGGCATAACTCATAACATCGTAATTTACTCATAAAAAGCCGAGTTTTTTCATCACTGAAAACTCGGCTTTTTTGTCTCTTTTAAAACTCAATCTCTATTAAAAATACACAACAATTAGGAAAGTAGAATGGACACAATCCGCTTAGACACTATCCAGTTAAAGAAAGTGACAGTGAACTTTGATGATCGCTTTAAACTAAGCGAGATTAATTGGACCATTGAAGCTAACCAACATTGGGTAATTACTGGCACCAACGGCTCTGGGAAATCCGCTTTAGCTGCGGTGCTTGCAGGCGTTGGAGAGATCGAAGGCGGTGAGTTATCAGGTTTACCAAGCAAGGTTGGCCTTGTGTCCTTTGAGGCTCAAGCCGAGTTGATTGCCAAAGAATTAAAAAAAGACGACGCCGATATCATGGACGTTATCTCCCTTGGCACACCTGTCCATGAAATGATTTTCGATGACTGTCAGGACCCTAAACTGGCACAAGAACTCGTTGAAAAATTTGGTTTAACATCCTTACTCGATCGCGCCTTTCGAAAACTATCGACAGGTGAAACACGCAAAGTCATGTTGATCCGCGCCCTCTCCAGCAAACCCAACTTGTTGATTTTAGACGAACCATTTGATGGTTTAGATGCTGGCACACTGACCATGCTACAAGAGCACCTGATCAGCATCGCTGACACAGTTCCGATGATTATGGTACTCAATCGCTTTGATGAAATGCCGGAGTTTATCACTCACGTCGCCTACCTAGACAAAGACAGCTCGGATAAAAAGCAAGGCGATAAGGGACGCCTAACACTGACAATAGACAAAAATGACGAGCAAGCGTTTGGCGAGCTCTACCAACTGCTGCATTTAAAAACCACCGATCTGCATGTGCCAGACGCGGACCCTGCGAATAAACTGCCCGAGTTAGATTCAAGCCAACCCCTCGTTAAGCTCAAACAAGCGACCATAAAGTACGGCGATACGACCATCGTCGACAAGCTGGATTGGACAATTGAACCAGGCCAGCATTGGCAGCTTAGCGGCCCTAACGGCAGCGGCAAAACCTGTGTTTTATCTTTAATCACTGGCGATCACCCGCAATGCTACACCAACGATATTTTCGTCTTCGGCTTCCAGCGTGGCAACGGCGAGAGTATTTGGCAAATTAAGCAATTTATCGGCTACGTCTCGACAGCATTACAATGGGAATATCGCGTGAGTACCAGTTGTCGCAACGTGATTATTTCAGGTTTTTTTGACAGCATCGGTATGTACACAAAGTCCACCGATAACCAGAAGAAAATCGCCGACCAGTGGCTTGAACTACTCGGCATGAAAGACCGCGCAGACCAGCCCTTTAACAAGCTCTCTTACGGCGACCAGCGCTTGTTACTCATCGCCCGCGCCATGGTAAAGCACCCACCACTATTGATCCTAGACGAGCCTTGCCTAGGGCTAGACGACATGAACCGCCAGCTAGTACTCGCCTTGATCGAAAAGATCTGCGAAGGCAAAGAAACCACTGTGCTGTATGTCAACCACCACGCAGAAGACCAGATCAAAGGGATTGAAAACTACTTGGGGTTGGTTAAGAACCACTAGATTTACGGCTGCCATAAACACAAAAGCCAACTCACAGAGTTGGCTTTTGTGTTTTCGAAGATTGTGAATTCAGGACACACTTTCAATTATCTTACGTATTTTCTGGCCTCTCGAATTTAAGGGAAGATATCTCGTAATGCTTGATATTTCCATCATCTCTACAGTAATAGGCCTGATAAAAACAAAATTCATAATGACTATATTGACTGACTTTCTTTTCTATCAGCTCAATGATTTTCCATTTATCTTCATCAGATGTCTTAATGCCAAAAATAATCCCTTTCAAAGATTTAAAGTCATATTGAAGAGTAGTGCTTTCTTGCGAGTAACTACCATTCATATCACATATCAACAATCTATACTCATTCTCATATTTCCAGTCATTGGTTTTCTTAGTAACTGATTTATAGAAATTATCCCAATATTGCTCACCCCCCCAATCAACATTGTAACTTTCAGCCAATGGACTGAGAACTCTATTCCAAGAATACCAATTCCTGTATACTAAAGGTTTAGGAAGCTGCCCTATTGTCTTGAAGAAGTTAATCGGTTCATATTTTTTTTCATATTCAATTTGGAAAAATTTAAATGGCGATTTTCCTTTTACTACTCCATTTTTATTCCACCCTTTAATGTCACTATTTAGTGAAAGATAGCTATATTTATTACTATCAACTTCGGCTGAGAAAACCATGCATACACCGGTATGATTTTTCCCATAATGCCCCCAAACAGACGAATTAGTACAATCGCTCATAAAACATGCCGTAAACCAGTCGGGAAACATTAACCGTTCCAATTGCTGAACGTATAAACTCGCGAATTCAGTAGTAAAAATCTTTCTTCGAAACTTTGACATTCTACTTACGAACGCAAGCGCTACATCATCTTTGGCAAAAAACAAGATATTTTTATGTTGAAACTCCTGAACTTTACCCTCTCCGTATTTAGCTTCAAAATCTTTAAGGTCTTGAAAATAGGTATCATTTATTTTCTTTAAGTACGAGAAGTCTATCTTTTTAAAAACATTATCAGATACGGCGGATATCTCCTCTAGCCTTTCATAGATACAATAAAGCGCAAAGGAATGGACCATCCGAAAGTATAATTCAAGCTCATTTTCCCCAATGCTCTCTCTATAGATATATATCCCATCTATAAGATTTTGAATGTGTTCACTTCTGATAAAATTTTCTGAAACAATCGAAAACTCTGCTTGGAAATTTTCGTGTAAATCATCAACAGTCACACAGGCATCAAAGTGTTTATCTAAGTCTAAGTCAAACTCATCTCCAATTATCAAAAATTCCACACACCACTTCATTAAGCACAACAAGTAGTGGTTAAATAAATTCGTCCATAAAATGCGATCACCTTGCCAATAAATATCCTTAAAACCCTCTACAGGATCGTTAAGTAAATGTGGAGGAGCGAAGAAAATGGACTGTTTTTCCAACTCTTCGCGTTCACCTAAAAGATTTTCGATAGACCGGAAACGATAGAAAGTATCAATTGACATAGAGCATTCCGTTTACAATTAAAGGACAAGCTTCTGAATATAAAAAACAGCCTGAGCCTAAATTTCATTCAATCTGATACTTAGAACTACTGTTATAACGCGGCTCCAAGTTTTGCCATTCTTGCAGAGCGCCCTTTTTAAATTCGAGTTTATAAGTCAGCGATGCTGACTGAGATACTTTCTTCATTTGCGCGTTTCTTCGCGAGAGCTACAAGCTCCATATCTTCCATTTTATCCATTAAGGCTCCATACGCTTCGGCAGGGACACAGTAAAACGCAGTATCATTAAAACGACAACTCTACCATTGATTCTCGTGCCAATTCCATCAGGTCAGCTTTTTTACCTTCCCCCCCCCTCAAATGAGGGTGGTCTGCTCGATTGTAAAGAGTCTATATTTAAATCGTCAGCAAAAACCAAAAAGAAGATGAATTATGAATAAAGTAACGTCGCTAAAGATCGTATTATCTGCAGGAATCACTCTCACTTTATCTGGCTGTTTCTCAAACACTTCAATGATAATGGATGCGACGGGGGCAAAAAAAGGCGAACTTCCTGCTTTTCAACAACCCGCTTTCACAAATGCTCAGGCTGATTTTAGAAAAAAATTAGAGATATATCACAACACCAATAAAATGCCTGTGGATACCAGTTCATACAGCAGCTGTAACCTCAACCAAAAAACACTTCAAGACATATCCGGTTTTACAGCCATTGCTGACCTACTTGATACCACTCGAAAAAATAAAGATTCAAAAAAATCACTCACTGCACGAATTGGTCAGGACGCATCTTCTGCTGCAGGGCAAGATATCCAGCAGACTTATAATTGGCAAGGTGGTGCTTTATATGCATCAACCATAGATTGTCAAAAATTAACGAACCATTCAGATGCTAGTAACGTTAGTTTTTTAATTGATAGCCAATACCTAATCAAGACAACAGGAGCTAACTTTAATGGCACACACTCTATTACTGAAACAAAACATGTTCAGCGAATAGCCCCTGATCATAGTGTGTCTATCAGCCTATACTCTTCTATTATTGGTGATGACTTCACAAAAGACTTTGGTACTAAGTTGGCACTTAGCCTGAGTAATTTAAAAGATCCTTCGTTTATTTACACTTATAAGAAAGGAAATGACCAATTAAATATGATTGAAGCACCATCAAGTCCTGACATCTATTTTACTCAACACTTTATGACCTTAAACAAAGAAGAACAACGGATTCGCTCTTATCGATATACAGGAGCGGTTCATGATGGCGTTGGGCGCTCTCTAAACGGTAAAGCACAAGGTCTACAGGAGAGTTTTGGGAAATACGGTTCCAACCTATGTTTTGATCAAGGAGAACTTGTACAGAAATCAGATTGTGAGACCTTTTAAATAATGTTTACTATTATCTCTAAATGGTTTTTGTTGATTATCTGTTTAGCATGTACGGGCTGCTCAACATTACAGATGCCTCATGGGCTTGGGCCTGCAGAATGTAAATCTGGGGACTGCTCTAATGGTGTTGGATCTCTCTACTCACCATTCGCAAAAGTAACCTACCACGGCCAATGGGATGGAGGGGAGATTGGTAGCGGTACTTATACCATTGACTACAAAGGTCAAGAGTTTACCACTCTTTATAAAGATGGCAGGCCGGTCAGTGGGACTAAGTTTTACTCGCATATTAATGGCGAATTAGATTATTTTACCGGTGAATGGACACAGTATTATGATCCTTTCAGCAAGCAAACCATCACATTTCCCCATGAAGGGATTTACCACTCTATCACTGGCGCAACGTTAACCGGAGAATTCTATGCCATTCCTAGCCGGGGTATGTTTAAGCATATTTATGAGGAAAATCCCGACACCTCACTGAGACATTCAATCGCTAATATCCTTTTTATTGGGAAAGTGAGCTATCAAGGTGAAGAAGAAATCACCACGTTAGCCGGCACAAATTACTTCATCGGCATGCCTTTTATCAGTTCAAAATATTCTGGGTTAAAACCTTCTGACGCGGGCATGTTGGCTCAGTTCAAACGCGACTTAAAATCAGAACAACAAGCGCAACAAAATGCCAGAGTACAAGACCAAGGTAACGGCTTCGACTTCGGTAAAATCATTGCGATTGCAGCGACGGTGGCCGTCGCCACTAGTGATTTCAGCGATTTGGGACCAGATGTAAGCATGTTTTCTTCCACCATGGGTGATTTCACAAACACACAAAAAACACCAGAACAGCAAAAAGCGTCCTTTATACAGCACAAAGAACAAGTGACAACACAGGTTCAATCGAATGTGAATAAAATTGAGCAGCGCTATGCTCCCCTGCCAAAAGCTAAGCCGCACTCACAACAAACCATAGCCAAGTCAAAACCTGTAGAAACCAAAGTGATAGCGGCTCAGCCAACCAACATAAACATAGAGGCAAGCGGTACAACAGGTAGCTATTTTACGTATGAGCAAGCGCTTGATTTGTCACAAACCAACGCTGAAAACAAGGCGCATTCAATGTGTCGTAACGACCACAATGGACGGTTAAAGGCGAACAGTGGCAACATGGCCAAAAAGAATTGTCAGCAAAAGAAAAATGAATTTCGCTGTAATGTGACTATGATTTTTGTATGTCAAAAAGAATAGTTTCTAACACTTAGTAAGCGTTGCTAACTCTGTATCTAGTCAATGGAGCAAAGCGGATAAGATACTACTAATGAGCTCTCCTTGCCTTGAGTGATTGGTTTTAATAAAAACATTTTTCAAATAAGAGCGGATTGTTGCTTCTGTTTTTCCGCTCTTTTTTGAAATGTCTTTTAACGTTAGCCCTGTGACTAAACCCTCACATAATTCAGACTCGGCAGGTGAAAGCGAAAAATATTGTCCAATCGTTTCCGCCTTTGGTAGTTTTCTCTTAGCAGGCTCAACAATAGTCACTAAGGCACCACCCCGTGAAACATCAGTGCTTTCCATTGGCCTTATCAGGACAATTAGTGGGGGGCGGCCTATTCTTTGCAAAAATAAGGTATCTGCATCATATTCACCTTGTCCCATGCTAGCTCGGATCACTTGCACCGACGATCTAAGGTAGGCTTTTTGAACATCATTCTGTTGGAACATTAATCGCTCGTTCCGAACAGACAATAATTTTTCTTCTAATAAAAATACTTTCGCAGGCTGATTAGAATGAATGACAACAGCCTGTTCATTTAGTACCAATGTTGCCTGAGGCATAGCGTTAACCACACTGGTTAGTGTTTTTCTCGCCACATTTCGCTGATCAATTTGCTGATACAACAAAACGGCTTGCCGGATAAAGGGCACTAATTGATTAAGCCGAGCTAGCTCTTCAGGATGATATATACCTTGGTCAACAGTCCTCTGCATCGTTAATAATATTGTGTGAGTCTGCGTGCAATGAACAACTAACCAAGCACTATCTAGCATATTCTGATCATTCTGCCAGCGCTTATAATCTTCTGTGACATTCAACTCATCCTTGATAGACAAAGCTGAGTGAAATAACCCTGGAGGCTGAAAAGTTGCATATCTAGAAACTAGATCCTGCTGGATCATATTATTCTTTGTATACCAATCTATAAAATCATCCGGCAGTCCTGCATACCAAAGGTGATCAATTTGTAATGGTTGCTTACGAACAACCACTAATTCCGCAGCACATGCATTATGCGTCGTTCGGAGAAGATCTAAAAAATGATGAAAACCTTCTCGATCAGTCAGTCCCTCATATAACGCATGAACAATGTTGGCATCAGGTAGAATCATCTCATTTTTATAACTTAGAGACATATCTAAACCACCTTAAATATTCAGTAATCCCTAGGGATATTATGATAAATAATAATATCATAGCCCCTTATTCGAACTATTTTGTAAAAAACTAAGATAAACGCATGATCAGACAGCTGCCAAATTCATGTGCAAAGGTACAGTACAAGGCTAATACACCTGTCGATTGAATCTTCCTTGTCGCCATTTAGCAAACCTATTCCATTAGAAACAAGACCATAGAAAGTCGTATTTTTTCGCTATAGAATGCAGGATTATTATTCAGACAATAACGTTGAGGGATCACATTGAACCATACCTTTCGCACTCTTACTCTCGTGCTGGCTTGTGTTGCCAGCCTATCTGCTAATGCAGACCCAAAGACTCCAGGCACTCATCAAGGCTATTCCACCATTGATATGACCACTGCGGGCATACCAAAGGATGTCAAAATGATTTCCGTCGCGGACATTAAGCATGAATTAGCAGGGAAGCCCCCTTTTGCCGTGGGCTTTGATATCGATGATACGACCCTGTTTAGCTCCCCTGTCTTTTATCGTGGTCAACAGATGTTTTCACCAGGTGGCTACTCTTATTTAACAAACCAAAAATTCTGGGATAAAGCGAACTGCGGATGGGATAAGTTCAGTATGCCTAAGCAGATTGCACAGAAGCTAATTAAAATGCACCAAGAACGTGGCGATGATATTTACTTCATTACGGGACGCACAGGTTCTGCTTGTCATTTCACCACTGACTATTTGCAAAAAACCTTTCAGATCAAGAAAATGAACGATGTTATTTTTGCCGGCAGCAGCCGTACTGAATACACAAAGACTCAGTACATAAAAGCGCATGACATCAAGATCTACTACGGCGATGCAGACGGCGATATCATTTCCGCTCGTGACGCTGGAGCAGAAGGCATTCGAGTGATGCGCGCCGCCAACTCGAGCTATAAGCCAATCCCTAAAAACGGCATTTATGGTGAAAGAGTGCTAAAAGACTCTCAATACTAGTACTCATCACGCCTTGTAAGACAAAGCCGCTGCTTATTATGGGCAGTGGCTTTGTTTTTACAGCCAATTCGCCATAAAGGGCGTCCATTGTTAGTCTCTTGAAACATCCCTTACCTTTCTTACAAATAACCGTTATAACTATTAATGGGACATTTTTGTCCGCGCTTAAGTGGCGTAATGCCCCATTTCTCAGCCGAGAAAGTTGGCACTAATTTTTCATTACCCAAACACACAATAATAACAAACAGGGCTCAATTCTCATGTACGTATCGCTTTCTTCATGGATACGGCAAATAGGCATCGGCGGACGCTTGTTTTTTGCGTTTGTGCTTATTTCGTCGATCACGCTTATTACCAGCGGACTGGCAACACACACTTATTTAGATTTGAGTCATCGCCTTACCGCGCTTAATCAACAGGACATTCCTGGCTTAGAGGCCGCTGCACGCCTCAACGATAAAAGCCGCTTGATCGTTGCCACCGCACCATTATTGGTAACCGCTGACGCCAATACCGCTCGTAAAAATGCCATGCAAGTGCTGCGTAGCGCCATTACAGAAATGGATGCGCTAATGCGCAATTTACCCGATTACAACCGCTACTTTGTCGAGCTCATGACACAGATCCACAACAGCCTTACCCTACTCAATCAAAGCGTAGAAAAACGTGAGACGGTGCGCGCGGCCATTACTGAGCAGAACCACTATATATTCCCTTTCTTCGACAATTTAATTGTAAAACTGAACAATTTACCGCAATCAGCCAAATGGGCTCCGGTGATCCATCGCCTCTATTATCTGGCAGGATTAATGGAGAAGGTTAGCAATGATGCGTCTTTTAATGAGTTGGATTACACTTTTTTACGACTCGAAGCCCTAGGCAGTGAAATACAAAGTCGTTTGCCTGAGCTGCCTTATTTAACGCCTCTTTTACGCCAAGACATCACGACCCTGATCGCCCTAAGTTCGCGTCAAGGAGACTTGTTTCAACTCAAAAATGAAGAGCTAGAACTGGGCTACCAACAGAGCTATTTTCTAGAAAACAGCCAAAACCACATTCAGCAACTAGCGGCGCAAATAAACCAATACACCAATAGCACCAACACCAGCATTCGAGACTCTCTGAATAATGCCATGCAACTGATGAAGAGCAGCATTCGCAACGTCTTACTGCTGTCTCTTGTTAGTCTGGCGGTTGCCTGTGCGATCTCATGGTTTTATGTCAGAAAAAATGTTCTACAACGCATCTCTGAATTGCAAAAAAACATGCGGGCCATCGCCAGTTCGCAACTGGAAACCGAGGTTCGTATTGTCGGCCATGATGAGATTTCAAGCATGGCTCGTGATCTAAAATTCTTCCAAGACACGGCCATTGAAGTTGAACGAACCAACCACCAGCTGGCCGCTGAAATTGAAGAGCGCATCGCCGCCGAAAGTCAGCTAAAAACAACGCAATCAGAGCTGGTACAAGCCGGAAAACTCGCCGCACTAGGGCAACTGAGCGTGGGCATTACCCATGAAATAAACCAGCCTCTTACCGCCATGGCGAGCCATATACACAGCGCCGGTAGACACTTAGAAAAAGGTCATTACGACAAGGTACACGCAAGCTTGTTGAAGATTAATCATCTGTTGAAAAAGACCGCTGGCATCACTCGACACCTCAAAGCCTTTGCCCGCGAAGCAGGCACAGAATGCAGCGCCGTCGACCTAGACCAAGTCATTAGAGAGGCGATTGAACTAATGTCTGCACCTATGCACGACATTGGCTGCGAATGCCTCTACTCACAAGACATAACATCGCAAACGCCTCTGTTAGTACTGGCAGAACCAATCCGTTTAGAGCAAGTGCTGGTCAACTTATTAAGCAACGCGGTAGACGCCTTATCAGACGCTCAAATAAAGCGCATCAGTATTCAAATAGAAGAACAAGCGGAGCGGGTATTGATTCATGTTAGTGACACAGGTTGCGGGATTGAGAGCAAGAGTCTCAAAGACATCTTTGACCCCTTTTACACCCAAAAAGAAGTCGGCGAAGGGTTGGGGCTTGGGCTGTCGATTAGCTACAACATTATCCAAGATTTTGGCGGGAAAATTCGCGTCCAATCGACCGTAGGTCAAGGCAGTTGCTTCACGCTAGAGCTACAGAAGCAGAGTTAAAAAACAGCATTAAAACACACAATAATAACAAACATAGAATGGCAAAAACGGAGCCCGAAATGCTAGATGATATTCACATAATGATCGTAGATGACGACCATTACATACTCGAAGCGCTCACTGAAATGCTTGAGCTAGAAGACTTTCAAATACAGGTTTACAACCACCCTAGCCATGCGCTAAATGCACTTGAAAAGCACGCACCTGTGGTGGTGTTGAGTGATGTAAAAATGCCTAAGATGGGCGGTTTGAGCCTATTGGCGCAAATACATCAACTCGATGAAGACATCCCTGTGATCTTGATGAGCGGCCACGGCGATGTGCCAATGGCAATTGAGGCGATGAAAGAAGGCGCTTACGATTTTTTAGAAAAGCCACTGGTGCCGGAAATATTGATCCAGCAACTCAGTCGGGCGGTGGAAAAACGCCGCCTTGTTTTAGAGAACCGTAAGTTGCGCCAAGGTTTATTAAAGCATCAAGGATTGGAGGCTTATATCATTGGCGACTCCCCTTCTATGCAGACTATTCGTCAACAAATTCTGGCGCTGGCCCAAGCCAATGTCGACACTATTATTTATGGCGATACCGGCTGCGGCAAAGACATTGTTGCTCGCGCCCTGCATGAATTTAGTGAGCGAAAACACCACAGATTTATTGCCATCAACTGCGGTGGAATGAGTGAAAGTCTGATCGAAAGCGAGCTATTTGGTCACGAAGCCGGCTCGTTTACTGGTGCCAGCAAACGCCACATCGGCAAGATAGAAGCCGCTGACGGCGGCACGCTGTTTTTAGATGAAATAGAAACCATGCCGATCTCGGTACAAATTAAACTGTTACGCGTACTCCAGGAGCGCGCCATTGAACGTGTTGGCAGCACCAAGACCATTCCAGTGGTACTGACCGTTATCGCCGCCAGCAAAGAAAATCTGGCGCAAATGGGCGACGAAGGCAAATTCCGTAAAGATTTATTCTATCGCCTCAATGTCGCCAGTCTCACCATCCCCCCTCTTAAAGATCGCCCTGAAGATGTGTTGCCCCTGTTTCATCACTACGCATCGCAAGCGGCTGAGCGTTATACGAGAGACTTACCAGAGCTCAATGCCAACTTGCTCAATAAGCTCTTACAACACCAATGGCCTGGCAATGTGCGCGAATTGAAAAATGCCGCTGATCGTTTTGTGCTCGGCATCAGCGAAGCCTCGATCGACTCTATCAAAGCGGAAGAGGATGGCGTTGGTCGTTACGAAGAGCGCATGGAACAATTCGAAAAACAATTGCTCACCGATGGACTAAGAGCCACGCAAGGGCAACTTAACGACGCCGCAGAATTGTTGGATTTGTCCCGCAAAACCCTGTATCGAAAAATGAAAAAGTATCATCTCGATAAACAGAACTTCCGACGCGGCGAAGAAAATGGACAAGGCTGACCCATTCCTTATTTTTACTAAGACAATAATGTCCAAAAAACGATTCAATAAATCAAAGAGTCAACATAAGTTTTTGATTTTAAATTGTTTTTATTAACTGGCATTAGCTTTGCTCTATAGCAAGAAGCCATCACACAAGGTGTGGGCTCACGCATCCCCGACTACGGAACCTCCCGACCGGTGATAATAATAAAAATATGTGTTGAGGAAAGAAACATGTCTAAAAATATACTGACTGGACTATTAGTCTCCGGCTCTTTGCTGTTTGCTGCTGCCACGACCCACGCCGCAGAATGCAGCAATCGCGGTGTACTGGATGAAAAATTCTGTGATGAGAATATGGATCTGGTCGCTGATACGCCAAAAGACCCAAGCCAATGGCGCGACCCTAGCACGCTGGTCTTTACCTATACCCCAGTGGAAGACCCCGCCGTTTATAAAGACGCTTTTCATGAGTTCCAAGAATACCTAACGGAAAAAACAGGCAAAAAAGTCATCTACTACACAGTGCATTCTAATGCCGCTGAAGTAGAAGCCATGCGCTCTGGTCGCTTGCACATTGCTGGTTTTTCAACAGGCCCAACTGGCTACGCCGTCAACCTAGGTGGCTATGTACCAATTGCCGTCAAAGGCACAGCAGAGTCTTTCCAAGGCTATAACCTGATCATCATTACCAAAGCAAACAGCGACATCAAAACCGTTGCGGATCTAAAAGGCAAAGTCGTTGCTCATACATCGGCGTCGTCTAACTCTGGTAACCTAGCCCCTCGTGCTTTGTTTCCAAACCTCAACATCACACCTGATAAAGACTACCAAGTGAAATACTCAGGTAAACACGACCAATCTATTATGGGCGTATTATCTGGTGACTATGATGCCGCGCCTGTGGCGTCTGACGTTTACCATCGCATGATCGATGCGGGGCGTATTCAAGAAAAAGACTTCCGTGTTATTTACACCAGTCCGCGTTTCCCAACGTCTGCCTTTGGTTACGCTCACGATCTAAACCCTGAGCTTGTCGAAAAAATCAAAGACGCGTTTTTCACCTTCCGCTTTTCAAAAGACATGCAAAGCACTTTTGGTGGCGCCGACCGATTCTTCCCAATCACCTACAAAGAAGATTGGAAAGTAATTCGTGACATCGCCCACGCAACAGGAACCGCTTACACCAAAACGGGCCTACAAAAGCTGGCGGAAAAAGAAGCCGCAAAAGCCGCGAAAAAACGCGCTGCTGAATTAGCCAAAGAAAAAGGTTAATCATTTTTATGGACGTTCGCGTCCATAAAGCACTCTTTTACTACTTTTCATTATTTTTAAAGAATGGGCTATGCGATGACCTAGATCGCGTCGCATAGCCCTCTTCGCCCGTAGGAAATGATTATGCATACAACAGCTGGTAGCGCAGAGCCTCACACTCTTCTTTCTATTCGAGGTTTACAAAAAGAATATGTGGCAGGAAATGCCATTTTAAAAGGCATTGATATAGACATTAAAGAACAAGGCATCATCGCCATCATAGGCCCTTCTGGCACAGGGAAAAGCACATTATTACGCTGCATTAATCGTTTGATTGACCCAACCAAAGGGCACATTCTGTTAGAGCAAGAAGACTTATCCCAAGCGCGCGGTAAACAACTTCGTATGCTGCGTCGTAAAATCGGCATGGTGTTCCAAGAGTACAATCTGGTCGAACGTTTAACCGTGATCGAAAACGTGTTAACGGGCCGCTTAGGCTACATGTCAGCTTGGAACGCATGGCGCCGTAACTTCTCTCAAGAAGACATTAATACCGCTTTTGAACTATTAGAGGCTGTTGGCTTGGCCGAACACGCCAAAAAGCGCGCTGACAGTTTATCAGGTGGCCAGAGACAGCGCGTCGGCATCGCCCGAGCGGTTATGCAAAACCCACGCGTACTGTTAGCCGATGAGCCTACGTCTTCGTTAGACCCGAAAACCGCCGTCGAAATCATGGAGCTACTGGAGCGTTTTGCGCTTGAAAAAAACATGCCTGCCTTGGTGAACATTCACGATGTGAATTTGGCGCGCCGTTATGCCAAACGCATGATTGGCATGAGCAACGGCGTTGTGGTCTACGACGGTCCACCTGAAGGCATCACAGATGATCACCTAAAACAAATTTATGGGGGTGAGTCATGGCTCGTATAAATTCGCAAGGCAATCACGAAAACCCTTTTAAAGGCAATAACTTAGTCCGTCTTGGTTGGTTTTTAATTGCCGCCTATCTGGTCTATTCCTTTAATGCGATGGGCTTAGAGTGGACACGGATCGTAGAAGGGTTAGGGCACGCCAATGCCTTATTGGATCGCATGTTTCCGCCTAATTTTTCACGCTGGGAACTGCTTCTTAGCGGCTTAGCAGAAAGCCTTGAAATCGCCATTATTGCGAGCATCACAGGGATCATTCTGTCGCTGTTTTTTGGCCTCTTTTCGGCACGTAACTTGATGCCCAACTGGATCAGCATTCCCATGCGCGGCCTGATCGCCCTATGCCGTACTTTTCACCCTGTGATCATCGCAATCTTATTTGTGAAAAGTGTGGGATTCGGAGCGCTCGCAGGGATTCTCACACTGGTGGTGGCGTCCATCGGCTTTATTGCAAAACTGTTTGCCGAAGCCATTGAAGAAATTTCTTTGAAGCAAGTCGAGGCCGTGCGTGCGACAGGAGCAGGGTTCGCTAGCGTTATTTTATTTGCCGTTATGCCACAAGTATTTGCACGCTTTATTGGTTTTGCGACCTATCAATTGGACTCCAATTTACGTAACTCCACCATGGTTGGCATTGTCGGTGCGGGCGGCTTAGGGGGCACTTTATTCTCCGCCTTCCAACGCTTTGATTATGACTTTGTGTCCGCCATTTTAATCACCATCATTGCCATCATTATGGTCGGTGAGTTTTTGTCTAACATTGTGCGCCGAATTTTTAGCTAGGTGTGAAGGAGTCTATTATGCAAACGACCATTAATCACCACTGGCAACGCTTCACGCTAAAGCAAAAACTAGCACGCTACAGTGTCTATCTTGTGTTAGTTGTTGCCTTGGTTCAATCCATGCAAACCGTCGAAGTGATTCCTGAATTCTTCTTTGATGCGCCTGAACAAATGGCGGATATGTTTGGCCGTATGTGGCCAATGGAATGGAGCTATTACCCACTCTCCGTCCATGATGCGATCGTAGAAACGCTAAACATTGCCACCATAGGTACCTTGCTCACCTTGATCATCGCCATTCCTCTGGCGCTCATGAACGCCAGCAACATTACCCATTCTGCTTGGGGGCATTGGATCGCTCGCTTTTTCTTAGTGTCTTCGCGCTCCGTCAACTCTCTGGTTTGGGCTTTACTGTTTGTTTCTATCTTTGGACCTGGGGTAATCGCTGGGGTGCTCGCGATCGCCTTTCGCTCTGTTGGGTTTGTCGGTAAGTTGCTCGCAGAAGCACTGGAAGAAGTGGACATGGGCGCCGTTGAGGCGATTCGGGCAACCGGTGCGTCGCCAACCTCGATATTAATCAAAGGCTACTGGCCTCAAGTCTTACCTGCCTTTTTCAGCATCATTTTGTTCCGTTGGGACATTAATGTCCGCGAGTCAGCAGTGCTGGGCTTGGTGGGCGCTGGCGGCATTGGGGTTGTCTTAAATGACTCGATGAACCTGTTCCAATGGCAGCGGGTGTCTGTGTCGCTACTGGCCATTTTTGTGGTGGTTATTCTAGCGGAAATTCTCGTGGTGAATATTCGTAAGAAATTGATCTAGAAGGTTTTTAAATAATCACATTAAAATCAATCAGGCCAACATAGGTATTTTCCCCTTGTTGGCCTGACGATTAAATCCCGCCACTGGCGAGAACAATGCCTACCAACGCGGCGATCACTGCGTAAGCCATCATTGGAATAATGGTCTTTTTAATGATAAAACCTTCTTTGTTACTAATGCCAAGAATAGTAGAAACGGCAATAATATTATTAATACAAACCATGTTTCCCATGGCCGCACCAGCGGATTGCAGTGCCAATATTAAGGTTGTCGATAAGCCCACTTGCTCGGCGATGCTTTGTTGAATGCCGCCAAAGGTCAGATTAGACACGGTAGCAGAGCCTGAGAAGAAGCTGCCTAACGCCCCCAGCAAAGCCGCGAACAACGACCAGCTGCTCCCTGTTGCGTTTGCAAAAGCATTAGCAATCAAGAAGATAGGTGATTTTTCACCGCCCAACATCATAAGATTCACCATCACTAGAGCGCCCGCCAAAGAGACAAATGGAAGTCGCACCCTGCGACCGGTCTCAGAAAAGGCTTCTTTAACTTGTCGACCGGTCATCTTTAGCAAGGGAATCGACACCAAAACCACCAGCATAAACGGAATCAATGCGGGCACATAAAGCGTCTTATACGACCAGCTTACCGAAGTCGATAAGATGTTTTCAAATGAAATGACCAAGGATTGACTGACCCCTAGATGGCTGGCGCCAACATCCATGCCCAGCCAAGCTTGGGGATTCGTTAGCAGCCCTTTGATGCCCAGCTGACTGATGCGTGTAACGATCAAGATCACAATCAACAACACCAGTGGCAACACCGCCGTGAACACCTCACGAAAAGGCACCCGCACACCTTTTGGCAAATCGTGCTCCGCAGCGTTTAACCCTATATCTGCTTTGGCAAACACAATGCTCAGCATCAAACCAATAGCACCCCCAATCAACGAAGGAAACTCATAATTCCAATTAGCCAAGACATAATAGGGCAAGGTACAAGACAAGATACTCAATAAAATAAAGACGATATTGCGACGAATAAGATGCCAATTAACTACAAACTTCAGCGCCAGAATAGGCACCACTAAAGCGGCAAACAAATTGATTAAAGCGGTCTGGCTAGACACGCTTAATAATTGCTCAGGACTCAGATTTAAGGCCTCAAGACCAAACCAAATAGGCGTCCCCACTGCTCCAAAAGACACAGGCACCGAGTTCATAATCAAAGCAAAAATGGCCACATGTAACGGTGCAAACCCCAAACCAACCAACATGGGAGCGGCAATCGCCGCTGGCGTGCCAAAGCCCGACGCCCCTTCCAGCATAAACGCAAAAGCCCAACCAATAATCATCAACTGCGCAACCGCGTTCGTGCTGATCGAATCCAGCCAACGCCCAATCACCTTTTCGGCACCCGATATGGCCAACACTCGATTTAACAAGATGGCCCCTGCAATAATAGAAATCGGCGTGAGCACAGACAGCACACCAGAAATCACATTGGCGCCCATTACACGCCCTGCGGATTGAAAATAGAAAAGTTGGATCAAACCCACCAATAAGGCGGTTATAGGCAGAGCGATATGGGATGGCAGGGCACGCTTCTTGGTCATCATCCAGATTAGAAGGACAATGGGAAAAGCCGATATTAGGGTACGCTCGAGTTCCATGCTGACGTTCTCGTTGTGTTTTATTCAATCGTATTCAGAGGAGCATTCATTAACTCTATACCAGAAAGGGATAACTCGATGAATCAATTGCTATTTTTATAGGAAATGACAGCCTACTACATCAAAGAAGAGTCGCCTGTGACTTTTGTCATCTTTATAGCAGTTATCACGGTCGATCATCAGCGCAAATGATCGACCAAAAGCCAAACAACACGGAACGGCAAAATAGACCGAAGAAATAAGACGAAACGCTTATCAACAAAAAAGGGAGCGATCATCATCGCTCCCTTTTCTTTTAGTACACCTAATAGGCGTTAAGCAGCGGCTCGTTCCACCACGGAGCGGTTATCCAAGTAACCACTAAAACGCGTTAAAACAAACGCCACCAGCACAATAACGCCGCCAACCCATGCGGTGTCTATTAGTTGGAATTTATCCACTATGTGGCCACCAATAAGCGCACCAAGCGCAATCCCAACATTAAACGCCGCAATATTCAGTCCAGAGGCTACGTCTACCGCATGTGGCGCTTCTCGCTCAGCAATCTGCACCACATAGACTTGTAGTCCTGGCACATTACCAAAGGCAAAGGCGCCCCAAATCAATACAGTTGCTAACGCCAACCATGGGTAAGGCGCCGTAAAGTAAAATAAGAAAAGTACCGCCGCTAATGCTACAAAAAGGTAAGACAAAGCCGACACAGGTCCCATGCGATCCGCCATTCTGCCGCCGTAAATATTACCAACCGCCACCGACACGCCATACACCAGCATGATTAAACCAATTGCAGAAGAGGGAAAGCCGCTCACAGATTCAAGAATGGACGCTAAAAAAGTAAAGGCAACAAAGGTGCCGCCGTAGCCTATCGCGGTCATTGCATAGACCAATAACAAACGCGGTTTCGCCAATACAGACAACTGTTTCACCAAACTCGCACTGGCAGATTGAGGCAAGTTATTAGGTACTAAGATCGCGCTGCCAATCATGGCAACCAAACCAAGTGCAGACACCACTAAAAAGGTCGCACGCCACCCAAAGTGTTGACCGATCCAAGTTCCTAAAGGCACCCCTGTCACCAAGGCAACCGTTAAGCCGGTAAACATCAAAGCAATCGCACTGGCTTCTTTTTCTTTCGACACCAAGCGAGTCGCTATCGTCGAACCAATAGAAAAGAACACACCATGGGCTAAGCCGGTTAATATTCTGGCGGTAATCAAGGCCTCATAGCTAGGTGCAATCCACGCCAGCATATTACCGAGAATAAACAAGCTCATTAAACCAATCAGCAGCCATTTTCGGTTTAACTTACCAGTTAACGCCGTTAATACAGGCGCACCAACGGCCACACCTAGCGCGTATAAACTAACCAATAAACCGGCACTAGGCAGGCTCACTGACAAATCGTTTGCAATGGTCGGGATCAGGCCGACAATAACAAATTCAGTCGTACCAATTGCAAAGGCGCTGAGCGCCAGTGCCCAAAGAGCAAGCGGCATAATAATGCACTCCTATTAAAAATGAGATTCAAGTTTTGTTGGAGTGGATTATGAAGCCTGTTAATATTTACAAAAACAGCATTAATAACAAATCACCTTTTCATAAACGGCAACAATATACGAGTGAGGCAAGATGAATGGTATACGCTCAAAAACAGAAGACTTAGAAATACTCCTTGCCGTCGCGGATCATGGGGGGTTTTCTGCCGCAGCCAATGCACTCGACATACAAGTCGCCAAGGTTTCCCGCGCTATCTCGCGCCTGGAGCAAGAGCACGCCTGCAGTTTATTTACTCGCACCACTCGAAAGGTCACAGTGACACAAGAAGGCGAGCAATTTATTCGCTCGATTCGTGAGGCAATGAAGCAAATAATGGGCGCGGAATTCGCCCTCACCGAACAAAAAATACGCCCTAGTGGCCGTTTACGAATCGACGCTGCCAGCCCCTTTGTTCTTCATCAGCTTGTTCCTTTGATCAAGCCGTTTCGAATCGCCTATCCAGACATCGAATTAGAGCTGGTATCAAATGACAACATTATTGATTTGATCGAAAAGCGCACCGACCTAGCCATTCGAATCGGCGGCTTAAGTGATTCAGGGCTGCACGCGTCACTGCTTGGACGCAGCCCTTTGCATTTAGTGGCTGCGCCTGATTATCTCTTGCGCTCAGGCACCCCCAGCACACTGGATGAGCTAAGCCAGCACGATATTATTGGCTTCTCTGATAGTGCGAACTTAAACAAGCTACCCAATACCCCTCCCGTCAATCTGGCGGTTAGCATCAAAGCCAACAGCGGAGAGACCATTCGCCAGCTGTGCTTAGAGGGCAATGGCATTGCCCTGCTGTCTCATTTTATGATTGCCAATGATCTTCAGTCTGGCCGCCTAGTTACCTTACTGCCAGACGCCATCCATACACCAAATCCACGAGAATTGATTCAAGCTGTGTATTACAAGCACACAGCACTTGCCTCTAGAATCGACGCGTTTTTGCAGTTTATTGTAGGAAAACTCAGCTTTTAACGCTTTTCAAAGCCATAAAAAAGGGCTAACCAAGTTAGCCCTTTACTTAACCAATAACGATTTAACCCAGTCTAATTAGTCGAGTAAACCATCAAAATCGGAAGCGTCATGACGCTCCAGCAGTTTGGCTCCGTCACCAAACCCTTTGTTTACGATGCGACCGCGCTGAACCGCTGGGCGTGCTTCAATCTGTTTTGCCCAACGCATCACGTTTTTGTAGCTTGCTACGTCCAAAAACTCAGCGGCATCGTACAAGTTACCCAGTACCAAATTACCGTACCAAGGCCAAATCGCGATGTCTGCAATCGAGTATTCTTCACCTGCAAAGAATTCATTGTTTGCTAAGTGCTGATCAAGTACGTCTAGTTCACGCTTTACTTCCATTGAAAAACGATCAATTGGATACTGCATTTTAGACGGTGCGTAGGCATAGAAATGACCAAAACCGCCACCTAAATATGGAGCAGAACCCATTTGCCAAAACAACCAATTGCGACATTCTGTCTTAGCTTTAAAGTCACTCGGCACAAGCGCATCAAACTTTTCAGCCAAATATTGCAAAATAGAGCCAGATTCAAACACACGAGTTGGCGGTGTTGTACTGTGATCCATCAGAGCAGGGATTTTTGAATTCGGATTGATCTCTACAAAACCGGAGCCAAACTGATCGCCTTCACCAATGTTAATCAAATAGGCGTCGTATTCGGCGGCGTCGATTCCCATAGCCAATAGCTCTTCGAGCATGATAGTCACTTTTTGGCCATTCGGTGTTGCTAAAGAATGCAGTTGAAGTGAGTGCTCACCTACCGGCAATACTTTTTCATGTGTCGCCCCTGCAGTCGGTCGGTTAGTGCTAGCAAATTTACCACCATTTTCAGACTCCCATTGCCAAACTTTTGGTGGGGTGTAACTTGTCTCAGTACTCATAGAATCTCCTAAGTGTCTTTTTGCAAACCAGGTAAAAAAGTCTTTGCAGCCCAATGGCCTACAAAATTTAGCTGATTCATCAGTCGTATCTGTCTAGATGGGGCCTTTTTTGAGGCTCACAATAGCCTTGCTACCAGAACCAGGCCATATCGACAATGCACACGAAAATAATGACACAAAAAATCCTTTGTGCACTAGAGCACAAAGGATGAAAAAATGGGGAAGTAAAAACCTTATTTCTCGACAAAGGCTCTTTCAATCACATAATCGCCAGGAACACCGATCTTAGGTGATTCATTAAAGCCTCGCTGATCCAACAAGGCCGCCGTGTCTTTTAGCATATGCGGGCTGCCACAAATCATCACACGATCATGCTCTGGGCTTAATGGCGGCAAGCCGATATCATCAAATAATTTGCCACTGGCGATTAGGTCCGTTAAACGCCCTTGATTACGAAACGGCTCTCGCGTCACCGTTGGGTAATAGATCAGTTTCTCTCTCACCAAATCGCCAAAGTACTCGTTATTTGGCAACTCGTTTTCAATAAAGTCCGCATAAGCTAATTCGCTAACGTGACGCACACCATGAACCAAAATGATTTTTTCGTATTCATCGTAGGCTTCAAAGTCCTGTATCAAGCTCAAAAATGGCGCCAAACCAGTGCCTGTGGATAACAAATACAAGTGCTTACCTGGGTGCAGATCACGGGTCACTAACGTGCCTGTTGGTTTGCGGCTGACTAAAATATCATCGCCTGCTTTTAAATGCTGCAAGCGTGACGTTAAAGGGCCATCGGCGACCTTGATACTAAAGAATTCCAAATGCTCACTGTAATTAGGACTGGCAATGCTGTAAGCGCGTATCAAAGGACGAGAGTCTGTTTCTAGGCCAATCATCACAAATTGGCCATTATCAAAGCGCAAACTTGGGTCTCGCGTCACTTTAAAACTAAAAAGATTGTCATCCCAATGATGAACACTCAATACTTGTTCGGTTGCAAATCCACTCATGATTATCCTGCTATAAATCTATAAAAATGGTCGTCTGAAGGACTAAGAAGACTAAACAGTCGAGACTTCAGCGTTTTCGTTGCTGTCTATTTTATAAACGACTATAGTATTTGTTAAGTTGATTGTTTAGATATTATCCATCTATAAAATAGATATATAGCCTATGAAGTTTACCCTGAGACAACTTGAGATTTTTGTTGCTGTGTCACGTACCGGCAGTGTTTCCCGTGCTGCCAACACCCTATTTTTATCGCAATCCGCAACCAGCACAGCATTGGGTGAACTGGAGCGCCAGTACAACGCACAGTTATTTGATCGCGCCGGAAAATCGCTCAAAATCAACGAAATGGGACGCCAAATTCTGCCTTTAGCGGTCGAGTTGTTGGATCGAGCCGAAGACATTAACAACACCCTCAAAGGCCACCAAGGCTACGGTCTAATGAAAATTGGCGCCACGTTAACCATAGGCAATTATCTGGCCACGCTCTTGGTCGCTGAGTTTCTACACCTACACCCAGATAGCCAAATAAAGCTCGAAGTACACAACACCAGCGCGATCATTCAACAAATCAGCAACTATGAATTAGACATCGGCTTGATCGAAGGCGCATGCCACCACCCAGACATAGAAGTCGAAAAGTGGATGGCCGATGAGCTGGTTGTTTTCTGCGCACCTGATAATCCGTTAGCCAACGCCGGCAACATCAGTATGGAAACGCTCATTAAAACCCCTTGGATTCTCCGAGAAAGTGGCTCAGGAACACGCGAAACCTTTGACCATGCCTTTCATCACTATCATGCTCAACTTAACATTCGCTTAGAGCTTGAACACACCGAAGCCATTAAGCGCGCGGTGGAATCTGGCTTGGGCATTGGTTGCATTTCCCGCCTTGCGTTAAAAGATGCCTTTCGCCGTGGCAGCTTAGTCCCCATTGAAACCCCTGAATTGGATCTAAAACGTTATTTCTACTTTCTTTGGCATAAGAAAAAATTCCAGACCCCAAGCATTCGAGAATTTCTCCTATTGTGCCGCACCATCACCGAAGGCATAGAACGCAGCGATCAAGTTAACCTGTCTAAAATAAACCAACACTGACCCTGATGAGTTCCACATAAACTCACAGAGTCAGCAGCGGTAATTTTTTCAGACTGTATAAAAAAACTACAGAAATATAAAAAATCAGCCTGACTAACAAACGCTTTTTACCTTGAGCCTTACCGCTTAGCCTTATCGGAAAAGCCCTTTTTCTGCGAGGGATGTGACAAGTTTGTCAGTTTTTTCTCATAAAAAGAGCAGTAAAAGTGAAGAAAGGCGGGCTCCTGTCAGACTGGCACGCACCTTGTTACTTACCTGAGTACAGCGCTAATTTGCTTGTATCATTTTTTAAAAAGTAACTGAGGAGTAAGCACATGAAGAACTTAATTCCCGCACTCGCGACAACGGTCGCATTAGTTTCTTTCAGCACAATTGCAGCAGCAAATGAAGGGCCAACCAACACGCACGGATTTTATGTTGGTGGTAACTATGGTTATTTAAAACTCGATGGTGATGATGATTTTGACCAAGACAGTGATCATGATATCAAGCAAGGTGTGATTGGCTATCGAATCAACCAATACATTGCTTTAGAAGGGAGTTACATCGACTTTGGACACTATGGTAATGATGTGACCAGCGCCAAAACAGACGGCTATACTGCGGCGATTAAAGGCACCATTCCTGTCGGTAATCGCGTCGAGCTGTTCGCAAAAGCCGGACAACTTTGGTACTCAACCGATTATTCCGTTGCTTCTTATAGCGACAGTTCTGACGACACTGGAGTCTTTGCAGGCGCCGGGGTTGGCTTCAAGGTGACGGATAACTTTTTGCTCAACGCACAATACACTTGGTATGACGTTGATCTAGATGCGAAGAGCGCAACCGACAGCTCTAGCACTCACACCAATACGGACTTTAACCAAGCCAGCGTGGGTGCTGAATACCGCTTCTAAACACTGGCGGCTCGACAAGGTTAACCTTGTCGAGCCTGTTTAGGCGGTCACAAGATCAGCCTAATTTTGGCGCATCAAAGTCTTCAGGTTCATCTGAGTACACGCACACATTCCAATCTTCAATTAAGCCATCGCTCGATTTGCATTGGCTTTCAAAAAACGCCACCAATTCGCTACGCTGGTTATGCGCTTCGAATGACTTCATATCTTGCCAAACTTCATTGAAAACAATAGGAAAGCTAGTGCCTGTGGCCATAGGGCAGGCGATTTGGCGCGTGACGCGATATTGGATACAGCCGTCTTCACGTAGCGTATTCGCTTCAAGCCCCTGCAATAGCTTGAACACGGCCTTTTCCTGGCCTGCTTTTGGTAAAAACTGCGCAATACAATACACTTTGCTCGACATAATGACGTCCTTTCAAAAAGATAAGTGGGCTTTTCACGGGATAATGAAAAGCTCAAGACAATACCCAATGCCCCGCACGCAGACAAGCTTGATAAGCGAAACTCCCCATCTTGTTCTCTTTGTGCAGCAAAATGCGAAAGTGCAGTGGCACGCTTTCATTCTACGAAACGTCTGATTAGTATCGATGATTATTATTCATCGAGTAGTTTGATTATGAACCCTATTATTGAAGCACAACTGGCGCACCGCTCCATCCGTAAGTACCTAGACAAAGACATAGAACCAACACTTTTACACCAGCTAATAAACAGCGCTCAAGGTGCTGCCTCGTCTAGCTTTATTCAAGCCTATTCATTGGTTCAGGTAACAAACACAGAAAACCGTAAGAAGATTGCCACCTTGGCTGGCGGTCAGAATTGGGTAGAAGCCGCCCCTGAATTTCTGGTAATTTGCGCCGACCTTAGCCGAGTCGAATACGCCTGTGTAGAACAAGGTCTTGGTAAACTAGAGGGGTATGCTGAGCACTTCCTAACCGCTACCGTCGATGCGGCGCTCATGGCTCAGAACCTCATGTTAGCGGCGGAATCTGTTGGTCTTGGCGCTGTATTTATCGGCGGCATTCGCAACGACCCAGCCCAAGTGTCTGAACTCCTTTCCCTACCGGAACAAGTCTATCCTGTGTTTGGCATTTGTCTTGGTTACCCTGATGCCGAGCCAGACGTTAAGCCGCGTTTACCTGTCGACGTTGTTTTGCATACTGATCGCTACGACGCGTCTCGTTGCGAAGCGGATGTCAAAGCCTACGACGCTCAAATGGAAGGCTATTACCAAAGTCGTGGTGACAACCAAAAAACCAGCAATTGGTCAGAACAAACCGCCGCAGCGGTACAGAAAAAGAAACGCGAGCACATGTTAGCTTTCTTACAAGAACGCGGTTTTCTGAAACACTAAGCGCTGTAACACCGCCCTTCGCGCCCCATTTATTGGGCGCATAAAAAACGTGGCCTCAGGTCACGTTTTTTTATCCTCACTAGCGCGCTTTTAAAACCCGCAGATTAATGCGCTAGCTGATGCTTTGGATCTAACGCGCTTAATAAGGCGCCTGTCTCACCCGAGATCGACTTTACTAACAACTCTGCGGTTGTTGGTCCCAGTGTAAAACCTTGATGCCCATGACCAAAATGAAACCACAAGCCTTTATGGTTCGGCGCCGCCCCCACCAGAGGTAGCATCTTTGGCATACAAGGACGAGTCCCTAACCATTGCGGCTCAACAATTTTCTCACCCAAAGGGAGGATTTCGCTTAACGCCTTAGCACCACGATTTAATTGGCTAATCTCAGGCGGCGCATTCATTGGCACCAGCGACACCCCAGTTGTGACTCTCAAACCAGATGCCATCGAACACGCTAATACGCCATTTTCTACGTCCATCAAAGGCCGAATAAGTGAGGTTGGCGTCGTAAAATGCCCATGGTAACCACGTTTGTAAATCATCGGAATTCGATAACCAAAGCGCTTGAGCAACTCTGGCGACCAAGGACCTAACGCAACCACCGCATGTTCAGCATGCAAGGCCCCTTCTTGGGTCATGACTTGCCAGCCGGTTGCGGTTTGCAGCAAACTGTCCGCTTCACCAAAAACAAAGCGCCCACCGCGAGACACAAATAAGGCCGCGTACGCTTTCGTCAAATCACCCGGCGATCGGCAACTCCAGTTTTGTTCAAAATCCACCACGCCCACTGGGTCACCGCGTAACTCAGGCTCTTCTGCACGATAGCGTTTTCCGTCGATAATCCGCGATGTTACGCCGTATTCACGTTCCAAAAAGGTCGCCTTTTGAGCGGCTTGCTCAAACGCCTCTGCCGTTCGGTATAGCATAGCGAAACCATTACGCTGAATAAGCGCTTCAGCACCAGAATCACGAATCCAACCAGCATGATCCTTTGTCGATCGCGAAGTAAGCTGGGAATAAAAATGGGAAATTTCACGATGCTTCGCCATAGAAGAATGTCGGAAATAAGACAAAAGCGCTGGCGCCATTTGCATTAACCCATCTAATCGCCAAGTCACATCATTGTTCATTTCAAACACGTATTGAAACAACGCCATCGGGTTTCTAGGCAATGCATAGGGCTCTGCCGCTTCAGCTTGAATGATGCCAGCATTGCCATAACTGGTTTCACAGCCAACCTCCATACGGTCCACAAGTGTCACGGTATGGCCCGCCGCCTGTAGCGCGAGCGCACTACTAACACCCACCATCCCTGCGCCTAACACCAAAAACTCAGCCATACCTTCTCCTTAACGATCCATTTGAAACGCCATTAAAAAACACTGATTGTCTATACATGTATTAATGATATATTTTTGATGGTAAATTATTCCCGCAAGTGAAAAAGAGCGGTTAATAGAGACTATTGCCTCTAAAAACACTAACTCTCTTGTTATCACTTGTTGGTTTAACAATAAAAACAAACAGAAATATAGGTTGTATATACATATTGGCGTAATTCTTGCCTTTACGATAGCAACTAAAACCAAAAGGGACGACCCCCATGAACTCAAGCAACACTCAAACGACAAACAAAGGGCTTGCTGCTGCAAAGCTCATCTTATTTAGCGCCATTGGTTTCCTGTTCTTTTTTATACCGATTACTCTAAACGGTAAAAGTACTATACCACTGGACCACATCGTCTCTTGGCTGCGTTCCGATTTCTCTTATGGAATCCAAATCTACGCATTGATCGTGATTATCGCAGGGGGCATCTACCCTTTTTGGAAAGGGACATGGCACACCAGCACCACTAATAAAGTGCTGTCCGTATTCAAAGTCCTTGGCGTAATAACTGCGTTAATGGCTTTCTTTTCTGTCGGCCCCGCTTTCTTATTTGAAAAAGACATGCTGCCCTTCTTATTCTCAAAACTGGTTGTACCAGTTGGGTTAATTGTGCCGCTTGGTGCTATTTTCTTAGCGTTTTTAATCAGTTACGGACTTTTAGAATTAGCAGGCATCCTTCTACAGCCGATTATGAAGCCCATTTTTAAAACCCCAGGTAAATCCGCCATTGACGCGGTTGCCTCCTTTGTCGGTAGCTATTCCGTTGGTTTATTGATTACCAACAAGGTGTATAAATCAGGGCAATATTCCGCCAAAGAAGCTGCGATTATTGCGACAGGGTTCTCTACCGTGTCTGCTACCTTTATGGTTATCGTTGCGAAAACGTTAGGCTTGATGGAAGTATGGAATCTATTTTTCTGGAGCACCCTACTCATCACCTTTATCGTGACTGCAATTACCGTTCGCTTGCCACCATTACGCAGTATGGACAATGAAAAAACCGTTGCAGACGTAGATGAAATAGAAGGCTCTCGCATTCAACATGCACTAAAAGAGGGCTTATCCGTTGCCTCTCAAGCGGAACCACTCACTAAAAGCATCATCCAAAACACCAAAGACGGCATGTTAATGGCAATGAGTATTTTGCCTTCCATTATGTCGGTGGGGTTACTTGGCTTGTTGTTAGCCAAATACACACCGATTTTCGATTGGGTTGGTTATCTTTTCTACCCATTTGCATGGGTGTTGCATTTACCAGACCCAATGCTGGTTGCCAAAGCCTCGGCAACAGGTCTAGCTGAAATGTTCCTGCCGGCATTGATCGCGGCCAAAAGTGTGTTCGTGACCAAGTTCGTTATCGGCGTAATTTCCATCTCATCGATTCTCTTTTTCTCGGCGTCTATCCCTTGTATTTTGTCGACTCAAATCCCTATTTCAATCCGACAAATACTGGTTATTTGGTACATACGTACCCTGCTGACCATGGCCATCGCGACCCCTGTTGCCTTCTGGGTGGCAAGCGCCTAAACCCAGTTAAGAGCCTTAATGGGCTCCCACTAAAAAAGAAAAACGGCGACCTAATGTCGCCGTTTTTATTGTTGGTTCTTTATTAAAAGCCATTTATTGAGCGTTATAAATTAACCATCTAGACGGCGGTTATCGCCATGTCATTGCTGTGGTAATCGCCTGAATTAGGCTTTTTATTGCTGGATCCACACTGGCCATTTGTTTATAGACTAAACCAATTTCACGCTTTAAATAATGCGAACCTAGCGTGAGGGCATCAATAGAAGCAGGCCAATTAGGATGAGCATCCGTTTGTGGCACAATCGCGACCCCAACGCCCAGTTCCACCAGCTTAACAATCGCATCAATCTCGTCCACTTCGCACTTTTCATTCACGGAAAATGGCAATTGCTGCAATAGTTTGTCAACTTGACGGCCACCAAAAGAAGAGCGGTCGTAACGTATAAATGGGTGCTCTGATAATCCGCTTTGCCAATCCACAACCGCGAAATGCTTAGGAGCAATCAGCACAAAAGGCTCTTCAATCAGCGGCTCCCAAATGACATCTGGGTGAATATCAAAGGTGGGGCGTATCATCACAGCAAGATCCAATTCGCCGGAATCGACTCTGTCCAATAACGCCATGGACACCCCTGGAAATATTCTTGTTCGACAACTGGAATATTCTTGGTGAAAGTCCGCCAATGCCGTTGGCAAAACACTTCGCTGTATTGAGGTAATGGCCCCGATGTTAATCAGCTTCATGCCTTCTTTGAATATCGGCGTGGTGCCAAGGCTGTGACAACGGTCAACAATATCTTTGGCTTGCTCTAATACATGCAACCCAGCTTGGTTGAGGTACGCTGTACGCCCCACTCGATCAAAAATCTGCATACCTAACATGTGCTCAAGACGCTGCATTTGCGCGCTTACAGCCGCTTGAGTTAGGCCAATTTTAGCGCCTGCCGCTGCAAAGGTGCCTTCACTTGCGACGGCGATTAAGGTTTTCAGTTCTTTGATCATTCGCGGCTTAACTCATCATTTAAATTTGTATTTCAGTCAAATATTCATTGATATTATTGTTCTATTGCAGAACTTACAATCATTAATACCAGTCAATAATTGTGAGAGAAAACCATGAGTCTACAGCCTTTCCACCTCGCTATTCCTGTTTATGACGTTCCTCTAGCGCGTGCTTTTTACCGCGATGTATTCGGATTAGAAGAAGGTCGCTCCGCCAAAGAATGGGTCGATTTTAATTTCTTTGGTCATCAATTAGTGATCCATCATCACCCTAAAACACCGACACAAGAAAGCGCTAGCACGAACTCTGTCGACGGTCACGATGTGCCGGTTCCTCACTTTGGTGTGGTATTAACATGGGAGCAATGGGAAGACCTGGCTAAACGATTACAAGCTCAGGGCACACATTTTATTATCGAACCCTACATTCGTTTTAAAGGGCAAGTCGGAGAGCAAGCCACCATGTTTTTCCTAGACCCATGCGGTAACGCCCTAGAATTTAAAGCGTTTAAAGACATGGGGCAGCTATTCGCCAAATAAAGGCACGGCCCTTTTATTGCCTAAAAAAAGGCCAACATAAAGTATGTTGGCCTTGCCTTTTATTTGTTGTCATTTTCCGCGATAAGCGCTTTATCTGCCGCCATCATCAGAAAACTAGCCGTGTTTTTGGGCAAGTACTCGTAAGCGGCTTTTGAACTCAGAACGATCAACATAGCAACCATGTAAATGACGGCGGCCACTGGTGTCGGCAAACTTGTTGCGCCCATGTAACACTCGGCGGTTATCAAACACCACCATTTGACCGGCTTGCAGCTTCAATTCTATTTCAAAACGCGCATCCCGTAACCGCGCCATAAAACTGCGGTAAGCAAGGTAATAGTCATGCATTACCTCGGCCGGCAAATCAAACACAGTGGCGATGTGCGCATTGTATTTCACTTCGATAATATTACCGAAGTCGTCAACATTGATAACGCTATGGTGCTGACGAATATCGTGTTCTTGATCGTGGTATCGAAAAGGAATCACTTGTTCTGATAATAGTTTGAAGTGATCTGGGCATTGTTCGCGCAACGCCTCTGCTACTCGTAGCCCATCCACAAACCTTGACTCTCCCCCTTCGCATTCATTCGCAAGGCAATGCAGAAACTGATATCCCGGAGGCGTTTCTTGATTGGGCAAATCCGTGTGCAGCGGCAGTGAAATGGAGGTGTAAGCCAAATTAATTGGCGACGCAACAGACACCACATCAAAGGTCGTACCAAAATTTGTCTGGCGTAAATAGTCCACTCGAGTCGCCAATGCTGCCATCGATTCTGCCGTGTCCGGCATGCCTTCCACTATGGTCAAACCCAACTTATCCAGCTCGACCATCCATTGGTACAAGGCAGCATCATCACTTATTACCGAGGCATAATTCGCTCGCGGGATACGCTGAGCAAATGACGAATCCCAGCTTTGATAGCTACTCGTATGACGCGCACGAGTGGGACGAGAATAATTGTGTTCATAGAGCCAAGACAGCAAAAAAGTACTCTTGTGCCCTCCTTCTGACCACACTATATCAAGACTCGTGTCATTCACCTGAATACGCAACGGGTGAATGTCCTCCGTCACGCTGAGCAGATCAAAATCCCGTTCTTGTGTCTCCGGATGAAACGCAGAATCGCAGTTATCCCTGAGCCACAAATAGTGATATTGAGCACTTTCTCCGGTTTCCCACTCAAGCGTTAAACTGTGTTCAGCTTGTTGAACTGAGACAATTTTCTGTTGCAAAAGAGAGGGGATTGGCTGACTAACACTGGCGGTCATGGCACGCTCCTGAGTACACGAAATACATCGACTAAAATCATCAGGCCATGATGGATCTATTGTATATTTTATTCAAACAACATATTTTTACAAAGTTGATAAGTAATTATGATGGATTAATATGAAAACAGACCTTCCTCCTATGAACTGGGTCAAAACCTTTGAAGTGGCAGCTCGTCTGCTTAATTTTAGTGCGGCGGCTCGTGAACTCAACATGACTCAATCTGCCGTTAGCCAGCAAATTAAGCTATTAGAGCATCATTTAGGTGATCCTTTATTCATTCGTAAACACAGAAAGGTCACTCTTACTAACAGTGGATTGGCCTATCTCCCTGTCGTGCAAGGGGTGCTTAATAATTTGCAGCGTAAGACCGCGGATATTTTTTCTCCTATTGGCAAAGGCCGCTTAGTACTCAATGTGAATTACGCGTTTTCGTCGCTCTGGTTAACCCATCATATTTATAAATTTTGCACACGCTATCCGGGCATTCGCTTACAACTGATTCACTCGAACTGGGAACGTGACTTTTCTGAAAGTAACTATGATTTATCCATCATGAATGGCAATGGGCGCTGGCCAGGACTGAGCCTAGAACCTCTGCTGAAGGCGGAAGTACAGGCGTTTTGTTCGCCTCAGCTGGCTAAATTAATCCACTCGCCCAATGACCTTCTCTCATTGCCCCTTATTGAAGTCATGGGAAGCAGCCACACTTGGTCACAATGGTTTGAAACAGTTGGCATCGACATGGATGTCAGTAAGGTGGTATGCCATAAAGTCGACACTCTAGTGGCCGCCACACAGATGGTAAAATCAGGGCTTGGCGTAATGCTCGCTTACCCGGATTTCTTTACCGAACAAGACCTTAAAGAAACATTACGTTCTCCTCTCAAGGTTCGCTTACCCACAGAAGACAACTACTTTCTGGCTTTTCCTGAAGGCAAGCCGCTCTCTAAGTCCGCCACGGTTTTTCGTGATTGGCTGCTGGAAGAGTTAGGGCTGCTCGTCAATCACGCTAAAACGTCGCTTTAAAAGACCTATTTGCCTTTCGCTTCCTCCAATACGCTGCTGTCAATAAAGCCTTTTTGCACTAATTCCGTCAGCAACGCTTTCGTGCGCTCTCTAAAGAGATCCCGCAATAAACGCACGGTTGGCGTGATGGATTGGCGACTGGAACAGACCAGCCAAAGTTCACCTTCGGGGACTTTATAACCCTGCATCAGAGGAACAAGGCGCCCCGAGAGTAAGTCGTGAGCGATGTCGAGTGACGACTTGATCGCAACCCCTTTGCCAGCAACACACCAGCGCCTCACTAAGTCGCCATCGTTGGCGGCACAGATGGCTTTAGGCTTTACCTTGTAACTGCGCTCATCATCAGAAAAGCGCCATGTGTCATTTAGAATGTCTTGCAGCTGGTAGAACAATCCCTGGTGGCTTAATAGATCCTTTGGCTGTGATGGCAACGCATGCTGATTAATGTATTCGGGGCTGGCGACCAATAACCTCGGCACATTGCAAATTTTGAAGCCATACAAATTTGAGTCTGAGGGCGGCCCATAACGCAGCGCCATGTCCAAAGCATCCCGATAGAAATCGATATTACTGTCGCTGATATGAGCCCTCAGTGTCACTTGCGGATGCTGCATCATAAAATCGTCAATCCAAGGAATCGCAAGATTTCGACCTAAGTCCGACGATACGGCAATTCGAATTTCACCGTTAATCACATCCAGATCATTGTGGATGGTTTGTTTGGCTTGCTCAAGTAACGATAACGCTTCAGCACATTGCGGCAAATAACGCTCTCCAGCACTCGATAATCGTAAATGCCGTGTTGTACGAACAAACAATTCCACCCCTAACGCCGCTTCAATTCGCTTCACCGCCGCGCTGGCCGTCGCTATTTGCATATCAAGATGTCTAGCCGCCGCAGTGATGCTACGAAACTCCGCAACGTTCAGCACGACTCTGAGGTCTTCAAGCTGCATAATTCACCCTTTTTCATAGAAATGTCATGAAAGTATTATCAAATAAGAATTGATAATAATTCAACAAAAACCCTGTTTTCCATTTGATGAAGAAGCGTTAATATGGCGCCATCTCAATTGGCAAAGCTGCCAAGTTGCTTACTTTTTTATGGAGACAAACATGTCAAACCCTATTATTTCTGAACTAGAAAAACGCCACACAGTAAAACATTACGATGCGTCTAAACGTATTTCTCAAGAAGATTTGGCTGTGATCTACGAAGCTATTCGCCTGTCTCCGTCTTCTATCAATTCACAGCCTTGGAAATTCATTGTGATTGAAAGTGACGAAGCGAAACAACGTTTCCATGATACTTTTGCAAACAAATTTCAGTTCAACCAAAAACACGCAAAAGCAGCGTCACACACTATTTTGTTCGCCCACAAAGTAGAATACAAACGTGAAGATTACTCAAAAGTCATCGACGCTGACATCGAAGCTGGCCGTACTAAAGCAGAAAACAAAGAACAAGCATTTGGCGCTTTCGCTTTCGTTGATATGAACACAGACGATAAAGGCATCAATGCACCTTGGACAAAAGCGCAAACTTACATCGCGCTTGGCAACACAATGACAACGCTTGCTCGCATGGGCATCGACTCTACGCCAATGGAAGGTGTTGATCATGAGCTGATCAGTGAATTGTTCCCAGAGCTTGAAGGCTACCAATGTGACGTAGCACTAGCAATGGGCTACAACGATGCGACTGAAGACTACAATGCCGCATTGCCAAAATCTCGTCTAGCACTAGAAAACATCCTAACGGTACTGTAATACTGGTAACAGTATTCCAAACGAGATATCCCTCGAAAAGAGCAGATCACGCAAGTGGTCTGCTCTTTTTTATGGCGATATTGGTCTGTCAAAGCACGAATGAGATGATCTAGTTCTGATTTTCTACAGCAGAGGAAGGCACAACAATTAAGCTTGAGACTTTATTACGGCCACTTTCTTTCGCTTGATAAAGTAGATCATCCGCTTGCGCGATTAGATCTCTTGTCTCCAAGATACGGTTGGGGGTCATTTCCACTAAGCCAATACTGGCGGTCATATAAGGCGCTATAGGCGAACGCTCATTGGGAATTTTTAACTGACGTATCTCTTCTAACAAGGCTTTAGACAATACTAGCGCTTCCAGTAAAGTGGTATAGCTCCAAATAACGGCAAACTCTTCCCCACCATAGCGAGCACAAACATCACCTGTGCGGCGGGCAAAGTTTTTTAATAGCGTACTCACCGCGATCAAACAATCATCCCCAGTCTGATGACCATAGGTATCATTGAGCAACTTAAAGTGATCTAGGTCGATCACCGCCAGACTAATTGGCTGTTTTAATGTCAAACATTGCTGCCATTGTTCACTCAAGATTTCATCAAACGCTCGGCGATTATAAATATTGGTCAAACCATCTCGGCGTGCCAGTTTTTCCACCGCTTTTTCTGCCAGTTTTCTCTCAGTGACATCCTGATGAGAAATAACAAAAAAATGCGCTTCGTTCAGCTTAAAAGGAGACACACGCATAATAAACCAGCGCTGCTCATTATTACTGTGACAGGGATATTCTAAATTGAAATACGCCTCTTTTTGATCAATAACACTTTTAATGCCGCGCCCTGCCAGAGCCCCAAACTCATCCCCTGCTAAAGCGGCACTATCGCAGACGGATAGATAATTCACCTTGCTCCAATCCTGCACAACCAAACAGTCATTATCACTGCCAAACTGAGACCAGCTATGGTTAACAAAGCAAATGTCTCCGCGCTCATTAATCACCGCAATATTCTCTGCAATTGAGTCTAAGATTAACCTCAAAAAATCGTCTGAATCTTCCACTCACCGCTTCCTCGTCCTACAAATTGCGTTATTAATCATCGCTGAGTTCAAATACGACCCTAGCACACAGTAACACCAGCAATCCTTTGCTCTTTTAGAACACTCAAAACCAGATATCAGCGTCCCATACCAATACTAAAACTAAGCCTAGTACAGGCCGAAAAACATCTCAATTTAGAATTGTAAGCTTTTGAAAAGGCAGGAATTCTGTTTATAGCCAAGTACAAAAGCAAAAAAAAGAACCAGGGGATAAAACATCACTTAGCTCTTCTTAGAAAATACGCATCGCGACTCTATTCAGAAGGAGTCTCTAGACCTTTACGGCTTTTTAGCCTTTTGCTTAATGCGGGCTGAGAAATCCCCAACAATCGAGCCGCGATAGATTGGTTGCCATTGGCCCGTTTCATCGCTTCGTCGACCAATAAATCCGCTGATTTTTGCAAGGTTGGCAACGGGTGATCAACTGGGTATTGGAAAAAAGCGTCTGCCGTTTCAGGGCTTATGGATACATCGGCATTGTCACAAGCACGCTTAAACACCGCCATCGATAAGATACCGCCTCGATGACGACTCACGGCATCAAAACACAAGGCCTGCAACTCTCGAACATTGCCTGGAAAAGCGTAGTTCTGTAGCAAAACAGGCAATTCTTTTGGCACTGTTGGCTTACTGCGCCCCAGTTCTTGTGCCGCTTTTTCAAGAAAATATTCCAATAATAATGGAATATCTGTGGGCCTTTTTCGTAATGCTGGCAAGTCGACTTGATGGGTACACAGGCGATAATATAAATCTTTTCGAAAGCTGCCATCGGCTTGTTTGGTGTCTAGATTTTGATGCGTCGCAACTACCAAGCGCGCGTTAAGCCGCTTTGGTTTGTCCGACCCTAGTGGGTAATATTCGCCTTCTTGTAACAAACGCAATAATTTCACTTGCGATGCCAAACTAAGGTCCCCAATCTCATCTAAAAATAGCGTCCCACCACTGGCCTGCTCCACCATGCCTGATCGAGCTTGGTCGGCACCACTAAAAGCGCCACGGGCATGCCCAAATAAGGTATCGGAGAAAAAGCTATCGTCCACGCCAGCCACGTTCACACTGACCAATGGCCCAGTGCGGCCGCTCAAATCATGAATAGCTTGGGCAATGGCTTCTTTGCCCGTGCCACTTTCTCCTGTAATCAGCACGTGCCGACTGCTTTCTGAAACAGACTCTAAATACTGAAACACCAGCTTCATGCCTTTGTCTTGCGTCAAAATGTCCGCAAATGCCTCTGGATGCTTTAGTGTGTCGGAGAAAAACAAACGTCGCATTTCTTGGTTTTCTAAACGCATTTCCTGCATTTCAATGGCGCGTTTTATGCCATCGATCAAACGCTTTTCTTCTGAGCTTTTAATAAAGTAATCAAACGCACCAGAACGAATACAACTGATGGCGGTTTCCAACTGGTTTAAACCGCTGACAATAATGACATGAACCTCAGGGTGCCTTTCTACAATCTCAGACAGCAAGGCCTCGCCCGATAAGTGCGGCATATTAATGTCTAACAGCACCAAACCAATGCTGTGTTTTTCAATCATATCCATGGCTTGCCGACTGTCTTCACACGTATAAATATGATTAATTCCGGCGGCGGTTTCTAACAGTAAACTAAAACTTCGCAAAAACGAGGCTTCATCATCGATCAACAACACACCGAATGCGGGGTACAAATTCACACTCATATTTCTTCGCCTTTCACACTAATGGGCAAGGACAAGATTGCGCGTGTCCCTAACCCTAACACCGATTCATACTCCAGCGTCCCGCCATGTTCTTGAACAATCCCCGACGACACAGAAAGCCCTAATCCCATTCCGCCTTGATCCCGCTTCGTGGTGAAAAACGGATCATTTAGCTTAGAAAGGTTATCTGGCTCTATGCCTCTTCCTTGGTCTTGCACCTCTAAACACACCATAGCTCTTTCTTCATTGTAATAAGAGATCACCTTGATGCCTTCTTTTTGGCTACTCAGGGCTTGGCATGCATTCACAATCAAGTTGATGACAACCTGCTCTATTTTTTGTTTATTGCCTAAAATCTTTGGCAAAGATTTGCTCAGCTCCGTACTAAAAGTAAAGGTCGATTGCTTAATCGTATTATCCACCAGCCTGATTGACACTTCGGCGACCAGATTAAGGTCTACTTGCTCGCTTAAATCCAGTGGGCCTTGACGAGCAAAGTCTCGAAGATCATCCACAATACGGCGAATGCGCTGGGCTCCAGTGGCAATGTCTTCTAGCATATAGGGGATTTTTTCGCGCATTCTGCTGTATGGCAAACCGCCGAGATCGAAGTCTCCGTGGTCACGATAATAAGCGTCATAGGCCTCTTCACTGTCTCGCAATACGCCCTTAAGTATGGAAATATTCATCGACACCAGACTGCAAGGGTTATTGATTTCATGGGCAACACCAGACACCAATACCCCTAACGAAGCCATCTTGTCCGCTTGTAATAATTGCTGCTGTTGTTGCTTTAATTCTTTAGTGCGACGGTTAACTTCTTTTTTGAGCATGCGATTCCAAACCACAATTCCGCCCAATGTAATCAATAACAACAAAGAGAGGATCGCCGCGGTCTGCCCTACTTTTTTCCAAGGGTATTGGCTTTTCTCTAATGCGCCAAACCACTTTTCGTAGATCGCTTCCTGCCTGCCGGTGTTTTTTAAAATCGCCAGACCTTCGCTAAACTTAGCCAACAAGTCTTCATTGCCTTTTTTGACCCCAAAACCATAACGCTGAGCAGCAAATGTCTGTCCCACCGGCTTGATGTTCGACAAAGCAAACTCTCGCCCCAAATACAAACCAGGAAGGTTCGCCACCACCGCATAATCGTGTTTACCAGACGCCAGTAATCGCAAAGCATCCGCGTGGGTATCCACGGTAAACAAGTTCATTTTAATGTGCTGCTCTAAAATCAAGTCGTGCATAATGCCGTCCTTCTGCACTATGACTTCCTTACCTTTAAGATCTTCTATGCTATTGATACTGGTTGACTGGTCGTCTCTGGCAAACACCGACTGATTAATAATCGCGTAGTGAGGGGAAAAATCATAAACTTTGGCGCGCTCATCGGAATAGGTAATTCCTTGCAATACATCGATCTCCCCCTTTTCTATCGCGTCTCGCATGTCGGACCATTTGCCTAAACGGATTTCAATATTAATGCCCATCACGGCGGCAATTTCTTTGGTGAGTTCAGTGCCATAGCCTGTGGGGTTGCCCTCTTGATCTAGGAATTCGTAAGGAGGGTAATTAAAATCCCCACCGACAATCACTACTTTGTTGGTCGATCCAGCAAGCGTTCTAGCGTCGGCCTCCAACGAAGGCAAAAAGAACAAGCAGCAAACACACACATAATATCGAAACATGATTTAGGTCTTTTCCAGTGAAGAATCTACAACGTCATAACGGCGCTGCAAAATACCCCAGAGCCTTTCCGCTTCAGGGCTTAACAGTCGATTACAACGATAAACACACACGGTAAGAGGCAACTGCCAAGAGGCGTCGCCACAAATAGACAAAAACCCTTGTTTAAGCTCTTCTGTCACAGAGAAAGTAGGCACCCACGCCACACCCATGCGCTGTAGCGCCATCACTTTAAGGCTGTCGGCCATTGGAGATTCAAACAACTGACGAAGATTAAGTTTACGTGGCGGATCATCCAACAAGCTTTTTACCCGTCGACCAAGATAAATGCCCTCAGGGTAAGCGAGGTAAGGGATGTCTTCTTGTGTCTTTGCATCTAAGCTGTATATCGGCTCCCCTTCTTCGTCTTGATAACACACAGGCACTAACGATTCTGTCTGCAACTCTAGTCGCGAAAAGAGCCCATTTGACAGGCTAAAGTCGTCAAACGCGACAAGAAAATCACACAAACCATTTTTCAGCGCATGCACGCTGTCATCGACATTGGCAACCAATTGACGGATCTGCACATGCTCTAAATCGGCTTTAATTGACTGCGCGAAGGAGGGAAAAAGGGACAACGAAAGCGTGTGCGAAACGGCCACATTCAAAACCGGCGTAGCGGATTTTTTTAAGGCACAAAGGTGGGCAATACTTTCATTCAATTGTGAGACTAGATTTTTAGCCGTAATCCGAAACAAGGTACCTTCATCGGTTAATTGTACTGGGAACCGAGTTCTATCAATTAACTCACGGCCTACCGCGGCTTCTAACGCTTTAATACGGCGACTAAAGGCTGGTTGGGTTAAAAACCTTTCCTCCGCAGATTTTGAAAAGCTTTGGGTATGGGCGAGTGATAAAAAATCTTCAAGCCACTTTGTTTCAATATTCATGGAATTCAGACCTTCTAAATAATAACCCTAAGTATACCTTTTTAGCGACGATAAACACCCAATAGCCCTCTTATGCGTTCTTTATACAAACCAAAATAACCAACTAACCATATGATTTTATTAATTAAAAATACAGTATATGTTTAATACGCATAGCCCTTGCAAAAGCGGCATTAGAACGACCTAACTTTCAGCGTTACTGTTGCCTTGTTAACTTAAAGAGGAAATCGCTGTGAGTGCTACAATTGGTATTTTAGGTGGTATGGGTCCTTTGGCGACATTGGATTTCGTACAAAAAATTATTCATCATACCCATGCAGGCAGTGATCAGGAAAATATTCCTCTGCAGATTCATTGCGTCCCGCAAATTCCTGATCGCACCGCTTTTCTCATGGGCAGCGGAGAATCCCCACTGCCCGCACTCACCGCAGGCCTCAATACTTTAATCGCCACCAAAGTAAGCTGTATTACCATTCCCTGCAATACCGCCCACTATTGGCATCCAGATTTACAAAGCATCTGCTCGGTTCCGATCCTGCATATTGCGCAAACCTGTGCCCAACAATTAACCCACCAACACATTAAATCGGTTGCCCTCATGGCGACAGATGGCACCTTAAAAGCCGGTTTTTATAGCAAAGAATTGGCGCAGTACGGTATCGAATTAACACTGCCATCGACAAAAATTCAAGAAAAAGTCATGAGTGGCATTTACTTAGTGAAAGCGGGCTCAGTCGAAGAAGGCGCCAAAATACTGGAAGACTGCGTGAAAGACTTACTAAGCACAGGCGTGGAATCCATCATTCTCGGCTGCACCGAAATTCCTTTCGCTTTAGACCATATACATTCAGAAACCAAGCCATTCACACTCGATGCGACAGACACTCTCGCTAAAGCCTGTGTTGATTGGTACGCCATTGCGAAACAAGAAACCTTATAACTTAAGTTATACGCAGGCGTTTGGTTATAGCCATTCTAACCAATTGAAAAACATAGAGTTTTTATTAATAGCCTTAGATTTTCAATAATATAAGTTATACCGTTTTTTTAAATAGATTTAAAAATTAATCCAATAAAAACAAAGCGTTAAATAGATAAACCTAGCTGGCACACCAATTGCAAATTCACATAATTATAAATTCTAAAAAATAACGAAATACAAAAGGAAACCTCTATGACAAATAACACAACAGACCAAAAGCAACCTGGCTTCTGGGGAAAAATGCCACTGTGGCAGAAGATATTCATCGGTATGGGATTAGGGGTCGTGGCTGGGGTACTCCTTGGGCCAGACTCTGAGTTTCTAAAACCCATAGGCACCTTGTTTGTTAATGCCATCAAGATGCTGATAGTGCCACTTATTTTCTGCTCTCTCGTAGTAGGTGTTACCTCTATGGAAGACAGTCGCAAAATGGGTCGCATTGGCGCTAAATCCGTTGTTCTTTATTTAGGAACAACAGCCGTAGCCATTACCATAGGACTAGTATTTGGGTCTGTTTTCGCCCCTGGCGCTGGCTTAAATATGGTGGCAAATGAAACCTCAACCGTGATGAAAGAAGCCCCTACTTTAGTGCAAACCTTTTTAAACCTTATTCCTAAAAACCCGGTGAATGCCTTAGCGGCAGGCAATATTTTGCAAATCATCGTCTTTGCATTGGGTCTAGGCATCGCGCTTAATCTATGTGGCGAAAAGGCAAAACCGGCGGTTGCTGTGTTTGAAAGTCTAGCGGAAGCCATGTACAAACTGACAGAATTGGTTATGAAACTAGCGCCATACGGTGTCTTTGGTTTGATGGCTTGGGTTTCTGGCAAATACGGTATCGAAGTCTTGCTACCATTAATCAAAGTAATCGCTGTCGTTTACCTTGGCTGTATCGTTCACGTTCTTGTCGTTTACGCAGGCTTAATCGGTACTATCGGTCGCTTGAATCCTGTGCGTTACTTAAAAGCCTTGTTAAACCCTGCTGCCGTTGCTTTTACCACTACCAGTAGCTCCGGCACCTTGCCTGCTACCATCAAAGCATCACGTGAAGAGCTTGGTGTTTCTAAAGGCGTTGCCAGCTTCGTCTTGCCATTGGGCGCCACCATCAACATGGATGGCACCGCGTTATACCAAGGTGTGTGTGCTCTTTTCATCGCACAAGCTTTTGGCATTGACCTAGACATGGCCGATTACCTACTTATCATCATGACTTCTACTCTGGCTTCTATTGGTACTGCTGGTGTTCCTGGCGCGGGCTTGATCATGCTGTCATTGGTACTTACCACCGTTGGCCTACCTATTGAAGGCTTAGCGATTGTTGCCGGTATCGACCGTATCCTAGACATGGCGAGAACCAGCGTAAACGTATGTGGTGACTTGATGGTGTCTGCACTGGTCGGCAAAAGCGAAAATGAGCTAGACGAATCAATCTACAACAAAGAAGGCTACAGCAAAGAAAGCACAGTGGCCTAACCTGTAATAGCCATAATTGGCTAAGAAACCACGACCAATAAAAACGCCCGTCTTTTGCAAGATGGGCGTTTTTTTGTGGAGATTAAATATCTCTAAACTTGGCTAAAAAGTTCTCAAAGAAATGCTCCTTTGAACGTTAGAGCTTCACACTCAACAAAGCGTCCACCAGTTTTCTCAGTTGTTTCTGAATCACGGGGAATTTACCTTCGTCCAGTAAGTATTGACCTTGTTTTACTAGCTCGTCGTTTAGATAGGTGGCTTGAGAGAGTTCCAGCTGGATGGCATGAATGCCTTCTGCTGGCTGACCAAAACCACGGGTGATGTAGCCGCCTTTAAAGCGACCATTAGCCACTTGGCTGTAGTTGTTCGACAAACACGCTTGCGCGCTTTTTAAAACCGCAGGGGCACAAGATTCACCGGCGTTGGTGCCCCAGTTAAAGTCTGGCAGTTTGCCCTCAAACAACATAGGCACTTCTGCTGCTATGCTGTGTGCATCCAACAAAATAGCGTAACCAAATTTGGCTTTAATGCGCGCCAGCTCGTCTTCAATTTGCTGATGATATGGGCGCCAGATCTGCTCTTTGCATAATGCGTGATGCACATCTGTAGGTTCTTTTCCTGCTAAAAACGTCGGGCTTTCATCAAACAAAATATCTGGGAACAACCCTGTTGTCTTAGTGGTGTACAAGGCTGCATCATCATAAGGTCGATTTAAATCAATCACATAACGCGAGTAATTGGCTGAAATAACACTGACGCCACGAGCCGCTAGATCGTCATAAAGCTCTGGAATATACCAATCCGTATCGGGCAAGCGCTTGGCTTTCTCCGTCAACGACGCTTCTTCTGTTACGGTTAATTGCAAACCAGAATGCGGCATACTCACCAATAATGGCGAATCCCCCTGATGGAACTCAAAAGGCGATTCAATCCGATTATGAACAGGCTGAAGCTCTACATTACTCATGGCATACTCCGTGTTGGATGCGTTGTTTTACTAATTGCCCACCTAACCAATAACAAAGTTCACCAGGACTTTCCACATCCCAGCAGACAAAATCCGCCACCTTGCCGACTTCTAAAGAGCCATGAGACTCACTGATCCCTAAGGCTTTTGCCGCATGAATCGTTGCCCCTGCCAGTGCCGCTTCAGGTGTCATACCAAATAAGGTGCACGCCATGTTCATCATCAAACGCAACGATAAAGCAGGCGATGTACCTGGGTTGGCGTCCGTTGCAATGGCGATGTCTACACCATATTGACGCAGCAAATCCAGCGGCGGCAACTGGGTTTCTTTCAGGGTGTAAAATGCCCCCGGCAGCAACACTGCCACAGTGCCAGATTCGGCCATGGCCTGCACATCAGATTCTTCCATAAACTCCAGATGATCCGCTGACAACGCCTGATAAGAGGCAGCCATACGCGTACCGCCTAACGCAGAAAGCTGCTCCGCGTGAATCTTCACTGGCAGTTTCAATTCTTGAGCTCTTTTGAAATAGCGTGACACCTGCTCAGTGCTAAACGCAATCCCTTCGCAAAACGCGTCCACGGCATCGGCCAAACCAAGTTCAGCCACTTTGGGCAACACCGTCTCGCACAAGTAATCAATGTAGGCGTCTTTATTATCGAACTCTGGTGGCATCGCATGCGCAGCCAAACAAGTACGCTTAATGGTGACTGGAAATTGCTGTTCCAATACGGCCGCTACTCGGAGCATTTTTAGCTCACTGTCCAATGACAAACCATAGCCTGATTTGATTTCAATGGTGGTCACACCATCCGCCATCAGGCTTTTCAAACGTCGTGTTGCACTGACAACCAACTCGGCTTCACTGGCGGCGCGCGTGGCGTTCACAGACGAGGCAATACCACCGCCTTGTTTGGCAATCTCTTGGTAGCTCACACCGTTCAAGCGCTGCTCAAATTCTCCCGCACGATTACCGCCAAACACCAAATGCGTGTGGCAATCGATTAGCCCAGGCGTCACCCAGCCGCCGTCGAGATCATGCTCTTGCTTCGCTTGATATTTGGGTAGCAAATCCGCTTCACCAAGCCATGCAATACGACCGTCAACAACACCAATGGCGGCGTCTTTAATGATGCTGTAGCGCCCTTCTTTCATGGTCGCTACATGCGCACCACGCCATACGCTATCCAATTTAAGCGCTGTTTGGTCGTCAACCATTGATGCTGTCATTCTTTACCCCTACTGTTGTCCGCTTTTCATTACTATTAAATACCCCTTGCTATCACACACAAAGTGACACAAGAAAACGGCTGTTAACGACTGCAAGTTTTTACAACCAAGAATGCCTCTTTCGAGGCATTTATAACGTCTGGTTTATTCACAGCGCTCAATCAGCACTTACAACACGCTAGGCAACAAACCAGTAGGCATGGTGTTGTTATGCACCGCTTCTAACAAGAGCTCATTGGCCTTTTCGATGTCGGTCGCAAAGTAACGATCTTTGTCATAAAAAGGCACACGAGAGCGCAATGTCGCACGCGCTTCTTCTAAGCGTGGGGTCGATTTCAATGGCGCACGAAAATCCAACCCTTGCACAGCAGATAAAATTTCAACCGCCAAAATTCCACGAGTATTTTCCGCCATGTCTTTCAAACGACGCGCCGCGAAAGTCGCCATAGAAACATGGTCTTCTTGGTTGGCAGACGTTGGCAAACTGTCCACTGACGCAGGGTGTGCGTAGCTTTTGTTTTCACTCGCCAAGGCCGCTGCGGTGACTTGAGCGATCATAAAACCAGAGTTCACACCACCGTTATCCACAAGGAAAGGCGGCAATTTACTGAGGTTGCTGTCGATCAAAAGTGCCATGCGACGCTCTGACAAACTGCCGATTTCAGCAATCGCCAAGGCTAAGTTGTCCGCAGCCATAGCAACAGGCTCCGCGTGGAAGTTACCACCAGAAATAATGTCACCTTCTGCAGCAAACACTAATGGGTTATCAGAAACCGAGTTGGCTTCGACACACAAAACCTTCGACGTGCTGCGAATCTGCTCCAAACACGCGCCCATCACCTGTGGCTGACAACGCAAAGAGTAAGGGTCTTGAACCTTTTCACAGCCTTGATGAGAGTCGCCTAACTCACTGGATTCACCCAATAAGTGACGATACGCAGCCGCGGCGTCCATTTGGGTCTGATGACCACGAACTTCATGAATACGCGCATCAAATGGACTACGACTGCCCAATGCCGCTTCTACTGACAAGGAACCACAGACGATGGCAGAAGCAAACAAATCTTCCGCTTCAAATAAACCTTCAAGCGCAAATGCCGTCGACGCTTGCGTGCCGTTCAACAATGCCAAACCTTCTTTAGGCGCTAAGGTAATCGGCTCAAGTCCTGCGATGGATAAAGCGGCTTGCCCAAAAATGACTTCACCACGATAACGGGCTTTACCTTCGCCCAACAAAATCGTACTCATGTGAGCTAAGGGGGCTAAATCACCAGAAGCGCCCACTGAGCCTTTTTTCGGAATGCATGGGTACACTTCTTTATTGATCAGCGTGAGTAGTGCTTGAATCACTTTTAGACGAATACCAGAAAAGCCACGAGCGAGACTGTTTACTTTCAAGGCCATAATCAACTTGACGGTTTTATCGTCCATCAACTGACCAATGCCCGCCGCGTGAGACAGCACAATACTGCGCTGTAACTCATCTAAATCTTCTGGCGCAATACGAGTATTCGCCAGCAAACCAAACCCTGTGTTAATTCCGTAAACGGTGCGATTTTCTGCGATCACATCATTTACCACCTGTGTACTGGCATTGATTGCCGCAAACGCACTTTCATCTAAGCTCAATTTCACCGAACGACGACTGATTTGTCGTAATTCATTTAGCGTCAATTGACCTGGTTTTATCGTTAATTCAAACATGATGATCCTTAATTTTAATTCTCTGCGTTGCAATGTTGTTCGCACTAACGCGTAGGATTTTTATTTTGTTTGGTTGCCCGTAATCATCGGCAAATTCAAGCCTTGTTCTTTCGCGCATTCAATGGCGATATCATAGCCTGCATCTGCGTGACGCATAACACCGGTTGCTGGATCATTATGAAGGACACGAGCAATACGCTCAGCGGCATCATCACTACCATCACACACAATCACCATTCCCGAATGCTGCGAGAAGCCCATGCCAACACCGCCGCCGTGGTGCAAAGACACCCAAGTGGCACCAGACGCCGTGTTCAATAATGCGTTCAATAATGGCCAATCCGACACCGCATCAGAACCATCCTGCATGCCTTCCGTTTCACGGTTCGGGCTTGCTACAGAACCTGAATCTAGGTGGTCACGACCAATGACGATTGGCGCCGACAATTCGCCGCTGCGAACCATTTCGTTAAAGGCTAGGCCAAGCTTGGCACGTTGACCAAGACCAACCCAACAAATGCGCGCTGGCAAACCTTGGAACTGAATACGTTCACGTGCCATGTCTAACCAATGATGTAAGTGCGCATCATCCGCAATCACTTCTTTTACTTTTGCGTCGGTTTTATAAATGTCTTCTGGGTCACCCGATAACGCCGCCCAACGGAATGGGCCAATACCGCGACAGAACAATGGGCGAATGTAGGCTGGCACAAAACCTGGGAAATCAAAGGCGTTTTCTACGCCTTCTTCCATCGCCATTTGACGAATATTGTTGCCGTAGTCAAAGGTTGGTACGCCCATTTTCTGGAAATCCAACATGGCTTGGACATGAACCGCCATGGTTTTCTTCGCCGCCGTGACGATTTCAGCAGGCTGAGTCAGTGCTTTTTCACGGTACTCTTCCCAGCTCATGCCAGTGGGTAAATAACCATTTAGTGGGTCGTGCGCCGATGTTTGGTCAGTCACCATATCTGGACGAACACCGCGTTTTACCATTTCTGGCAAGATGTCGGCGGCGTTGCCACATAGAGCAATAGAAACCGCTTTACCTTCTGCTGTGTATTTTTTAATGCGCGCTAGTGCGTCGTCTAGGTCGGCTGCTTGCTCATCCACATAACGGGTACGTAGACGGAAATCGATACGGCTTTGTTGGCACTCAATATTCAAAGAACAAGCACCGGCCAAGGTCGCGGCCAATGGTTGCGCACCCCCCATACCACCAAGACCCGCAGTTAGCACCCAACGACCCGTTAGGTTGCCATCGTAATGTTGGCGGCCCGCTTCAACGAAGGTTTCATAAGTGCCTTGCACTATGCCCTGACTACCGATGTAGATCCAAGAACCCGCGGTCATCTGGCCGTACATAGCCAAACCTTTGGCGTCCAGCTCATTAAAGTGTTCCCAGTTTGCCCAATGTGGCACTAGGTTAGAGTTAGCGATTAACACGCGAGGTGCGTTGCTGTGTGTTTTGAATACGCCTACTGGCTTACCCGATTGAACCAATAATGTTTCGTCATCTTCTAACTCAGTGAGGGACTCGACAATTTTGTCGTAACTTTCCCAATCACGGGCAGCGCGACCAATACCACCGTAAACCACTAACTCTTCAGGGTTTTCTGCCACATCAGGATCTAGGTTGTTCATCAGCATGCGCATTGGCGCTTCGGTAAACCAAGATTTAGCGGTTAACTTTGTTCCTGTTGCCGCTTTTACCACACCGGCACGATAACGCTTTTGAGTAATAGTTTGCTTAGTCATTTTCTGCACCTTTAAAAAGAAAGCCAATCAGGCATCTCGAAACGAATTAGAATGAACATGTATATACAATCAATCTAAAGATAAAATCTTCGTTTTCTATATGCAAGTCTTTTTTCTGAAAAAACACAGAGTATTTCTGTGGAAAACAACTTTTAAAGAGAGTGAAAAAGCGTAAAACCCTTGTATAACAAAGGCTCTATTTAAGTGACGACCCAGCAAAAATGAAATAGATAAAAACAAACTTGTATATACATTATATTTTCTATTACACTCAAACCATTCTAACTAACCTAGGAATGGCATTGTGAGCAGTCTTAACCAAACAAATTCTGACCTTAAATATTTTTTTGCAGAGCGCGCCCTATTGCCGACAGGCTGGGTGAACAATGTGCTGTTTTCGGTTAAAGATGGCCAATTCCATTCATTTGCAGAAAACACGACAGCCACCGACACAAGCACAAGATTGTCTGGACCCGTTCTGCCTACTATGGCGAACCTACATTCCCATGCTTTTCAACGGATCATGGCGGGCGCCGCTGAAGTCAGCTTGAACCCAAACGATAGTTTTTGGAGTTGGCGCGATCTGATGTATAAAATCGTCCAAAAACTCACCCCAGACGATGCCCACATCATTGCAAAGCAGCTTTACATCGACATGTTAAAAGCGGGCTACAGCCAAGTAGGGGAGTTTCATTACTTGCACCACGACATAGGTGGCAAGCACTATGGACAGTTGGCCGAAATGTCGAATCAGCTCATCGCAGCTGCCGATGATGCAGGCTTAGGCTTAACCCTACTGCCAGTGCTCTACTCTCATTCAGGTTTCGGCGGACAAGCCCCCAATGCCGGGCAAGCGCGATTTATTCATTCCACCGACTCTTACTTAACGCTGCATCAAGCCTGTGCTAAAACATTGGCCAATCATCCGATTCATCAATTGGGCGTTTGTTTTCACTCGCTGCGCGCGGTCACTAAACCGCAAATCGACACCGTATTGCAGACATTAAACGCCTCTTTCAACACAACAAGTCCGATCCATATTCATATCGCAGAACAGCAAAAAGAAGTGCAAGACAGCATCAATTGGAGTGGGCAACGGCCAGTAGAATGGTTGCATAACGAAATTGGCTTGAGCGATCGCTGGTGTCTGGTGCACGCCACGCATCTAACAGAAACAGAACGCCAAGCCATTGCCTCCAGCCAAGCCATTGCGGGGCTTTGTCCGACCACAGAAGCCAACTTAGGCGACGGCATTTTTCCTGCGGTGGCGTTTGAAAAGGAAGGTGGCCGCTGGGGGATTGGCTCTGATAGCCATGTGAGTTTGTCGATTGTCGAAGAGTTACGAACATTAGAATACGGCCAACGCCTACGAGACCAACAACGTAACCGCCTGTACCGGCCAGAACAAACCAGCGTCGGTGATAATCTCTATCAGCAAGCATTATTAGGCGGGAATCAGGCCTGTGGCGTCTCTCTTGGGCTGGCGGCAGGTAACCGAGCCGACTTCATGGTACTCGATGAAAGCCAGCCTTTTATGGCCGCCAGTGACAACAAAGATTTGCTCAACCGCTGGTTGTTTGCGACCAATGAAAATTTGGTAAAAGACGTTTTTGTCGCAGGGCAACAACGCATTAAAAACTTCCACCACGAACACGAAGAAAGTAGCCGTAGCGCGTTTATTCGAATCATTAAAAAGGTGATGTATGACGCTTAACACCCCACTTCACTGCCACCTGATTGAGCAAAGCGATTATTTGCGCATGCCATGGAAAAATGGGCTAGGTGAAACACTCGAAATCCAACGTCATGACGATGAGCAAGGCCTGCGCTTTCGCATCAGCCAAGCCTCTGTCAACGATCATGGTGTTTTTTCCGACTTCAGTGGCTTACATCGCACTTTGGTTTTACTGAGTAGCCAAGGTATGACGCTTAGCCATCGCAATGCCAATAACGAAAGCGTAGAACACGCGCTGACAGCCCCTTTAGACATGGCATGCTTTGCTGGCGGCGATCACACCCATGCCAGCCTAACAAAGGGGCGAATTGAAGACTTAAATATCATGGTGCGAGACAGCGATACCCTTGCAACAGTACACGCCTGCTTCGCACCAACGGCCTTATCGCTACCCAGCAAAAACAGCCTACTAACAGGCTTTTATGCCAATGAAGAAAGTCTATTAGTGTTTCAAATAGATCGCACTGGCGACACTGAAACGCGACGCCTTCCGGCCCAAAGCTTTATGACCTTCTCTGCCAGCAATAACGAGCTTGAGAGCCTCCAAGTGATGAGTGGTAGCGGTGTATGGATCGATATTCTGCCGAGGTAAAAACAACCAAGCCGGCCACCCTATCATCAATAAAGCCACTCGACTTGGTTGTTAAACGGGCCTAACCCTTTAATAAGCGCTCAAATACCCTCTTGCAAGGTGGTGGTTCTGCGTTGCACAAAACGATCTACGTATTCATCCGCTGGATTGCTCAAAATGTCATGCGGTGTGCCAACCTGAATCAATTGCCCATCTTTCATAATGGCAATGCGGTTACCAATGCGCAGCGCTTCATCCAAGTCGTGAGTAATAAACACAATGGTTTTATTTAGGGTACTTTGCAACGTTATCAGCTGATCTTGCATTTCGGCACGGATCAATGGGTCTAAGGCGCTGAAGGCTTCATCCATCAAAATAATGTCCGTGTCAGCCGCCAATGCTCGCGCCAGGCCAACACGCTGACGCATACCACCAGATAACTGACTCGGATAGTGAGATTCATAGCCTTTCAGGCCCACAGTATCCACCCAGTAATGCGCTTTTTCGTGCTGTAATGCTTTGCTTTCACCACGAACTTTTAAACCAAAGGCCACGTTCTCTAATACGGTTTTATGGGGTAGCAAACCAAAACTCTGGAAAACCATGCTGATTTTCTTACGACGAAAGTCGCGTAACTGAGCGTCGTTGTATTTAAGAATGTCTTCCCCATCCACATAAATCTGGCCACGGGTTGGGTCAATCAAACGATTAAAGTGACGCACTAATGTGGATTTTCCAGACCCTGATAACCCCATGATGACGAAGGTTTCACCCGCTTCGATGCGAAGAGAAATGTCGTTTACCCCCACCACACAACCGGTTTCAGTGAGCACATCGCTTTTTGATACGCCATTTTCTATCTGCACCAAGGCGTCAGAAACTCGATGGCCAAATACTTTCAATACATTCTCAATGACTATTTTAGCAACCGTCACAATGACTCTCCGTATCTAGGTTTGCCATAGGCTTGAATAATACGATCAAACACCACCGCCAAGATCACAATCGCTAACCCAGCTTCAAGCCCGCGCCCGACGTCTAAGGTTTGAATGCCGATCAACACTTCCTCTCCTAAACCTCGCGCACCAATCATAGAGGCAATCACCACCATAGACAGTGACATCATAGTGGTCTGGTTGATGCCCGCCATAATACTCGGCAACGCCAACGGCAGCTGCACGCCAAACAAGCGTTGCGTTCGAGTCACACCAAACGCATTTACCGCTTCAATAATTTCTTTATCCACTTGGCGAATACCCAAGTCGGTCAAACGGATCAGGGGAGGCACCGCATAAATCACCGTAGCAAAAATCGCCGGCACTTTACCCAAGCCAAATAACATCAATACAGGGATCAAGTACACGAAGCTCGGCATGGTCTGCATTATGTCTAGCAGTGGTATCAGGATTTTTCGTAAGCGATCGCTGCGAGCAGATAAGATGCCCATGGGAATGCCGATTAGCACCGAAAGAAACATCGCGATCAACATCAGAGCCAGCGTTTGCATCAGCTTATCCCACAAGCCCACAGCCCCTACTAAAAACAGCAGACCACTAATAACCAAGGCCGGGATTACTTTTCGCGTCGCATGAAACGCAATGAGGGCGACAATACACAGCATTAGCCACCAAGGCACAAATTTTTCCAAGTTAATAATAAATACAATTAAAAAGTCAGAAATTTGTCGGAAGAAGTCACCGTAGTTGACCACTAAACTGTCAACACCGGAGTTTATCCAGTCGGTCATTGAAAACGTAATAAAGCTTGGAAACATGCCCATCCCTAATAGCGTCGAATAAAAAATGCCCTCAGCCAATGAATTAGCATAAGGGCATGATGTTAGAGTGAGTTTTGAATCTTTTCTGCCGCGCTGGCACTGACCCACTTAGTCCAAAGCTCCGGCTTTTCTTTGAGGAACACCTTAGCCAGTGCAGGCGCCTTAATATGAGTGGTTGTCATTTGAGCCAAGTAACTGTTCAATAATTCGATTGGAATATTGACCTTAGATAAGACATCCACCAGCTCAGGGGCTTCATCATGGAAGGTTTTCGATAAGCCAACTTTTATCGAGATATTCTTATCCACTCCAGGCTTCTCAGCCAGTTTAATCACATCAATACGGCCTAATAACGCAGTCGGAGACCAATAGTAAAATAGAATAGGCTGTTTGCGTTTGTAGCTAGACAATACCGCCGCATCAAGCGCTGGGCCAGTACCTGAACGGAAGTTCGTGTAGCTTGCGCTTAGACCATAATCCTTAAGCATCTTGGTGTTTTCCGTTTCACAGGTCCAACCTGCTGGGCAATTGTAAAAACGCCCTTTAGATGGTTCTTCTTGATCACGGAAGACAGAAGCGTACTTGGCCAGATCCGCAATGTTTTTCAAATCAGGCGCGGAGGCTTTAATGCCTCTTGAAGCATCACCTTCGACTACATAGCGCGGGACGTACCAACCTTCTACAGCGCCTTTTACAGGTGAGCCAACACCAATGACTTTGCCTGCCGCGGCGGCTCTGTTCCACACCCTGCTTCGGCCTACCCATTCTTCCGAAAACACCTGAATATCATTCGTGCTAAGGGCATTTTCCATGGCAATAGAATTACCAGGCAAGCTATCCACTTTGCAGCCGTAGCCTTCTTTTAGAATGTCCTGCATTACGACGGTAAGCAGCATGCCACTTTCCCAGTTTAACCCTGCAAACTTAATCGTTTTGCCAGAATCACACCATTCACTGGCAAAACTGGCATTGGCTCCCACCGACAGAGCTAACCCTACGAACGCCCACTTCATCTTTTTCATTGTTTTCACTTGAGCTTTCCCTTCTTTAGTTTATCGATGTTTGAAAATCAGCTGTTAAACGATTCACTGCTAAATCACAGACAACCAGAGTATTCATTTATTGTTTCAATCGTCTTTTAAGCAACGAAAGTGAGGCCAAGAAAGGAGAGAAATAAGCGGACTTATCAAAATCTTCTTGAACTAAGGGCCAGACTTTACATGACCCAAATAATAATTCGGCAGGATTTGTATGGAACAATCGGGGAAATTACGCGTTTATTCAGGAAAACGATCAGAAAAGAGGGGATTCAAGCGATTTGAATTATTCTGAGAAAGGCATTCCGACACAAAAGTAATAAAAGCGCGGAGCAGAAAAAACAAGAAGGACGGTGACTCAGCCCTTCTTATGACGACTTAATATCAGCGACCAAAATGGCCAAACAACTGAAAACGCGAGCCTGGGTGAAGCAAACGAGCGGCGGTAATAATGTCATCTCCCGCCCAAGTACGGCGTTTAATTTGTAGACACGGCTCATGAGCACCAATTTGCAAACGCTCGCACTCGATGGCATTCGGCAATACAGCCTCAACCAAATGCTCTCCTTCCGTCATCGGAGCCACCCCCATCAAATATTCATAAGAGGTATGAAGCGTGAAATCCTGTTTATCGTACTCAGGCGCCAAACTGGCATTAACAATACGTTCTTCAATTTGAATAGGGATATCGTTTTCATAATGCAGAACAACAGAACGAAAAATGCCATGATTAGTGCGAACGCCTAACATCATAGCCTCTTCTACGCTGGCTCTAGCAGACTCAAGGGTTAGCAGCTTTGATAAATGCTTGTGGCCGCGAGCTGCGATTTCTTCTGCAATATTATGCACTTCAAACAGAGCTGAATGCGCTTTTTTCTCGGCCACAAAGGTACCAAGCCCTTGATGACGAACCAGAAAACCTTCTACGGTTAATTCGCGTAACGCACGATTTACCGTCATTCGGCTAACACCTAGTGACTTCACTATTTCTGCTTCGGATGGAACACGCTGATTTGCCAACCACTCGCCCGCTGAAATTTTTTGCGAAATAGCTTGTTTCAGCTTCGCATAAATAGGCTGTGGTACATCTGGCAAGCCATCAAATAAATGCTCAAGCATAGTAACGGTTTGATCTGACAAGGGGCATCCTATCGGTTTATGGGGTCAATTTTTTCATTATATCGCGACTACTAATAATCTAACAGCTTGTATAGACAATTAAGTCAAACAGGCAAGAGCCATAACCATGCCAACCACGAAAGACCAATTAACATAGAAAATATGAGTCCCCAACGCGGCGCTTTTATGGCCTCGGCTGGTGCTTGTTTCGCTTTCTTCTTACCATGAATCATCGCCATAACAAGGCGTTCTTTCAAACATAATTCATGGTACAACACAGCGCAAATATGCAACCCAACCAGGGTTAATAAGACATTCGGTAAAACATGATGGAGCCATCCCATGCGACTTAACCAATCATCCGATAAATACGCGTTTAATGGCCCAGTCCAGAAAAGGTCGTCACTGGTAAAAAGTCCAGACCCCCATTGCAGTGTTAATCCTAATAACAGAGCAATTACCATCAAAGCACCAACAGGATTGTGCCCTAAATGGGCTTTGGGCTTCCCTTTTAGCATGTCGCTTGCGTAGGCAAGCATCGCCTGAGGCCCTTTAAGAAACTGGCTAAATTTAGCGTAACGAGAACCGTAAAAACCATAAATCAAACGAAACAACACTAACGCGGACAAGCCATAACCCAAATAAAAATGGTAATCGAAATAGTCGCGGTCATAGCGCCCAGTAATAATTAAGCCGGTAAATAACAGCACCATTAGCCAGTGGCTCACCCTAATAGACCAGTCCCATACCAACACAGATTTCATGCATCTACCTCGTTAAACGGTTGCGAATACAATCACGTAAGAATCACCTTGTTCTTCTATAACACACTCCGCCGGCTCGCTAAATAAAACCGACTGTTTCACGGCAGCTTTATCTATTCAGCACTATAGTTACCCATATGAAAAGTCATTTAACGTAGTTGGAGTCCTAGAATGGTCATAAGCTTCCTAGTGATTACGGTATCCATTGTTGTTCTGCTGTTTTATATTTTTTTCTACAAGGGCCGATTTGTCGTTCGCCGAAACACCATTATTGATTTGCCAGCTTCTGTTATCGCACAAGATTTAAACGACCTAAGTAACTGGCCACACTGGGTTCCTTGGCTTATTTACGACACAAACGCCAAAATACACTTTGGCTACTCAAGCGTTGGTAATAACGCGGTTTTACCCTCCTGCTTAGAATGGCAAGGCGAACTGATTAAAGAAGGCTACATTTCCATCATCCCTGCTCGCTCCAGCGCCCATTATTGTCACACCATAGTCGAAGCCGACGCTTTTTACCCAGGCGAGCTGCATTTCAACATCGACCTAGGCCAACAAGGTTCCCACACGCTAGTGTCCATGCAAATCACCAGCAAGGTTCCCTTTTTTCAACGCTGGAAAAGTGCCCTGTATTTGACCCGTGCAGCACGAGATCTCGAACTCGCCTTGATTCGACTAAACGCGCATTTAGCAAAACTCAACACCGCGTCCTTGCATGAATACGACGACCCTCATTTCGAGTTATTAAGCGAAACAAGAATGGAACATTTCGATGCTGTGACACGCCCTTTTGTTGTCAGCGACCAACCGATGTCGCAAAAAATGGAACAAGGCTTTCACGATCTCATGTTGTCCCTAGGGCCTGATAATATGCCTTCAGATCCCAGCTTTGCCATATACACAAAAGCCGACCCCGCACAGCATTACTTTGCAGGAAAGCTGGGGATTCCGGTCCAAAATCTCGAACCCTGCTCCTCCCGACCAGAGCGCATTGTATTAGAAGGCAAGTATTTGACCTTACGCTATTCGGGTAGCTACCAGAACCTGTCTTTGGCTTGGCATGTTGCCCACAGCGCGATGCGCCTGCACCATAAACGAGTAGATCGAAAGCGCCCTGGGGTCGAGATTTTTGAAACCGGCCCCTGTGATACGCCCTTGTCAAAAGACTACATAACTAAAATAGGTTTACCGATCAAATAATCATGAACATTCGCTCCGCTAAAACACAAAGAAAAAATCGCCAGGCACAAACACACGCGTCGATTTGCTGTATCCTAAAGATTGGACTCCCCCCCCCTTATGTTGCTAATTTGTCGACTAATCAATCCACACAAGATTGGCTGACGTTTTCTTTTACCAATACGAGTTCCGAGCTATGACAATATCACTTTACCAAGAACACCTCGCGACACTACAAACTCGCTATGAAAAAGCCATGCAGCACTTTCAAATTGACGCCATTGTGCTGGCTTCTGGCGATAAATCTTATTATTTTCAAGACGATCATACCGCGCCTTTCCACGCCTACTCTGGGGCCCAACAATGGCTTCCCTTTACCCTAAGCGCAGAAACCTACCTTGTTATCCAAGCAGGAACAAAACCGCGTCTTGTGTGGCCAATTCGAGACGACTTCTGGCACGCGCCTAACCCAGTTCCAGAAGGTGAATGGCAAAATGAATGGCAGATTTCACCCGCACGAAAAGACGATGCCTGGTTCTCCTCTTTGCCAGAAAAATGCGCTTGGCTAGGGCCAAAGCCCCAGCCTTTTGCTCGCACTGTCGATGGCCTAAACGCTTACGTGGATTTTGCCAAAGCGGTTAAAACACCGTTTGAAATCAATGCCATGCGCCTATCCACCGAGAGAGCTGTAAAAGGCCACCTAGCCGCCAAAGACGCCTTTCTAGCGGGTATGAGTGAGTTAGAAGTTCACTTGGCGTTCTTAAAAGCCAGCCAACAAACGGCGGCACAAGAACCTTATCCTGGCATTGTCGGCATTAACGAGCACGCGGCGGTATTGCATTACGAACACAAAGATTTTAATCGTTCGGCACGTCCATTGACGTTACTTATCGATGCCGGCGCTAGTGAGCACGGTTATGCCAGCGATATCACTCGTACTTTTGTACGTCATAATGATGAATTTAGTGCCCTAGTCGACAGCCTAGACAGCATGGAGCAAGGACTAGCCCGCAGTGCCATGTCTGGTGTGGATTACCGAGAGCTTCACCAAGACACCCTAGAAGGGATCGCGGGTCTTCTTAACGAGCATAAAATTTGTCGTTTAAGCCCAGAAGAACAAATGGCAAAAGGCATTCCACAAGTGTTTTTCCCTCATGGCTTAGGTCACTTGCTCGGCTTACAAGTTCATGATGTGGGTGGTTTTCAAATCGATGAATTAGGCACCACCCGAAAAGACGAGAAAGCCCCCTTCTTGCGACTTACTCGAACGCTGGAAGAAAATATGGTGATCACCATAGAACCCGGCTTATATTTTATCCCTATGTTATTAGAAAAAATGCAGGCAGACATTCCACAACACGGCTGTGATCTTGCGCTAATCGAACGCTTCAAGCCTTATGGTGGCATTCGCATAGAAGACAATGTTGTCGTTCAAGATGATGTGCCTGTGAACCTAACTCGTAACGCATTTCAGGGCTAAAGCGCCACTTAATCCAGTCCAAACGACTCGCCACTAAAAAGGCACCTTCAGGGGTGCCTTTCTGCTTTTTATCTTATGCTGCCGGTGTTATTTCGTGATTCCCTAGGAGAATTATTCCATTCTGGGTGCCATCTCACACGAAAAGACAATAAAATGAACAAACTCGAAAATCGACTGCATCTTTTCGAGGAAAATATTGATAGGTTAACGCCACAGACATTGCCGACCGAGTGATTCTTGCCAAGACGCGCACACCGATAAGAGCAAATACTGTTAAAAAACATCATTACCAACTCACTGATTATAGGCAACATCGGAGCCCCAATGAAAAAAACAATAGCACTACTTGCAGCCCTGTCGCTCTCCTCTACTGCAGTCTTTGCTGACTACCCAACAAAAGATGTTCAAGGCATTATCCAATGGGGTGCAGGTGGTTCAACGGATACCGTAATGCGCTCTATTGCGCCTCATGTGGAAGACGCGTTAGGCACAGATTTGATCTTGACCAATAGAACGGGTGGCGTTGGTGCTATTGCCACTAAATACGTCAATGCAAAAAAAGCCGATGGTTATACCTTATTAATGGGCGCTGAAAACCCACAAATGTACAAGGTATTAGGGCTGGCAAAGATAGATTACAGCGATATGATTGCCATTAATGTGCTTGCACGCGGCACGCCTGTCTTAGTCGCCAATAACGACGCACCTTTTAACAACATGCAAGAATTCATTGATTACACGTCCGCTAACCCAGGCAAAGTAAAACTTGGCTCGACTGGCAAAGGTGGCCTAGCGTCCATCGTCTTGGCGATGCTGAAATCACAAGTTTCCTTAAATTACATCAGCATTCCCTACAACGGCGACGGCCCAGCATTAACAGCCTTACAAGGTGGCGCGATCGACGTGATGCCAGTTGTTCTTGGCGCTTCTATTGAATCCATCAAAGCCGGTCGTATGAAAGTCATCGGCCTGATCGACAAAGAGAGCAATGCCTTGCTACCAGGTGTATCACCCGCGACTGACACTCTGCCAGGTCTGGCTCGTTACCTTCCATGGGGACCATTCTTTGGTGTTTTCGTGAAAAAAGGCACTCCTGAAGACGCCGTCGAAAAACTTCAAGCCGCGTTCCATACCGCAGCAGACAGCCCTGATTTTACGGCGCTTATGAAAAAACGCGGTTTTACCATTTTGAATATCTCAGGTGAAAAAGCAGACCAATTCTTGAATTCTTATCGCTCAACGTCGTCGTGGTTAGTCGATGAAGCGGGTTTCAGCAAATATTCTCCAGAGAAATTTGGCATCCCTAAACCGCAATAATTTTGTTTCTCTAGCGTGTGGGGTTAACCTCCCACACGCCTCGTTTACGCTCACCTGGGGTCATCATGTCCAGTCTGCTCTCTACTCAAAAAGTCCGTAAGCCCGGCGAACGCATTTTTTGTTTTCTACTGATCGTCTTTAGTGTTTTTCTTTTCTGGCAAGCCTACCAAATCGCTGGTTTTAGCTCGTTAAGCTCCTCTGGTGCTTTTCCATTAGCGGCGTCTGCCACCATGGTTATGGCGTCCTGCGTGGTGTTTGTGAATACCTTAAAATTACCTGCCGCAGAAGGCATCCAGTTTTTCCGTCACTGCCTTCCGCCTGTGGTGTCCATCATTATGGCGATTATTTTGCTGTACGCAGTGGCCATCGAAAGTCTTGGTTTTATCCTTAGCAGCTTGGTTTTTTTATGCGTCTGTATTCAACTTCTATACCGTCGTAGTCCATTGTTTACTCTAAGTATTTCGATTCTCGCCCTGATTGTGGTGTACATTATTTTTCGCCTCGTTTTTCAGGTTGTGTTACCAGAAGGGGTTGTGCCTGAGCGCGACATCATAGCCGCAATTACCACTTGGTGGAGTCACTAAACGAATGGACGCATTTCACTTTTTCGCTACCTCTTGGGTGTCTCCTGAACTGCTTGGCTTAACGGCCTTGGGCACATTCTTAGGTATTTATGTGGGCGCTATTCCCGGCTTGTCTGTCACCATGGCCGTGTCTATCCTGATTTCATTCACCTTCTCTTGGGATGTAAATAACGCCCTTTGCTTAATGGTTGGCGTCTACATGGGCGGCGTTTATGGAGGCTCTCGCACCGCTATTTTGTTAAACATCCCTGGCGCACCTTCCGCCATTGCCACCGCGATGGACGGCTACCCATTGGCGAAAAAAGGCCTAGCAGGCGAAGCCATTGGGCTGTCTACCGTGATGTCTGTGATCGGCGGTTTCGTTGGTATTATCGTGCTGGCTCTGGCCGCGCCGACCGTCAGCGAATTCGCCATCACCTTCCAACCAAGAGACTATATGATGCTCGGTGTATTGGGCATTATGTTAGTAGGTTCATTGTCTGGAAACAGCTTGGCAAAAGGCATTTTCGCGGGGGCGCTGGGCTTACTGATTGGCACCGTTGGGCTTGACCCCATGTCAGCAGAAGAACGCTTTACTTTTGGTGTTGTCGACCTTTGGGATGGTATTAATCCTGTCGCCGTGATGATAGGAATGTTTGGCGTATCTGAAGCCTTGCATCAGCTCCACCATATGGACAAGGCCGTCGTAAAACAGAAGATATCTCGTATTATTCCAAAGCTATCAGACATCAAAAAATATCTACCGCTTAGTCTGCAAAGCTCTTTTATCGGTGTGATTGTCGGTGCTCTACCAGGTACCGGTGGCGACATTGCGGCGCTGATGGCCTACGACCACGCCAAACGCACCACGAAAGACCCTAAAGTTCCGTTTGGTGAAGGCGCAAAAGAAGGCTTAATCGCCCCTGAATCCGCCAACAACGCCGCCGTCGGAGGTGCTTATATTCCAATGCTGACACTAGGAATTCCTGGCGATGCGGTTACCGCGGTTTTCATTGGCGCCTTGTTTATTCATGGTTTGAATCCAGGGCCACTACTACTGGTCGAACAGCCACAGATGTTTTGGTTTACCGTGGGCAATCTCACACTGGCGAACATTTTCGTCCTGATCTTTGGCTTAACCGGCATCCGTTTATTCTCAAAAATCGTCGAGTGCCCAAAAGGCATCCTGATCCCACTCATTTTCTTGCTGTCTATTGTTGGCGCGTATGCCATTAATAATGCCGTGATCGATATATGGTGGATGCTCGCCTTCGGCGCTTTTGGCTATTTTATGCGCCTCTATGGTTTTCCGGTTGGCCCAGTCATTCTAGGTGTGATTCTAAGCTCACTGACCGATGAAAACTGGCGACGTGCGATCCTCACAGAGAGTGGTAGCTTGGGCAACTTCTTTGCTCATATATTCACCAGCCCGCTTTCGAGCATCTTGTTTATGAGTATTGTCTTAATCTTTGTCTCGCAAACTAGCTTGTGGAAAAAACACCTAAAGCCACGTCTGTTGCGCTCTAAATAGCGCTCGCATCAAGACCGTCAGTTCGATAAAAAGGGGCTGAAAATAAAGTGACCCCATAAAGTTGGACACTTTATTAACCGGCTAACAATGCCTGATTTCGGTACTCTACCGGAGTCAGGCCATTTAACCTCTTCTTCATCTTCCCTAACAAAGTAGCTAAAAAAACAATCTCGATTAGCTTGTTGACTTTCGAATCAATATATACGAAATTTCACATATGTTATTTTTCGGATATGTTTATGAACCCTTGTAAGTTTTATAAGTGTCTCGCTGACGACACTCGTTTGAAGTCCATTATGCTGATCAAGCAAGCCGATGAAGCTTGCGTCTGTGACTTAATGGCGGCGTTGGAACTTGATCAACCCAAGACCTCACGCCACCTCGCTGAGTTACGTAAATGCGGCATATTGCAAGACGAACGCCGTGGCAAATGGGTCTACTACCGCTTGCATCCTGAGCTGCCTGAATGGGCAAAAAACGTCATCACAGAGACCGCCAAGCATAATAAAGACTACTATCAAGCAGCATTGGTCAAACTATTAGCCGGTCAATCATCCGCGATTAATTGCTGCTAAAACGCCATTAAAGAATTTGGGAGAACCTAATGTCAGTACTCGAAAGCCACTTACCAAACATCGACCATGAGCAACTCATCATCCCCAGCCATGAGCAATTTACCACCACGCCTAGCCGTCACAAACCACGTATTTTATTACTCTACGGATCACTGCGTGAGCGCTCTTATAGCCGATTAGTGATTGAAGAATCTGCGCGTTTATTAACCAGTTTTGGCGCTGAGGTGAAAATCTTCAACCCAAGCGGCTTGCCGCAACCGGATTCAGAAGACGAACAACACCCAAAAGTACAAAAACTTAGAGAGCTTATGATGTGGTCCGAAGGTCAAGTTTGGTGCTCACCTGAGCGTCACGGTTCGATGACAAGCATTCTGAAAAGCCAGCTAGATTGGGTGCCTCTGAGCATTGGTAGCGTACGCCCGACACAAGGTAAAACGCTTGCCATAATGCAAGTAAGTGGCGGTTCTCAGTCATTCAATGCTGTCAACCAAATGCGTATTTTGGGGCGCTGGATGCGCATGGTGACGATTCCGAATCAGTCATCCGTTGCTAAGGCGTTTCTAGAGTTTGACGAAGACGGTCGCATGAAACCTTCCTCTTACTACAACCGCATCGTCGATGTGCTAGAAGAACTGATGAAGTTCACTCTCTTGCTTCGCGATCAGAAAGATTACCTAGTCGACCGTTATTCCGAGCGAGTCGAAAGTGCTGAGCAACTAAGCCAGCGTGTTAACCAAAAATCAATATAGGACTTAAAAATGGGACTGTTTGAGCGTTATCTTACGATCTGGGTAGGGTTGGCCATTATCGTGGGCATTATGGCTGGTAGCCTGGTGCCTGATGTTTTTTCGGTCATCGCACGCCTAGAATACGCCCACGTTAACTTCGTTATCGCGGTGCTGATTTGGCTTATGATTTACCCAATGATGGTGCAAATCGATTTTTCCTCCATCAAGGACGTAGGTAAAAGACCCAAAGGCTTGCTGCTCACCTTAGTGATCAACTGGTTGGTCAAACCCTTCTCTATGGCGCTATTAGGCTGGCTGTTTTTCAAAATCCTATTTGCTCAATGGGTAGACCCTCAAACCGCCAAAGAGTACATCGCAGGCATGATACTGCTTGGCGTCGCACCCTGTACTGCCATGGTATTTGTCTGGAGCCAAATGACTAAAGGGGATGCTAATTACACCCTAGTGCAAGTCTCCATCAATGACGTGATTATGATTTTTGCGTTTGCCCCTATTGCCGGTTTTTTACTCGGTGCCACGGACATTCATGTGCCTTGGGACACATTATTACTGTCGGTTGTTTTGTATGTTCTGGTGCCCCTGATTGCGGGAGCCCTGACACGCAAAGCGTTAGACAAACAGAATGACCACTCACGGCTCGATGGTTTTTTACGCACAATGAAACCTTGGTCTATCGTCGGCTTACTGGCAACCGTGGTGCTGCTATTCAGTTTTCAATCGGAAACCATCTTGGCCAAACCTCAAGCCATTCTACTCATTGCCATTCCATTATTGATTCAAACCTATGGGATTTTCGCGGTGTCTTATTGGCTAGCCAGAAAGCTTAAACTGCCCCATTCAGAAGCTGCACCGGCCAGCATGATAGGCACGTCTAATTTTTTCGAATTGGCCGTCGCCGTCGCGATTTCCCTATTCGGTCTGCATTCAGGCGCCGCCTTAGCCACCGTCGTTGGGGTCTTGGTGGAAGTTCCCGTTATGCTTTCTCTCGTTTGGTTCGCCAATCGAACTCGTCATTGGTTTGCTTAAGAGCAGCAAAGAGGACTCAGCTTTATGATAGTGATTCACCACAACCCAGAATGCGGCACCTCGCGAAATACGCTAAAGATCATTCAAGATGCTGGCATTACACCCGTTGTTATCGACTATTTAACGGAAGGGTGGAGCAGAGCGCAGTTATTGGCACTGTTTGCAGCAGCAGATTTAACACCCAAAACCGCCCTGCGCACGAGCAAATCTCCTGCGCAAGCGCTGGGTTTACTTGATGAGAAAATCACCGACGATGAGATTCTTGAGGCGATGCTTATTCACCCTATTCTCGTTAACCGCCCTATTGTCTGCTCACCAAAAGGCGTTAAATTATGCCGCCCCAGCGAGCAAGTACTTGATCTTTTAGACCTATGGCCTGAAGGGCCTTATTACAAAGAAGATGGCGAGATGATCCTAGATGAGCAAGGAAAAAAAGCATTGAAAAAACAGAACTAATAGCGTTTTTTCATGTTTTATAGAAGATTTTAGCGTTTTTTTTAAGTGCTTTGTCTTAAACGAAAGAGACCGTATTGATGTCGATACGGTCTCTTTTTCATTAATAAAACAAAGATGATCTTAGGCTGTGAGCTTATGCACGAGCCCTTGGATCCCCAATGCGTACCCTTGCACTCCCATACCAACCACAACCCCCAAGGCAACAGACGAAATATAAGAATGGTGGCGAAACGCTTCGCGAGTATGAACATTGGAAATATGCACTTCGATGACAGGCACATCAGCCCCTTTGATGGCATCGTGTAATGCCACAGAGGTGTGCGTATAAGCAGCGGGATTAAACACCACGCCTAGCACTTCTCCTTCTTTAATTCGACGACCCGCTTCATGAATATAATCAATGAGTGTGCCTTCATGATTAGATTGGCGAAAATCAATTTCATGCCCCAATGCTGCTGCGGTATCACGACACAGCACCTCCACATCAAAAATGGTTTCATGGCCGTACATTTCTGGTTCGCGAGTCCCCAACAAATTTAAGTTTGGACCGTTCAATACCATAATGGTAGACATACAAATTTCCTCAATAAGCTTAGAGTCACCCTAAGCAGTGCATTAAAAATACATAAACTAAAAAGCGCACAGCGGAGATATTCAGGGTCTGATGCGTCATGCACTTTCCCTATACACCATCAATTATAGAGTAAATGATCGACAGAGGGACAGGGTTAAACCCAAGTCCAAAGGTACTCTTTACGGTGCTATTCAACCCCATGCTGTAGCGGATTCTGTGGGGCTATGTGAGGCCAGCAAAGGCTATTTATCGATTTATGATGGGTGGAGTAGACTATGAATATGGGCTATTTAATGCGATTCTATTATTTGAAAAATAGAGTGCTGTTTAAAAATATAAGTTATAACATAGAGCTAGAACAGACTAAAAATGATAGTTTTCCTATCATCTACCCTTTTTCATGTATTATTTTTTTATTTTTAGTTATTCGTTTTTGATATAGTATTTTCTATAAACAACATACAAGGATCGCACCGTGGAAATGCCAATCCCCAATTTACGTCACCTTAGAGTCTTTCTAGCGGTTACTGAAAAAAAGAGCATTACACGTGCTTCTAATAGTATTTTCTTGTCGCAGCCCGCCATCACTCAAGCCATTGCAAAATTAGAGCAACAATTAGGCGCGCCACTTTTTGAGCGCCACTCTGATGGCATGTATCCAACTATTTCTGGGGAAGTATGGCGCAATCGAGTGTCGCGCGCGATCGAACATCTTCAGGTCGCGACCCTCGAAGTTGTTAAAGAAAACACGCTAAAAGACACGACGCCTAAAAATCTCATAGGCCTAATCAGCACCACCCAACTTAAAGCCTTAGTCGCTGTCTGCGAAGTACAAAACTTCAGCATTGCCAGTCGCAACTTGGCGGTTTCCCAATCTTCGGTACATAGAGCGGCACGGGATTTAGAGCGTTTACTAGGCGTCACCTTGTTCGAAAAAAACAGCATTGGCATACTCACAACCAAGGCCGCAAGAACCCTTTCTACTGCCACCAAACTCGCGTTTAGCGAGCTGCGCCAAGGTATTTATGAAATAAACGCCTTACAACGTCGCGATGTGAGTACTATTTCAGTGGGCTGTATGCCACTCGCCAGAACCACGATATTGCCAAAATCTATTCTGCGCTTTAATGATGGCCACCCCGATGTAAACATCAATGTCACCGATGGGCCTTACCCCGATTTATTGCATCACCTACGTCAGGGCGATATCGATATGATGCTCGGCGCATTACGCTACCCAGCGCCAGCAGACGACGTTATTCAAGAAGAGTTATGGGCACCTTCACTGTCGATTGTGGCTCGCAGCGACCACCCGTTAATGAAACAAAAAAACGTTTCTGCGCAAGATTTAGCCCAATATGCGTGGGTCGTTCCCGCTAAGTCCACCCCAACACGTCAGGCTTTCGAAGCGATTTTTAACGATGCTGGAGAGCCCCTACCAACACGCATTGTGGAGTCCAGCTCGCAAATATTAATTCGTGAATTATTGCTTGAAAGTGATCGACTAACCTTGATAACAGCCAGCCAGATTGAACGAGAAATCAATATCGGGTTGCTGAAAAAGGTTACTTTTCCACTAGAGCATACACGCCGCCCAATCGGCCTTTGTGTCCGTAAAAGCTGGCTTCCAACGGTAACCCAGTCTCATTTTCTCAGCATGCTGAGAAATGTATCTGATGATTTTAGATAAGAATAAAAAAGTAAGCATTGCAAAATTTGAATGTCTAATGCGGTTTATGGATTATCCCCTTTTTCACACCAATGCTAGATTGGTGAACAATGCAAAAGCCAACAAGTAAGGTGAAGTGTCAGGTTTATAAAGCGCATACCATCATGACTCGTCTCCTGCTTTGGCTTTAATTCCCCTACACTCGCTCGCTCAGGAGTAGACTAATGAGAATTTGTATCGCTGGAGCATCCGGTGCTTTTGGTATGAAACACATGGATGCGATTGCCGCTATTGAAGGCGCAGAGGTTGTTTCCGTTGTCGGCACCAAAATCGATGCAATTAAAGCGTTCGCCGCAGAACGTCAGATCCCACACTTCACGACGGATTTGGCTGAGAGCCTAGCGCGTGATGATGTGGATGCTGTGATTTTAGCCACGCCAACACAACTGCATGCAGCGCAAACGATTCAATGTTTAGAAGCCGGCAAGCACGTGATGTCTGAAATCCCAATGGCAGACAGCATTGAAGATGCTCGTCGCGTTGTGGCGGTAAAAAAAGAAACCGGACTGGTTGCAATGGCAGGTCATACTCGCCGTTTCAATCCCTCTCATCAATGGATTCACAACAAGGTCAAAGCCGGCGAACTGACGGTTCAGCAAATGGACGTACAGACTTACTTCTTCCGTCGCTCTAACAAAAACGCATTAGGCCAAACCCGCTCTTGGACAGATCATCTGCTTTGGCATCACGCTTGCCACACGGTCGATTTATTCCAATACCAAACAGGCGAAACCGCCAGCAAAGTACAAGCATTACAAGGCCCTATTCATCCAGAACTTGGCATTGCCATGGACATGAGCATTGGCATGAAAGTGCCGGCAGGCGCCATTTGCACCTTGTCCCTGTCTTTTAATAACGATGGTCCATTTGGCACCTTCTTCCGTTATATCTGCGACCAGGGCACCTATCTTGCTCGTTACGATGACCTTTATGATGGTAACGACCATAAAATTGACCTATCTGATGTCGCTGTGTCTAACAACGGTATCGAACTGCAAGACCGCGAGTTTATCGCTGCGATTCAAGAAGGCCGAGAACCAAACTCTTGCGTGACCCAAGCCATTGAAGCCATGGAGACCTTGAGTCGCCTAGAGCAGTGCTTAGAAGACTAAGCGGATCATTGCGATAAGCATAGGGAGCGCCGGCTCCCTATGCTTATTTTGTTGCTCCATGAAATCATGAACAGTATGATAATTTTGCTCAAACGCCATTCTAAGCGCAAAATACCCCCACAAGATAACCACGCACCTTGCTGATCACTACGCAGCAAAACGCGAGGGCCAACGGCTAGTAAAACAACGAGGTACCCATGCCTAAACATCCCCATCTAAGCAACCCAAGCATCGGCTTAGGCTGTATGAATCTTTCCCATGCTTATGGCACGCCGCTGTCAGAAGACGAAGGCATTGCTGCGCTGCACGCTGCGTTTGAAATGGGTTATCGCCATTTTGATACTGCCACTCTCTATGGCGCAGGAAAAAATGAGTTATTGGTTGGCAAAGCCTTACACGACCGCCGCGATGAGTTTTTTCTGGCCAGTAAATGCGGCATGGAAATGGAGAATGGCAAACGCGTCATTAACGGTCGTCCTGAAAACTTACGCCGCCAATGTGAAAATAGCTTAAAACGCTTACAAACGGATCATATCGATCTGTACTATTTGCATCGTATGGACCCAGATGTGCCAATTGAAGAAAGCGTTGGCGCGCTTGGCGATCTTGTTAAAGAAGGCAAAATTGGCGGCATTGGATTATCAGAAGTGTCTGCTGACATCGTTGAACGCGCCCAAAAGGAATCGCCTCTCACTGCCTTACAAACCGAATACTCCCTGTGGACTCGCAATCCAGAAATCGCCGTCTTAGCAACCACCAAAGCACTCGATATCACTTTTGTGGCGTTTAGCCCTGTCGCTCGTGGTTATTTGTGTGGCGAGCTTACCGATGTCGCCAAGTTAGAAGAAAACGATATTCGCAGAACCATGCCGCGCTTTAGTGCAGAGAACTACCCAAAAAACATGGATTTACTGCAAGATTTTCTGCTCATGGCAAAAGACATTGGCTGCACTCCCGCTCAACTTGCTCTGGCGTGGACGCGCACGAAAGAGAAACACATAGTGCCGATCCCTGGTACCCGCTCAATAAGTCACATGCGAGACAATTTGAGCGCAGGAACACTCACACTGAATCAAAAACAAATGACAGCCCTGGATGAGATGATCAATCAAGGCAAGGCATTTGGCGCTCGTTATAACGCGGCCCAACAAGCCGATGTTAGCACTGAAGAATTTGCCTGAGTTAGACCCGGTTACAACACGAAAAACCCAGTAAAAGTAACAAAAAGGCCGTCATTCTACACTAGAATGACGGCCTTTTAAGTCAACCAAAATAGGCGTCTCAAACAAGATCGAGGTCAACCTATTCGGTTTGAGGAAGCATAATCCAGCGCTTCCTAGACAATTTCAATCAGCATCTCGCCTGGCGTTACTCGATCACCCTTAGCCACGCAAACGGATTTCACCGTACCCGCGACATTGGCGTGCACTTCGGTTTCCATTTTCATCGCCTCTGTTATCAATACCGCTTGGCCTGCTGTTACGGTATCGCCTTCGGCGACCAACACATCAATGATGTTTCCTGGCATAGCGGCGCTAACATGACCAGGCTCCGTTGCTTTCGAGCGGCCGCTGCCGCCTTCAGAAACGTACTCATTCAAAGATTCAAAGACAACTTCTTCAGGCATGCCATCAAGAGACAAATACAGCTTGCGCTTGCCCGCACCAAAGTCACCCACACCGGTAATTTCAACGTCATAAACTTCGCCATGCACATCAATCTTAAACTCGGTGGCCAAACCACCCGACGCAGCAGCACTGCCCGCTTGTTCAGGCGGCAATAAGGCTTCTGGCGCTAATGTGCCATCGGCACGCTGCTGTAAAAATTCACGACCTAGCTCTGGGAACATAGCGTACGTCAGTACGTCTTCTTCTGTTTTCGCCAGTTCACCAATGTCTTGGCGCAACTTGTACAACTCTGGAGCTAATGAATCCGCTGGGCGGTTTTCATTCACGCTTTCGTTGCCCACTGCTTTCTTCTGTACTTCAGCATTGACGGCGGCTGGCGGTTGACCGTATCCCCCCAACAAATAGCGTTTCACTTCATTTGTGATGGTTTTATAACGCTGACCAGCCAATACGTTGTATACAGCTTGAGTGCCTACGATTTGTGATGTTGGTGTCACCAATGGCGGGAAACCAAGGTCTTCGCGGACTCGAGGGATTTCGGCAAACACATCACGGATTTTATCCAGTGCGTTTTGCTCTTTCAGCTGATTCGCCAAGTTAGACATCATGCCGCCTGGCACTTGGTTGATCTGTACCGACACGTCTTCACGCGTAAATTCACTTTCAAATTGATGGTACTTTTTACGCACTTCACGAAAGTAATCTGCAATCTCTGACAACAACGTTAGATCCAAACCGGTGTCGTATTCTGTGCCTTTCAATGCCGCAACTTGAGATTCTGTCGCTGGGTGACTGGTGCCACCAGCAAAAGAAGAAATCGCGGTGTCGATGCGATCCGCACCCGCTTCAATCGCTTTTAATTGGCACAAGGGCGCCAAACCAGAAGTGGAATGACCGTGTACCGCTAGCGGTAAATCGACCGCCGCTTTAATCGCTTTGACCAAATCGTACGTCGCATAAGGCGTCAATAACCCCGCCATGTCTTTAATCGCAATCGAGTCCGCGCCCATGGCTTGCATGGCTTTCGCTTGCTCAACAAACAATTCAGCATTATGCACAGGGCTCGTGGTATAGCAGATGGTACCTTGTGCGTGCTTGCCGGCTTTTTTAACCGCTTTCATTGCGGTTTCGATATTACGCAAATCATTCAATGCATCAAATACACGGAAAACATCGACCCCATTATCAGCCGCTTTTTGGACAAAAGCTTCTACTACGTCATCCGCATAATGGCGATAGCCCAATAAATTTTGACCGCGCAGCAACATTTGCAAACGAGTGTTCGGCAACGCTTCTTTTAGTTGGCGTAAACGCTCCCATGGATCTTCTTTTAAAAATCGAACGCAGGCATCAAAAGTAGCACCACCCCAAACTTCTAAAGACCAAAAGCCAACCTTATCGAGCTTCTCACAAATGGGCAGCATGTCTTCGGTACGCATCCGTGTAGCAATAAGTGATTGATGCGCATCACGCAGAGTAACGTCCGTGATTTCTACTTTTGTTTTGTTAATTTGACTCATGTTCCTTCCTCCTGCGGATTATCGACCAAGGTGTGCGGCAAGGGCCGCGGCTAATACAAGCGCAATATCACTTGGATGGCGTTTTACGGAATAATTTAATAGTTCTGGATGCGCGGGCACAAAGCTCGTGTTGAACTCACCTTTAATGAAATCTGGGTGTTTTAAAATTTCTTGGTAATAGTTGGCTGTGGTCTTAATGCCATGCAAACGCATGTCATCGATGGCACGACGACCACGAGCAATCATTTCTTCCCAAGTGAGAGCCCAAACCACCAGCTTCAAACACATGGAATCAAAGTACGGTGGAATTTCATAACCGGTATAAATCGCGGTATCCACTCGAACCCCAGGACCACCTGGCGCGTAATAATGGGTAATTCGTCCAAAGCTTGGCAAAAAGTCATTTTTAGGGTCTTCGGCATTGATCCGAAACTGCATCGCATACCCTGTGTAGCTGATGTCTTCTTGGCGAAAACTTAGCGTTAAACCAGAGGCAATACGCAATTGCTCACGCACAATGTCCACACCGGTGATTTGCTCAGTAATGGTGTGCTCTACCTGAACACGAGTGTTCATTTCCATAAAGTAGATTTCATTGCCCGATAGCAAAAATTCAACGGTACCAGCGTTTTCATACCCCACCGCTTGGGCAGCGGTAACCGCAAGATTACCAATGTATTGTCGCTGCTCTGGGGTCAATTGTGGGCTAGGCGCAATCTCAATCAGTTTCTGATTACGTCGCTGAATAGAACAGTCACGCTCATAAAGGTGAATCACATTGCCTTGAGAGTCGGCCAAAATTTGCACTTCGATATGGCAAGGGTCAACAATGCATTTCTCAAGAAAAACTTCAGCAGAACCAAACGCTTTGGTGGCTTCAGAAATAACTCGAGGGTATTGGCTAATCAGTTCTTCTGGTGAGTCACAACGGCGAATACCGCGACCACCACCACCTGATGTGGCTTTAATCATCACTGGGTAACCAAATTTACCCGCAAGTGATAACGCCTCATCAAGGTCTTTTAAATTTCCTTCCGAGCCAGGAGTAACCGGAACGCCCGCTGCACGCATGCTATCGCGTGCTTGGGTTTTATCCCCCATTTTGTTGATCACACTGGATTTAGGCCCGATAAACACTATGCCTTTTTGCTCACACAACTCGGCGAAATGTGCATTCTCAGATAAGAAACCATAACCTGGATGGATCGCATCACAGCCAGTTTCTACCGCTAAATTGACGATGCGTAGAGGATCCAAATAACCAGCGAGAGGGTCATCGCCTAATGAATAGGATTCATCCGCGCGCTTAACATGCAATGCATAACGATCCGGCTCGGTGAAAATAGCCACTGAGCGAATATCAGACTCTGAACATGCACGTATAATACGAACCGCGATCTCACCACGGTTAGCGATCAACACTTTCTTTAACATGGGTCACTCCTTAACTTGGTGAACATTTAGCCTACTCAAAGAAATACAAAAGTAAAAATTGATATTTCAAAGGTTATCTATAAGGTATACGTGATGGATAAAAAGAAAAATAGGAAGAAAAATGTCATCGTCCGTTCAAAATATAGCCAATCGATTAACATTTAGGCAGCTTCAGGTTTTCAATAGCGTTTATGAGCTCAGCAGCTACAGTCGTGCTGGTGACATGCTTGGCTTGAGCCAACCTGCGGTCAGCAACCAAATTCGCCAATTAGAACAAACGATCGAGCAGCCTTTATTCGAATATGTTGGTCGCCAACTGTACAGCACCGCCATCGCCAAACGCTTAGCCGAGTGTACATTTGCGGTCTTTAATGAAGTACAACGCTTTCAAAATGACTTGGCCGCTGAAACCGGTTTAGTCTCAGGGGAATTGAAATTGGTCGCCGTCAGCACAGCACAATACATAGTGCCGTACTTACTGAAAGCCTACAGCAGCCTAAACCCAAATGTGACCATTTCTCTCGATGTGGTTAACCGAACTCAAGCCATTGAGCGACTCGAAAAGAACCGCGCTGAATTGACGATTATGGGCATGGTGCCAAACGATAAGCCCATGCTGAGTATTCCTTTTTTGGGCAACGAAATGATTGCTGTTGTGCCTAAAAACCATCCATTACTAGAGCACAAAAATGACGTCACCTTGGCACTCTTTTTAGAGCACACATTGCTGTTGAGGGAGCTTGGGTCGGGCAGCCGTTTGGCGTTGGAATTGCACTGTCAGAAACAGCGAGTGCGTTTTCAAAATAAAATGATTATGGGCTCAAACGATGCCATCAAACACTCGGTTATTGCCGGCTTAGGCGTAGCGGTATTACCACGTTTAGGGGTGCTCTCTGAGTTAGCCTTAGGCACCCTAGTAGAGCTGCCAATTAAAGATTTCCCCTTACGCCGGTCTTGGTGTTTGGTCAGCCCTCAAGGTCAGCACCCAACACCAACCATGCGCTCTTTTATTGATTATGTGCAGCAGAACATTGGTCAATTTGAAGCCATGTTCCAACGCCTGATGAGTCAATAACCAGACGCCAAATCCATCGACCACAAATGCGCGCCAACCAAGGCTCGCCATGGTGAATAGTCGGCCAACCATTGCTCGGTCGCCTTAGCGTCTAACGGCGCTGGCGATTTGAGCAAAGCGGATAAATTTCGGCGTACAGCAACATCCCCATGCAGAGAACCATCAAGCCAACTAAACCCTCGTAATAGTCCATAACTGACCGTCCAAGGACCAATGCCTTTCAGCGCCAGCAACTGCTCGGTTAATGCGTTTATCGAGTGTCGATCCGTTCGCTGTGGCCACACCAACTTTCCCTGACAAATTTGTTCAGATAAAAGCAACAAGCTGGCCGCTTTGGTTTTCGAAAAGCCCGTCGCTTGTAACACCTCTGGAGGGATATTTTGTAGCGACTCTGCCGTCGGATAACACAAGAGCCCACTTGGATGAGCCACACCAAATGCCTGAATAAAACGGCGACGTATTGAGATGGCCGCATTAACACTGATTTGCTGACCAATAATCGCCCAACTAAAGGCTTCAAATGGTGACGCGCTTTGCGGAATACGCAGCCCTTTTTGCTGTTTAACCAAAGCGGAAAATGGCGTATTTTTCGCCATACAGACGGCTTCAAATTCGTCAATATTCTGATCCAGTCCCAGCATATGATCCGCCAATATAGACACTTCATCGGCGTCAATACTCGCATCCTCACCCACGCAGTCTAGGGTGACAGCCACGCTCTCGGTTTCACAGAAATCAAACCTAATTAGCGCAGGAATAGAATGCCAAAAAATCCCTTTTTCAATGACATTTTCCATACACCGCTCTGCGACTGAGTCTTTATCACGGCGATGAAAAGCCAAAAAGTCTTGACGATGAAAATGGCTCGGAAGCGGTCTAATCAGTGTCGCGGTTGTCATAATATTCCTTAATAACGGGATTCGCGTTCTAACAAGGCTTTTTTACGTGCCAGCCCCCAGCGATAACCCGCCAACAAGCCCCCTTTGCGAAGTACTCGGTGACAAGGAATCAACAAAGCAATCTTATTCGCGGCACACGCGGTGGCAACCGCTCGCACAGAGTTTGGCTTGCCTATTAATTCGGCCACCTCACTATAGGTACGAGTTTCTCCTCGTGGAATCGTTCGCAATGCTTGCCAAACCTGTTGCTGAAAAAGCGTCCCTTGGGTATCTAGTGGCAAACTACTGGCTTCCCACGAAGCCGAATTCACCTGCTTAATCACCGCCGAGAACCAGCCTTTCCACCCCCCAGTATCCTGGTCTTGTTGTGTGGATAGGGTACTGACATCCAATAAATTCGCCGCAGAAAACTGAGTGGTAAATTCTGCCAGCAATGCTTCTTCATCGTCTCCTAAACTCACGGCACACAGCCCTTTTTCGGTGGCGGCCATCAAACAAAACCCTAACGAAGTGGAAACCAACTGATAGTGTATTTCTTGCTCTGAGGTCATTGTTTTTCCTGTTTTTATGTCTGCTCTTGGTTGTGCGGCTTTAGTTGCCGTCAAGATGCCCATTTTTTTCACCTCGGAATAATAATGGCTGGTAGAGGCAAAACCTGCTTGATGGGCTGCTTGCGTAATGGATTGCGGCGCTGACAATGCCTTTTGCACTCGCTGTATTCTAATCTGACGTGAATAGGCTTTGGGACTCATCCCCATTTCGGCTTTGAATACGCGCTGCAAATACGCAGGACTCCAGCCAACGGAACGAGACAATTGATCTAAAGTCGGCGACGATTCTGCTGTCTCAATCATACGACACATGGCGCTGACCTTCTGATGGATCAAAGACCCCTCTTCATTGGAGTCTGGCCGACATCGCTTACAAGCTCGAAACCCCGCTTCAATGGCACTCGCCGTGCTATCAAAAAAACGCACATTCTCAATTAACGGCTGACGAGATGCACAATCAGGGCGGCAATAAATACCCGTCGATAGCACACCATAAAAAAAATGCCCGACCGCCTGTGAATCTCGGCGGCGAATGGCTTGGTACCTTGCTTGAAAAGTCGGATAGCTCTGCATGGGATGGTTATGCCTCACTCTCATTCTGCGCCACATAGGTCTACCAGCATAAAGGCTTCTTTTTGGCTCAGCACTCTAAATCTTGCTTTGTAATTATAAGTAACAAAAAAGTGACAAAAACCGGTGACTTTGTCATTTTTGAATGAGAATTTCTTTTTTTTGTCACCTTTTTAAACAAAAAAACAGCATCAATCACGCTGAATGTTTTTTATACTAGCCAAATCGATGTAGGAATTAGCCTACAAGAAAAAGTTATAAAACCTTACCGTTAATAGAGATGAAAAGGACTATTATGTTTTTTAAAAAAAGAGACAACACCGCCGCCCTTAAAGAGCAGGCCCTTGCGGAGTTGAATCACGCCTTTATCAGCTCACTACAGAAACACTGCGCTATTATTAGCTTCACCCCTGACGGTAAGATTCTAGAAGCCAACCCTCTTTTTCTGAGTGCGACGGGTTATACGCTAGAAGAAATCCAGCACAGACACCACTCAATATTTTGTCTTGAAAGCCTAATCAAAGCGCCTGAATACGCACTTTTCTGGCAAAATTTGGCCGCGGGAAAAAGCCAAAAAGGTACCTTTCAGCGGAGACGCAAAGACGGCTCAGATCTTTGGTTAGAGGCGACTTATGTGCCCATCGAATTGGATGGAAAAGTCGTTAAAATCATCAAAACAGCCAATGACATTACCAAAGAAAAAAGCCAAGCAGACAAGCAAAAAGCCGTTTATAAAGCCATTGATCGATCTTCAGCCCTCATTGAGTTTTCTCCTGACGGTATCATTCAGTACGCGAATAAAAACTTTTTAAAAACCATGGGATACAGCGCTAAGCAAGAAGTCATAGGCAAGCATCACAGCATGTTCTGCCTTGACGAATTTTACGCATCCAATCCAAATTTTTGGCAACAACTTACGGCGGGCGAATTTAAGACAGGTCAATTTTTACGCATTGATAAACAGGGTAATAAAGTGTGGTTAGAAGCCAGCTACAACCCCATCTTTGATGATCAAAACAAGGTAATTAAGGTGGTAAAATTAGCCTCTGACATTACCGATCGGGTGTTGACCCAAATGGCAATACAGAGCGCAGCTGAAGTCGCTTATAGCACCTCCACCCAAACCGCTAAAGTATCTGAAAATGGCGTTCATATTTTACAGAATACGGTTAACACGTCGGATAAAATCATCACCGAAATCAACCAGTCTACGGACTTAATTGAGCAACTAAACAAGCAATCAGAGAACATAGCCAAGATAGTCACGACCATTGCCTCAATCGCTGATCAAACTAACTTATTGGCACTGAATGCTGCGATTGAAGCCGCGCGAGCCGGTGAGCATGGACGAGGATTTGCCGTGGTTGCCGATGAAGTCAGGACACTTGCTTCGCGAACCAGTACGTCTACCGTTGAAATAGAAGCCATGGTCGCACAAAACAGCGAGCTTACCCGTAAAGCGAAAAATAGCATGGGGAGCATTCGAAGTTATTCTAGCGAGAGTGCCGAGCTAATTAGCCAAGCATCAGATATTATTGATGAAATTTTGACTGGCGCTGAACATGTTTCAGAAACCGTTAATAAGCTACTGAAAAGCTCTAACTAATCGCCAAAGCAGGAGAGAGAGGCTGTCGGCGTCTTTCCCCTGCTTATTCGTCTTTTTCTTAACAATGAAAGCCGTGCTTATTCTCGTACTGGCATCTCATGCTCAAGTAACAATAACCCCGCGCCGGTATTTGAAATCGGAGCGTGGTAGTTACGATGAAGCTCTGTCACCTTGCCACGCAATACACCACGCATCGCAATCCACATATTCAGCTCAACCGTTTGTGCGCCACCCTTCTTAACCAAATCCATGTTGGTGTACTGGGCCAATGCTTCTGGGTTGGTGACTAGGGTATCCATGCACTCAAGATCAAATTGACGATTTAACGTACCTGCCGCTTCACCATCTAGTTGGTGAGACATACCACCAGTACCGAAAATAGCGACTTTTAAATCCCCATCATAAGACTCAATCGCCTTGCCGATGGCTTGGCCTAATGCATAGCAGCGCTTCGGTTGCGGCATTGGGTATTGCTCACAATTAATGCACACGGGAATCACTTTAACATGGCCGTAATCGTTGCCTGGCCACATCAAACTCAACGGCACCGTCAAACCATGATCCACCTTCATTTCTTGGCAAATCGTCATGTCAAAGCCATCGTCTACTAGGCTGTTGGCTATATGCCAAGACAGATCAGATTCACCGGTAACAGGAGGTATTGTGGCAATCCCCCAGCCCTCATCAGAGTTATGGTATTCATCGGCAACCCCCATCGCGAAGGTGGGTTTTTTATCAATAAAAAACTCCAATCCATGATCGTTATAGAACAACACAATGACATCTGGTTTTTTTTCGTTGAGCCATTTTCGAACCGGTGGGTAGCCATCAAAAAAGGGCTTCCAGTAAGGCGTTTGCTCTTGCTTATTGGCCATTGCATTCGCAATCGCTGGAATATGAGAGGTGGTTACTGCCCCTATAATCGTTGCCATTAGATTTCTCCCGATCCACGTTTTTCTAGCATTTCTTTAAACGCTTCAAGGCTTTGCCCACTTTGAATCGCACCAATATCCTGCATGTTTAACTTTAATAGACCGGCAAACTTTGCCACGTAATAAATGCTGCCGCCTTCTTGCAACAAGCCAATAATATTACGCTCATGAATGGCTTTAATTTGCTTTTCATTCAGACCAAATTTGGCGCAATAAGCATCAGGATCACGAATAAACTCATCCCGTGCAGATTGCTCGTTAAATGAAAAACACATTTTGTTTAAGCCATACCCTTTTTTTGCCATCTGACCATTAAACAGATAGGTGCCTGGTATCGGCTGACTTGGATCGTTTTGGGACATGACATAAACCTTTGTAGGTCTTACTGTGTCGTGACATTTTACCGGCCGCTAGGACCAGTAAAGTCGCATAGGATTGTCAACCAGCAAGGCTTTCTGCAGGTCTGCTGTCGGTGCGATATGTGGAATAACATCGACCAAGTGACCATCGTCTGGCACATGCACCTTCATATTAGGATGAGGCCAATCTGTGCCCCACAAAACACGCTGCGGAAAAGCGTCTACCAGGGTACGGGCGAAGGGAACCACATCTGAATAATCTGGCGCATGAAGCGTTAAACGCTCAGGACAACTCACTTTACACCAGACATTATCATTCTCGGCCATAAAGTTAATAAAACGTTTAAAATCAGGATGATCCACCCCATTTGCTACGTTCGGCGTCCCCATGTGATCGACCACAATGGTGGTGTTCAATGCTTTTAAAAAAGGAATCAACTCGGCTAAATCTGCGGCTTCAAAATACACCACAATATGCCAGCCAAATGGTCTGATTTTTTCAGCAATGGAGAAAAACACTTCTTTTGGCGTGCTATCGACTAGGCGTTTTACAAAGTTAAAACGCACCCCACGCACACCCGCAGCATGCATTTCTTTTAGCTCGTTTTCGGTAATAGAATCATCGACAAACGCCACGCCACGCGCCAGCTCACCAGCACTCGTTAAAGCATCAATTAGGGCTGAGTTATCCGTACTGTGGCACGATGCCTGGACAATCACATTACGTGAAAAACCAAGATGATCGCGCAGCGCAAAGAGCTGCTCTTTCGAGGCATCGCAAGGTGTGTATTTGCGTTTCGGGTGGTAAGGAAATTTATCCGCTGGGCCAAAAACGTGACAATGGGCGTCTACTGCACCGGCTGGCACAACAAAAGTGGGCTTGCTTGGCGCAGGGTGAAAAGGAAGATAATCTTTATCCATCATAAGTGCTTACCTATTTATTATTCTTGAAACAAAAAAGCAGCCTTAAAGGCCGTTTTTATGCGTAAATACTTGGCCATCAAAAAGCTTTCTAGCGGTTCTCAGGATCGCGGCTGAACCTATCTCGCCATCCTCTGACTTGTCTAAAATGACGGTCATAGAACCAATTGGATGCTCGACTTCTAACGACATATTTCCCGCTTGCGTGAACACCGCCACTTCTTTAGCCGGCGATCCCTCAAGCACCGCCGCTGTTGCTACACTAACGGCCCCGAGCACACCTATAGAAGCATGGCATCGATGGGGAATAAAGGTTCGCGTCGAGATTGCTCCGCCTTTTGTCGGCGCACTGACCATGGTCATTTTAGGCACTGATTTTGACGTCACATCGCCCAGGTTCATCATAGGTCCAGCTTGCAAGCGGATCGATTCTAACTTCTCTCGCAATGCCTCATTCGCCTCTAAGGTTTCTCGGCTTTCTGTGCCACTAATGCCCATATCTTGTGCGCGCATCACCACAACAGGCATGCCATTATCGATGCAGGTCACTTCAATGCCATCAATCACATCTACCGTGTTACCGGTTGGCAATAAGGCACCACAACTGGAGCCTGCCGTATCCTTAAAAGTAATTGGTAATGCGGCGGAAAAACCTGGAACGCCGTCTATTCTCGCATCGCCTTCGTATTGCACTTCTCCGTCTTTAACCAAGACACGAGCCACTGCAATTTGTCCGGTATTTTGCATAAAAATACGCACAGGAACTTCGCCATCATGATCACCACCAAGCAAACCACGCTCGATCGAAAAAGGCCCAACACCGGCGAGAATATTGCCACAGTTCTGGGCATCACTGACGATAGCCTGATCAACGAAGACCTGTAAAAACAAATAGTCTACGTCCGCATCATCACGCTCTGATTTTTTGATCAAGGCGACTTTCGATGCCAATGGGTCGGCGCCACCAATGCCATCTATCTGACGATCATCTGGTGACCCCATTACGCGCAACAGCAACGCATCCCGAGCCGTCTCATCAGACGGTAAATCGGACGCCAAAAAGTAGGCCCCTTTCGAGGTGCCACCGCGCATCCACATGCATGACACGCCTTGATTAGACATATTTCAAACCCTTCGCCTCTAAGCGAGGACGCATTTCATAGATATCCAATCCTAATTCGCCATTCGCCATTCGCAGGCGTTTTGCTTCTTCATTCACCATGCGAGCGCGGGCTAACTCAAGCACTTCGGCCGCGTTCTCACGACGCACCACCACCACACCGTCATCATCGGCAACGACAACGTCGCCAGCGTTGACAATTTGCTCGGCACAGACAATTTGCACATTGACCGAGCCAACTGTTTCTTTAATCGTGCCTTCTGAGAAAACCGCCTTTGACCACACAGGAAAGTTCATCTGACGCAGATCTCGTGTATCACGAACGCCGCCTTCTATGATCAAACCCACTACGCCACGAGACTGTGCAGACGTCGCCAATAAGTCACCAAAAAAGCCGTGATTTGAAGGGGATGTCGGGGCAAAAACCATCACATCTCCCGCTTGGCATTGCTCGATCGCAACATGCATCATCCAATTGTCTCCGGCTGCACCAGAAATGGTGACGGCCGAACCCGCGATGGTTTTATCCATTTGAATAGGACGCATATAATGCGCTAATAACCCAACTCGACCTTGTGCTTCATGGACGGTCGCTACGCCGCATTCTGCCAAGCCATCGATGACGGATTGTTCTGCGCGTTGAATATGTTGAACCACTTTATTTTCTCTCATGGTAATCCCCTTATGCTTTCAAGCGGCTAAAGACACGACGGGCATTGCCCTCAAAAATATCTTGCTTCTGCGCAGCGCTCAACACTGTGTTGTTGTCGATATAACGCTTGGTGTCGTCGAAGTAATGGCCTGATTCTGGGTCAATACCACGAACAGCCCCAATCATCTCAGAGGCGAATAAAATGTTCTTCGTAGGGATAATATCCAATAACAGATCAATGCCACGCTGGTGATAAACGCAGGTATCAAAGTAGATGTTATTCAACACGCGCTCGGCAAGGTCGAAGCCCTGATCTTGTGCCAAGCCGCGAAAACGTCCCCAGTGGTAAGGTACCGCGCCGCCGCCATGAGGAATGATCACCTTAAGCTCTGGAAAGTCTTTAAACACATCTGACATCATAAGTTGCTGGAACCCCGTGGTATCGGCCCCTAAATAATGCGACCCCGTGGTGTGGAAACAATCATTGCACGCCGCACTGACATGGATCATCGCGGGAATGTCGTATTCGCACATTTTTTCGTAAATCGGGTAAAAAGAACGATCCCCTAGTGACGCATCCTGCCAATGACCGCCGCTCGGATCTGGGTTTAAGTTGATGCCAATGAACCCCATTTGCTCAACAGTACGCACAATTTCAGCCACAGATTTTGCAGGATCAACACCTGGTGATTGAGGAAGCTGAGCAACAGGCGCAAAGTTTTCAGGGAAAAGATCGCACACCCGGCGGATAAGGTCGTTTTGATGTTCCGTCCAATATTGGCTGGTGTGCTCGTTGCCAATGTGATGCCCCATCCAGCTTGCACGAGGAGAGAAAATGGTTAAATCCGTGCCGCGTTCATGCTGTAAGCGAAGCTGGTTATTCACAATACTTTCTCGGATCTCATCATCAGAAACAATGACTTTCCCTTTTTCCCCAACGAAGGAAGGATCTTTAGCAACCTGCTCTTTTTGCTTATCTCGGTATTCACCTACCCCTGGCGGGGTCGTCGTGTAATGACCATGGCAATCTATAATCATGCTACTTTTCTCTGTCTTGTTTTAAGGTAAATAACACCCGCAAAAAGCACATTCCGAAAAGTGGAATACAACCACAACGTCTATGCTGCAAGTGAAAAACGATCCCTGAGTATTGATTTCTACCCGCTCTTTGACCAGTTCAATTTAACTTAAAAGATATTGAGTTTTGATATAGATAGGTTTTTTACTTCTGATGAAATGCTGCTTTTGTGTTTTATCAGAAAGCCTTTGAAGGCAATAACAAGGCAGGAAAAAAATACTTCAATACATTGATTTAATTGAGTTTTATAAGAAGTGATATACACAGAACCAAGCAATGCTGTTTTCTTTGTGGTGATAACTAAGAAGAAACACGATCTGACTGACACATCTGAAGCATTCACTTTTTATGGAGCGAACAATTCATCTCTTTTTAATACACTTAACTCAATACCGACTATGCTGGCGTAGAACGCTCTCGATAATGCTGTATTTAGCCACAAAAAAAGCCGCTTTGAGTGAAGCGGCTTTTTAGCGTAGTGGTGTTCTGCTTTAGATTTGTGTTAGTACGTATTCGGCAGAACTAACCTTATATTCACCAGGCTCATCAAGCCAAAGCTTTTGTACAATACCGTGATCAACCAGCATAGCGTAACGTAAGCTTCGAATGCCCATCTTAGCCGCTGAGATATCCAACTCTAAGCCAAGCGAATGGGTGAATTCAGCCAAGCCATCGGCTGCCATAACAAGGTTCTCAGCATTGTTAGCTTCGCCCCAAGCATTCATCACAAAAACATCATTAACAGACAAACACACGATCTCATCAATGCCTTTTTCTTTAAACGCATCAAAATGAACCACATATCCAGGAAGATGACTTGCGCTACAAGTTGGAGTAAAAGCACCAGGTACTGCAAACATCAGCACCTTTTTTCCTGAGAAAAACTCGGTCACATCAACACTTTCAGGGCCTTCAATACCCATAACTTGAAACTGACCATTAGGCAACATATCCCCAATTTGAACAGCCATAGATACTCTCCATAAAATAATAATGAGCGCATATTACAGGAAAAACGCATCAAATCGGATAAACCCCGTTAAAATGCAATTTATTACACGGTTTTGAATTGTGTTAACAACTGCTTCTGGTGCGTCGCCAACGCAGAAAGTCGGCTGCTGTCCTGCTCACTTTGATCGGCTCCGTGAGTGGCTTGATCCGACATTTCAGAAATTTCATGAATGCTTTTACTGATGTCTTGTGCCACTAGCGATTGTTGCTCAGCCGCCGTAGCGATTTGCGTACTTAAATCTCGAATCTCCGTCATGCCCGCTTGCAGTTCATTGATAGAGACACCAACCGCTCGGGTGTTTTCAACGCTTGAATAAGCCCCATTGCGGCTTTCTTCCATGCTAGACACCGTTTTTTTCACGCTGTGTTGTAACTGGTTAATCACATTCTGAATTTCTTCCGTAGAGCTATGGGTACGAGTGGCAAGCGTTCGTACTTCATCTGCGACAACTGCAAACCCACGTCCATGTTCACCGGCTCGTGCCGCCTCAATCGCTGCATTCAATGCCAATAAATTAGTCTGTTCAGCGATTTCTTGGATCACTTCCAGAATACGACCAATATTTTGTGAGTATTCATCAAGTTGATTCACCACGCCAGTAGACTGCTCAAGCTGACTGGCGAGCAATTCCACCTCTTCAATATTACGGCTCATTTGCTCACGGCTGTCGTTCGCTCGTTGGTCGACGTGCTGAATTTGGCTCAAGGTTATTTCAGAGTTCTTAGCGACCTCCTGCACGGTGGCGGCCATTTCCGTCATCGCAGTGGCCACACTCGAGGTTTGCTCGTTTTGAGCTCGCATCAGCACCTTGGTATCGCCCGCTAAGCGAACATTATTTTGCGCCGACTCGGCAACATCGTTCGATGCGTTATCGATTTCTAACATGACTTGCTGCAGTTTAATGACTAAATCATTCACCCAGCGAGACAAATCGCCAAACTCATCTTTTGTTTTTACTTTACTGCGCTGAGTAAAATCCCCTTCTGAGATTTTGCCCAAAACCGCCATCACCTCATTCAATGGGTTGCGAATACTGCGACTCACCCACACAGTAATGGCAACGGCGATAAGGATGGATATAAGCAAAACAACGCCCATCATCACAGTCGACACAGAAGCGCTTTCTTTGGCCGCCATTTTCGCCTGATCGCGCATTGAAGCGGTGCTGCTGAGTAAAGAGTTGGTGAGTGAATCCACTTTCTCCATGCTAGTAGAAAGCTGCTTGGCAATGACTTCTGCCTCTTGATTCAAACGGATATAGTCATAATAATTATTAATGACACTGTCTTTCTTCTCTATTTCTGTGGTCAGTAACTCAATCGAGTCTTTAATGTCTGGGTTATCCAAATAACTTAACTTGTCATCCAAGCCGGTAAAGGCCTTAGCCATGCTATCCATGATCGATTTCATGTCTTTTAAGTTACTGGAGTCGAAATAGTCGCCGATCGATACTTGTAGGCTTTCTAAACGAATGCGCACATAAGACGCGGCAAACTTAGCGGCTTGCGAATCGCTATCTTCAGCAATGGCCTTGAGGTCATCAATGGTGTAGGAAAGGTCATCTTTAAGATCGAATTTTTTATCTGGAATTTGGTTTCGTAGATTCAGCATGTGCTCATGATTAGCAAACGCGACTTGTGTGTTTTTATAGAAGGCTTGAAGCTGAACTTGCATGTTTGCTAGCAGATCTGCCATTTCAGGGTGCGAATTGACCTCTTGCTGCAACTCTGTTGAAAGACCATCAATGGCCTTTTTATGCTGTTCAAACGATTTTTTCAAACCGACTAATGAAGCCGGCGATTTGCTTAATAAATACTGCAACACTGTCGCATTCGCGAGAGACAGATCATGCCCTAATTCATTACTTTGTGCGGTAATCTTGGCGACATTTCCTGTTATATCATCAAGATTATCCTCAATTTGTTTAATTCCAGTAAAACCCGAGGCGGCAATCACCAGCAACAACAATAACAGGACACCAAAACCCAATAGGATTCTTTGGATGACAGACAGTGACATAACTAACCTCTAGCAATGGAATTGATCTTCATATTACGTGCATAAATCACACCATATATTGGCAGAAAACTGACCTGATAGACAAATGATATCCCATGAAACTTTTGCTTCAGCCCCATAAACCAAGAAATCATGCTCTCAACCAAGAATGAAGCCATAGGTTTCCCGAAAAGGATCTGCTAAATTCAATTCATAACGACTAACGAGTATCAGCAACCGCTATGGATCAACCTCTCTACGAACAAGTCGCAACGCAGATCGAAAAACAAATTATCGAAGGGACTTTTTTGCCCAACGCCCGCATCCCTTCTCTTCGAAAGTCGAGTAAGCAATTCAACGTCAGCATTGCCACTGTGATGCAAGCTTTTAGCTTATTGGAAGATCGCGGTTTAATTAAAGCTCGGCCCCAAAAAGGCTACTTTGTTCAGAGTAACCAACCAACCGCAGAAACGGCGCACATTGCCCCTAAAAAGTACGATGGCCACATGCACCTACTGCTTAACCAGTTATTGCATGCCTCCCAAGATAAAAATATCGCCCCTTTTGGCGCCGCCATTCCACACAGTGACTTTTTGCCTCTCAAACAATTGCAACGCTCTGTGGTTCGGCTTATGCGGGCAGAGCCCGAGATTTGTTCAACCTATGAATTTACGCCGGGGTCACTGGATCTACGACGACAAATAGCCATTCGCATGCTCGATACTGGGTGCCGCCTTCAAACGGATGACATCACCATCACCCTAGGTTGTCAAAATGCCATCATGCTGGCGCTTCAAGCCACCACCCAACCTGGCGATACCATCGCAATAGAAAGCCCCGCTTATCACGGCGTGTTACAAGCCATCGAAGTATTGCACTTAAAGGCCATTGAAATCCCTTGCTCTGAAACTCTTGGTATCAACCTCCAGCAACTTGAGCACGCGGCACAGCAATGGAAAATAAAAGCCTGCATTGTCACACCAAACAATCAAAACCCAACCGGAGCGACACTCTCTAGGCAAGCCAGAGCCGACTTATTGCGCATAGTGAATCAATACGATATCGCGCTCATCGAAGACGATGTTTATGGCGAATTGGGGTATCAAGACAAACGAGAAAACGCCTTAAAAGCCAATGACACAGCAGGTCGAGTTATTTATTGCAGTTCTTTTTCGAAAAGCATCGCACCTGGGTTTAGGGTCGGCTGGATAGTTGGTGGGCGTTATCAAGATAAAATAGAACATTATGCTTATGTGCAGTCGCTGGCGATTCCAACCGTGACACAAATTGCGATTGCCCACTTTCTGGAGCATGGCGCTTATGACCGCCATTTGCGCAAAACAAGGCAAATTTATCAAACCAATTTGATCCGCTGTCAAAACCTTGTGCTGGAGGCTTTCCCTACAGGGACGAAAGTGTCCCAGCCTACTGGGGGATTTTTACTTTGGGTCACGCTCCCAGACACAGTCGATGCAATGCAACTTTATCAAGAGGCGCTGGCGCAGAAAATTGGCCTATTGCCCGGCCTTGCTTTTAGCCTTTCCAACCAATATGCCCACCATTTAAGGCTCAATTATGCCGTGTTATGGGATGAAAAAAATCTTCAGGCCTTATTGGAATTGGGAAGCTTGGTTCATAGTCTAGAAAATGACGTGCTGACTGATAACGACATTTATCAGCACTCTCCGACATAACTTTTCAAAAATACATGATTTATAACGCATTTTAAGTGGCGAACTGATAAAAAATGGATTACTTCTTAATAGTGTCTGATTAGGGACTTTTTTCTTATAAGCTGAAGTTATGAATGTCTATTTTGCTATCTTAAAATTCGTCTGTACAGCCCGAACAGAAAGCGTACAATTCGCATTCTTTTTTAAACACTCTGCCTTTGTGGCCGATAACTTTAATACTTGAATTAGCTGGCTTGTTGCGATGGAATTTGTTTCACATCCGAAAGACCTTCCTTTAGAGATTACTCTCATAGAGGATCAACCTTTTCCCACTTCTAAGAGGGAAGATGTCGGGTTCGCCGGAATTACATGTTTTGCTGCCCAACACTTTGAAAGTGGACGCTCTGTAAGAATTACATTAGAAGAAATCGACCCTAACTTTTGTGTTACGGGCCGTGTCGTCTGGTGTGACAACGAAAGAGGCGAATACAAGGTAGCAATAGAATTCCCAATCAAAGACGAGTGTTATTGTGTGCGAATGGTTGAGCAGCTGTCTCAAATTGAGCATTATCGCCGCCAAGCGAAGACACAAGGCCGTCGCCTTAACTACAACGAAGCTGCGGCTGAATGGATCCAGAAATTTGCCGCTTCATTCCCCGCATTTATCATTTAAAAGACCTCTATGACCCAATCTCTTTCTCAACGTGATATCGATATTATCACTAGCCAGCTTGGCCGTACGCCAAGCGGCATTAGCGCCATTGCTCATTACTCCCCAAACCGCGTTCCACAAGTACTCGAAATGGAAACTTGGGTGTTTAATCAACCCTTCCCAACCTTGTACTGGCTCTCTAGTAAAGCCATTGATAAAGCGCTTGCTAAAATCGAAAGCCAAGGCGTGGTAAAAGAGCTAGAACAGCGCATTAAAGACGACGCAGCATTGCGCGAAGCACATCACAATTCACATCGTGATTATATTGCTCGACGTTGGACTGCGATGAGTGACGAGCACAAAGCCATTATTGAAGAAAAAGGCTTTAAACCGTTATTTGAAGAGCTCGGTATTGGTGGTATCAAAAACTGGGATCAAGTTCGTTGCTTACACATGCAATACGCCCATCACCTAGCAGGCGATAATGTCATTGGTCGCATTCTGGATGAAGAATACGACATACGAAGCATCGCCGACGCAGAATAAACGCCGTCAAAACAAGCGCCATAAAACACGCTATCGCTTGGCATAGACAATAAAAAACCAGACTAAGTGTGAAAGCTTGAGTCTGGTTTTTTTTCGTTTTTGCTCACGCGATGATAAGCCCTTTATTCTTCAGGGCGTGTACGGACTCGATTGACGGCTTCTTGCCAGCCTGCGTATAGTTTTTCGCCCGTGCCCTGCTCCATACTAGGTTCAAAGCGTTTTTCGGCTTGCCATAAATCCGTAATTGCCTCTAACGAAGAATAAATCCCCACCTGCAGACCGGCTAAATAGGCCGCGCCTAATGCCGTGGTTTCGGTGATTTTTGGACGCTCTACTTCTACTTCCAATAGGTCACTTAAAAACTGCACCATGACATCGTTAATCACCATGCCACCATCGATGCGCAACGAGCGAAACGTTGCACCATCTTGCGCCATGGCCCCAACCAAATCTTTTGTTTGGTAACACACGGATCGCAATCCAGCACTGACGATGTCCGCCACACTGGTATCACGCGTCAAGCCGATCATAGCGCCCCTGGCATCCGGGTCCCAATAGGGTGCCCCCAAGCCAGTAAACGCTGGCACTAAATACACTGAATCACCATTAAGTGCTTGTTGCGCCAAGCTTTGTGTTTCTTTTGCGTCTTTAAATAGATTTAAACCATCTCGCAACCATTGAATCGCAGCACCGGCCACAAAGATACTGCCTTCTAGCGCGTATGTGACCTTGCCGTTTAAGCGATAACCCACGGTGGTGAGCAGTTTGTTTTCTGAGCGTAATGGTTTATCGCCGGTGTTCAAAATAAGAAAACAGCCGGTTCCATAGGTGCTTTTCACCATGCCAGGTTTAAAGCATGCTTGGCCTATTAAAGCCGCTTGCTGATCTCCCGCCATGCCATTTACAGGAATACTGGCACCCAGCCACTCTTCATCGATCTCGCCAAAATCCGCGCTGCAATCCATCACTTCTGGTAAGAGCACATTCTCAATACCAAGGGCTTTAATCAATTCCTGATCCCACTCCTGCGTATGAATATTAAACGCCATGGTGCGAGCCGCATTGGTTGCATCCGTTTTATGGGATTGGCCTTTGGTTAGGCGCCATAATAAGAAACTGTCGACCGTTCCGAAGGCAAGCTTGTGTTGTTCCGCTTTGTCTTTTGCCCCTTCGACGTTGTCTAATATCCAACGAATTTTGGTCGCAGAAAAATAAGGGTCTATGAGCAATCCCGTTTTATTCTGAACGCTTTCGCTCAGCCCTTGTTGATGCAGCATTTGACAGAATTCACTGGTTCGTCGATCTTGCCATACAATGGCGTTATAAACAGCTTCTCCGGTTTCAATATCCCAGAGAATGGTGGTTTCTCGTTGGTTGGTAATACCGATACTGGCTACCGATTTTGCATCGATACCTGTATCCTTGAGAACAGAACGACAGACGCTTAAAGTGGATGTCCATATATCTTCAGGATCATGCTCCACCCAACCATCATGAGGGAAATGCTGCGCAAACTCTTGTTGTGATTGACCTACTCGCTGCCCTAATTCATCAAATAGAATTGCACGAGAACTGGTGGTGCCTTGATCAATCGCAAGAATATATTTTTTCATAGGAAAGGCTCTTTTAGGTCACTGTCATCCGGCATAAGAATCGCGCCTGAGACTTTTTATTTTTTTTATTTTGAACAAAAATGTTCAAATGTGAATATCGGCTATTAAAAACCAATCTAGGCTTCTTTAGCAAGCAGTAAACTTTTTTAGGAGAATGAATCAACATGGGCCAACAAACTCGCCAAGAGAAAATCGTCGCCATTGCTAAAGAAAAAGGGTATGTGACGATCGATGAATTGGCCAGCAAATTTTCCGTCACACCACAAACCATTCGCCGTGATATCAATGCCCTTGCTGAAGCAGAACAAATTCGTCGCCACCATGGCGGTGCAAGCTACGATTCCAGTACCACCAACGTGGCTTATGCCACTCGGCAAATTATGCAGCTCTCAGCCAAAGAACAAATTGCTAAGAAAATTGCGGCAGAGATTCCTAACCACGCATCTTTATTTATCAATATCGGTACCACCACAGAAACCGTAGCCCGCGCTTTACTCAACCATCAAGGGCTGCAGGTCATTACGAACAATTTAAATGTCGCGACCATTCTTAGTGGCAAAGAAGATTTTACCGTGATTATCGCTGGCGGCACAGTGCGCTCGCGGGATGGCGGGGTAATGGGTGAAGCCACTATTGATTTTATTAATCAGTTCCGCGTGGATTACGGCATTATTGGTATCAGTGGCATTGACCCTCATGACGGCTCACTGCTGGACTATGATTACCAAGAAGTGCGTGTCGCACAAAGCATTATCGCCAACTCTCGCAACGTTTTCTTAGCCGCAGACAGCGTTAAGTTTGGTCGCAATGCGGTTGTCCGACTCGGTAACATTACCCAAGTCGATCGTCTATTCACTGAAGAACAACCACCAAAACCGATTCTTACATTGATGAAAGAGCATCAAGTTCGTTTGGAACTTTGCGCCTCCACCTCCTAATATCGACCTTTCTGCAACATACCATTATGGCGAAAAGCGACTATCTTAGAAAAAGAGGTCGCTTACGCTCTATACCGCTCAGAGTCTTTTCCTTAAATACTCCATAGAAAATACCATTCGGAACTTGCCAGCGACCAGTTCAAGGTCTACTATCGAACATAAATATTCGTTTTCGAACAAAAATGAACATTACTATTCGGGATTCTCAACGAGGCAGGGCATGAAACAAACACATTTCGATTTATTTATCGTCGGTGGCGGTATCAATGGTACAGGTATCGCAGCCGATGCCGCAGGACGCGGCTTAAGTGTTGGTCTGTGCGAAATGGGTGATCTTGCCCACGCCACCTCTTCTTCCAGTAGTAAGCTGATTCATGGTGGCTTACGTTACCTCGAACATTATGAATTCCGTTTGGTACGAGAAGCTCTCACAGAGCGTGAAGTGCTGCTAAAAATAGCCCCACATCTTGTGACACCGCTGCGCTTTCAGATGCCACACCGACCTCACCTACGTCCTGCATGGTTGATTCGTATTGGCTTATTTCTGTATGACAACTTGGGCAAACGCGAAACACTCGCAGGCTCCCATGGCGTTAAGTATGGTGCAGACAGCCCACTGAAAAGCGACATCAGTAAAGGTTTTGAATATTCTGACTGCTGGGTAGACGATGCCCGTTTAGTGGTCATTAATGCTTTGAGCGCACAACAAAATGGTGCCGACATCTTTGCTCGCACCCGCTGCACATCAGCCAAACGCAGCAATGGGCAATGGCACATCACCCTGGAAGATCAACTGACAAAAGAATCCCAAGAAATCACGGCCAACGCCTTGGTGAATGCCGCCGGCCCTTGGGTGTCCTCTTTCATTAAGAGTCAGATGGAGCAAAAGCCTCCTTATGGCATCCGCATGATCAAGGGCAGCCATATCGTTGTGCCAAGACTGTATCAGCACGCCAATGCATTCATTATGCAAAACACGGACAAGCGCATCGTATTCGCAATTCCATACCGTGAGCACTACACCCTTATTGGCACCACCGACGTGGAATACCACGGGGACCCTGATAAGGTGGCTATTTCAGAAGAAGAAACACAGTACATTCTTGGCGTTGCAAACCAGCACTTTAAGAAGCAATTAACCAGCGCGGATATTGTCTGGAGTTACTCAGGGGTTCGACCACTCCTAGAAGATGAGTCCGACAATCCATCTGCCGTGACGCGCGACTATACCTTGCACCTAGATGACGCCAATAGTCAGGCCCCTTTATTGAGTATTTTTGGTGGAAAAATAACGACTTACCGTCAGTTGGCTTTGTCTGCAATGAAGCAACTAACCCCTTATTTTCCAGCCATTGGTCAACCTTGGACCCATTCACGCCCTTTACCAGGCGGCGATTTAGGCATGTCTCTTGATGCTTTCACTTTGCAATTGCAGAAGACCTATCCATTTCTTTCTGCGCACATGGCGAAGCGATTTACCATGAGCTATGGAACGCTTACACACACGCTATTGAATGCGGTTTCCTCACAGCAGGAACTAGGCACACTATTTGGTGCTGAGCTTTACCAAGCGGAAGTGGATTATCTTATTCAGCATGAATGGGCGCACTCTGCCGAAGACATTTTATGGCGCCGAACAAAGCTCGGACTTGAGTTTACCCCAGAGCAGGTCGCCAACTTAGAAAACTACATACAAGAGGCGCTGGCAAGCGCCGCTTAAAAATAACCAATCACCTCGAAGCCCACTTAAGCGATTGTCTAAGTGGGCTTTTTTTGCTCTACTCATAGGCAAACTCACCGTAAACCCACCTTATAGGGTTATATCCACTAGGAATGATTATTTAATATGGACATCACGTTTTTTGATATTTCATTATGGGTTTATCTGGCACTATTCGCCGCGGCATTTTTAGCCGGCGCAGTGGATGCCATTGCTGGCGGAGGTGGCTTGATTACAGTGCCCGTGCTGCTGGCTGCAGGCCTCTCTCCCGTTGAAGCACTTGCCACCAATAAATTACAAGGTTGCGCAGGCACTCTTTCTGCGTCTTACCACTTTGTTAAGACGAAAAAAGTCAATTTGTCTGACATGTGGCTGCCCATCGCCATGACCGCCATAGGGAGCATAACAGGGACATTGCTGGTGTCTTATTTGGACAGTCAATTACTGCTCAAAGCCGTGCCTATTATTCTGATTGCCGTCGCCTTGTTCTTTTTCTTTATGCCTAAAATACAACCCTATATCGCAAGCCGATTTTCCTTAAGTCACACCCAGTTTGCCATTATTATCGGCACCAGCTTTGGCTTTTACGATGGTTTGATCGGCCCTGGTACCGGCGCCTTTTTCTCCACGGCGTACCTTTGCTTAATGGGCTTTACCATAGTCGCGGCCACCGCTCACACTAAGATACTAAACGCGACCAGTAACTGTGCATCCCTTTTGATGTTCGCGTTTACTGGTCATATTATCTGGGCGCTCGGCATTGCGATGGCATTAGGGCAATGGTTTGGCGCGCAAGTCGGTTCGCGCCTCGTCATCACAAAAGGGGCGACTCTGATTCGCCCAATGGTTATCTTTATGTGCCTAGCCATGTCTATCAAGCTACTCTGGAGCAACACCTAATTGAACTAGATCGTCTGGCGTCGTTAAGCAATCCAACGGCGCATAGGCATAACACTCTTCTACCAACCATGCGAGTAGCTGCTGGACAGCGTCTCGCTGGCGTTGGGCATCTGGGCATACAAACAAATACGCGTGACCTTCATCCAGCGACTCAGTAAATGGCTGCACCAAACGCCCCTGCTGAATGTCATCCATCACTAAAGGCGTTCTGCCTAACGCCACACCTTGCCCAGCTACTGCCGCCTGAACAGCAAGATCCCCACGGTTAAAACTGATTCCACGCGAGGGTTTCACACCTTTCGCTTTAGCAAGCTGCAGCCATTTATCCCACTCTGCGTAGGGGCTCGAAAAACGCCACTCAGAATCATCATTCAACAGGGGAACCGTCGCTAACTGCGCTGGCGATACCAACTGACGATCATTCGCAAACGCCGGACTGCAAACAGGAAAGACCTTATCCTTTAGCAATGGAATCACTTGCCCACTATGACGAGCCAGCAAATGGCTGTGAACAATCGCCACGTCGATTCGGTCACGCTGGAAATTCACTTCTCGCTCATTGGCTTGAATCCGTAACTGCAATTCTGGGTATTTCTCTTGCAAGCTGCCAAGCCGAGGGATAAGCCATTTTGTGGCAAAAGAAGGCATCACGGAGACCGTTAGAATCGTTGAAGACTCCTCTTCTTTTAGATCTGCAATAAGCCCACTAATCTCTGAAAAACTGTGATTCACCTGAACCGCCAATCGCGCCCCTGCGACACTCAGCTCCAAACGTCGATGGTGGCGGATAAAAAGCGTTAATCCTAGACGCTCTTCCAGTTGACGAATTTGCTGGCTTACAGCGCCTTGCGTTAGATTCATTTCTTGCGCCGCTTTCGTAAAACTTAAATGGCGTGCCGCAATGGCGAAGGTCTCTAGCCCATAAAGGGGAATGGCTTTCATAATTGTCTCGAATTAAAGGTATCTCTGCTATTGCAATAAAAAGTATGAAGCGGTTAAAAAAACAACGACAAATCTCTATTATCAAAGAAAATGCTAAGAATTTAACGGCCATTTGATTTATTTTTACAGAATTCAATTCTATCAAGCGGCGCTGTAAAACACACCACTACATTAGAAAAACTAATCCATAATACTAATTTATATCGTTTGAAATTCGCCCACTTAAAACTAGAATGAGCGCATCTCTTAGGTTGAACAGCGACCTAGAATATGGCTCTAAGATGGCCCTAACTGTCTTAAAGCTTGTCTCAAAATCTGTCCCACAGTCATGTTTTGAGAAGGCTCTAGCAGCATTTCCCACAGAATCCTGCTAGACCACTGCTAGTTACTTTTGTTTAAGCCGGACCTTTGTTCGGCTTTTTTTTTGCGCAAAATTTATCCCCCTAAAGACGCCCATAAAACGTCATGCGTGCCGACTCAGAAAGCGCCCCCAGGCGTTGAGTTATACGCCAGCACCACCAGCATACGAGTAATATCACCGACCACAGGGGTTACTCTGTGCATCGCATTACGGCCACGAAACATCACTAATGTTCCCGCGCCCGCCTGCAAGGTTTTACTTTCACGGTTGCCTGCCAACACCTCAGCCACACCGTCATGATTCATATCGATTGGGGAAGCCACAACCAGAATTTGCCCAATTGGGAAGACTGGCTGCTCGCGGCAGGGCTTAACATACAGATGCCAAAGGGTGGACCACACTTCAACCTGTCCAGCATGGCGATTGATGCCGCACTACAAGGTAAGGGATTATTACTCGGCCAACATCTGTTGATAGAAAACGAGTTGAAAACAGGACAGTTAGTCAAACTTTCTGAGGTGAGTTTGCCCTTAGGGCAGGCGTATTATCTAGCCTATCCGGAACGCACGCTTGATAACCCAAACGCGGCGACCTTTATTGAGTGGATAAAACAAAAGGCCAAGGAGATAACTCCTTAGCCTTTGATGGCGTATTTCTGTTAACGACTAGTGCGATTAAGCAGCTTGATCTTCAACTAACTGATCACTCAATAAATTGGCTTGAGCCAACTTTTCCATCAAGCGAACAACCTGACAGCTGTAGCCGTACTCGTTATCGTACCAAACGTATAAGGTCGCTTGATTGCCTCGAACTTTCGTTGATAGAGAATCCAAAATACCGGCTTGCTGAGAGCCGATAAAATCGGAGCTTACCGCATCCGCTTCTTCACTGTAGCCAATTTGGCCCGTCAGTTCCGCGCTGTTTGATGCCGCTTTAAGCAAGGCATTAATTTCTTCAACAGACGTTGCTGTTTTAAGGTTCAGACTCAGTACAGCGATAGAAACGTTGATCACAGGAACACGAATCGCGCTGCCGCTCAACTTACCTTCTAGAGAAGGAATCGCTTTCGACACGGCTTTTGCAGCGCCGGTCTCTGTCATTACCATGTTCATACCGGCAGCACGACCACGTCGATCGCCTTTATGAATATTGTCGATTAGGTTTTGATCATTGGTGTAAGCGTGAACGGTTTCAACATGACCAGAAACGATGCCAAATTTATCTTCTAGAACAGATAAGATCGGTGTAATGGCGTTGGTAGTACAAGAGGCAGCAGACACAATACGGTCATCCGCAGTCACATCGCTGTCATTAACACCAAATACGACGTTTTTCATTTCTTTACCTGGTGCGGTCAAGACAACACGCTCAATACCAGGACGGCTCAAGTGCACACTCAAACCTTCGTGATCGCGCCAGCGGCCAGTGTTATCAACAAGCAAAGCGCTATCTATACCATGAGCTTGATAATCAACGGTGGCAGGATCTGAGGAGTAGATCACTTTCACAGGGGAGCCATTGATAATCAAAGACTGGTTTTCTTCATCGACTTTCACCAAACCTTCGTAAGTTCCGTGAACCGTGTCGTATTTCAGTAGGCTGGCACGTTTCGCTAGATCATTATCACATGCTTTACGTACTACAATCGCAGCCAATGCCATTCCTGGAGTAGTATGACCAAGTGTACACATACGGCGTGCTAGCAAGCGACCAATACGACCAAAGCCGTATAAAACAACAGGTGTTTCTGTGCCTGTTTGAGGTTGTGCCGCCAACAATGACGCCACATCCGCCTCAGCAAGCAGCTCTTCTAGCTCAACCGCTGTTTGGCTCACATTGCTGTTTAGTACTTCTTCAAGCACCTGATACACCTGCACAAGATCCAATTCAGGATGTTGGTCAAAAAGCGCCATCAGATTGGTGACAGAATCAGCCATTAAGGTCTGACCAGCTAATTGAACTTTTACTGCTTTTTCACGACCCAATTTCCCTAACATAGGAATCATGGACTCTACTTGCGAAAGTGTTTGTAACCAAGTGCTTGTCATTTTTTGCCCCCGAAAAAAGACGCTGTTTCATCAATATGGGGCAAGTCTAAAGACAGTTTGAACGGAAGACAAATTGAAACAAGACTACAAAAAACCTTTAAAAACGGGTATTTAGCCTTGTTTTTTATGGAAATAACGAGATAAACAAAGAAGATTAGAAAGTTTACTACATAACCATCAAATACAAACGGTTAGAGACAAAAATGTCAGGAGAATTCCGTAATTTGGCAACAAAATATGAGAGAAAATTTCATAAATTAATTTATAAATTTCGCTTTCTCTCGGCCAAAATCCCCAATAAACAGAAGCACCCGACAATAAGCAGAGGCCGATAGAGATAATCGACCTGAGAAATCAACCAATACACTAATGGCTGACTCCATAAGGTCAATAAACCATAGCCAAAGGTACACATTAGAATAAAAGCAACGACTCGCGCCACAAACACCCAAGAGGAAATCGCTCGCTTAAGAAAGCCATTTACTTTGTCCCCATAAATCACCAAACAAGTCGCCACTATCGCCAGTGAAATCTCATTTAAATGAGGTTGTAAAAAATGCGCTAAGCGAAGATTTAAATCTAGAATTATCATGTGTCTATTGCTTCAGATAAAAGAGAGGAAGACACCTTATCAAGGTGTCGATTTTTGGCTTTTTTTATACAGGGCTTCAACATCAATTTGCCCCGACTCAGACAACACCTTAGGCTGCTGATCCACGTAGATCACCAAGACATTGAACGTGGTATTATGAAGCTCTATATAAGTGCCATCATGGAACACCCATTTCGCTCGACCATAACCGTCACGGACAAAACCTATATTTGGCATGCCGTACTTTTTCACTAACAAGTTGCCCAGAGACTGACGCTTCTTATTGCTTTTTACGACACCAGACATAGTGGCTTTTTTCAGGTAGTCGTCACCATTGAATTGAATCGCCAGCTCCCTTACCCCTAAAATGCCTTCCGGCCCCAAACTGTAAGTAGCCACGCCTTTTTTATAAGACGGATAAGGCTGTAAACCCATAGCTGACAGGCGTTTTTCAAAATCCTCTTTGCTTAAATCATTTACTTTCAGGCCAAACAACTCAGCCCCTTGATTCGCAATTGGCGTCGTTTGTCGATCATTAGAATCGTTCGCAGCCATACTCACTGTCGGAAGCGCAACCAACACTAGGATGGCAAAAAATACTGCAATAACGCGCTGAAACATCTCTATATTCCCTTAGAAAAACAACCATTCGTCGCTCGATCAGCAACTCAATAGAAATGAACATTGACAGACTGTACCGTCCCAATGCTCAATTTACTCCGCTGACAGCGGGTAACCACACTACCTTAATAGCCTCACCATTATATGATTTTTTACGCTCTGCCAAACCCTTAAATGAGAAGATATACTGCATTTACTTATCTCCAAAGCTTGCTGTGCATGTCAAGGAGATACTCGGAATTATCTAGATTCAAGGCAAGCAGAGACTAGCAAAACCTGTTAAAATTCCCGCCATTCAGCCCTCTCCTTTTGAGAGGCATATCAATTTATTTACCGAGGTAATACATGGCGCTTGTTATTGGTATCACAGGGGTATCTGGCAGCGGAAAAAGCCGACTTTGCTCTCTTCTAGCCGAAGGTCAAGGTGACAAAATCACCGTCCTGTGCCAAGACAGTTTCTACAATGGATGTGGTAGCATCGATCCCGATGTTTACAATTTTGATGACTTAAGTTCATTAGACCTAGAAAGCCTAACATTGGCCATTCACAACTGCAAAAATCGTCAGCAGCCAAATGAAATTCCTGAATACGACCACTCGCAACACAAACGTGTTGGCTATCGTAATCTAGAGCCAACGCACATTGTTCTTGTCGAAGGACACATGATGTTCCAAGACGCAGGAATTCGCGACGCTGTCGATTACTTGTTCTATGTTGATACCGACATGGACATAGCCATTGTTCGCCGTCTGAAGCGCGACATCGCAGAACGAGGCCGCAATGTGAATGAAGTCACGAGCCGCTATATGCGCCACGTACGTCAAGCGTCATTGAAAACCATCGACATTCGCAGTAAAGCAGACTTTATTGTCCCGAATAATAAGAGCTTTACCAATGCCGCTAACTTGCTGCGCAGCCACATCGACTTCTTATTAAAAGAAAAAGGCGCTATCTAGCGCCTTTTTAGTTTAGTCACGAAAGCTCGAATGGTTACTTTTTTATATCGTCAAAAAAGCGTTTTACACCATCAAACCAACTCTTCTGCTTAGGAGAGTGGTTACTTTCTTCTCCCATGCTATCAGACAACTCGGTCAACAATTCTTTTTGACGAGCGGTTAAGTTCACTGGTGTTTCCACAGCGACCTTACAAATCAAATCGCCTTGTGGGCCACCACGAACTGGCTTAACACCTTTGTTACGTAAGCGGAACAACTTGCCGGTTTGACACTCAGCCGTCACTTTCAAGCGCACACGACCATCTAATGTCGGTACATCGATCTCACCGCCTAACGCCGCGGTCGTGAAGCTAATCGGTACTTCGCAGTACAGGTTGGCACCATCACGTTCAAAGATGCTGTGAGGTTTAACAGACACCTGCACAAATAAGTCGCCCGCTGGACCACCATGTGCACCGGCTTCGCCTTCTCCAGAAAGACGGATACGATCGCCTGTATCAACACCCGCTGGAATTTTAACATTAAGCGTTTTGTATTCTTGAGTACGGCCTTGTCCATGACAGTCAGTACATGGGTCAGAAATAACCTGACCTTGACCATGGCACTCTGGACACGTTTGCTGTACTGAGAAGAAGCCTTGAGACATGCGTACTTGGCCTGCACCGCCACAGGTACCACAGGTTTTCGGTGTAGAACCTTTTTTCGCACCGGAGCCTTCACACGTATTACAGTTAACCAATGTTGGAATACGGATTTTTTCTTCGCATCCCCACACCGCTTGCTCAAGATCTAATTCTAGGGTGTAACGTAAATCAGAACCACGGCGTGTACGACTTTGACCGCCGCCACCTCCGCCACCGAAAATGTCACCAAACACATCGCCAAAGATATCGCTAAAACCACCCGCGCCAGCACCGCCGCCGTAGCCGCCGCCTTGACCATTTACACCTTCGTGCCCAAAGCGGTCATACGCTTCACGCTTCTCTTCAGAAGATAAAATCTCGTAGGCTTCTGCTACTTCTTTGAATTTATCCAGAGCTTCTGGATTGTCTGGGTTCTTATCCGGATGGTACTTATTCGCTAAGGAGCGATAAGCTTTTTTGATGTCTTTTTTATCCGCGCCTTTGGCCACCCCAAGAACGTCGTAATAGTCTCTTTTGCTCATCGCTGGCATTCCTGAATAGATAAAGTCTGAATTGAAAAATTTGAATAGATATCCGTGTATCTGCGCCCCTATTCACTGGTCTACAAATAGCAAAACACGGTCCTAAAACCGTGTTCGCTATAGCAACCCTTAAAACTAGGGTGACGAAAAAAAGCGTTACGGCTTATTTTTTGTCGTCTTTTACTTCTTCGAATTCAGCGTCTACTGCATCATCCTGAGCTTTACCAGAAGCGGCTTCTTCAGCACCTGGTTGAGCGCCAGCTTGAGCACCTTCTGCTTCAGCGTACATCTTCTGAGCTAAAGAGCCAGATGCTTGAGTCAACGCATTGGTTTTCTCTTCGATCTTCTCTTTGTCGTTAGATGTTAACGCTTCTTCAAGTTCAGTGATCGCTGTTTCAATCGCTGTTTTCTCTTCTTCTGTTGCTTTATCGCCAGCATCAGTCAACGTTTTACGAGTCGCGTGGATCATGCCATCTGCTGTGTTGCGAACCTGTACAAGTTCTTCGAACTTGCGATCTTCTTCCGCGTTAGCTTCAGCATCCTGAACCATTTTTTCCACTTCTTCATCGCTTAGACCAGAAGATGCTTTGATCACGATAGACTGTTCTTTGCCTGTCGCTTTGTCTTTCGCAGACACGCTCAAGATACCGTTGGCATCAAGATCGAAGCTTACTTCGATTTGTGGCACACCACGTGGAGCAGGTGGAATGTCAGCCAAGTCGAAACGACCTAGAGATTTGTTCTGAGACGCTTGTTTACGCTCACCTTGCAATGCATGGATAGTCACTGCATTTTGGTTGTCTTCAGCGGTCGAGAAAGTTTGCGATTTCTTAGTCGGAATCGTTGTGTTTTTCTCGATCAAGGCCGTCATTACACCACCCATAGTCTCGATACCTAGAGACAGTGGAGTCACGTCTAGAAGAAGCACGTCTTTTACATCACCAGAAAGTACCGCACCTTGAATAGAAGCACCGATTGCTACGGCTTCATCAGGGTTTACGTCTTTACGTGGCTCTTTACCGAAGAATTCAGTTACTTTCGCTTGCACAAGAGGCATACGAGTTTGACCACCAACCAAGATAACTTCGTCGATGTCAGAAGCAGAAAGGTCTGCGTCTTTCAATGCTTGGCGGCAAGGCTCAAGAGAGTTAAGAACTAGCTCTTCAACCAAAGACTCCAACTTAGAACGAGTCAATTTCACGTTCAAGTGTTTAGGACCTGATGCGTCAGCCGTGATGTAAGGTAAGTTCACTTCAGTTTGTGAAGAAGAAGACAATTCAACTTTCGCTTTCTCACCCGCTTCTTTCAAACGTTGTAGCGCTAGTGGATCGTTGTGTAGATCGATACCAGTGTCTTTCTTGAACTCAGCCGCTAGGAATTCGATAACGCGCATGTCGAAATCTTCACCACCTAGGAAAGTATCACCGTTTGTAGACAATACTTCGAATTGCTTCTCGCCATCAACGTCAGCAATTTCGATGATAGAGATATCGAACGTACCACCACCAAGGTCATAAACCGCGATAGTAGAGTCGCCGCTGCTCTTGTCTAGGCCGTAAGCCAATGCTGCTGCTGTTGGCTCGTTGATAATACGTTTAACTTCTAGGCCTGCAATTTTACCCGCGTCTTTTGTTGCTTGACGCTGAGAATCGTTGAAGTAAGCAGGAACCGTGATAACCGCTTCTGTTACTTTCTCGCCTAGGTAATCTTCAGCTGTTTTCTTCATTTTCTTAAGAACTTCAGCGGAAATTTGTGGCGGTGCTTTCTTCTCGCCTTTAATTTCTACCCAAGCGTCGCCGTTATCCGCAGCTACGATTTTGTAAGGCACCATTGAGATGTCTTTTTGTACCACTTTGTCTTCAAAGCGACGACCGATCAAACGCTTAACCGCAAACAAGGTATTGGTTGGGTTGGTGACAGCCTGACGCTTAGCGGATTGACCCACTAATACTTCGCCATCTTCTGCAAATGCAACGATGGATGGTGTGGTGCGATCGCCTTCAGCGTTTTCAATTACGCGAGCTTTTTCGCCATCTAGTACAGCAACACAAGAGTTTGTTGTACCTAAGTCAATACCAATGATTCTACCCATGGTGTGTCTCTCCTATAAATTCGTTTATTTCAATGATAATTCTGTATTTGGGTACGCTTTTGAGCTTTTCAACCGATCAGTGTCAAAAAAATGACGGTCTTTATGCTGCGCTCGAAACAACGACCATCGCTGGGCGTAATAAGCGGCCATGAAGCGTATAACCCTTCTGCACAACATCCATCACGGTGTTCGGCTCTAACTCAGGGTTTGGCACCATAGTAATGGCTTGGTGCAACTCTGGAGTGAACGGTTCGCCATGTGGATCAACTTGCTTCACTTCAAAGCGAGCCAAGGTTTCCAACAAGTCTTTCAACGTTAACTCAACACCTTCACGAACCGGGTCAGATTCGCCAGTCTCAGGCGCGGACGTTAGCGCTCGCTCAAGATTGTCAGCGACATTGATGATAGATTTGGCGAATTTTTCTAGGCCAAATTTATGCGCTTTCTCAACATCTAGCTCTGCACGTCTGCGAACATTTTGTGCATCCGCTTGAGCACGAAGTGCCGCTTCTTTGTACTGCGCGGCTTCTTCCAATGCTTTAGCAAGCTCTTCACTTTCAGGCGTTTCTTCTAGAAGCTCTGCTTCAGGCTCTAAAAGCTCTTCTGTTGCTTGATTTTCTGCTTCGCTATTCAAATCTTGCTCCGCTTCTAAATTAGAATTTTTTTGCTGATCACTCATTTCTTCACTCCAAATAACAGAAAGTATTCTCTAACTGTGTTGGCTATATGGGGCCAGCTTTTTACCTTTCAACAGTAAAACCTCATAAATTTAATGGGAATGGCAAGAAGATGTGAATACAGAGGCAGAGTGATGGCTAAGATCACAATAATAACCTGTTGTTGTGCTAAAAATGACAGTGAACAGAATTAACAGAACTGGCTCAATTTCACCTTCCTTAGGCTCTGAATAATGATCTTTTCGACTCATTAGGCACGACGGTGCGCGGTTTAATTGTATTAAATCCACATTAATTTTCTTCTCCTACTTGTCAAAAAATGACAAACTACTGTATAAATAACCATATAAAATTTTTTCCTCATGTGGAGCGTATTATGCTAACAAGCATCGCTATATCCAATTTTGCCATTGTTGACACCTTAGATTTGGAATTCAAAACAGGCATGACTGTGATCTCCGGTGAAACCGGCGCCGGCAAATCCATTATGGTAGACGCCTTGTCGCTTTGCTTAGGTGGCAGAACCGATGCTGCGGTGGTTCGACACGGGGAAAAAAAGGCCGATATTAGCGCGACGTTTGATATTACGCAGTACCCTCATGTATTCAATTGGCTAGAAGAGCGCGATCTAGATCAGGATCAGCACTGCATATTACGCCGCGTTATTAGCAAAGAAGGTCGTTCTAAAGCTTATATCAATGGTCGCCCTTGTACGCTCTCGGATTTAAAAGAAGCGGGCAGTCATTTGGTCGATATTCATGGCCAACACGAACATCAATCTTTACTTAAAAAGAGCGCCCAGCGACAACAAGTCGACGAATTCGGCCAATTAACGGAGCTCGCAAAACAAGTCAGCCAGCAATACAGCGTATGGCGACAACTAAGAGAAGCCCTCGCCGCACAACAAAACCGCTCTTCTGAACAAGAAGCAAAAATTCAGCTATTGGCGTATCAGTCCCAAGAATTAGAACAACTCGATTTAAAAGAAGGCGAGATTATCGAGCTTGAAAACGAGCAAGCGTTCTTGGCCAATATCGCAGACTCCCAGCAAAAAGCGTATCAAGTCAGCGGCATATTAATTGATAGCGATGAGGGCACCGTTTGCTCATTGCTCAACCAAGCAGTGCAAAGCGCCAGCCAAATAGCCCCCGCAACCAAAGAGCTAGAAGAAGCGCTTGAAATGATGAATGCAGCGCTCATTCAAGCCCAAGAGGCGGCCGACAGCCTGCATCACTATCAAGACACATTAGAGCAAAACCCAGAGCGACTCAGTGAGATAGAGCAACGCCTTACTGACATCTACGACACAGCACGCAAACACAAGGTACTGCCAGAAGCTTTATTAATATTGCGAGAGTCCGTGGACGCTGAGCTGGCCTTGCTGCAAGGCAGCGAAGAAACCATTGACCAGCTCAAAGAAAGCGAAGAGCGCGCCTATGAAACTCTCACGGCGCTCGCGACCACATTGACAGAAAAACGCATGGCAGCGAAAGACCTTCTCGCAAGGCAAGTCGAAGAACAAATACATGGGCTCGGCATGCCCCACGCACGCTTTTTCATTGATTGCCAACCACTTAATCAAGTGTCTGCGAATGGTTTTGAAGACATTGAATACATGATTGCATCGAACCCTGGACAGCCCGCGCAACCATTACGGAAAGTCGCGTCTGGCGGGGAATTGTCACGGATAAGCTTAGGCATTCAAGTCGTCACCGCGCACACCTCAGTGATTCCTACCTTGGTATTTGACGAGGTGGATGTCGGTATAAGTGGAGGGATTGCGGAAGTGGTCGGGCGCATGTTGCGCTCGGTAGGGAAACGAGGACAAGTTTTCTGTGTAACACATTTGGCGCAAGTGGCGGCCCAAGGCAATCAGCATTTGCGAGTGAGTAAGCAAGTAGCCAATGAGGCGACGTCGTCACAAGTGTCTCAATTACAAGATACTGAGCGCACGCAGGAAATTGCGCGCTTACTGGGAGGTCTCGAGTTAACCGAACAAACGTTAGCTCACGCTAAAGAAATGCTTGGTAACGTGCATTTACAATAAAAAATAAGCGGATAAGGGCACTGTGTCATTATCCGCTCATTTTTCTGGGCAGCCCTTTATTTCTTCTTTGGGCGCACGTAAATGATCAAGCTGTGATCTTCAATCTCAAAACCATGCTCTTCTGCGATTTCATGCTGACGTTTTTCAATCACTGGATCAACAAACTCAATCACTCGACCTGACTCCAAGCAAATCATGTGGTCATGATGTTCGCCTTTTGCCAATTCAAATACCGCAGTACCCGCTTCAAAATGGTGGCGCATAACCAAGCCTGCAGATTCAAACTGAGTCAAAACACGATAAACTGTTGCTAAACCGACATCTTCACCTTGATCTAGCAAAGTACGGTAAACATCATCGGCACTGAAATGACGATCACCAGCATTCTCTAGAATTTGTAAAATTTTCACTCGCGGCAAGGTAACTTTGAGTCCCGCTTTCTTTAGTTCTTGATTTTCGCTAGTCATGAGTCATTCTCTATTCGATCTTGTTGATAATTACTTTATCATTAGCATACCTGAGTTAGGATGATACAAATGAAAAAATCAATATTAGTAATATGCGCCCTATTTTCTCTAAGCGCATGCAGTTTATTTCCGCCTCCATATAAGGCTACCGTAACGCAAGGCAACTTCATTACGAAGGAACAGCTCTCTCAGTTAAAAGTGGGCATGACACAATCGCAAGTTATCTACCTGTTAGGAACCCCTATGGTAAGAGATACCTTCAAACCCAACGAATGGCATTATCTTTACACCACCAAATACGCGACACCTGAGACACCTAAAAGCGCCGCGAGTGATCTCACTTTAACGTTCGAGGGTGACAGCTTAACTGACATTAAAAACAACTAATTATTCTAGCTGTTTTTTGCTGCGCGGTTGGCTCTAGCTTGTTTAGGGTCAACCTTCAGCTCACGGTAGATTTCTACACGCTCACCTTCTTTTAACGTCTGTGTATCGGCATTTCTTACCGCTTTGCCAAAAATCCCTACTTTCACATTCTCCAAGTCTAAACCTGGAAAAAAAGCATCGATATTAGAGCGAAGCACTGCGTCTCTTACCGTGCAATTTTCTTCTACATCTAACGCTATAATTTTTTGCTTTTCAGGCAGCGCATACGCCACCTCAACTCGTATTTTATTCACCGTAAACTACCTTTGCTCGTTTACTAAATGCGTCCACCATAGCATTGGCGATCTGGCTAAACACACCACCAAACGCAAATTTCAGCATACCACTCAATTCAAATTCGATACTTAGCGCTATTTTACAGCGACCAGGGGACAGTTCGGTAAACGTCCATACACCGTGTAATTTTTTAAACGGGCCTTTTACTAGGGTCATTTCAACTCGCGTTGGCTCTTCTAAAAAATTCTTAGTGGTAAAGGCCTGACGCACCGGCCCCTTACCAACCTCAAGAGAGGCGACAATTTCTGTTGGCGTACGAGATATCAGAGAAGAGCTCAAACAACCTGGTAAAAATTCCGGATACCCGTCGATATCATTCACTAATGCAAACATTTGCTCGCAACTGTACTCAACATGAGCAAAGCGCTCTATATGACTCAAATCAAACTCCTATCCAACCTGCGACAGTAATGACGATAAGCACAGGAATACTGATATATTTTAAAACGCCATACCATATTTTGAAGTGGCTAACTTGGCGAGTAATCATCTCGTTGCGTAATACGGTACGAGGGATAAACCACGCCACCAACACAGACAATAAAATCGCCCCCAACGGCAGCATAATCAAAGAGGTTAGCTGATCAAGCAACTCAAAGAAGTTGAGGCCAAACAGCACTTTTCTATCCCAATGGTTAAACGATAAAAGCACCGCAATACCAACAAACCAAATGGCGCCGCCTAACAACAAAGCCGCTTTAAAACGCGCAATGTAAAACTTCTCATGCAACCAAGCAACAAACAGTTCTAACATAGAGATTGCCGAAGTCAGTGCAGCAATCACCAATAAGAGAAAAAAGAAGCCGCCTATCAACTGCCCTGCTGGCAAACTACCAAAAATAATAGGCAAGGACACAAACGCTAAACTAGGCCCTGAATCCAGATCTATATGGAACGCAAAAGCCAAAGGGAAAATCACCAAACAGGCCAATACAGACACAATCAGGTCAATCGCTACCACCGCAGAACAGGCTCGGGCAATGGACATCCGCTTACTCATGTATGCACCGTAAGCAAACATAGCACCCATTCCCACACTTAAGCTAAACAGGGCATGACCAATGGCGGATAACACCACACCAAAAGTGATGTCTTGCCAAGACCAACGAAACAAGAAGTGAATGGCTTCAAGCGCTTCTCCCTCTTCCAGAGAGAACCCCGCCAATATCAGCATAACGACGATCAAAACAGGCAATAAAATTCGCACCAAGGCCGCCAGTCCACGCGTCACTGACTGCCCTACGGTTAAAACGACCAGTCCTACAAATATCGAGTGCCATAGTAGCATTTCACCAGGGGACGCCAATAAATGATCAAACATGCTCGCGGCATCGGCTTGGGAGATATTCACAAAATCCCCCGAGATGGCGCGTTCAAAGTAACCAATGGACCAGCCAGCAATGACGCTATAGAAAGTCAGGATGAGAAAGCCTGTGAGCCCTGCAATCCAGGGAACAACAACCCAAAAGCGGTGAATCACACGACGTTCACTAAGATCATTAATGGTGTCTATCGGGTTTGAGCGTACGGTACGACCTAGTGCCACTTCAGCCATTAGGATAGGCAGGCCGACCAACAGTAAGCAAGCACAATAAATAAGCAGAAAAGCGCCGCCGCCATTCTCTCCTATTAGGTACGGAAATTTCCAAATATTCCCCAAGCCAACAGCTGATCCGCTCGCGGCAAAAATAAATATCCACGGACTAGACCATATACCTTGTAAACATCGACTTTCGGGCATAAATTTAGCTCTCACTACTCAGTAGCGTTTAGATAATTAAAGATGAGAAAGAAAGCTTACCGCAGTCATTCGAAGCTCATCATGATGATTTTATTTACTGAGGGCGAATTTTCTAACATTAAGGCGCATACCTCAAGAAAAGCATAGGTTTTTGCCGCTATCGACCGTATAATTTCCAACTATGAGTAAAGTAAAGAAAAAATCCAATAGCACGGGCACTATCGCGCTTAATAAACGTGCAAAATTTGACTACTTCGTTGACCAGAAGTTCGAAGCCGGACTGGTTTTATCTGGATGGGAAGTCAAAAGCCTGCGCGAAGGTAAAGCCCAATTAGTTGACGCCTTCGTTATCATTCACCAAAACGAAGCGTGGCTTGTCGGTGCGCGTATTACGCCACTTTTAAGCGCCTCTACACACGTTGTATGTGAGCCAATGCGCCAGCGTAAATTGCTGCTCAACCGCAAAGAGCTCGAGAAAATCATACAAGTTACTGAGCAAAAGGGTAAAACCTGCGCCGCCATGGCTCTGTACTGGAAAGGCAATAAAATCAAATGTGAAGTTGCCTTGGTTACCGGTAAAAAAGACCATGACAAACGCGGCACAGAACGAGATCGTGATTGGTCGCGAGACAAAGAACGCCTAATGAAACACAGTGCTTAATCTTAGCTGACGCTGTTCACAGAATAGTGTGAGTAAATAAGAACAAAGCGCAGAGATACCCGTTATCTCTAGCGAAAGCACATTGTTTCCGTTAGAATAATACCAACTTTGGGGATGACTTGGTTTCGACGCCGGTTACAAACCCTGAGGTGCATGTCGAGAGTGATGCGTGATCTCGTAAATCCCCCGCATCAATTTTATAGTCGCAAACGACGAAAACTACGCTTTAGCAGCCTAAACCGCTGCTAGTGTGCTGCCCTCAGGTTGCTTGTAGCCAGAGATTCTGCAGTATCATAAATTACAGGATGCTAACCGATGCCCCGCCTAGGGATAAGGTTCTAAGATTAAGTAGGCTCGCCATTAACACCCTGTCCTTCGGGCGGTTCGTGGTCAAATAATAGAAGTGACTAAACATGTAGAGCCGATGGCAGAGGACTGGCGGACGGGGGTTCGAATCCCCCCATCTCCACCACTTAAAGGCTTGATTTTAAAAGGGTTTGCACTTTTTAAAATGAGGTCGGGGCACACAAACGACACACAGTTTGTATGCCAATAAAAAAGGGAAGCCTAATGGCTTCCCTTTTTTTGTCTATTTTACGCTGTGCTTTTCGGCTGCTTTACGCAACTCTTGGGCACAGGTTAGGTAGTAATTTCGCCCTGTGGCGGTGAGTAAGTGCTTAGCAAGCCCTTCAAGAGCTTCGGCCTTCATTAATTTAGGTTTGCCTGTTGATGGTTCAAGCACTATAAGTTGGTCTGCTAATTGTGCCGCCCACTGATAATCCTTATTGTTTAATGCATCAAGCGTGGCTTGCTCTAATTTAGCTTTGCCTCCCGCCAACGTCGCCATTCGCTCAGCTTCTGCTTTAACCGGTAAGGAAAATAGGTGCGTCGGGTTACCATCGAACCACCCCAAAGTACCAGCAAAGATGGAACGCACTGCCCACTGAATATTACCGTAGTAGTTTCTGAGATAATCTTTATCCGCATACTTCTGTGGTAACTTCACATACTCTACTAATTTATCCGGCGTCATCCCTTTGTTCATGCCTTCGATTGTTTTGTTAAAAACATACTGCACGGCGTCGCGATAATTCGTCAATCTGTCCATGACCTCCGCTTTATCCGTAATAGGTCGCGTGTGCCCAGGTACTAGCTTTTCAGGTTTTTCTTTCAACATTTGGTTAAGGCCACTGATCCAAGACTGCACATCGCGGTATTCTGATCCTCGAATAGCATAAAGGTTAGGCCAAGAACTGTAGAAGAAATCACCAGAGAACAAGACACGCTTAGCCGGGTACCAAATGTACATGGCGTCTTTTGTTTCCCCATTAATAGGCACTAATTCCAAACTAATTCCAGCCACCTCTATTAATTCTCGTGTGCTGCCTAAATGATGATTTGGTTGGATAGCTGTGGCTTTTGTACCAAATACTTCAAGCGAGTGTTTCGGGTAATACGCTTGCGCTATACCATTATTTATCCTTTTCTCTGGTGGTAATAAAAAGCCACCTTGTCTCGCACCACGAATCCTATTGATGGTTAAACCTTCTCGCTTAAAGGCATGAGCCTCATCACGAAAGTTACTCCGAGCCCAAATCTGTGGGTGCCCTTCTGCTGCAAAAACAGGAATCCCACCAATATGATCACTGTGCCCGTGCGTTATCAGAATCGCCTTAATCGGCAGCGCTGTTATTTTTCGCATTGCGGCTAATACTTTTTTGGCGGAGGCGGTATCTATGCCGGTGTCGACGATAACAAGGCCGTCTTTTCCGACAATCATAGAAACAGGCTGCACCGAATAACCTGTAAAGGTATAAACATTATCCGCAACATGGACTGTGTCTTTTTGGAATTCTGCGTTCCGCGCTTTTAACAGTGCCGTTTCAGGCGTATCGACGGCAAGTGCCATGCTCGAAGTAATCGTTGTGATCACCACAAGTAATAGACTTATGATTGTTCTCATGTCTTATGTCTCCTTCTCCAACGACGTTAAAATGGAGAGTGCTTATTGGTTTTATTTTGATGGAGTAGATTGGCAATACTTTAATATTTATCTGTTTTACCGCTCATTTATTCTTACCTTGCTGTGCGCACGAATCAGAATTACCTTATGACAAATCCAAAGTCAAACCTCATTAACAAATAACAAAAGACATGAAAATATTGACTAAAATGCGAATTTAAAAACAAGAGAATTCTCAATATTGAATATCAAAAAACATAAATTAATATATAATAAAAAAAGCACTTATGCTTTTGTCACAAAGTAAGCAATTGAAAATTAATGTTTTTCTCTAATTCTTAGATAAGAATTTAGCCTTTGACTGGGGATCAATATTTCCCCGCAGCGCCTCAAGATACAAAGCCCCCACTTTCCCCTTAGGCCATATAAAAGCGAGAGCCGTGAAGTGTAGGTAGCGGCTACTTGACGGTGCAGATAGGCTTTTTTAATAAGGAGAAAGTGTCATGATAACAATGGAAGATAAGGCCTAACTTAGTTCCATATATCATCAATAATTAGCAGAGATTTTAGGATAGAAGGCCTATAAACAGGCCGTTTTCCCGCCTTTTAAGCCCATCAATTAAGCCTCCCCTTTTATGGCCACATACAACAACACAAATAGCATCAAGCCCTACATTAATCATAGTGATGGACGGTTTTTCAAACGACATGAGAAGTTACTTAATTTATGCACATTGGAAGGCCATATAAGTGTCACTGATCTTTGCTTCCACAACGGCCATTCCAAAAAGTGATTGTCGGCTGCCTATGCTCGATTTTCATAAGAAATTAAAGTGCTCTTGCGCAATTAGATTGCCGCTTCCTCCTCTTAACCTTACAAAAAACCATGTTTCCTAATCATAGAACCCATCACTCTATTCAAGCGTAACAAAGAGGATTGGTACTAATTTTTATAAAAGCCAATAAAAACAATGACCTGTAACCAGCCTTACTTTTCTAATAAAACCAGCCTTAACATGAAGGCAACAATCCGTGCTTATTTTTAAAGATATTGCATCGTTATTTGAATAGTTGAATGTAAAGTGACACTGCACCTTAACCTCTATTTATTTAAATTTTTAATGTTATTATTTAAAACATAGAAACACAGCAGAAAATCTGCTTAAACTTATTATATTAAGGTGATTAATTATGAATACTTTTACTAAAAGCGCTCTTACTTTCCTAGCAGCTTCTTCCATTGCTTCTGTTGCACTAGCAGCACCAGGTGATGCAACTTATGGTCAATCTACTCGCGGCCAAGTTCACTCTTTAGAGTCTCAAGCAAAAGACATCAATATTGGCCTTGAAGACAATGCTGCATTTGCACCAACTCAAAAAGCCTCTTCTGAAAACAGCCAGCGCGCTGAGTTTTTACAAAACAAACTAAACTAAGGGTAATCCCTTAGTCATCGTTCTAATATAGAATGAAAGCCTTAATAAGCCAGCATGGGGAACCATGCTGGCTTTTTCATTTTAAAAGGTACCATTCTTATTTCTAGAAATATTTCACATTATCTTGATTAATTGAATGTAAAGTGACATCTCACCTTAGCCTCTATTTATTTAAGTTTTTAATGCTATTATTTAAAACATAGAAACACAGCAGACAAACTGCTTAAACTTATTATATTAAGGTGATTAATTATGAATACTTTTACTAAAAGCGCTCTTACTTTTCTAGCAGCTTCTTCCATTGCTTCTGTTGCACTAGCAGCGCCAGGTGACGCCACTTATGGTCAATCTACTCGCGGTCAATTGCATTCTTTAGAATCCCAAGCAAAAGATATTAATGTAAGCCTTGAAGACAATGCCGCCTTTGCACCAACGCAAAAAGCGTCTTATGAAAACAGTCACCGCGCTGAGTTTTTACAAAACGAACTAAACTAAGGTTTAAAAAGTAATTTATCATTCTTAGATAAAACGAAAGCCTTAAAAGAATCCAGCATAGTCTTCTATGCTGGATTTTTACGTATTAGCCCATAAAAACAATGACTAACATTGAAGTAAGCACTTACTTCCATCAGCGACACCTCTCGACGAAATAATAAAACCTTCTGTTTACCACCTCTCGTCATCTCAACTTCAGAAACATAAAAATACAAACCGTGCGTATTTTTAAAGATATTGCATTGTTTTTTGAATAGTTGGATATAAAAAGACACCGCCCCTTTCCCTCTATTTATTTAATTTTTTAATGTTATTATTTAAAACATAGAAACACAGCAGACAATCTGCCCAAACAAATTATATTAAGGTGATTAATTATGAATACTTTTACTAAAAGCGTTGTTACTTTCCTAGCGGCTTCTTCCATTGCTTCTGTTGCACTTGCAGCACCTGGCGATGCAACTTATGGTCAATCTACTCGCAACCAAGTTCATTCTTTAGAGTCTCAAGCACAAAACGTTAATGTTGGCATTGAAAACAATGCTGCGTTTGCACCAACTCAAAAAGCCTCTTCTGAAAACAGCCATCGTGCTGAGTTCTTACAAAACGAATTGAACTAATAAGTTCATTTTTAAACTTCCATTTTAATATGGAATAGAAGCCTTAATAAGCCAGCTTGGTATTCCATGCTGGCTTTTTCATTTTTAAAAAATAGCTGTCTAGACCAAGTCATCGCCTCTGACTATCAAGATAATAGCCAGCCTATATTTCCCTTCAATCCAGTTACTTCTTAACCCTAAAATACACGCCGTTCTTATTTCTAGAAACATTGCACAATAATTTGAATTATTGAATGTAAAGTGACAGTGCCCCTCAATCCCTTTTTATTTTAAATTTAACTGTTATTATTTAAAACATAGAAACACAGCAGACAATCTGCCCAAACAAATTATATTAAGGTGATTAATTATGAATACTTTTACTAAAAGCGCTCTTACTTTCCTAGCAGCATCTTCAATTGCTTCTGTAGCACTAGCGGCACCAGGCGATGCAACTTACGGCAAAGAAACTCGTGGTCAGACTCACTCTTTAGAGTCCCAAGCCCAAGAAGTGAATGTTAGCCTTGCAAACAACGCTGCATTTGATCTAACGAAAAAAGCTTCTGCTGAAAACAGCCAACGCGCAGAGTTCTTGCAAAACAAACTGAACTAAGTTGTTCAGCCAGTAAGACCCCATTCTGAGAAAGAATGAAAGCCTTAATAAGCCAGTGTGGTAACCCACCCTGGCTTTTTCATTTCTTATCCAAACTTAATGAACCCAAAGCCTCTATCTAGATAACCTCCCACGATCCATTGCCTTTCTGACAAGACAAAATAGCTCAGGCCGCTTTAAACGCCGTTGTATAGCTCACCCAAGCCACCAATAGTAATGCAAACACTCACCCGCACTCGTGTCTTAGCACATATAAAATAACTTACAGGCATGCCTGCTTTTTAGGGGGACTGTAAGAATTACGCAGCACCGTGTAACACCACAAGTAATTCTTCAGCGCTTAGTTTATTCTATATTTTCATTAGACAAGGCAGGGCTGCAGACGCACAAAGGAGGGGGAATCATGAAAAACATTTTACTATTGGTTGTATTGATGACAGTGCTGAGTGGCTGCACATCCAATGTCACTCTATCTGGGCGCTACTTAAGCAATGTAGACACCAGCATAGAGATAGCTAAATCCTCTGCTATTTTGGTTCAATCAAACGAAGATGGGGATGAACTTACTAATAAACGCTATATGCCCGATATTATCCATGCATTTAATCAACTAGGATTTAGCAATATATCAGAGCAGATGACATCGCCAGATTACACACTCATAGTCAACTTCACCTCCAAAGAGGAAAATCAAATACAAACTGTGCCGGTTTTTACTCGCGAAAGAGGCACGCCCTATGTTGTTTGCCATCAGAATAAAAACAACAATAGAGTCTGCACCACTCATTATTACTTCAATGCACCTATGGTCAGTGGCTATCGCTCTGTCAGCACGCCTACGAATGTCTACACCTTCAATTTTATATTGCAAGACCAGCACAAAAGCCCTGTTCTAAATGTCACAAGCACAGTTGTTCATGAGGATTGTTCTCAATGGAAGATCTATCAGTTCCTAGCCTCAGATGCGATTGCTAGAACCAATTTTAAGACTCCGGTGGATAAGCAATACTCAGTCACCATGCCAGAGAGTTATCGTTGTCAGCAGTGATGCCATACCTAGGGCTGACCGTACATTTCAACGTAAATGATACTTTACAAGAAAAAATGTGACCCCTTTGCGCTTTTTGGGCGTAACTACCTATACTGAAAACTAAGGTGACGAGTGATCGTTACCTTATAAATAGGTTGTTTTCCAAATCCAATAGGCTTTTTTCGAAAAGCGAGGGGGAATCCATGATCAATCATGTATGGGGTTTAATCCATCATCCAGACCGCGAATGGCGCGAAATAAACAAAGAACACGAAACAGTTAGTCACTTATACACTCACCATGTGCTTTGGCTAGCTGCCATTCCAGTCGTTAGTACCTTTATTGGTACCACACAATTCGGTTGGACGTTTGGTGGCGAAGAAGCCATCAAAGTATCATTAGTTAATGGTCTCACGCTTGGTATTCTATTTTATGCACTGATTTTGGTGGCCGTCGCTCTGGTCGGCAGCTTAATTCATTGGATGGCCGCGAGATACTCTACCCGCCCTAGTCGTCATGAATGCATTGTGTTTGCAGGTTATATCGCTACACCTATGTTTTTAAGCGGGCTGTTTGCTCTGTATCCTATTATCTGGCTATGTGCCCTAGCCTGCGTTATAGGGGTTTGTTACACCGGCTACCTACTTTATAAAGGCACGCCTAGCTTTTTAGGCATTAGTCATAAACAAGGCTTTATTTTGTCCAGTACCACCTTGGGCATTGGGGTTTTAGTATTAGAAGTTTTATTAGCGCTTGTGGTGATCTTATGGAGCATGGGATCGAGCAACAGTGTTATATGGCACTTTTTCCAATAACATAATAAAAGTACTTAGTGACGAATAGTGAGCAATGCCAGTAAATAGGCGTTGCTCACTATTTACTGGATGCCTGCCTTATCTCCTCATGTCTAAACCAAGGTCGCGTTAGGCCACACCAAATGTATCGCCCTTCACTAATAGTTGCCTGCTTGGCTGAACTTTTAATATCACCACCAGTCTTAACTATGAAAGTTTTCCATACAGATGAAAAATTTGAGCAAACATCAAAGGTGATTTATTTACTCTTTCAGCTTACACACCTACGAAAACAGCACAGATTACGTCAACGACTGTGACCTCCTCCGTCAGCAGGAGATATAAGAGAAAAGGATATGACTTCGAAATAAAGCCATTTCACTTAATTGATTTTAATCACTATTTTAACTTCTTATTCGTTCTTTATCTGACGGAAAAGCAATCTCTTAACTATCCGTCAAGGTAAAGCTTCGCTATAGTACAAACATGTCATTTTAAGGAACCTTGAATCGCTATGTCACATACGGATGCGACCCGAATCCCACCGCACTCAACGAGAGGAGCAAAAAATTGAACTCTTTGATTTGGCTCCCATTTCTTCCATTACTCGGCACATTAGTCCCTTTATTTTCAGCGCGTCTTAGTCGTACGGCTTGTGCCTTTATGACCGCCGCTCTGCCTGCGATTACGCTATTGCTCATCCTGTCCCATGCAGGTGATATTTTTTCCGGCGAGCGCTTCTTTTCATCACTGCCTTGGGTTCCTGCCATAGGCTTAGAGCTGGCTTTTCGGTTAGACGGACTGTCTCTTCTTTTCTCGATACTTATTCTTGGCATTGGTCTGCTGGTCATTCTGTATGCTCGGTACTATTTATCGGCTCAAGATTCGATCGGAAAATTCTACGCTTACTTGATCCTTTTTATGTTCGCCATGCTAGGTGTGGTGTTATCAGATAACCTAATTCAACTTTGGTTTTTCTGGGAGCTAACAAGTATTAGCTCTTTCTTGCTGATTAGCTTCTGGGGACACAAAGCCGACGCTCGTAAAGGGGCGCGAATGGCATTGACTGTCACCGGCGCTGGCGGTCTAGCCTTGTTGGCCGGATTACTACTATTGGGACATACAGTCGGCAGCTATAGCCTACAAACGGTCCTTGATAGTGGCGATTTAATTAAGGCCAGCGCCAGTTACCCAGTGATCACTGTGCTGGTTCTACTTGGTGCGTTTACCAAATCAGCCCAATTCCCTTTTCACTTTTGGCTACCAAATGCCATGGCTGCACCGACACCGGTAAGTGCGTACTTACACTCAGCCACCATGGTAAAAGCAGGGATCTTCCTGATGGCTCGCTTTTACCCTGCGCTAGCCGATACCGACCTCTGGTTCTTATTAGTCAGCCTAACGGGCTTAGCTACCTTTTTAACCGGTGCTTATGTGGCACTCTTCCAACATGACTTAAAAGGGTTACTCGCTAACTCAACCATCAGTCATTTGGGGTTAATAACCCTACTGTTAGGTATGGGAACCGACTTGGCGGCTGTCGCGGCTATCTTCCATATTATTAACCACGCTATTTTTAAAGCGTCGCTCTTTATGGCGGCAGGCATCATTGACCATGAGTCCGGCTCACGCGATATGAGACAACTCAACGGGTTGTGGAAATACATGCCATTTACGGCAACACTGGCCATGGTCGCCGCGTCATCGATGGCGGGTGTTCCTTTGCTAAATGGCTTCTTATCCAAAGAAATGTTCTTTACTGAAACATTGCATCAAGCTTCTATTGGCTCTCTATCATGGATGATTCCGGTATTAGCGACCTTGGGCGGAGTCTTTTCTGTCGCCTACTCAATGCGCTTTATTCATGATGTTTTCTTTAATGGTGAGCCAATTAACTTGCCTAAAACACCTCATGAGCCACCACGCTATATGCGAGTGCCAGTAGAGATTTTAGTCGCCTTGTGTCTGCTAGTAGGTATCTTCCCAACTCTCGTTGTTGGCGATTTACTCTACTCTGCGGCGACTGCGGTACTAAATGGAGAGGTGCCTCATTACAGTTTAGCGATCTGGCATGGTTTCACCTATCCTCTGCTAATGAGTGGGATTGCGATGGTAGGCGGTTTAATCATCTATACCAACCGCCATCATTTCTTTAAATTCCAAGCGCAATTTCCCGTTAGCGATCCCAAACTGGTGTTTGAGAGTATCATTCAATCTCTCGCCCACAAGGCTCAAAAGTTCATCACCCTAACGGAAAATGGATCGCTGCAACGCTATATCTTTTTTGCCTTATTGCTCGCCATTTCGATGACGGCGGTCCCATTACTGCAACTGAACACGACCGCGGGCTTGCGTCCTGAAATACCGATAGACGCTATCTCTGTCACATCCGTAGCACTACTCTGTATTGCTGGTGTCGCAACGGTTATCTGGCACAGACGACGTTTGATATCTCTTTTAATGCTGTCTGTTGTCGGCTTGATTGTCTCTTTGGCGTTCGCTAAGTTCTCAGCACCAGACTTGGCTTTGACTCAACTATCAGTCGAAGTTGTGACCGTTATTTTGTTGATCTTAGCGTTGTTTTTCTTGCCTCAGAAAACCCCTAAAGAATCGTCTCCTCGACGGGTCGTACGTGATCTTGGTTTGGCGGCGTTTGTCGGCGGCACGGTCGGTACTATTTGTTATGCCTTGATGACACGCCCCTTGGATACCATCTCGACCTTCTTTCTGGAGAACAGTAAGACAGGCGGTGGTGGTACCAATGTCGTTAACGTTATTTTGGTCGACTTCCGTGGCTTTGATACCTTAGGCGAAATAACCGTACTGGGTATTGCTGCTCTGGGGATTTATAAGTTAATTGCCAGAATGCGCTTATATATGCCCTCCAGCGATGGAAAAGGACGTGCGTGGTCTGAAGACAAATACCCTCTTCTGCTCGCGGTTATCTCACAAAGTCTATTGCCATTAGCCCTGCTGGTGTCTGCGTATATTTTCCTACGCGGCCACAACATGCCTGGCGGTGGCTTCATTGCGGGTCTCATCACCTCGGTTGCCATTATCCAGCAGTACATTGCTCACGGTGTTAACTGGATCAAACAGCGACTGAAATTGGACTACCAGATAATGATAGGCAGCGGTATTAGCATCGCGACACTCAGCGGTCTAGGCAGCTGGGTCTTTGGGCACCCATTCCTAACCTCTTGGTTCGATTACTTTTATTTACCTGTCATTGGCAAATTTGAACTCGCCAGTGCAATGATCTTTGACCTCGGCGTATTTTTAACCGTGGTTGGCGCCACCATGCTGATTCTGGCCAATCTAGGTCAGCTCACCACCAGCGAACGCGCTACGCAAAAGGAGCATGATTAATTATGGAAGGTATGTACGCATTTAGCGTTGGACTACTGACCGCCTGCGGTGTGTTTTTAACATTAAGAGGCCGTAGTTTCTCTGTGGTTGTTGGATTGACCTTGCTCTCCTACGCAGTGAATTTATTCTTATTTGCCAGCGGCCGTTTGAAATTGAACGCCGCCGCGGTATTAGGCGAATCAGAACACTATGGCGACCCCCTGCCTCAAGCACTCGTATTAACCGCGATTGTAATCGGCTTTGCCATGACGGCATTCGCGGTCATTTTGGCCATGCGCGCCAGAGCGGATTTAGGAAATGACCATGTTGACGGGCAAATACCCCAACCCAAAAGCTCACTATCTCAAAAAACAGGAGGGGCGAAATAGATGCAGCATTTGAGCATTTTGCCCATTTTAATCCCACTAATCTTCGGTGCCGCACTGCTTTTACCGCCGCTGTCTAAGCACATTAACAGACAGCGTATTGCCGCTATCATTGGTTTGTTCTTACTGCTGATCTCAGCCTTTTATCTGCTCTACCAAGTGCAATCAGAGGGTGTCCACCTGTACGCTTTAGGCGAGTGGCAGCCACCCTTTGGTATCGTTCTGGTGGCTGATCCAGTCTCTGTATTGCTGGTCGCCCTGACCTCCTTTTTGGCCTTTTCCGTCATGCTCTATGCAATGAATGGACAGGACAAAAACGGCGCCTACTTCCACCCATTATTTATGTTTCAAGTAATGGGCATTAACGGCGCTTTTCTGACTGGCGATATCTTTAACCTCTTCGTATTTTTTGAAGTGTTATTAATTGCTTCGTACGCCCTGTTGATTCATGGCGGAGGAAAACAACGCACTCAAGCAACACTGCATTACGTCATTCTAAACTTGGTTGGCTCCAGTCTATTCTTATTTGGTTTAGGCATCATTTACGGCACACTCGGCACACTGAATATGGCCGATCTGGCCGTCAAAGTTGGCAGTTTACAGGCTGAAAATGCCACCCTAGCGAAAACAGGCGCCTTGCTACTATTGGTTGTATTCGGTCTCAAAGCCGCGATGTTACCATTGCATTTCTGGCTACCCAAAACCTACTCCAGCGCCAGTGCGCCAGTAGCGGCACTTTTTGCCATTATGACCAAGGTCGGGATCTACAGTATTTTCCGTGTCTATACGGTTATCTTTGGCGAGCACGCTGGCGCGTTAGCGAATATAGCAACACCTTGGTTATGGCCTCTGGCCTTGCTGACAATTGCGATTGGTGCTGTTGGCATTCTTGCCAGCCCAGGCTTAAAAACACTCACAGCCAACCTTGTTATCGTGTCTAGCGGTAGCCTATTGGCGTGTGCGGCGATCAATTCAGAAACAGCGACGTCTGCTGCTCTTTACTATCTTGTGCACAGTACACTGGTGTCTGCGGGGCTCTTCTTACTTGCCGACATCATGGCCAGACAACGCGGCCAAGCTGAAGACAGATTTGTGCGCTCACGGCCATTCGTACAACCAAGAATATTGGGGATTTTATTTTCTATTGCGGCGTTATCCATCATAGGGATGCCACCTTTTTCAGGCTTCATTGGCAAAGTGATGATACTCCAAGCCACACAATCATTGGCTGAGTCATTATGGCTATGGCCGTTGATATTGCTTGGTAGCTTAGCCGCTCTGATTACCTTCTCTCGTGCAGGTACCACCTTGTTCTGGCGACATAATGGAAACTTATCAACAGAAAGCGAAGCCGCTAAGCCATTGGAGCTTGCAGCGGTTATTCTGCTACTGCTTGCTTCCCCTGTTCTGGTTATTTTTGCGGGAGACATGACCGCTTATACTCAGGAGGCTGCTCACTATCTGCATGACTTTCAAGCATCCGCTTATAACTTACTGCCAGGAGTGTCGCCATGAGATTTTTCCCAATGCCATTTCACAGCCTGATGTTGTTTGTGGTTTGGTTACTGCTCAATAATTCGGTGAGTGCAGGGCAAATGGTTCTCGCCACGTTTTTTGCCATCACCATCCCTTGGTTAGTGAAAGACATGCGCGATGAGCACCCAAAAATTCGCCGACCTTTTTTAGCCATCCGCTACGTACTGATGGTGATGAAAGACATAGTCGTCGCGAACGTTGAGGTCGCTTTGCTCATCGTGGGCCCGATTAAAAAATTACAACCGGGGTTCGTGGCCATCCCCATTAATATGACATCGGACTTAGGCATTACCGTGCTCGCAAGTACGGTGTCCTTAACACCCGGTACCGTTAGTGCCGAAGTCTCAAAAGACAAAACATGGCTGTATATTCATGCCCTTCACCTAGACGATGAAAAGGCCTTAATCAACGAAATTAAGACGCGTTATGAAGCCCCGATTAAGGAGATATTCGGATGTTAATTTGGACTATCACCATTGTTGCGGTCTGCATTTGTATCGCACTGATCTTAAATTTATGGCGCTTAATACAAGGCCCAAGTGTCTCGGACCGAATCTTAGCCCTCGACACCATGTACATAAACACCATCGCCTTGATTCTACTCTACGGCATGTATATGGGGAGTGCTTTGTATTTCGAAGCCGCCTTACTTATCGCCATGCTCGGCTTCGTTAGTACCGCGGCACTAAGTAAGTATTTACTTCGTGGCGACATCATAGAATAGGATTTGTTATGCCTTTATTTCTCGAAATTATTGTTTGTGTCTTATTGCTGATCGGTGGCCTTTTCTTATTGGTTGGCTCTTATGGATTGGCCCGTTTACCAGATATTTATATGCGCTTGCATAGCCCAACCAAAGCTTCAACCTTGGGTATTACTGGTGTCTTAATCGCATCAATGATTCTGCAGAGTTACTTGCAGGACTTCGTTTCCATTAAAGAACTGCTGATTACTCTGTTCCTTCTTATTACCGCCCCTGTGGCCGCTAATATGATTGCTAAAACAGCGATTCACCATGAGATCAAACCACTGAACAAAACCCGTGGTAAAGCCTTGGTTGACAGCATGCGTAATCGAGATAACCCGCCTAAGTAGAGTATGGGTTGTCGATATCAAAGACAAAAAAAATCCCCTTCTAACGATGACGTTAAAAGGGGATTTTTTTGGCCTAACAAATTTTGGCCTAACAAAAGGCGCATTCCATACCAATAGCTTAGTTCAAGGACAATATGTTCGTCTTACTGATCCTATGGCGATAAATCTCACGTAAATACTTAATCGCATTTTTCACGTTTTTAATGTCGAGACGAATATCGTTAATAGAAACAAAACGATCGTTGTCTTCTATCAGCTCTCGGTATTTTTTCTCATACATTGGCTTAATCGCGTACCAATTTGTATCCAGAATTTTGGCTGGATTTTCATACTCGGTAAAATACTTATCCACCATATCTTCATCAAACTCATCGCTTTGAATAAAGCCAATCACCGCATTATCAATTTCATCGGTGTAACGATATTCATCACGGGCGAAGCAACGCTTCATATACGCAACCATTAGCGTTAAGAAGTCATCACTTAAACACGGACTTTTGGCGACCAGTGTGGTCAAGGACAAGTTAGCAGACGCGCCTATAACCAAGGCATAACGTTTCAACGTTGTATTAGGGAACAAGCGGTTCAAATGGACTTTTAGACGGTTCATCGCTGTAAACGAGAGTTTGAAATCTCGCGGCACAGAAATAATAGACACCACGGACGAACAGTTCTTAAAGAAGTGAAGATGATTGAGCGTGCTGGCATCATACTCGCTTTTACGATATTCCATGATCGCTTGGCGATAACGCTCAGATTCCACAGGCAATACACTGATGCCCTCTATCGCAGAAGTATCGTCATTGAAATGCGGTAACTCAATAGAGCGACAAAATAGGTCATCGATATCGACTTCGTTATTCAATCCATTATTACGCACCACACTTTCGGCATACGCCACAGCAACCGGACCGGCAAGACTCATAAACAAATCATTAGCATCGAGGCGAATGGTTTCTGAGATATCAATTCCTGCACGACGGAAGTAATCTTCATCGTAATCCGTGGTAACAGCCTGCGCTGTTAAGATATTGAAGATCTGTTGGGAAATGTACTGGTTGGCATATTTCTCCATGGTATTAACATCGATATCATCGATTTCGTTGCCATTCTCTTCTTCTGCATATCGCATGATATCGTTAGAAATCAACATCATGGAATTCCAAGGGCGAATACGTTGCATCACATTTTCTGGCACCTGGTCATTATCACGCTCTTCGTTGTACGAGAAATCCCATTCTTCGGATACGTACTTAGTGAGCAAGCGACCCGCATTAATGTGCAAGGCCTCAGAGATATCGATATTGCGCCCTGAAATATTCGGCAAGATACAAATACCGGAGGTAAAAATAGGTTCGAAGACAAAGCTGTGGCGTTTATCCACCGCGTTTTTCTCTTCCACTCGATAATCAAAAGTTTTACTTAGATAGGAAAACTGTTGAGCCAAACCAAACTCAGATGCCATGCCAGACCCCGTACCACCACCCGCACTAAAAATATAAAAGTACAGGCGTGATTGATTCGCTTTAATGCCACAGGAATCGACTAGGTAAGAATGCAATTGGCTCCACTTCTCATTTTTAAAACTAGAAGTGTCTTTGTTGAGGATTATTTTGGCCAAATATTGCCCCAAAATTGGCGCATTACCCGCTCCACCAGCATGCACCTCAGAGAGGTCCATAATCTGCAGTTTACGATACGCTTCTAAAAAGCGTGCTCGCCCTTCCTGATTGGAGAAACGAATGCGCCCTTCAATGTCTTTGTCTAAATCTCCCAATAAAACAATAGGTTCAATCAAAAACACAGGCGTTGTATTGGACTTCTTATCCATCGGTAGATGCTTTCGAATCCAGCGCATCGGCTTATGCTCATTTTCGAGCACTTGCTTCTCATGATACTCAACTTCGTTCAAATAGCTGGTACGAGCGTTGTAAACTAACGTGGCAACTTCTAACGCGATGTTAGAGCCACAGCGGCCTAATCCAACCAAACAAACCGACGGGAAGTTCTGTTCAAAATCAGACGTATCATCTGTTATCTCAGGGTGAATTTGATGACGAATAACATCTAGGTTTTCTAAGATTTTTTCTAAACTGGGCTCGGTATAAAAAAAGTGTTCGATTGGAAGTGTATCTCGGCTCATAAAAATATCCCTGTCAAAAGCGCGAATATGTGGCGTAGGCCAAGTGTTACCGCTCGTACCATTCATGGCAATGAGGATGCAGTACTAAAGGTTTGCTGTCGAACCTAGAGATTAACGAGACGTCACACTGGTCATTATTTTAGAACAATATCACTATTTAAAGACAAAGTAAGCATTAAGAAAGAACGTATGAGTTTTGTAGCTGTTGTTATAATTTATTTTTAACTAATTGTTTTAATTAATAAAGAAAAATAGGCCTAATCGGCTTTATCCAGCAGCGCTGCCGTGTCTAAACTGGGCATTGGTCGGTAAAAATAATAGCCTTGATAAATCAGACAGCCCATTTGTTTCAATAGTGCCGCTTGCTCAGCCGTCTCAACACCTTCCGCTACCGTCACCAGCTTCAAATTGCGCGCTAAATGAATGATGGTTTCACAAATGGTGGTGTCTTCAGTGTGCTTGCCACATTCCTCTACGAATGACTGGTCTATTTTTAACACATCCAAAGGCAACCGTTTTAAATAACTCAAAGAAGAGTAACCAGTACCAAAATCATCAACCGAAATAGTAATATTCATCGCTTTTAGCGCTTCCATTACCTCGATACAGCGGTCAATATCTTGCAATAGAACGCTTTCGGTAATTTCAATCTCCAGCAAAGCTCCAGTAATCCCGTAGTCTTCCAGCTTGCTTGAGAGATAAGAAACAAAACTGCCTAGCACAAGATGACGTCCTGAAATATTGACCGCAATGGGCACTAAGCGTAGCCCCATTTCTCGCCATTCAGCTTGCTGTCTTAGCGCCTCCTCAATGACCCATTCGCCTATTTTGATAATCAGGTTCGACTCTTCTGCAATCGGGATAAAGTCCGCAGGAGAAATCAACCCTTTTGTCGGATGATGCCAGCGAATCAGGGCTTCTAAGCCAACAATACGCTCACTATCCATCCACACTTTTGGCTGATAATCTAAACGAAATTGTCCTGCCGCAAGCGCTTCATGCATCTCCTGTTCAAAACCAAACTTTTTCACGACGACGGTCGCCATTTCTGGCGCAAACACCTGAGCATTGTCTCGACCTTTTTCCTTCGCCCAGTACATGGCAATGTCCGCTTGCTGAATCAATTTGTCGGCGTCGGTTGCTCCCCCATCAGACAATGAAATACCGATACTGGTTGGTATGTTTAACAACTGACCCTTTAAGTTAACCGGCGCTCGCATTACCTGTAAAATGCATTCCGCACGCTTTTTAGCAGACTGATAAGAGACATCTTGAGTCATGATTAAAATAAACTCATCGCCTCCCCAACGAGCCACCATATCGGATTCATCAGAGACTTGAGTTAGGCGCTCCGCCACTTCGCATAACAACTCATCACCCGCTTTATGACCTAGGGTGTCATTGATGGTTTTAAATTTGTCCAAGTCTAAAAATAACAAGCCTACTTGGCTATGTTGCTTGGATGCGAAAAGCAGTGCGCTGACCAATTTATCCATCAAATAAGTGCGATTGTACAAGCTGGTTAATGGGTCACTATAGGCAAGAAAACGCAGCCTTTCCTGAAGTTTAAATTGCCGTGTAACGTCCCGAATATGAAGGGTGTATTCTTCTTTGCTGGCGCGACTGTTATCGACGCCAGTTTTTGTAATCGCAATTTCAGCGGGGAAATGATTATGTGGGTCTCTTTGCAAACGAAATGAGTTACGGCGATTAAGCACTAGCCCCATCGAGGAAGAAAAACCTATTTCTAAGCTTTCCAAAATAGCAGATCTGTCTTCTTCCAGAATAAAACTATCAATAAAACTTTTGCCTACTACCTGCTTTTTAAGGCAGCCAAACGTCCGCTCCGCAGCGGGGTTAAACTCAATCACATCGCCTTGTTGATCAATAGTCACAATGCAATCCATCGACGAATTAAGAATCGCGGTTTTGCGCCTTTCGCTCTTTTGAAACCGCAATAAAGCATCGTCGCGCTGGGCTATTTCACCGTTTACTCGCTCAATCACTTGGTTGTACTTATGAGCAATTTGCCCTACTTCAGTAAACGGCTCCTCAGGAACGGGGAAAGAGAAATCTGCATTATTTTGCTGGTATTGCATCGAGGTTAAGAGATCAAAAAGCTCTGTCGTAGCCCTATGTTCAGACACGTTCATGCCTTGCTCTTCGTGCTCCTTCGACGCCCTCAGTGGCAGTACCTTATTAAGCAACCACATGGCACCATAAGCGACGACAAAACAGTACACGCCAATCACAACAATACCCAGCGATTGAACACCCAGCTGCTGGTAAAAACTTAGCCCTGTTTGAATCTTGTCTGCATCACCAAACAAGGCAACGCTTAGCGTGCCCCATATGCCAGCAAAGAGGTGGGCGGGCACCACATCAAGTGCATCATCAAGGTGCAGCCGCTCCATTAAGAGGCTGCCGTAATACACAATACCTCCTGATACGGCACCAATAATCGCCGATGATGCCGGTGACACCACATGACAAGACGCCGTAATTCCGACTAGGCCTGCGATAGTACCATTTAAAATAAACCCGACCTCAACAAAGCCATCTCGTACATAGTTGATCAATGCCGCAATTAAACCGCCCCACACAGCAGATAAAAACGTATTCAAAATAATAATCGGCACATCATCGGTCAGTGCCAATGTACTGCCACCATTAAAACCAATCCAACCAAACCAAATCAGCAACACCCCCAAAGCAGACAAGGGCAAGTTGTTGCCTGGAGGCAGTCGAATACCTTGTTCAAAGCGTCCTAGACGAGGTCCTATGATCATAATGGCCGCTAGCGCCACCCAGCCGCCAACAGAGTGCACCACGGTCGATCCTGCAAAATCAATAAAGCCCAGTGACTCTAACCATCCCTGTTGAGCTTGTGAATCATAGGCTCCCGACCACGCCCAATGCCCCGTTACCGGATAGATAAGCACAATGAGCACGGCCGTAATCGCCAAGTACCCCATAAAGGTCATGCGCTCAGCAACGGCACCAGAGGTGAGTGTTGCGGCGGTGCCACAAAACATCATTTGAAAAAGAAAGAAGCTTATTTGCCAAGGAGAGTTGTCCTCGCCAAAGACAAATTCGCTGCTGCCAAACAGCCCTAAATTGGATTCTCCAAACATGATGCCAAAGCCAAAGAGCCAAAATATCACGCTGGAAATAATGAAATCTGAAATGTTCTTCGCCGCGACATTGATACTATTCTTGCTGCGGATACGGCCGCTTTCTAAGCACAAAAACCCCGCCTGCATCATAAACACCAAAGCCGATGCGACCAATAACCAATAAAAATCTGACATACATTCCCTCAGCCGGTATTGCTCTCCTTGCTAAGAAAGCCATATTGCAGGCTTCTAAGTGCATTCCAATGCAAGAACAGAGTCACGAATAATTCGTTAAGCCACACAAACTTATTCAAGACTCACGCCAACTTTTGTTTTCGTTTATGAGGGATTAAATACTTGATATAAAAAGGGTTAATATTTGCTTGATGGGCCGGTAACGATAGGTTTTGTGTGACAAATAAGAAGTCTGTAAAAACCGCCTATTTCGCTCTTTTATGAAGAATAACCGCGTTTTTTGAATGAATGGAACGATTAAGGCTAAATCTGGAATAGATTGTTTTTTGAACAGGGCTGATTAATAATTAAGCAACACTCCCTAAAATAGGAGAGCGTGCAATGGCAATCTCCCCAATTTCAAACTCGGACTGGCATAAGCTGTTACCAAGCAAGTCTTCGCATTCTGGCTTTAGTAATCAGACAGATTCCTCTCACGCCCGCAGCACACTGCATTTGTCTAGCCAAGCAAGGTTCATGAGTGATCAATTTCAACAGGGTGCAGACGTAAAGCCCAATCAGGAGTATGTAAGCCTGTCTTCCAGCGTAAGGGCGCCAACCCGCTGGTTAGGACTGAGCCATGAAGAGGCCATTGCTATCTATCGTTCTATTGAAGCAATGGCCAACAAAAGCGAACAAAGTAATCGCTAGCTAAACGTCAGCGTATAACCGTCACTCGCCAGATAATCTGCCTCGCGCTGCAAGTTCGCCAAAGTAAGAGGACGACTGTCTAACCAATTAGGCAAAAACTCCGCATGTAAGCTTTTATCCCCTGCTTTTAACGTAAAAATCGGCATATCACCTTCTTTACGGTCATTATGAAGCAAGATAGATAAGCGGAGTAAAATAGACAAACGATCTAAATCTTGCTGATCGCTTTTGGTGAATTTATATTCCAGAGACTGGGTAAACTTTCGACGATGGCGCAAAATAAGATTCGCCAAAGCTTGTTGTTCTTGCTGGGAGAAGCCTGGCATATCAGACTCACTGATAATATAGGCGCCATGTTTGTGATAACGGCTGTGTGAAATGCCGACACCAACCTCATGGAGAAGGCCTGACCAACGCAACAAATCTTCACTGGAAATACTTTTCAGCTGCCAATTGTCTTTGACTTGAGCAAGCGCGGATAACGCGGTGTGGGTCACTAATTTCGCCTGCTCAGTATCAATATGATATTGGTTAAGCATGTAGTTAACCGTTCGCTCACGGATATCAGACTCGGCATAACGGCCCATGATGTCGTACAGCACCCCTTCGCGTAAGGCACCGACAGAGAAATCCATTTGCTTAATATCAAAACACTCAAAAACGGCGGTCAGAATCGCAATACCAGCAGCAAACGTATTTTTACGCTCAGGCTTCAATCCCGGAAGGTCAATATTATCTGCATGACCCGCTTCTAATAAGGCTTTCTGAATTTGTTTCAGCGTCTTCGGTGTGATGCCTTTTTTACTCCAGCCATTTTCTTTAATAATGTTGAAGGCGGCTTTGATGGTACCTGAAGAGCCAATGGCGATATCCCACTGCTCATCTAAATAGTCGTCTTGTATGCTTAGCAACTCTAGACGAGCCGCCGTGACGGCTTTTTGGAAATTGGATTTGGTAATGCTGCCATCAGCAAAGAAACGTTGACGGAAATTCACACACCCCATGTGCAGGCTTTCTGTCAAAATAGGTTCTAACTGCTTGCCTATAATAAACTCGGTACTGCCTCCACCAATATCGACGACAAGGCGTTTTAATTCACCATGGTCCATGGTTTTCGACACACCGACATAAATAAGACGAGCTTCTTCTCGACCCGCGATAATCTCAACCGGATGGCTCATTATGTCCATGGCTTTGCCAATAAAGTCATACCGGTTCTTAGCTGAGCGTAAGGCATTTGTCCCCACCACTCGAACCGAACCCGCGGGCATGTCTTCAATGACTTGTGCAAACTGTGCGAGGCAATCTAGCCCTCTTTGCTGAGACTCTTCATCTAAAATACCGTGGTGCAAGCCTGCAGCCAGCTGCACTTTTTCACCAAACTCACTCGTTATACGTAACTGCCCGTGGGTAACTTGAGCAATTACCATGTGGAAACTGTTTGAGCCTAGGTCAATAGCTGCAATTTTTTCAAAAGGAAAATCATGAGATTGTTGCAAGAAGAGTGATTGCATCCAGAACGCCTTAAGTCATGGTCTTGAGCTAAGAAGTATATCAGGTGTACTCGATAATAATAAGAAGTGCTAAGGCAATGACCTTGCTATTGGTCTTGGTTTTTTTCATTCATTAAACCTCCTAGAAAACATCGTAATCTAGAATATAAGATAGGACAGAGTAAAAAATAAAAACTCCGTGTGTTTGATCAAAAAATTATCAGAAATTGGCTTTTTCGCGCTTTTCACTATAGACCTTGCGTTTAAGTCGCACTATAGTAGCTATGGTCTTAGTAAAATCTGGTGTACGCGAGCTAGATTAAGACTCCAATCAAATCGTTTCACGCTGTATTGGCTTTGCCCTATCCGGGCCCGTTTCAGAGCAACCAACGCAAGAGAGTCATTCTTCGCAGGTTCCTCGGTGCCGAGTAGCTGATATGTTGTTAAATACTTCCAGACACTGATCGGCGTTAATGTTACAACCTGATCCCGTCAATTGTCCTTCTAAGATGAGCTAATGCAAAACCCGTTTATGAACCTTACCGAATTAAAACAGAAATCAGTACACGAACTCTTAGATATCGCTGCAGAAATGGGCCTAGACAACATGGCCCGTTCGCGCAAGCAAGATGTCATTTTCTCCATACTTAAGCGACATGCTAAAGGTGGTGAAGATATTTATGGCGACGGTATCCTAGAGATTCTGCAAGACGGCTTTGGCTTCCTACGTTCTCCAGATAGCTCCTACCTAGCAGGGCCTGACGATATTTATGTATCACCTAGCCAAATTCGTCGCTTTAACTTACGTACTGGCGATACGATTGCCGGAAAGATTCGACCACCAAAAGATGGCGAACGTTATTTTGCACTATTAAAAGTCAGCGAAATCAACTTCGACAAACCTGAAAGTGTTCGTAACAAAATTCTTTTCGAAAACTTAACCCCTCTTTTCCCTGATGAACGCCTATTAATGGAAGCGGGTAACGGCTCAACAGAAGACGTTACTTCTCGCATCATTGATCTTGTTGCGCCTATGGGTAAAGGTCAGCGTGCGCTAGTGGTTTCCCCTCCTAAAGCGGGTAAAACCTTCATGCTGCAAAACATTGCTAATGCCATCACTCGCAATAATCCAGAGTGTCACATGATTGTTTTGCTGATCGATGAGCGCCCTGAGGAAGTAACCGAAATGTCACGTACTGTTCGTGGCGAAGTGGTTGCATCGACGTTTGATGAGCCGCCAAGCCGTCACGTACAAGTTGCCGAAATGGTGATTGAAAAAGCGAAACGTTTGGTAGAACACAAACGTGATGTTGTTATCTTGCTTGACTCTATTACCCGTCTTGCTCGTGCTTACAACACGGTTATCCCTTCTTCCGGTAAAGTATTAACCGGTGGTGTGGATGCCAACGCCCTAGAACGTCCTAAACGCTTCTTTGGTGCTGCACGTAACATTGAAGAAGGCGGCAGCTTAACCATTATTGCAACAGCATTGGTGGATACCGGCTCTAAAATGGACGAAGTTATCTTTGAGGAATTTAAAGGTACGGGTAACTCGGAATTGCACCTAGATCGCAAAATTGCTGAGAAGCGCACTTTCCCTGCGATCAACATTCGTCGTTCTGGTACGCGTCGTGAAGACCTTCTTACTTCTGAAGATGAACTACAACGCATGTGGATTTTACGTAAACTATTGAACCCAATGGAAGACGTTGCCGCAACAGAGTTCTTGATTGACCGCTTACGAGTCACCAAAACAAACGATGAGTTCTTTGAGTCCATGAAGGGCAAAAACAAATAACATCATTCACTGATATTAAAAAACCACTTTTAGTAAGTGGTTTTTTTTCACCTAAATTACCAGTATAACAAGGTACTCGATTAGGACAGTTTTATACTCACTGAGCAAGTGAGTGAGACTTGCAGCGGAGCAATAAATTGAAAGACGTAACAGCCAAAGTCAGTTCGGTTGAACTGATTAATCACAATGTCTATGAAGTAAAACTAGAGATAGACGAAACACCATTTATTGCGGGTCAATATTTGATGATTGTTTTGCCGACAGGCGAGCAGGTTCCCTATTCTATTGGGAGTGCACCCCACACTCTACCTACGCTTACCTTATACATTCTGGTTTCTGACCCAAGCTCGCTTGCCCAAAAAGTCATTGAGCATATCAATACAAACGACAGTATTATGGTCAAAATGCCTGGCGGCGATAGTCACTTAGAAAGTGGTGCGTTTATCGAAGAAGCAGAGCACATTCTGCTGATTGCTGGCGGCACGGGTTTTTCACAAATGAAAAGCTTGTACGACAGCTTGATCGAGCAGGGCTTTAAAGGCCATGTTTCTCTTTACTGGGGACTCAGAACACCGAGCGACATTTTTATGCAAGAGTGGGTTAAACAGGCGCAAAGTGAACACACCTTCTCGCTTGATATTGTCGTCAATGAAGCCGACGAGCAATGGCAAGGTCGTACTGGCTGGCTCTATGAGGCGGTGCTAGAAGACCATCCTGATCTTAGCAATAGCGTCGCGTTTATCAGTGGCTCTGTTGGCATGGTATATGGCACGTTAGACCAATTAGAGTTGAAGGGACTCGCTACAGATCGCTGTTTCTCCGATGTCTTTGCCTACGCACCTCATCCAGACAAGCCTAAGTTGTAAGCGACTGGATAACGACAAATAAGACATAAAAAAACGAGGCCATGGCCTCGTTTTTTTATGTCTTGCACGCAATCGAAGTCATTATTTTGAATGCTTACAAGTCTGTTCCCATAGCTCTAGAATACTGGCTTGATCTTCAGGCGTTACATTTTCTGCTTCTAGTGTGTCTCTTAGCGTTCCTTCAAAGGCACTGTCAAACTGATCAGAACCTTCACCTTCAGCGCTGCTATGAAGCCCTAATAATCCTAAAAGGTAAGCACAATAAAATAATTGGTCGCCCTCTTCTGCTTGGTGTTCAATATCTCGTAGGGAATCACTCAACTGATCCGCGCGTTCTGCAAAGGTTATTGGCATCTCTATTCTCTTATTCATTTTTTACATTCGATACATATAGAAAAGCTGGGTATGAAAACCCAGCTTTTTATCGTACTCATGGCGGTTATGGTTTTAACTGCAATGTCGTCAAGGTTCGCTCACGGATAGACAACAGAAGATCTGTGTTTTCGACCAAAGATTGACCGTAAGAAGGCACCATTTCTTTCATTTTAGCTTGCCACTCTTTAGACGCCATCTTTTTAGGGAAACACGTTTCCAAGATGTTGATCATGGTATTAACCGTAGTCGACGCACCTGGTGATGCCCCTAATAGCGCGGCTAATGAGCCATCTTTCGTGGTGATTGCTTCGGTTCCAAACTCCAGCTTACCGCCCGATTTATCGTCTTTTTTGATAATCTGAACACGTTGGCCTGCGTAAGCTAATTTCCAATCTTCATCTTTTGCATCAGGGAAGAAATTACGCAAAGAATCACAACGATCTTTATGGGATTTAAGCACTTCACTGATCAGATACTTCGTCAGGTCCATGTTGTTTTTACCCACACACAAAATAGGCTTCAAGTTGCCTGGTCGTATGCTCAAAGGGAAGTCTAACATTGAGCCAGTCTTCAAGAATTTTGTCGTGAAGCCAGCAAATGGCCCAAACAAAATGGCTTTTTTGCCATCAATGATACGTGTGTCTAAATGAGGAACAGACATTGGTGGCGCACCAATCGGTGCCGCACCATAAACTTTCGCAAAATGCTGTTCAACTAATTCAGGTTTTTCACAAACCAACCATTGCCCACTGACAGGGAAACCGCCATATCCTTTGCCTTCTTCGACACCGGCTTTTTGCAGTAAAGGCAATGCCCCGCCACCAGCGCCTAAGAAAAGGAATTTAGTGTGGAAACGCTGTGTTGTGCCATTATGATGAACCAGTACATCCCAAGTGCCATCTTGGTTCTTCTTGATGCTAGTCACTTCAGAGTTGATGTGTAGCTCAAAGTTGTCCATAGCTTGAAGATTTTTGGTCATATTACGAGCAATGGAACCAAAATTAACATCCGATCCATGCTCAATACGCGTCACCGCTAAAGGCTCATTTTGAGCGCGATTGTTCATGATCAAAGGCATCCATTCCTGCATTTTTTCACGATCTTCCGTGAACTGCATTTCTTTAAATGCTGGATGCGCACTCATCGCGTCGTAACGTGCTTTTAGCTTTCTAACATTGTCTTCACCCCAAACAAAACTTTGGTGTGGTACACGGTTTATAAATTCTTTTGGTGCAGGTAATTTGCCTTGTTCAACAAGGTAGGACCAGAACTGAAGACTGACCTCAAATGCTGCATTAATCTTAACCGCTTTATCAATGTTAACACTGCCGTCGGCATTCTCTGAGGTGTAATTAAGCTCACAATAGGCAGCGTGGCCAGTTCCTGCGTTGTTCCAGCCATCAGTACTTTCTTTGGCAATGCTGTCCAATTTCTCGACCATGGTAATGGCAAGACTTGGATCCAGTTGCTTGAGTAACATTCCTAGGGTAGTGCTCATTGCACCCCCCCCGACTAGTAAAACGTCTACAGAGTTTGAGGTCATATGATTTCGCCGTGTCATAGCCAATGGATTTGAGAGTGATGAGTAAAGGAGGCTTTTGGCCAGCAGTGGTGCTACATTAGAGGAACTGCGATGCTTTCTCGTCACTCATCTCAGAACGCCTTTGTTTGCAAAATTATGGTATGCAAAACTCAAAAACGAACAACCTAGCAAGGAGTCTGAGTAGGTGTGATTTAATTATACGGATTTTATTAATAATGTCTTGAGACCTTAGTCTAAGATCTCCATTTGTTTTACTCCACTTCTCTATAAAGGCAGATTTTTATCTACTTTTAGTAACAATATCAGCGTATTTCGACACATATGTTTAATACTTTTACGCTGTTTTTCTACTATCTTTATAAAACAATATTCAGTATAAATAGAATCAATTCTCTCTATTTGAATGGAGGTGTCGTATGAAAGCTCAAGATATCATGGTACGTGATGTAATTTGTGTGGACATTGACGCTCGCTTGCCCGAAGTCAAAGCGATTATGGCGCAAAACCACTTTCACCATTTGCCCGTTGTAGAGAACGAAATACTGGTTGGGATTATTTCTGATCGGGACTTATTACGAACCATCAGCCCTTTCATTGACAGTCTCTCAGAGCAGCCTCGCGACACTGAGACACTGAATCATGCGGCCCATCAGGTCATGACTCGCCAGCCTATTACGGCGAAAGCCGATTCCCCAATAAGTGAAATTGTCACCTGGATGAAACACGTAGATATTTCTTGCGTGCCTGTGGTTGATGAAGAAAACCACCTCCTAGGCATAATTACTTGGCGTGATCTAATCAACCACGCCAAGTTCTAACAGTCAGCGCAGATTTAATGAGTCTGCGCTTGGTCACCTAGCTGATCCACCAAGTCTTCTGCTGTGAACTCATATTGCTCTGCACAAAACTGACAGTCCACTTGAATAGACCCTTGCTCAATCAATAACTGACGAACTTCATCAGCACCAATCGAAATAACCGCATCCAAAGTACGCTGACGAGAGCAAGAACAGCCAAACTGCAAGGCTTTTGGCTCATAAAGGCGCACTTCTTCTTCATGATATAAACGGTGAAGTAAGGTTTCGGTGTCCAGTCCCAGAAGTTCTTCGTCTTTCACCGTGGCCGCAAGGTGTGTAAAACGCTCCCAAGCATCTTCATCGCCACTTTGTGCTTGCTCAGCAGGCAGGCGCTGTAAGAACAAGCCCGCGCTTTGCGCACCATTAGCGGCTAACCACACTCGGCTAGGCAACTGCTCAGATTGATAAAAGTATTGCTCTAAACATTCCGCTAATGTGTCACCAACAATTTCCACAATCCCTTGATAACGCTGTCCATTACGTGGACTGATGGTAATCACCAAGTAACCCCCTTCTAACACTTCTTTTAACGAAATAGTGTCAGGGACGGTTTGCGTTTCATCCCATTGGGCAATGCCTCGCAAGTTTTGCAACTCATCACACTCAGTCATTAACGTGGACAAAAAGCCATTGCCTTTGGCCTGAATCGACAACACACCATCGATCTTGATGATGTCTCTTAATAGCGCAATCGCAGCCACGAATTCACCCAATAATTTTTCAATTCCGATTGGGTAATTTTTACGCTTGATTATCTCTTGGTACGCACTATTCAAAACAACATGCTCACCTCGAACATTGGTATTGTCGAAAGAAAAGCGTTGAATTTCATTGATTATTACATCGTTCACAAAGTTCACCTTGTGCCGATACACGACACGAGTAAAAGTTCAAATGGATATTGCGCGCATTTTACCCTTGAGCGTCTGAATCATCCACTTTAAACCGTGTATTAACAGGGAATCTTTGCCTTCCCTATTTCGTTTAATGCAGCGCCACTCTAAAATGCTAAGCATTGCTTTTAACCTAGCTCCTAATCATCGATACCAAAGAGATTCTCTGTTTTTATGATCCAATTTAGCGAAGTCAGTTTACAACGAGGTACACAATTTCTTTTAGAAGACGCCGATCTCACTATTTTTGAAGGTCAAAAAGTCGGTTTGATTGGCGCCAACGGGGCAGGTAAATCCTCCCTGTTTGCGATGGTAAAAGGCGATTTAGGGGCAGACACCGGCAGCGTAATTTTGCCGGGGAATAGACGCATTGCGTTTATGGCTCAAGAAGTCGAAGAAACACAGCGCAGCGCACTGGATTATTGTCTCGATGGAGACGACCAACTTAGAACAATCGAAGCGCACATTGAACAAGCGCAAGCGCAAGGCAACAACCACGATCACGCTCATTGGTTAGGAGAATTCGAAACCGCACACGGCTACTCTGCACAGTCTAGAGCGGAAACCTTGTTACAAGGTTTAGGGTTTAAAATGACCGATATGCAAAAGCCAGTGTCAGACTTTTCGGGTGGTTGGCGGATTCGTCTCAACCTAGCAAAAGCCCTCATGTGCCCATCTGATGTGCTGCTACTCGATGAGCCAACCAACCACTTAGACTTAGACGCTGTTATGTGGCTGGAAAACTGGTTACGCCAATACCCAGGCACCTTATTATTGATTTCCCATGACCGTGATTTTCTAGACGGCATTTGTAGCCATATCGTTCACCTATACCAGAAAAAACTGGTCCTTTATAAAGGCAACTACTCAAATTACGAGCGCCAGCGCGCTGAGCACCTTGCCCAACAACAAGCCAACCATGAGCGCCAGCAAGCAAAACGCGCGCACATGCAAGAATACGTGAATAGATTCCGCTACAAAGCCGATAAGGCCAAGCAAGCACAAAGCCGTTTACGCATGCTAGAAAAGATGGAAATCATTGGCCCTGCCCACATAGACTCTCAATTTGAGTTCTCTATCCCTGTGGCAGAAAAAACCTCTCAGCTGCTCATCAATTTGTCGCAAGCAAACCTAGGTTACACCTTAGAGTCAGGCGCCAAAGTGGTTCAACTTGGCGACACCAACTTTGCCATCCGTGATGGTCAACGCATAGGCTTACTGGGCCCGAATGGTGCGGGTAAATCCACCTTGATCAAATCCATCGTAGGAGAGCTCGCTTTATTAAACGGCGAACGCATCACGGGCGAAAACCTGAAAATTGGCTACTTTTCTCAGCATCAATTGAGCGCACTTGACCTTGAAGCGTCGCCTCTTCTGCACATTCAACGCCTGTCTCCGAAAATACTAGAAAGTGATATTCGTCGTTATTTGGGAGGCTTTGGCTTTACTGGCGACGACGCCCTAAGAGCAGTAAAAGGCTTCTCTGGCGGTGAAAAAGCACGCCTGGCACTGTCGCTAATCGCTTGGACTAGACCGAACTTACTGGTACTCGATGAGCCAACCAACCACTTGGATCTAGACATGCGCCAAGCCTTAACAGAGGCGCTGCAAGAGTTTCCAGGCGCCATTCTCGTGGTGTCCCACGATCGTCACCTACTCAACAGTACCGTCGACGAGTTCTATCTGGTGGCTGATCATCAAATCCAAGCCTTTGATGGTGACTTAAGTGCCTACCATGCTTGGTTGCAAGCTCGACAAGCGTCCGCTGCGCAAGCGGAAAAGAACGACGCCACGCAAGAGAAAGTCGAAAAAGTTGATCGCAAAGAAGAACGCCGTAAAGCCGCTGAACTGCGAGAGAAACTGCGCCCCTTGCGCAAGCAAGTTGAAAAGTATGAAAAAGCCGTCCAAACAGCGCAAAAACACCTCGACACCATTTCTGAATCCATGGCGGATTCATCATTGTATGAGGCGGATCAAAGAGAAAAGCTACAAGCCCTTCTCAGCGATGAAGCCAAATGGAAAAAGTCGCTAGAAGAAAATGAAGAAGCCTGGTTCGAGTTACAAGAAGAGCTGGAAGAGGCCGAGGCTAACTTAGCCTAATGAGATGAATCTAAGATCAAAAAACAACGCGGTACTCGCTTGTCTGACTTATCACTGTCATACAAATTAAGTACATTAACGAATAGCAAAATAGGAGCTGATGGATGACTTTTCCATACACTCGCATGCGCCGCATGCGCAAAAATGATTTTTCTCGTCGCCTGATGCGTGAAAACCGCTTAACGGCAGACGATTTAATCTACCCTATGTTTGTCATAGAAGGAGAAAACGTCCGTGAGACCGTCGCCTCTATGCCTGGTATTGAACGTGTTTCAATTGATCTTTTATTAAAAGAAGCGCAAGAACTGGTCGACCTTGGTATTCCTATGGTGGCACTTTTCCCTGTGGTGTCCGCAGAGAAAAAATCCCTGATGGCAGAAGAATCCTACAACCCAAATGGCTTAGCGCAACGTGCTGTTCGCGCGCTAAAAGAAGCCTTCCCTGAATTGGGGGTAATGACGGATGTGGCACTGGATCCATTCACCACACACGGCCAAGATGGCATCATAGATGACTCAGGTTACGTGCTTAATGACACCACCATTGAAGTGCTCGTAAAACAAGCCTTGTCTCATGCAAAAGCCGGGGCAGATGTGATCGCACCATCGGACATGATGGATGGGCGCATTGGCGAAATCCGAGAAGAGCTTGAAGCTGAAAACTTCACCAACACCATGATCATGGCGTATTCCGCTAAATACGCTTCCGCATACTACGGCCCTTTTCGTGACGCTGTCGGCTCAAGCGGCAACCTTGGTAAGAGCAATAAATCGACTTACCAGATGGACCCAGCCAACTCAGACGAAGCCATTCGTGAGGTGCTACTCGACCTGGACGAAGGCGCGGATATGGTCATGGTTAAACCAGGAATGCCTTATTTGGATCTGGTACGTCGAGTCAAACACGAACTTGAGGTCCCAACCTTTGTGTATCAAGTCAGTGGAGAATACGCCATGCATATGGCCGCTTTTCAAAATGGCTGGCTCGACAAAGACAGCGTCATTATGGAATCTCTGTTGGCGTTTAAACGTGCCGGCGCGGATGGAATCTTAACCTATTTTGCAAAAGACGCAGCACGCATACTAAAGGCCCAGTCATAGCCCTAAGTCCTTCTCATACAATGTCAAAATACTCCTGTTAGGATGTAAATAAGATCAAAGAGACGGTGACCTTCTGGCTGTGTTGGTGTAATTTGTAAGTTAATGCCTACTCATTTACGAGTGGGCATTAGTTCAATACCAATAATATAAGATGACGGTATTTGGGAGTGATAAAAAGGCATGTCAGAACAGTCAGTAAATGAAGTGGATAAAAAGGAAATCACCCCTATTCCAACGAAGGAAATTGGTGGGGAAGAGCTCGTGCTGGAGCCCATTCCAGAACAGCCGCAGGACCCGAGCAAGGTCTCTTTAGAAGAACGTTTGCCTGAAGAAATTGATCTCGCAGACCCTGAGCTCTATTTTAACCGTGAGTTAAGCCACTTACAGTTCAATGCGCGCGTTCTTGAACAAGCCATGGATGAAAACCACCCCATTCTGAACCGTCTCACCTTCTTGTGCATTTTTAGTTCAAACATGGATGAGTTCTTTGAAATCCGCGTTGCCGGACTAAAAAGTCAATTAGAATACAGCCGTGAAAAAAACGGTCCTGATGGCATGCACCCAAAGAAAGTGCTGAGTTTGATCAGCGAACAGGCCCACAAGTTAGTGCGCCGCCAATACCGTATTCTCAACGATATTATTTTTCCGAAACTTGCCGCCGAAGACGTTAAATTTATTCGCCGTTCAGTATGGAATGAAAAACAGTCTACTTGGGCCAAACGTTACTTCCGTGACAATGTCTTACCTATTATTAGCCCGATAGGCCTTGACCCTGCACACCCCTTCCCTCGTCTCGCCAACAAAACCTTTAACTTTGTTGTTGAACTAGAAGGTCGTGATGCATTTGGACGAGAAAATGGTCTCGCCATTGTGCCAGCACCAAGCTCTCTGCCTCGCCTTGTCAAAATGCCAGATGATGTGTCTGAAGGTGGCGACAACCTCGTCTTCCTATCTTCCATCATTCACGCCCATGCCGATCAATTATTCCCTGGGATGACAGTAAAAGGTTGTTTCCAATTCCGTCTGACACGAAATGCCGACTTAGAAGTCGACTCTGATGACATTGGTGTCGATCTAGCCGGGGCGCTCAGAACAGAATTACAAAGCCGCCATTATGGCAGCTCGGTACGCCTTGAGATCGCTGATAATTGCCCTACGCACATCATCGACTCTCTGCTCAAACAATTTGATTTAGAAACTCAAGACCTCTACAAAACAGATGGTCCTGTTAACTTAAGTCGTCTGATGGCAGTACTCGAACTGGTCGACCGTCCAGATCTTATGTACCCTCCTTTTTCTCCGGGACTGCCAAGAAAACTGGCCAGCTCAGGCGGCATATTCGAAGCAATTCGACAACGTGACTACCTCTTAATGCACCCATTTGAGAGTTTCTCCCCTGTTATCGACTTACTCAGTGATGCAGCGAAAGACCCTCATGTGGTGGCAATTCGTCAAACTCTATACCGTACAGGAGCACGCTCTCCCATTGCGAATGCACTGGTCGAGGCCGCGCGAAACGGCAAAGAAGTTACCGTGGTCATTGAGCTGCGTGCACGCTTCGATGAAGCCGAAAACTTAGCCTTAGCCAGTCGTCTACAAGACGCTGGAGCGATTGTTGTTTATGGCGTCGTTCGTCACAAGACCCATGCCAAAATGATACTCATCGTACGCAGAGAAGGCGCAGAATTAACCCGTTATGTTCACCTAGGCACAGGTAACTATCACGCTGGTAATGCGCGTCTTTATACGGATTACAGCTTCCTCACTTGCGACAAAGAAACCGGAGACGATGTGCATCGCGTCTTCCAGCAATTGACAGGCATGAGCAAAGAACTCAAAGTGAAAAAGCTGCTACACGCCCCTTTCACACTACGCGATCGCTTGTTAGACATGATTAATCGCGAGGCAGAAAACGCGCAAAAAGGCGACCCGTCTCGAATCATTATCAAGGTCAACTCGCTCACTGAGCAACGCTTGGTACAAGCTCTGTATAAAGCCTCGCAAGCAGGCGTGAAAATAGATTTGATTGTTCGTGGTATCTGTACGCTACGCCCAGGTATTAAAGGCATCTCCTCTAATATCCGTGTGCGCAGCATCATCGGCCGTTTCTTAGAGCACACTCGGGTGTACTACTTCTACAACAACCGCAACCCTCAGGTTTATCTGTCCAGCGCCGATGGCATGGACCGAAACCTAAACAACCGTATTGAAGTCGCCTTCCCGTTACAAGACCTGAAACTGTCTCGTCGTGTGAAGAAAGAACTGGAACTCTACCTGTCGGATAACACCCAAAGCTGGATACTGCAAAGCGATGGCTCTTATCAATTGTCTAAGCCGAGAAAAGGTGAATACCGCAGTGCGCAACGAACGCTACTAAGCGATCTTGCAGACAGCACTCGCTAATCACGTCACTCAGCCAACATTTATACATAAAAAGCCTAGCGAATGCTGGGCTTTTTATGTATAACCACCTGTTTTATCCCCTAGCGTAAAATGAACTCAAACTATCACGGTAATGAGTAAGCGAACTCTAGAGGCAGGCTTATCGCACTGAAGTACATCCAGCCACTGCATTTATTGTTGGTGTGTCTGCTGATTACACTTAAAATCCCCCCTTGAATGTCTAATCATGCAGATAATTGAATCATGGATTGCTTTTTAGCGGCTCTGACCCTGTACGTCTGCCATTGCAAATAGATAAAATCCTCAGCACTTAATCATGACAAAGGAAAAACCAATGAAAAACGCCATATTAGGCGTCCAAATGCTATTTGTTGCATTTGGCGCTTTAGTATTAGTTCCCTTACTAACAGGCCTTGATCCGAATGTGGCTTTATTTGGTGCCGGTATAGGGACTTTGCTTTTTCAAGTTGTCACACGTCGCACCGTGCCTATTTTTCTAGCGTCTTCGTTTGCCTTTATCGCTCCCGTTCTATACGGCATCCAAACTTGGGGCTTAGCCTCCACCATGGGCGGGTTAATTGCTGCTGGATTTGTTTATGTTATTTTAGGGGCTCTTATTAAGTTAAGAGGCGCAGGCTTTATACACCGTCTATTACCACCCGTCGTCATTGGCCCTATTATTATGGTTATTGGCTTAGGCTTAGCCCCAACAGCTGTCAATATGGCTATGGGGAAAAGTGGTGATGGGGCTGCTCAACTGGTCAATGCAGATTTCTCTATTTGGATCGCACTTGCCTCTTTATTAACGACTATTTTTATCAGTGTCTTTAGTAAAGGTATTTTTAAACTACTGCCTATTTTTGGCGGTATTATCGTGGGTTACTCATTAAGCTTACTATTCGGCATTGTTAACTTCGATGCGGTTCATCAAGCCGCTTGGTTTGTTATGCCAAACTTTACCGCTCCTGAGTTTAATATAAACGCCATTTTATTTATGATTCCTGTGGCCATCGCACCTGCGATAGAGCACGTAGGCGATATACTTTCTATCTCCAGTGTCACTGGCAAAGATTACTTGAAAAAACCAGGCTTGCATCGCACCATCGCAGGAGATGGGATCGCTACTATGGCAGCAGCCATGGTAGGCGCGCCGCCAAATACAACCTACAGCGAAGTCACTGGGGCTGTCATGCTCACTAAATCTTTTAACCCCGTGATCATGACATGGGCAGCAATTGCCGCGATTGTCCTTGCCTGGGTTGGCAAACTAGGTGCCTTATTACAAACCATTCCCCTGCCTGTTATGGGAGGCATTATGATTTTATTATTTGGCTCCATAGCGGCGGTTGGACTCAACACGTTAATTAAAAACCAAGTAGACCTTCATAAATCACGTAACCTTGTTATTGTCGGCGTTACACTAGTCTTTGGTATTGGCGGAATGGCCTTTGGCATTGGCGAGTTTAACTTACAAGGCATCAGCCTATGCGGCATCGTTGCTATTATTCTTAATCTAGTCTTACCAAAAGACATTGGCGACAACCATATTGTTGACAACGCACAAATAGAATAAGTTTTTACGCACACCAAAAAAGTAAAAACAAAAAACCTCCAATAATGGCACTGCCTTATTGGAGGTTTTTTATAATGAGAAAAAGACACAGAGTAATATGGTGTTAAAAGCTCTGGACTTCCCAAAGTTGAATAGCGATATCACGCTAAGGTAATAGACTACGATTTTAGCTGTTTAGTCACAGGCGTGCATTGGCAATTAGACACACTTATTGGACAGTATGAATAAGGTCAGTGCGAGAGGTTCTTTTTTTGCAGTACCTTTTAGAGAGCCGCTAACGCGTCGAGGTACGGCTCTTTAGAAAGTGATGGCGCATGCGACTTTTGGCGCTAAGCACGAGAGCGTTGGGCGCTAACGAGTTCAGCGGTTACGACGAGGTTCAGAGCCCTTAAACGGCGAGTAACAAAACAAACAAAACAAAGACAGGCATCTTATATAGTTAATAAAAACAATATATTGGGCACACTGCTGAAATCACTCATCACTAATAAATCAAAATATACAGGATAAAAATAAGTGTGCGAGAGGGAGTATCACACTATTCTTCAATAACAATGCTGCTTGACCTTTTTTAGTTACAAAAAGATCTCAGCCAGAAGTTGATCCACTGTATTCTAATCGACTATTTTCGTTAAATAAGTAACTGACTACTTTTACGATACCGCTTTCTATGGTGGGATTCACAGTAATGATCTATGGATAATTCTTGCCCGACGACCCGGCCTGTTCTCGCCTCAAATTCAGTAGCAATACAAAGCCAGTTTTCAGAGGATATATTCAACCTCTGCAAGATGGGAAGCAAGGAGGCATCAATCGAGCCTTTTTTGCTTTCTCTCACAATGAGCCCAGTCATATCGACTAATTCTAAGTAATCTGCGAGTTTAAAAGGCAATCCATTAGGCATATCGTGTTTTGAATTCCCAACAAAAGCATACAGCGCTTTAGGTTGGCTGTTCTCTTTCACGGCTGCTACTCGTTTCTTAATGCTGGTGAAATCTGATTCTTCTGGTGTGTCGCTGATGCCTGACCTTACTGGATTTAAATCCACGTAGGCCATGCAAGCGATCAGGGCGGCTTCATCCAATAAAGCCTGGGATTTAAAGCGCCCTTCCCAAAAGTGCCCAGTGCATTCGTCTTCTAGGTTAGATCGCCGAGCGATGGGTTCGTTGAGCTCTTTCATAAACCAGCTTAGGTCTGTTAAGCGTTCTCGGTAAGTTTCTGCCGCCGCTTCTGCTAGCGCAACCACATACGCAGGCAGTGTGCCACCAAGCAGATATCGTTGAGTAAAGGTCGTGCCTTTATGAAGTTTATGCCAACGCTCTAAAACCTCAACGACAGACCAGTTTTTCACCGTCTCAGAATCAATATGCAGCACTACATGAAGATGGTTGCTCATCACCGCATAAGCACAGACATCGATGGAAAACACACTGGCTAGGAACAACAAGCGCCGCTCTACCCAATCTCGTCGATGCTCGTAACTCGCTCCAGTATGCGGGTCTTCACCGCACAAAAAGGCACGACGCACACATCGAGCAACACAGTGGTAATACGGGGTATCGTCTAAGCACACTTGCTGACGTCGGGGCATTGGCATATCCGTTCCTCTTCCTTGAGAAAACAAACATTAAGTATAGAAGAAATAGAACGAATAAAACGAAAAGTCCTGAAGGGCTTGTGGTTGTTGGTTTTTATATATGCCTGTCTTGAATAAAAAGAGTGCCTACCCCTATTATCAAGAGCATAGATGCCAGCACCTTGGTCAGTAACAACTTAAGGGCAGAGCCTGTCTTTATTGTGTAATAAATAACGGAGAATAAGCGTTAGAAGTACCGTGCTTATTAGTTTTTATATGTGCCTGGCTTTTTCGTATGCCTGTCTTAAAAAATATTTCAAAGCCTAGCTAGTTTGCCTGTTACGACTAGGGTCAGAGCCCTTAAACATCAAGTGATGTGGTTGTTTGAACGATGTGCTACTTTTTAAGGGGTCTGACCCTGCGGACGGTATGCACAATCAGTGTGATAGCTTCTTGTTTTGCCGTATCTTTAGAGAGCCGCTGATGCGTCGAGCTTGGCTTTTTAGCTAAAAGGGGTCAGAGCCTGAGGTATCCCCACGAATTTGATATAAATAACAATTAGTTAACGCAAGAAGGGAACGTTCATGGCCCTTGGTGATCAATAATTTCGCCAAAAA